>RAYO01000025.1 GCA_003612335.1 bacterium 1xD42-67
TGCTCCGCTGCGGACGATCCAAAGCATCCCATTGAGCATGTTTCGATCATCTTTCCGAGGTCGGCCACGTTTCCCCGTCTTCTTTGCTGGAAACAGCTTCTTCACGCGTTCCCATTGTTCTTTTGTCGATTCATATCGCTTCATGGCCCTATTTTCGCACTTTTATTTGATTTGTGCAATATTGATTTTTCAAACAAGCTCTAGTCAAACACTTGAAATATACCATTGTAAAAGGTGGAGAGAACGGGGATGCCTGATACAAGGCCGTAGTAGCTCTCTCCGCCCAGCCCGATCAGATACAGCGCCCCGGCAATCGGGATCGCCGCCTGTGGCTTGAAGCGACTCAGATAATAGGCGATGGGCGTACCCAGCAGCAGGGCGGGGAGATACCAAAGGTGATAAAAGCTGCCGTCAAAGATCACCCGGCGAAAAAAATCCGGCGATAGCTGTCCGGCGTAGCAGTTCAAGGGCAGGTACAGCAGTACCCCCACACCGTAGAGCATCGCCGTCTTTGTCAAAAATTTCCCCGTGGAGCGCCAGTTCCCACGGGCCAGAAAATAGCCGCTGACCATAATAAAGAATGGGACAGATACCCGGCGCAGGACGGTCAGCAGCCAGAGAAATTCGCCGTCAGCGGAGCGGGTGTGATTGGCTACCACAAGGATCACAGCGATCAGCCGGAAGTCGTCTAAAGCTGGAAATTTCTTCGCTTTCAAGCGGGAGGCGCTTCTGGCCGTCATTGCTTCACCGCCAGTTCGATCAGAGTGGAAATGACCTGCTCAAAGGGCATCCCCGCCGCCTCCATCATGTTGGGGTAGCGGCTGTGGGCGGTGAAGCCGGGGATGGTGTTGACCTCGTTGAAGATCAGTCTGCCCTCGGTTGTCAAAAACTGATCCACACGGGCAAAGCCCTGACAGCCCAGCGCCCGGTATATCCGTTTGGCATTGGCCTTGATCTGCTCCCGCTGTTCCATCGGGACGCGGGCGGGCACATGGATGGCGGAGGTTTCCAGGGTATACTTTTCTGTGAAATTGAAAAACCCTCCGGCCAGCTCGATCTCGTCCGGCTCACCCACCGTCAAAGTTTCGCTTCCCAGGACGGCACAGCCCACCTCAAAGCCCGGCACAGCTTCTTCCAAAATAACGTGGTCGTCATATGCAAAGGCCAGCTCCAGGGCGGCGGGCAGTTGGCCCCGCTCCAAGACCTTTGTGATCCCGTAGGAGGAACCAGCCCGGACGGGCTTGACGAACAGCGGATAGCCCAGCGTTTCCCCTTCGGCCATAGCGACTGTGACGCCCATCCATCGCTCCAAAACGGCAGACCGGGGGACTGCCACCCCTGCGGCCTGGGCCAGCTTGTGGGCGCGGTCTTTGTCCATGCACAATGCCGAGGCCAGCACACCGCAGCCCACCAGCGGGACACCCGCCAGCTCAAAGAGGCCCTGCACCGTCCCGTCCTCTCCGTTCCGACCGTGGAGGACAGGGAATGCGGCGTCCAGGTAGACGTTCCGCATACCTTCCGGCCCAAACACCAGGAGGGCCGGGGCGCTCCGATCAGGGCGCATGACAGCAGGAACACAGGTTTCCGCATTATGCCAAGTGTCGCTTTCAATACTGTCCACCGGGCCGGTGTAGCGGAACCAATCGCCCGCCTGGGAAATGCCCACCATCACCGGCTCATACCGGCTTTGATCCATGTGCCGGAGAACGGCGGCGGCAGACTGGAGGGACACCCCGTACTCCGGGGAACAGCCGCCGTACAGGACGGCGATCATCAACCTGCTCATTCTTCCCCCTGCCTTTCCGCCAGATATTCCTCCAGACACAGGCCCTTCTCATCCATTTCTGTGGCCGCCTCCACGCCCACATAGCGGTAATGCCAGACCTCCTCAGATACGCCGGTTATCTCCGTTTTGTTTCCGGGATAGCGGAAAATAAAACCGTACTTCCAGCTGTTCTCCTGAAGCCAGAAATAGAGGTCATAGGTGGCCCCGTTGATGTCCACCGCCAGCCCGACTTGGTGTTCGCTGTATCCGGGAACGGCCACCCACTGCTTTGCCAGTTCTTCCGCCTCGCTCTTGGAGTGTCCTTCACTTCGATATTTGGATACCTTATCATCAAAGAGCTTCTGCTGCTTGGCCTGGGTGCGGTAGCCGGACACTACCATCGGAAGCTGATCCCAATTCCCCTCTTTGGCCGCTTCCAGCATTTCCATCAGAGGATCATAGATGCGTTCATCTACCTTTTCGCCGCCAGCTACCTCCACCAAATTGATCTCGTAGTTTTCGGGGATGGCGGTTTCATAGTTCACCAGCACCAAATTCCAATCGGTGTCGCTGGCCGCAGGCTGCGTGTTTTCAGCCAAGATACCAACCTGCACGTTGTCCTGCGCCTGGGTCGTGGTCGGAGCAGATGTGCCACTTACCGGCGTTTCTTCATTGGGCGTTTTTTCACCAAACGACATAAAAACGTAGGCGCAAATAGCTACCACCAACAGCGTCGCCACAATATCTCCCCAGGGAAACCGCTTCCGGCGGCGCTTTTGACTGCGGCGGGGGTGGTCGTTACGGACTTGCATCATTTTTTCTTCCATCATAAAAAGCTCCTTTCAAACGTCGAGCAAAAGTGCCCCTGTCAGCTTTTATTTTACTGGACAGCGACACTTGGAACTTTAATATGAAGTTGTTTATTTCCTAAGAAAATCCTAATATAATGCGGAGATTTAACTAATTTGTTTTTGACAGACAGACCGTAGCTTTGTGTCAGATAACACCACACCTTTCATGCTATGGCTGTCAACAGAAACCAGGAGTTGAAATGTGTGGGCGGTATCGTTTCTGACCTTCAAATCCAGCCAGCCCTCGGCCACCGCAGCGTCGATGCCCTGGGGAATACCGGGCACATTGAGATGGAGGTCAATTCCGTGGGTGTGCTGTTCTGTGATAGTCAGCGGGGTATGCAGAAACAGCCAGTACAAAAAGCTGCTCATTTGGCACAGCCCGCCCCCCGGCAAAAGCTGGAGCCGTCCATCGGACAGAACATATCCATTTTTATAGGCCGTTTCCCGATCTGCGCCCCGTACAGCGTTCCAAAAGGAAAATGTTTCGCCGGGGGCGATGATAAGTTTATCAAGCACCTTCGCCGCCAGTTTGCAGTTGTAAGCCTTATTCTCCTGATAGGTCAGCTCGTAGCCCGTTTTATAGTTATAAAGAGGCCAGCTTGCATGAAAGAGCGGATGGGAAAGCGTGATGTCAGAGTGTGTTTCTGAATAGCGGTTATGGTCTAACCTCATTCCCATATAGTAACAGAATATCTTCTGCCTTTTCCGCAGCGGCAGCAGGCCAGGAAAAAATTGTGTCAACCGTTTTCTTCCCATGATGCGCTCCTTTCTGTTGTCGCTCTGACAAAGAAATGCTCCTGTCAGCATCATTCTACTGAACAGGAGCATGGAGTGCTTTAAGATGAAATTGATACATTCCTAAGAAAATATAGAGATTTTCCTAATTTGCCAGCGGTAAAGAAATTGTGAATGTAATGACATGATTTTTGCTGGATGCGCTGATCGCTCCGCCGTGGAGTGTGACAATCTCCTTGGCGATAGCCAATCCCAACCCTGTGCCGCCTGTGTCAGAGGAACGGGACTTGTCCGCCCGGTAGAATTTGTCAAAGAGGGATACCAAAGCCTCGCTGGGAATATCTTCGCCGCTGTTCTGAAATTGGATGATGACCTCATGTTCTGACTTTTCTGCGGAAATCGTGATTTCGGTGTGCGGGTAGCTGTACGATGCCGCATTTTTCAGAATGTTGCTGAATACCCGCGCCAGCTTTTCCGGGTCGGCCTCCACCGTTAAATCCTCGGCCAAATGCAGTGCAACCGTGTTCCCCCTGGGGGCAAAGACCGGGGACAATTCATCAGATAGCTGCACCAGCATATAATATAGGTCAATCGTTTCCTTGGACAAGGTAATTTGCTGGGAATTGTACCGGGTGATCTCAAAAAACTCGTTTATCATGGTTTCCAGCCGGTAAGCCTTTTCCAACGCAATATGGACACGCTTGGCCCGCTGTTCCGCAGGCATATTCGGTTCTTCTTCCAATAAATTGAGGTAGCCGATCACAGATGTGAGGGGCGTCCGAATATCGTGGGCCAGATACATAACTAATTCATCTTTCCGCTGCTCCGCCAGGGCGGTTTCTGCTTTTTGCTCCGCCAGCGTCCGCTTTACCGTGTTCAGCTTCCGCTCAAAGGGCAGCATTTCCGGCGACAGTTGGATTTGTTCTTCGTTGTCTGCCAGTAACGCCTCAATGCCTTGGTTGACCTCGCTGAAATAGCCTGTGACCCATCGGAAGATTCGCACCAGCAATACCGTAAATATCAGCAGGACAGCGGCGGCAAAAAATATCTCTTTGTTGCCCCGAAAATGGTCGCTGTAATAATAAAACGCATCTTCGTGTTTCATTTTGAAAAATGTTTCCAGCAACCAGACGATCCAATCGCCCATTCGTTGTTTCCAGACAAACAGATAAAGCCCCACCACCACAGCGGCGGAGGTAACTGCATTGACGCAGGCCCGCCGGATCAGTTTGGATTGAAAAGCAAGGTATTCGTCTTTTCGATCAGTTTTCAATTTTATACCCTACCCCCCATATAGTTTTGATAAACCTGGGCTTGTCCATGCTGTCCCCCAGCTTTTCCCGCAGGTGGCGGATGTGGACGGTGATGGTGTTGTTGGATTTACTGTAATACTCGTCCCGCCAGATTTTGTGAAACAATTCCTCCGAGCTGACCACATTCCCGGCGTTCTCCAGAAGGATACGCAGGATAGAAAACTCCGTAGGTGTCAGCACCAGCGGTTTTTCGTCCAGGAAACAGGTGTGCGCCTTGATATTCATGGTCAATTCACCGCAGATGATGGTGTCCGTCGGGGTGTTAGGAGGCGCTTCACCACTGTCGGAACGGGCCGGGTTATATTTCTGATACCGCCGTAGTTGGGATCTCACCCTTGCCATCAGCTCCAGAGGGCGAAAAGGCTTTGTCACATAGTCGTCAGCCCCCAGGGTCAGCCCAGCGATCTTGTCGGTTTCTTCATCCTTTGCTGTCAGCATGATAATGGGCCAGGTGTACTTTTCCCGTATCTTCTGGCACAGCGCAAAGCCGTCCAGTTCCGGCATCATCACATCCAAAATGGCAAGGTCAAGTTCCGTGGTGTTGATACACGCAAGGGCTTCCGTTGCCGAGTAGAACTTAAATACTGTATAATTCTCGCCGGTCAGATAGGCTTCGATCAGGTCGGCAATTTCGGCTTCGTCATCTACAACTAAGATCCTATTGGCCATTTCACTTGCCTCTTTTCTGTGGTGAATTTTAACCATTATATCAGATTTTCTTTTTCAACTCCTTGTTTTTTCAATGATAATTCATTAAGAATTTCCTAATATCAAGGGGTTCTATCAGACTCGAACATGACATGGAACTCGTCGACAAAGACGCGGGCACACTTTCCCTTCTTCCAGTTCAGGGTGACACGATCGAGCGTCGTTGAAGGACAGCGGCAGGTCCGATCCGATCCCACAGCCGGAAACACCACCGATCTTCAAGCAGATCGGTGGGGTTTTATTTGTGCGTTCGCAGTCTTGTCCGGACGGTCATCTGATATGTCCGTCTCAGTCCGCGCGGTCCGGCAGATTATCTTCTCCCCATCGCTTCATATAGCGGATGACATCGATGAAGCTCATCCCCAGCTCAGACAGTGTGTATTCCACCCTTGGAGGGATCTCCTTATAGTCATGCCGGATCAAAAAACCGTCGGCCTCCAATTCCCGGAGCTGTTTGGTCAGAGAGGACTCCGTTATCTCACCGAGCTGGCGGCGCAAAGCGCCAAACCTGCGGATGTCATGAAAGGCTATATAGTAGAGGATCTCGAGCTTCCATTTCCCGCCCAATATCTTTTGGAGCGTCGACATGGTCTTGCAGCGTTGGACCGCTGTCTCTGTTTTTCTCATCTCCACGACCTCCTCCAGTATATGATACCGCCGCAGCATCATAAAAGCAAGGTACTGCAAAAAAGTACCGTACTTTTATTTTCTCTGTACCATGCTATAATGGCAGAAAACAAGGAGGTCTTTCTATGCACTACACTGGAACGATATGGCGGCCGCCCTATGAGGCTCCCTCGCTGCTGCTGGAAGTCACGGCTGGCTGCACCCACCACAAATGCAAATTTTGTTCCCTCTATCATGATCTGCCGTTCAAGTTCAGGATGTCCCCCCTTGAGGATGTGGAGCGCGACCTGCAGGAGGCACAGCTCCGGAGCACGGACCCCATCTCCATGCTGACCGCCCGCCTGCAGGGGATGCCCAGGCCGGAGCGCATCCAGCGGGCTTTTTTGACCGGCGCAAATCCTTTCGTGCTGACATACGAGCGGCTGACCGCCATCGCTGACCTGATCCATCGATACATCCCCTCCATCGAAACGATCGGATGTTTTGCCCGGATCACCGATGTCGCTCTCAAGTCGGATGAGGAGCTGGCGTCCCTGCATCGAGCCGGATATGACGGCCTGACCATCGGGATCGAGACCGGCGACGATGAGGCCCTGCGGTTTATGGATAAGGGCTACACCGCCGCTGATATCGTGACGCAATGCCAGCGGTTAGACCAGACCGGCATCCATTACGCTCTCTTTTACCTGGCGGGCATTTCCGGCGCAGGCCGGGGCGAGATCGGCGCAAACGCTACCGCCGCTGTCTGCGGTCAGCTCCACCCGACGCTCATCGGCGTCAATATGCTGACCATCTGCCCGGACTCGGAACTTTACCGGGAAATCCAGTGCGGCAGATGGCAGGAGGAGAGCGAGATCGAGAAGTACAAAGAGGTCCGCGCCCTCCTTGAAGGGCTGGAGATACCCACCCGCTTCGCCGCTTTGGGCGCATCCAATGCGTTCCGATTCCAAGGGACTTTGCCGGAGGACAGAGCCGCACTCACTGCGGCGCTCGACGAGATCATCGAGACTGTACAAGAAGAAGACCTGCGCAGATATCGCAAGGCTCTCCCCCACCTATGAAAAGGACAGGCCCCGCACAGCCTCCTATGTGGAGCATGCGGGGCCTTTATCCAGCTCATGGGTCGATCACAGTCCATTCAAAGGCAGCCGTTCCACTTAGAGATCCGTCCGGCCCGTAAGTTTCGATGTAGACAGGGTCATCATTTTCGTCCATGGTATAGATGGAATAGCTGCCGTCAGGGAATTCCCGGCGGCCATTCGCTTCGATCTCTGCCCGAAGTTCACTGTAACCAGGGAGCAGAGGATTCGCGTCAACGATGGTGCCCATAAAGTTTATGCCAACGCTCATTACATCTATGCTTCCAGGCTCGCATGGTATATTGGAGGACACACCATTACCAAACTCATACCAACAGTTCCCTTCGCCGTCATAATGGTAAGTATAGACCTGTATCCGCTGCGATTCTCCATTAAAGTAGTCTGTTCTTTCACTGCGGAGAGCATATCCCTCCTCGTCGTAAAAATATTCCACGATCTCCATATCATCGTACTTGATACAATGGATCGTCTGCTTGGTCAGGACGGACAATGGGTAGATGGCCGGGATCTCCTCCAAAACGCCCTCGTCCAAGCTCTCCTCCATCACAAAAGAGGGGATGTCCTCCTGATACAAGGATGTTATCTCGATCTCTCCGTCCTCCGTCACGCGCGCCATCTGCCCGGCGGCGATCATCACGGTCTGGTCTCCGGCAGTGATCTCCACGGCGCCCTTCAGCAGAGCAGCGGTATCCTGCGTCACCCACCCGCAGGTGCCCCGGATGCCCACCATCATGGTGGATGTCACGATATCCATGGTCTCGTCATCGTCCAGGGGCTGGGTGACGTTGAAGAACAGGCTCCCAGACTCCACCTCGATCTCCAGCTTCCTGCCCTCTTTCGTGATAGCGATCTCGCTGTCTTGGTCCAGTTTGGTCAGCTTCACGCTGTCCAGGTCGATCCAGGCGTAGCTCTCGGAGCTGGTGTCCACTCCGTAGCCGCTGTAAAGGCCCAGGTCCTCCCGAGGCTCCACGCCCTTGCCCTCGCCGTCAGAGACGTCCACCGTCCCCTCGGTCTTTCTCAGGTGCATAGTGGTGGCGGAAGCCCCTCCGCCGCAGGAGGCCAGGAGCAGAGACAATGCCAGGGTCAAAGCCAGGATCCTCTTTTTCATCGAGATCTCTCCTTCTTTTTGGAACACCATATCGCGTCAAACCATGTGATATTGTACTTGAATGAGCCATGCCTGTCAATGGTGTTCAGGGCTCGGGGAGTGCCCAAACACGCAGTCAGAGGAAGTCAAAAACAGAAAAGGGGACAGAAGGGCCGGGATGTCTGGAACGATAGAGGTGCTTTTGAAGCCCGAAGCGGGCATAGGCCCGCACGAAAACAGCTGAGACAGCCTGAAGGTCTTCCAGCTTTCGAGGAAAGCACCTGCTGCTGAGGCACAGAGGGAAGAGGCGGCGCAGACCTTGCGGTCTGCGCCGTTTTTTATCGGGACGACCCCTTGCATGTTTCCCGGGATCGTGTTATAGTAGGGATACGAGGCAAATAAAGGCAGGACGCGGGGGACTCGACCTCCCCCACGCCCCTATGCGGGAGCACCCCCTCCCACACAACAGCATCGCTGCGCCAGCCCTCATTATAACGGAAGATCTCCTTTTTTACAAGGGGGACGTTTTGAGGGCCTGTGTCTGATAGATGCGGTGTGGGATCTTTGGTCCTGCACCGCTTTCATTTGTCTCGGCGGCAGAGCCCAAGGGGGCGGATCCAACACCTTCTTACCACCTCCTACCCCGCCCCCTTTGGGCCGGCTGCTGAGCAGTATAGAAAGGAAGGGAAGCGATGAAAAAGAGAGCCATGTCCCTTGCGCTGGCCCTGGTGATGTGCCTGGGGCTGACAGTCCCCGCCTTTGCTGTAGGCGAAACCACGGTGAAGGATGAGATGGGGCTGGAGTACACGTTGTCCAACCCGGTCCTGGGCACCGAGACCTATCAGGCGGACGCCATGCTTAGTATTTACAGCAGGCAGAACACAGTGACAGTCTATCTGGTTCCAGAAGGGACTGTGATCAAGCCCGTGAAGTTTGGCAGTGTGCCGGTCGATGAAGCCCGGAAAATGTCGGAGGAGACCAGCGGCAGCGACTATGCGCTGTATTACGAGATCTATGACATTAACGGTGAAGGCGGTGATGAGCTGGAGGCAGAAGGCTTCGCGCTTACATGGCCTGGAGTCCAGCCTGTTATTTCCCGGCTCTACTGGGAGGTCAGCCTTCAAACCGATCCGAACTCCCCTATTCATGGGAACGGAGCCAGCTCCGGCTGGACCAGTGGTGCGATCTGCTTCAAAGTCGCGGAAGGAGCCCCCGCTCCTGGAACTCCCACTCAGCCCAAGCAGCCTAGCGCCCCTGTTGTGACGGTGGAGGACATCCCCGCCAGCGGCACGGCCTACGCCAGCACCCAAAAAGTGACGGTGGACGGCAAGGCGGTGGAGTTCCAGATGTACGCCCTGAAGGACGCCAACGGCAACGGGACCAACTACGTCAAGCTCCGGGACCTGGCCTATGTCCTCGACGGCACCGAGGCCCAGTTCTCGGTGGGCTATGACGGGACCATCAGTCTGACCTCCGGTCAGCCCTACACCGCCGCCGGCGGGGAGATGACCACCCCCTTCTCTGGGGACCGGACCTACTCCAACGGCACCCAGTCCGTCAAGATCGACGGGGACCCGGTGGAGATGACCGCCATCACCCTGCTGGACGACGCGGGGGGCGGCTACAACTACTTCAAGCTCCGGGACCTGGGCAAGGCCCTGGGCTTCCACGTGGGCTGGTCCGCGGAGACCGGCGTCATCGTGGAGACCGGCAGGCCCTACGCGGGATAACGGCAAAAGACCTCCATCCAAACTCGGATGGAGGTCTTTTTTTACACTTCCATGATGACAGGCAGGATCATGGGGGAGCGTTTGGTCTTTTTGTAGAGATAGCCGGACAGGTCGCCCTTGATGGCCCCCTTGATGGCGGACCAGTCGGTGGCATAGCGGACGTCCACGTTCCGAAGGGCCTCCAGGGCCACCTGGCGCAGCTCCTCCAGCAGGCCCTCCGACTCCTTCACATAGACGAAGCCCCGGGTGATGATGTCCGGGCCGGAGACCAGGGAACCGTCCTCCCCGGACATGGACAGCACCACCACGATCACGCCGTCTTCGGCCAGGTGCCGCCGGTCTCGGAGGACCACGCTGCCCACATCGCCCACGCCGTAGCCGTCTACGAAGACCTGGCCGGCAGTGACCGACCCGGCCAGCTTGGCGGAGCCGGAGGTGAGCTCGATCACCCGCCCGATGTCGCTGATGAGGACCTGGTCGGGGCCCATCCCCATCTGCCGGGCCAGCTTGCCGTGGATCTGGAGCATCCGCTGTTCTCCGTGGACAGGGATGAAGAACTTGGGCTTGACCAGGGCGTGGACGATCTTCAGCTCCTCCTGGCAGGCGTGGCCGGACACGTGGAGGGCCAGCTCCCGCTCGTTGAGCACCTCCACCCCTTTGCGGTAGAGCTCGTTGACCACGCTGCCGATGGCGTTCTCGTTGCCTGGGATGGCGGAGGCGGAGATGATCACCCGGTCGCCGGGGAACAGGTCCACCTGCCGGTGGGCGTTGAAGGCCATGCGGGTGAGGGCGGACATGGTCTCGCCCTGGCTGCCGGTGGTGATGATGCACACCTTGTTCTTGGGCAGGGATCTGATGTGGTTCAGGTCCATGAGGATGCCGTCGGGGACGGCCATATACCCCAGCTCGGTGGACACCTTCATCACGTTCTCCATGGACCGGCCGGTGACGGCCACCTTCCGCCCATACCGGGCGGCCACGTCGATCACCTGCTGGATCCGGTCCACGTTGGAGGCGAAGGTGGTGACGATGATGCGCTCCTCACAGCCCCGGAAGAGGGCGTCGAAGGAGGCGCCCACGCTGCGCTCCGACCGGGTGTAGCCCGGACGCTCCACGTTGGTGGAGTCGGCCAGCAGGGCCAGCACGCCCTCCTTCCCCAGCTCGCCCAGCCGGGCCAGGTCCATCATGCCCCCCTGGATCGGGGTGGCGTCGATCTTGAAGTCGCCGGTGTGGACGCAGGTGCCCACCGGGCATTTGATGGCGAAGGCCACCGCGTCGGCGATGGAGTGGTTCACGTGGATGAACTCCACCGAGAACCTCCCCGCTTTCACCACCTGGCCCGCCTCGCAGGTGATCAGCTTGGTCCGGTCCAGCAGGCGGTGCTCCTCCAGCTTCAGCTTGATGAGGCCGGCGGACATGCGGGTGGCATAGATCGGGGCGTTGATGGACCGCAGGACATAGGGCAGGGCCCCGATGTGGTCCTCGTGACCGTGGGTGATGAAGATGCCCCGGATCTTGTTCTGGTTCTTGATGAGGTAGCTCACGTCGGGGATGACCACGTCGATCCCATACATGTCGTCGTCGGGGAAGCCCATACCGCAGTCCACGACCACGATATCCCCCCCATATTCATAGACGGTGATGTTCTTGCCGATCTCATTGAGGCCGCCAAGAGAGATGATCTTCAATTTTTCTGCCATGATGACTCCTTTTTGTTCCATATATCGATGTATCCTGACAGGAACGGCCGCAGAAAGACCGCCGTGCCCATGGCACAGCGACCAGACGAAGGGCCGCTCCCCCGTCCGGCCCTGCCTCGCCGGTGGGAGATGCTGCGCGTTCGTCTCTGGACGGTCTCTGTCTCTGCTCCCCAGTCCGTCCCCGCCTGTCCTACGGTTCGGGAGCTGTGGGATATATTTAGACGCCGGGGCGGGAGGGGATCCTCCCGGCCCGTTCCGGCGTTTAAATCATGATCTGGTCTTATTATTTTACCACACTTTGCCCTAAAAGTATACTATGCGTTTCAGAAGAACAGATATGCCCCTATTTGTCCTCTTCTTGGGCACATTGTTCAGAAAGGGCCCGGTCCAGCTCCGCTGTTCGGCCGGCGTAGAAGTCGCACAGCTCGGCGGCCAGCTCCAGGTCGGGCCCCTCGGCCACGATCCGCAGGGCGGACCGCCGGGCCATGGGGGTCAGATAGACCCAGCCGTTCCCTGTGCGCATCCGCAGGCCCTCGCCCGAGGGCTCCCGGGCGTTCTCCCGGGCCAGGGCCTGCATCACCCGGCCCCGGTCGGAGAGGATGGGCACCTCCCGCCGCCAGGCGGAGAACCGTGGCGTCCGGGCCACCAGAGACGCCAGCTTCTGATTGGCGGCGGCCATCCGGGAGCAGATCCGCACGGCGGCGGCGGGGGCCTGGCGCAGCCAGATCTGGGCCTCGTAGAGCTCCCGGGCCTGGTCCCCGTCCCGGCCCAGCCGCAGGATCGTCCCGCCGTAGCCTGCGGCCACCAGCTCCACCGCCGCGCTGGCCCCGGCGGGGACCGCCGCCTTCCCGGAGCCGTTCTCCATCTCGATGAGGACCAGCAGGGCCAGGAGCTGGCCGGGGTCCACCACCGTTCCCTCCTCGTCCTGGGCGGTGAGGGCGGCGCCCCCCCGCTGGGCGTGGAAGGCGGGGATCCCCGGGCGCCACTCCTCCTCCAGCCGGCACCCCAGGGCGGACAGAGCGGCCCGGAGGGCCCGGTCCTCTGGGTCTGCCGTCCCCACCGCTATGGTGGTCCGGCGCAGGGCGGGACGGCGCAGGCTGGCGGCCTCCACGACCTGTCTGGCCCATTGCTCCTGGGTCAGGTCGGACTGCCGCAGGCGGCCGATCTGGGTCCCCCGGACCCGGCGCAGCTCCCCCTGGAGGAGGGCGTGCTCCAGCTTCCGCTCCCCTCCCCGGTCCAGGGGCCGCCCGTCCTGGCCAAAGGGGTGGAGATAGACGATCCCCTCCCTCTCCTCGATGAAGAGGGACCGGGGGAGATGGTGGTACAGGGCTGCTCCCGCCCCCTGGACCGGGCTGTCCAGGGCGTGGATCCAGGCGTCCCCTCCGGCGGCGGCGATCCCCGCGGCGGCAGCCCGGGCCAGCATCCCCGCGCCGGAGGTGGGGGAGCAGCCCAGCCCCACCGGGCCCTCCGCCCCCAGGATGCTCCCCAGGGCCAGCAGGGCCTCGGGGCCGATGTCCTCCCCCAGCACCCCACGGATGGTCCCGCTGTCCCCGAAGCGCAGGGCCCCCTTCTGGCTCCCGCTGGTGACCGACCGGGCCAAACGTCCTCCGGCGGGGGCGGTCTGGCCGGGCCAGAGGCGCACCCGCTCCAGGAGGGTGGCCCCCTCCTCAGCCAGGGCGTTCTCCCCCAGGACCGCCCCCTCGTTGAGGACCGCCCCCCGCTGGACGGAGGCGTCTTTGCAGAGGATGGCCCCATAGAGGGTGGTCCGGTCTCCGGCGGAGGCGTTCTCCAGCAGGATGGAGCGCTGGACCATGGCCCGCTCCCCCACCCGGGCCCCCTTCTCCAAAATGGTGTGGGGCCCGATCAGACAGCCCTGGCCCAGATGGGCCCCCTCACCGATCCAGCAGGGGGGCACCAGATGGATCCCGGCGGGCAGGGGCGCGGCGGACCAGATCCCCCCCTCCCGCTTGGGCAGGCCCATGTCCAGAGCCACCTTGCCGGACAGGATGTCGCAGGCACAGTCCAGATAGGCCCGGCAGTCTCCCATGTCCCGCCAGTAGCCCGCCAGGGGCAGGCCGTAGAGCGGGGCACCCTCCCGGAGGAGGGCGGGGAACAGGTCCTTGCCAAAATCCCAGGGGACGTCTTGGGGGACCCGCTCCATGGCGGCAGGGGAGAGCACATAGATCCCGGTGTTGATCTGGTCAGTGAACACCTGGCCCCACCCAGGCTTCTCCACGAACCGTTCCACCCGGCCCTCCCCGTCGGTGAGGACCAGGCCGTATTCCAGGGGAGAATCGTGGCGGTACAGGCCCAGGGTGGCCTGGGCGCCCCGTTCCCGGTGGAATCGAATCAGCTGGCTCAGGTCCAGATCGCAGACGCAGTCCCCGCCGATCACCAAAAAATCCTCCTCCCCCAGGCGGTCCATGCAGCGCTTCACACTGCCCGCCGTCCCCAGGGGCTCGTCCTCGGTGTACCAGGTCAGCCGCACGCCCAGCCGGTCCCCGTCGCCAAAGTGGTCCATCACCCCCTGGGGCTTGTAGCACAGGGTGACGCAGATATCACCGATCCCGTGGCGCTTGAGCAGGCCGATGATGTGCTCCATCACTGGCCGCCCCAGCAGCGGGGTCATGGGCTTGGGACTTCCCAGCGAGAGGGGGCGCAGCCGGGTCCCCTCTCCCCCCGCCATGATGACTGCTTTCAAATCGATCCCATCCTTCCGTCGGTCAGTGACGGTTAGTATGGCTCAGGACAGTCCTTTTCAACCTTGTTGACGGGAGCAAAATATGGTATACTGCAAAAAACAGGAGGGACGATATGAACATTCAGATCTTTGGCAGGAGCAAGTGCTTCGACACCAAGAAGGCGGAGCGGTGGTTCAAGGAGCGGCGGATCCGCTTCCAGGCGGTGGACCTGAAAAAACAGGGCATGAGCCTGGGGGAGCTGACCAGCGTGAAGAACGCGGTGGGGCTGGAGGCCATGGTAGACCCCAAACACCCGGACGCGGCGCTGGTGTCCTACCTGGCCTCCGATCAAGCCAAGCTGGAGAAGCTCTTCGAGGACCCCTCCCTCCTGCGGACCCCCATCGTCCGCAACGGGCGCCAGGCCGCCGTAGGCTTTTGCCCGGAGGTGTGGGAGGGGTGGGCGTAGGAGGCGGCAAAGAGCCCCCTCGGCCCAAAGGGGCTTTGGAGCGCAGCCCTCGACTATCCGTCTGATCGGATATCCTGAGGCGCGATACCAGGAAAGGAGGATCGGACCATGTCCCGAAGCACCAATCAAAAGACGAAGCTGCTCCATCTGTATCAGATGATCCTGCGGCAGACCGATGAGGAACATCCTCTCACCGTGGCCCAGATCATCGAGCAGCTGGCCCGGGCGGACATCAAAGCGGAGCGCAAGAGCGTCTATGACGATCTGGAGGCCCTGCGCCAGTTCGGGCTGGACGTCCAGTGCCGGAAGGGCAAGTCCCCAGGCTGGTTCGTGGGGGACCGGGACTTCGAGCTGCCCGAGGTGAAGCTGCTCATGGACGCGGTGCAGTCCTCCCGCTTCCTCACCCAGCGCAAGAGCGACGCCCTGATCCGCAAGCTGGAGGGGCTGGCCAGCGTCCATCAGGCGAGCCAGCTCCAGCGGCAGGTGTACGTCTCCGGCCGGATCAAGGTGATGAACGAGAGCATCTACTACAATGTGGACAAGCTCCATACCGCCATCGCCGGCCGGAAAGCGATCACCTTCAAATACTTCGACTACGACATCTCCCGAAAAAAAGTCTTCCGCCAGAAGGGGCGGTATATGGTCTCGCCCTACGGTCTGATCTGGAACAGCGATAACTACTATCTGGTGGCTTTCGACCACGGCCACCGGGAGATGCGCCACTATCGGGTGGACAAGATGGCCGAGATCGCCGTCACCTGTCTGGAGCGGGAGGGCCAGGAGCTGTATCCCGATTTCCAGCTGGCCAGATACGGCCAAAAACACTTCGGCATGTACCGGGGCCCGGAGATGAAGGTCACCCTCCGGGGCCGGCGGGACAAGGCCGGGCTGGTGTGGGACCGATTCGGCCAGGATGTGATCCTGGTCCCGGATGGAGATGACTGGTTCACCGTCACCCTCCCGGTGGTGGTCAGTCCCCAGTTCTTCGGATGGCTCTTCGGGCTGGAGGGGAGCATCGTCCTCACCGGGCCCAAAGAGGCGGTCTCTGCCTATCGCCGCAGGCTGGCCGCCGCCCTGGAGGAGCTGCCCTGACGACCTGCCTGAGCGAAAGACGCCCCCGGAAGGACGCGGACCGCGTCCTTCCGGGGGCGTTGACGATATGATGAAGATCGTGCCGGGAGCGGGGGACAAAACCGTCAAAAATCCGCTAGTCAGCCCGGGGAGAGATGGCTATAATGGTGCGGAGCTCCTCCCTGCGGTGCGGCGGCGGAGCGACCGCAAGAAGAGAGGGATCCATATGACCAAAGACCTGACTCGGGGCGACCCCATGCGCCTGATCCTGGGCTTCGCCCTGCCCACCCTGTTCGGGATGCTCTTCCAGCAGCTGTATAACCTGGTGGACACCATGATCGTGGGCAGGCTGCTGGGCTCCGGGGCCCTGGCGGCGGTGGGCTCCACCGGCTCGATCAACTTTTTCGTGATCGGCTTCTGTATGGGGGCCTGCAACGGCTTCGCCATCCCGGTGGCCCAGCGGATGGGGGCCGGCGAGCCGGCCAAGATGCGCCGCTATGTGGCCAACGCCGCCTATCTGGCGGCGGCCTTCGCTCTGGTGCTCACCATAGCCACCGGCCTGCTGTGCGGCATGATCCTCACCGTGATGCGCACTCCGGAGGACATCTTCCGCGACGCCTACGCCTATATCTTCGTGATCTTCATGGGGATCCCCGCCACCTTCCTCTATAACCTGCTGGCGGGGATCATCCGCTCCCTGGGGGACAGCAGGACGCCGGTATATTTCCTGGCCCTGTCCTCCTGTCTGAACATCCTCCTGGACTTCGCCCTGATCCTGGGGGCCCAAGCGGGGGTGGCAGGGGCGGCCATCGCCACTGTGGCCTCTCAGGGGGCGTCCGGGGCCGCCTGCCTGCTCTATATGCGCAGGAGGTTCCCGATCCTGCGCATGGCCCGTGAGGAACGGCGGTTCGATCTCCGCTCCTGCGGGGTGCTGTGCGCCATGGGGATCCCCATGGGCCTGCAGTACTCCATCACCGCCATCGGCTCCATCGTCCTCCAGTCCTCGGTGAACGCCCTGGGCAGCCTCTATGTGGCGGCGGTGGCGGCAGGGGCCAAGGTCTATCAGCTGCTGGCCTGTCCCTTCGACGCGATGGGGGCCACCATGGCCACCTACTGCGGCCAGAACGTGGGGGCGTGCAGGCTGGACCGGCTGGGCCGGGGGGTCCGGGCCTGCTCTGTGCTGGGGCTGGGCTATTCGGTGGTCGGCCTTGGGGCCATGCTGCTCTTCGCCCCCCAGTGCGCCCTGCTCTTCCTGGACCCCAATGAGCTGGACGCGGTGCTGCTCATCCGCCTCACCGCACGGTATATCGTGATCCAGTCGGCTTTCTTCTTCCCCCTGTCCCTGGTGAACATCGTCCGCTTCTCCATCCAGGGCATGGGCTTCAGCTCCTTCGCCATCCTGGCCGGGGTGCTGGAGATGGCGGCCCGCACCGGGGTGGGCCTGCTGCTGGTGCCCGCCTTCGGCTTCACCGCCGCCTGCTTCGCCTCTCCCGCCGCCTGGGTGTGTGCTGACCTGTTCCTGATCCCCGCGTGTATGGCCTGTATCTCTAAGCTGCGCCGGCTCTATCCTAATGAGCCGGAGGAGGTCCCCCTCCCTCAGGCCGTGCCCCTTCGAGCCGGCGCCCGCCGCTGACCGGAGAGGCCGGGGGAGTCAGACCTTCCGCGTGAGATGGATATGTTCGATGTCGGAGAAATACTGCAATAGGATCTCCGAAAAATACTTGGAGTAGTGGGACAGATATCGGTCCTTCATCCGGATCAGGGACAGCCGCTGGGTCAGCGGCTGTCCCTTGTAGTATAGGGGGAAGATGTCGATGTCCGGGGGGATCTCGTCCTGCTGGCTGACCAGGCTCATCTGAGAGGCGAAGCAGGCGGCCAGCCGCTGGAAACAGGCGGCGGTGCCGATCTGGGTGTATGTACTGGTGAGATAGACCTTGGGGAGGACCCCGGCCGCATCGAAGCACTGCTGGATCTGATAGCCCATCCGGTTGGTGAACAGGCAGAAGGGCAGCTTGACGAAGTGCTCCACATAGGCCCCCTGGAGGGCCTGCTCCTTCAGCGCCTCCGCCTCGCCGCCGTAGCAGCTCTGGAGGAGGGCATCGGACACGCAGAGATAGACCTGGTCGTCCATCAGATGGTGGGAGATCATCTTGGGGTTCTCCTCCCCGTTGAGGGTGAGGGCGAAGTCCAGGGTGCCGTTCATCACCATGGGCTCCAGGTGCTTGGTGATGGTGTCGGTCAGGCGGATCTCCACATTGGGATACCGCTGGGAGAACTTGGGGAGGACGGCGGGCAGGCAGATGCCCATCCGCATGGCGCTGGCTCCGAATCGGAGCACCCCCCGGTCCTGCCGCTCGATGTCAGACAGGATGTCCTTCAGGTTGATCTGCTCCTTGTCCACCACGTGGGCGAAAGCGAGGACGAACTCCCCGGCGGTGGTCAGGGAGAGGGAGGGCCTGCGGTGGAGCAGCTTCGCGCCGTAATATTCCTCCAGGCGCTGGATGTGGTTGCTCAAGGTCTGCTGGGAGATGAACAGCCGGTCGGCGGTGCGGGTCATATGCAGGTCCTTGGCCAGCTCTGAGAAGTAGTACAGGCTCATGATATCCATCGTGCCTACCTCCACAAAATTTTTTTGTAAAAAAACGAAAAAATCACTGTTTGATTTGTGAGCGGTTTTATATTACTATGGACCCATCAAAAATGCAAGGGATATCCCAAATCTATCTTTCATTTTTGGAGGTTTTGTTATGAACATTGGATTCATCGGTTACGGAGAGGCCGCGTTCAACATCTCTCTGGGCCTGGGCCAGGAGGGCCTGTCCGGCATCCGGGCCACCGACGCCATGATGGACCACCCGGTCATGGGGGTGCAGGTCCACGACCGGGCCAAGCAGGCCGGCGTCGCCCTGGTGTCCTCCGCCGCGGAGGTGGCCCAGTGGGCGGACGTGCTCTTCGCCGCGGTGCCCTCCTCCTTCACCCTGGACGTGTGCCGGGAGGTGAAGGACTGCCTGCGCCCCGGGCAGCTGTATATCGACGTCAGCGCCTCTACCCCCGCTACCAAGGAGGCCATCTGGGACCTGATCGGCGGCACCGGCGTCCTCTTCGTGGACGCGGCCATGCTGGGCTCCCTGCCCAAGGATAAGCACCAGGTGCCCATCACGGCCAGCGGGAACGGCGCATCCAAGTTCCAGGAGGTCATGGCCCCCCACGGCATGAAGATCACACTGGCCGGCGAGAAGGCGGGAGCCGCCTCCGCCATCAAGCTGGTGCGCAGCATCTTCATGAAGGGCATCGCCTCCCTGATGATCGAGATGCTCCAGGCCGCCGACGCCTACGGCGTGTCTGACGAAGTGGTGTCCTCCATCTCCAAGTCCATGGACGGCATCCCCTTCACCAGCCATCTGGACCGTCTGGTCACCGGTTCTGCCCTCCACTGCACCCGGCGGGCCGCGGAGCTGAAGGGCTCCATCGCCATGCTGTCTGAGGCGGAGCTCTCCCCCGAGATGACCACCGCCGCCAAGCACCGGCTGGAGGCCCTGGAACCCTATGAGTTCGCCAAAAAGTATGTGGAGAAGAAGCCGGGCGGCTGGCAGGAGATCATCCAGGCCATCCGTGTGAACGGCTGAACAGAACAAGGAGGGATACATATGTCCGTAGGAAAAAGGATCTATCTCAAGCGTGAGATGCCCGACCCCGAGATCATGGCCCAGTTCAAGACCATCCCCGCCTCCAACACCGCCGACGTCATGAGCCGCAGCTGCGCCATGAACCCCCGGATCCGTCTGGTGAGCCAGCCCAAGGACCAGATGATGGTGGGCCCCGCCTTCACTGTGAAGGGCCGGGCCGGCGACAACCTGACCCTCCACGCCGCCCTGAACCTGTGCAGCGAAGGGGACGTGCTGGTGGTGTCCAACGAGGAGGACGACACCCGGGCCCTGATGGGCGAGGTGATGATGGCCTATCTGAAATACACCAAGAAGATCGCAGGGATTATCCTGGACGGCCCCATCCGCGATATCGACGAGATCGGCCACTGGGACTTCCCCGTCTACTGCACCGGCACCACCCCCGGCGGCCCCTATAAGGAGGGCCCGGGCGAGATCAACGTCCCCATCTCCTGCGGCGGGATCAGCGTCGCCCCCGGCGACATCATCCTGGCCGACCCCGACGGCATCATCGTCATCCCCCGGAAGGACGCCGCCGTCATCCTGGAGGAGGCCAAGAAGTTCCAGGCCGCCGATGAGAAGAAGCTGGCCGCCGCCAAGGCCGGCACCGCCGACCGGAGCTGGGTGGATCGGGCCTTGGCGGAGAAGGGCTATGAGATCATCGACGATGTGTACCGCCCCTGACCCCACCGTGTATCCCCTGGAAGAGGTATCTATATCCCTGCGAATCTGATCAAGAAAAGGAGAAACGAACATGAAAAAGATGCTTGCACGCACCCTGGCCCTGGCGATGGCCATGACCCTGATGCTCACCGGCTGCGGGAAGAAGGACGGCGGCGGCAATGCCGGCGGCTCCGGCGCCCCCGGCGGGAGCGGCTCCTCGAATACCGAGACCAGCTGGCCCAAGGAGACCGTCACCATGGTGGTGCCCTATGCCGCCGGCGGCGACACCGACACCTACTGCCGTCAGCTCTGCGCCCTGCTGACCAAGGAGCTAGGGGTCAACTTCGTAGTGGTCAACACCACCGGCGGCGCCGGCGTGGTGGCCTCCTCCAGCGTCATGGGCGCCAAGAGCGACGGCTATACCGCCCTGTTCCATCACACCGGCACCATGCTCACCCAGGAGGCCGCCGGCAGCAACGAGTTCTCCTTCTATGACGACTTCGAGGTGGTCGCCACTGTGGCTCGGGACGACACCTACGCCCTGATCGCCAAGGCCGGCGACTCCCGCTTCAGCGACCTGGAGGGGATGATCTCCTGGGCCAAGGCCAACCCCGGCAAGCTGCGCTACTCCATCACCTATTTTGGCGCGACCCACGCCGTGGCCACCCTGATGGAGCAGACCATGGGCATCGAGATGAACAGCATCGATGTGGGCTCCTCCACCGCTGACCGCCTCACCGCCTTCATGGCCGACCAGTGCGACGTGCTGGTGGTCAACTACATGAACATCGCGGACTACATCGAGAACGGCGACTTCGTGGTCCTGGGCATCTGCGCCGACGAGCGGGTCCCCAACGTGGACCACCCCACCCTGAAAGAGCAGGGCTACGACGTGGTCCAGTCCAAGCAGTATGAGATCCGTCTGCCCAAGGGCACCGACCAGGCCATCGTGGATAAGCTGTCCGCCGCCATCGAGAAGGTGACCACCACCGACGAGTTCGCCGAGACCCTGGCCACCTACTATGCCCAGCCCTTCTACCGCAACGCCTCCGACACCACCACCCAGGATCTGGCCGACGTGGAGGAGCTGAAGGGCCTGTTCGCGGAGTGATCCGCACCTTTTCCCGCACTGATCGCGGCCGCCCACGCCGGCTGGGCGTTGGGCGGCCCCTTTTATCCTGTTATCCTGTGACCGTTGAAAGAAAAAGGAAGGGAATGGCTCATGACTAATAAAAAAAGGAATCTGGTCGTCTCCGTCTTGTTCCTGGCCTTCGGGATCTTCCTCTTCGTCCAGGCCATGGGCGTCAAGCACATGATGAAGAACGACGTGGGCTCCGGCTTCTTCCCCAAGGTGATCGCCGTGGCCATCATCGCCGTATCTCTGATCCGTCTGATCATGGCCCTGAAGGAGGAGGAGAAGGAGGCCAAGAAGGCCAACAGCGACATGCTGGGCGGCTGGATGACCATCGTGCTGGTGGGGCTGTATGTGCTGGCCTTCAATGAGGTAGGCTTCCTCATCTCCACTGTGATCTATCTGTTCCTCCAGATGCTGGTCCTCACTCCCACAGAGAAGCGCAGCCTCCCCCTGCTGGGGACCATCTCTGTGGCGGCCCCTGTGTTCATCTACGCCCTGTTCGTCTACGCCATCAACACCCCGCTGCCCAAAGGGCTGTTCGGGTTTTAAGGAGGGGGACTGAGAAATGGTGAATCAAGCGATCCAAATGGTGCTGCTCAACCCCATCTGTCTGGGCCTGATCCTGCTGGGGGTCGTCATCGGCATCATCTTCGGCTCGATCCCGGGCCTGTCCGCCTCTATGGCGATGATCCTGTTCCTGCCCATGTCCTTCGGCATGGAGCCCATGAACGGCATCTCTCTGCTGGTGGGCCTGTATCTGGGCGGCATCTCCGGCGGACTGATCTCCGCCATCCTGCTGAAGATCCCCGGCACCGCCTCCTCCATCGCCACCGTCTTCGACGGCGGCCCCATGGCCGACAAGGGCGAGGCCGGTAAGGCCCTGGGGGTGGGCATCCTCACCTCCTTCGTGGGCGGCCTGCTGAGCATCTTCGCCCTGATGTTCATCTCCCCTTACCTGGCTAAGGTCACCCTGGCCTTCACCTCGGCGGAGTATTTCTCCATCGCCGTCTTCGCCCTGACTATCATCTCCAGCCTGTCGGGCGACTCCCTGGTCAACGGCATCCTGGCCGGCCTGTTCGGCATCGCCCTGTCCCTGGTGGGCATCGCCCCGGTGGACGGCGCGATCCGCTTCACCTTCGGCCAGTCCAAGCTGTACGGCGGTTTCGACACGGTGGTCATCCTGATCGGCCTCTACGCCGTCACCGACATCATCCGCACCGGCTTCCAGCGCCGGGACATCATCAACCAGAGCACCAAATACACATATACCCTGAAGGGCTACGGCATCGGTTTCAAAGAGTATCTGGGCCACTGGCGCAACATCATCCAGTCCGCCCTGATCGGTCTGGGCATCGGCATCCTGCCCGGCATCGGCGGGTCCACCTCCAGCCTGCTGGCCTACTCCGCCGCCAAGGGCAGCTCCAAGCACCCGGAGAAGTTCGGCACCGGTATCGTGGACGGCCTGATCGCCTCTGAGACGGCCAACAACGCCGTGATCGGCGGCTCCCTGATCCCCCTGATCACCATGGGCATCCCCGGCAACGTGGCCACCGCCATCTTCCTGGGCGGCCTGACCATCCACGGGATCTCCCCTGGTCCCCTGATCTTCCAGAAGAGCGGCCAGTATGTCTACGGCATCTTCATCGCCCTGCTGGTGGCCAACGTGTTCATGATCGTCTGCGAGCGGGCCGGCCTGCGGGTCTTCGTCAAGATGCTGGACATCCCCAAATACATCCTCCTGCCCGTCGTCATGGTGTGCTGCGTGGTGGGCGCCTACTGCTCCAACTACAGCATCTTCGACGTGTGGTGCGTGGCCATCTTCGGCCTGGTGGGCCTGGCCTTCAAGTTCCTGAAGATCCCCGCCACCCCCATGATCATCGGCTTCATCTTGGGCTCCATGACCGAAGAGAACCTGCGCCAGGCTCTGATGCAGACCGGCGGCGACTGGTCCATCTTCATCACCCGCCCCATCTCCCTGATCTTCCTGGTCATCGCTGTCTTCTCCGTGGCGATGACGGTGCGCAAGCAGGTCAGCAAGCTGAAGAAGGGCTGATCTGGACCGATTCGGAAGGGTATGACCGTCCGGAGCACGATCGTGCTCCGGACGGTCCATGTTTTGGCGGGACTTTTCGAAAAAAAGATTCGCCGGAGGAGTGGTATTTTTCCCGACGGTATGATATGATAGAGGTGACAGAGGATCGCCATCGGTCTGAAAGGAGGAACTGCTGTGGGATTCAAAGTCTTTTGGCTGGCCGCGTTCATCGCCCTGTCGGTGGGGGAGGCGGCCACAGTGGGGCTGGTGTGCATCTGGTTCGCCGTCGGGGCGCTGGGCGCCTTCTTCGCGGCCTGCGCCGGAGCGGCCTTCTGGCTCCAGCTCATCGTGTTCGCAGTGGTCTCCGCTCTGGCCCTGGCCCTGATCCGGCCCTTGGCCGCCCGATTCCTCCACACCGACCGCTCCCCCACCAACGCCGACCGGGTGGTGGGCCAGGCCGGACTGGTCACCGAGACGGTGGACAACGGGGCGGGCACTGGCCAGGTGAACGTGTTGGGCCAGACCTGGACCGCCCGCAGCCAGCTGGGCGTGGTCATCCCCCAGGGGGCCCAGATCACCGTCCGGCGGATCGAGGGCGTGAAAGTGTTCGTCGAGACCAAGTAGAGCCAGGTCCCGGGCTCCGGGACCGCCGCCTGTCATGAAAGGAGAGATCGTTATGGATGCTTTGGATATCCTGCTGGCCGTTCTGCCCTGGGTGGGCGTCATCCTTGTGGTGCTGATCATCTTCGGCTCCTGCATCAAGATCGTGCCTCAGTCCCGGGCCTACGTCATCACCCGCCTGGGCCGCTTCCTGACGGTCTGGGACGAGGGCGTGAAGTTCAAGGTCCCCTTCGTGGACCGGATCGTGAAGAACGTGTCTTTGAAGGAGCAGGTGGTGGACTTCGCCCCCCAGCCTGTGATCACCAAGGACAATGTGACCATGCAGATCGACTCGGTGGTCTATTTCCAGATCACCGACCCCAAGCTGTATACCTATGGGATCGAGAATCCCATGTCCGCCATCGAGAACCTCACCGCCACCACCCTGCGCAACATCATCGGCGACCTGGAGCTGGACCAGACCCTCACCAGCCGGGACCACATCAACACCAAGATGCGGGCCCTCCTGGACGAGGCCACCGACCCCTGGGGCATCAAGGTCAACCGGGTGGAGCTGAAGAACATCATGCCGCCCCGGGACATCCAGGAGTCTATGGAGAAGCAGATGCGGGCCGAGCGGGAGCGGCGGGAGTCCATCCTCCAGGCTGAGGGCCAGAAGCAGTCCCAGATCCTGGTGGCCGAGGGCGAGAAGCAGTCCGCCATCCTTCGGGCCGACGCCGCCAAACAGGCGGCGATCCTCCAGGCCGAGGGCGCCAAGCAGGCCAAGATCCTGGAGGCCGAGGCCGAAGCTGAAGCCATCCTGAAGGTCCAGCAGGCCACCGCCGATGCCATCCGTCTGATCAACGAGGCCGCCCCCGGCCAGGGAGTGCTCACCATCAAGGCCCTGGAGGCCTTCATGGCCGCCGCCAACGGCAAGGCCACCAAGATCATCATCCCCTCTGAGCTCCAGGGCATCGCCGGCCTGGCCGCCGCCGCCAAGACCGTCTTCGACACCGAAGACCCCAAGGCTACTATCACCAAGACTGTGCCCAAGCAGTAAAAAGTGGTAAATGCAATGTTGACCGAAAAGGACTATAAAGTGATCGAAAAGTCAACCATTTACGATCTGCGCCGTCTGTTTAAGAGCAGCGACAAGGCCACGTATACCAAAGAAGAACTGTGCGATCTGCTGGACACCATCGCAGACGCTAAGGACCAGGAGTGACCCAAAAGGGCCGGGGAGATCCCCGGCCCGTTCGATTCACTCGACCTCCCAGTGCCGGCTGGTGGGCAGATCGTATTTATGGAACGTTCTGACGATCGCGTCGATCCGCAGGAAGCACTCCGGGTCGTCTAAGGTCAGGTCATCCAGTATGCCTTGGATCTCTTTGATCAGAGAGACCGCAGCGCTGTCCACCTGCCGGGCCAGGTCGTGGATATCGTACCGTTTCGCGTAGCGCAGAAAGTCCCAGCCGATCGCCTGAGCGCAGAGCCGTTCTTCCACAGTAAGATCGTCCTGAAGGTCCATACTGATCATCTCGCTTTTTAGGTGGTGTAAGAAATTACATGCAATATATTACTCCTATGAAGTAGATGATACTTGATATATCCTTAGTTTGTCAAGTGAGATCTGCATAGGAGAAGATTTTGATGGAACACGGGACGATACGGATCCATTTGGAGGAACTGATCCAAAGGTCAGGGATGAGCAAGAACAAATTCCTCCATCGTGCGGACATGGAACGGACACAGCTGAACCGGTATTGCAGCAACGATGTTGCGCGGGTCGATCTGGATGTGCTGGCCCGGATCTGTGGAGTGCTGAAGTGTACGGTGGGTGAACTGCTGGAATTTATACCGAGCGATGACGCAGGATAGAGCAATAAAAAGGAGCGCCCGATGGGCGCTCCAAATATTTGGGGATCGGATCAGGCCAGGGCGGCGGTGATGATAGCCATGGAGTAGACCTCCTGGGCGTTGCAGCCCCGGGACAGGTCGTTGATGGGGGCGTTCAGGCCCAGCAGGATGGGGCCATAGGCCTCGAAGGAGCCCAGGCGCTGGGCGATCTTATAGCCGATATTGCCGGCGCTGATGTCGGGGAAGATGAAGGTGTTGGCGTAACCGGCCACCTTGGAGTCGGGGCACTTGGTCTCGGCCACCCGGGGGGACACGGCGGCGTCGAACTGCAGCTCGCCCTCGATCGGCACGTTGGGCATGGCCAGCTTGGCCTTCTCGGCGGCGTTGCGCATCTTGTCCACGGCGGGGCCCTTGCCGGAGCCGAAGGTGGAGTAGCTGAGGAAGGCCACCTTGGGGTCGATCCCGAAGATCTTGCCGCAGGCCACGGTCTCGGAGGCGATCTCCACCAGCTCGTCCTCGGTGGGATCGATGTTGATGGCGCAGTCGGCCATAGCCAGCACCATGTTGCCGCCGGTTGCGTAAGGCCGGACCAGGATGAAGCAGGAGGAGACGATGGAGTTGCCCGGCTTGGTCTTCACCAGCTGGAGGGCGGGACGGACGGTGTCGGCGGTGGAGTAGGTGGCGCCGCCCAGCAGGGCGTCAGCGATGCCCATGGCCACCAGCATGGTGCCGAAATAGTTGCCCTTCTTCAGCATGGCCCGGCACTCGTCGGCGGTCATCTTGCCCTTGCGCAGCTCCACCATGCGGGCCACCATGGGCTCCATGTCGGCATAGGTCTCGGGGTCGTAGATCTCAGCGCCCCGGATGTTGAAGCCGGCGTCTTCGGCGGCGGCGCGGATCTCCCCCTCATTGCCGATGAGGATAGGGGTCAGGAAGGTCCCGGACAGCAAACGGGCGGATGCCTCCAGGATCCGGGGATCGGTGCCCTCGGTAAAGACGATCTTGCGGGGATGGGCCTTCAGGATATCTATGAGCTTGCCAAACATACTGCATCGAACCTCCAAATCATGATCGGTGTCCTTCACCAGATTCTCAACTATCATCCTACCATTTTCTCGGGGAAAATGCAAGAGGGACAGGGGCAGTTTTCTCCTAAAGATCAGAAAAAAGACAGCAAAAAATTTTTTCTTCCCCCCTCTTTACGACAGGTATAGATCTTTAGTATACTATACGATGTGTATTTCATGCCCGGACCGGCGGGAGACCGGTCCGAGATCCATTCGAGGTGAGAGTTCATGAAGACAGAAAACGAGGGGTTCGCCCGGACCCTGTCCCTCCTGCGGCAGGAGAAAGGGGTGAGCCAGCGCACCGCCGCCTCCGCCCTGGGGATCTCCCAGGCCCTGCTCAGCCACTACGAGAACGGGATCCGGGAGCCCGGCCTGCCCTTCGTGGTGCGGGCCTGCGATTATTACGGCGTGTCCGCCGACTTCCTCTTGGGCCGGACCCTCAGCCGGGACGGCACCACCATCGGCCCGGAGGAGCTCTATGACATCAGCGACGAGAAGAACAATTCCATCAAGGGGGGCGTGCTGGCCCTCCTGTCCAAGAAACTGCTGGTCAACTCCATCGGCGTCCTCTTCGGCCTGCTGGGCAGGACCGGGAACCGAGAGGCCATCCAGGCCGCCTCCGGCTATCTGTCCACCGCCGTGTATACCATGTACCGCCGGCTCTATGAGGCCGATCCCAGCAACGACCCGAAATTCTTCTCCGTCACCCCCCGCCACTTCCAGGCCGGCCTGGCCGAGGCCGATATGAAGTGCTGCGAGGCTGAGCTGGCCGACGCCCTGGCCGCCCACGTCAAGGCCAAAGGGCCCATGCCCGAGATGTCCCACGACGCCCTGGCCCGGGACTGGCCCGTCCTCTATCAGTCCATCCTCCAGGTGGTCCACAACACCGGCGAGCGGGTGAACGCCATCAGCGGAGGGCGGAAGGCGAGGCAGGAGAAGAAATAACGTCCAGGAGCGCGCAAAGAGCCTCCCCCTTTATGGGGGAGGTGGCTGGCCGGAGGCCAGACGGAGGGGGTGCGGGCGGCGGTCCCCCCTCAGTCACGCTTCGTGTGACAGCTCCCCCACAAGGGGGGAGCCTCGCCCTGCGGGGACGGAAGGAACAGGAGAAAGGATATGGAGAAGCTGATACTGGAGCCGGTCAAAGTCCCCTGGAAGCTGTCGGCGTCGGATGAAATAGAGATCTTTCGTTCTGACAGCGGCACTGTGGAGCTGCTCCTGATCGCGGATCTGATAAACGAGCAGTCTAAAAGACCGGAGATAGACATATATGACGCCATCGATATCGTCCAGATATGTCTGAGGTTCCAGCATGTCCAGTATTTCGAGTTTTCCAGACCCTGGATGGAACGATTCGATCTGGACCCGCAGAAATATGAGCTCCCGCCAATAGACCTTGGCGACAGGGATCGATTTTTCAGGACATGGTTTTCTGAGCAGATCTGTCCATACCCCAATATGTTCCAGGTCAGGAACTCAGATGTGAAAGGCCGGCTGGGTATCTCGGACGACACGATGTCCCATTGGCTGCTGACCGGACATGATGAACTTGTCAGCGTGATCGCGAAGTCGTTCAGTTGGAATGTAGTGGCGCATCTACAGTAAAATATGAACATATCCCAAGGAGGGCTGTCTATGACCGACCAAACTAAGATCCGTAATTTTTCCATCATCGCCCACATCGACCACGGCAAGTCCACCCTGTCCGACCGGCTCATCGAGATCTGCGGGGCAGTGGAGCAGCGGCAGATGGAGAGCCAGCTGCTGGACAACATGGACCTGGAGAAGGAGCGGGGCATCACCATCAAGGCCCGGGCCGTCCGGCTGGACTACCAGGCGGAGGACGGAGAGATCTACCACCTGAACCTGATCGACACCCCGGGCCATGTGGACTTCAACTATGAGGTCTCCCGGAGCTTGGCCGCCTGCGAGGGGGCGGTGCTCATCGTGGACGCCTCCCAGGGCATCGAGGCCCAGACCCTGGCCAACACCTACCTGGCCATGGAGCACGATTTAGAGATCCTCCCAGTGGTGAACAAGATCGACCTGCCCGCCGCCGACCCGGCCCGGGTGAAGGAGGAGATCGAAAACGTCCTGGCCCTCCCCGCCCTGGACGCCCCGGAGATCTCCGCCAAGCAGGGGATCAACATCCCCGCCGTGCTGGAGGACATCGTACAGAACATCCCCGCCCCGGAGGGGGACCCCGCCGCCCCCCTGAAGGCCCTGATCTTCGACAGCCAGTACGACCCCTATGTGGGGGTGATCGTCTACTTCCGAATCGTGGAGGGGACCCTCAGGAAGGGGATGAACGTGAAGATGATGGCCTCCGGGGCCCAGTATGCGGTGCTGGACTGCGGCTATCTGAAACCCCTGGGGATGGAGCCCGCACCGGAGCTGACCGCCGGGGAGGTGGGCTGGTTCACCGCCTCTATCAAGAACGTGAAGGACACCAGCGTGGGCGACACCATCACCGGGGCGGAGCACCCCGCCAGCGAGCCTCTGCCCGGCTACCGCCCCGCCCAGGCCATGGTCTACTGCGGCATCTATACCGAGGATGGGTCCAAGTACCCCGACCTGCGGGACGCATTGGAGAAGCTCCAGCTCAACGATGCCTCCCTGTCCTTCGAGCCCGAATCCTCGGTGGCCCTGGGCTTTGGCTTCCGCTGCGGCTTTTTGGGGATGCTCCACATGGAGATCATCCAGGAGCGGCTGGAGCGGGAGTTCGACCTGGATCTGGTGACCACCTTGCCCTCCGTGATCTACGAGGTCACGAAGACCGACGGGACTGTGGTCCGGGTGGACAACCCCCACAACTATCCGGACCCAGGCTCCATCGCCGACGCCCGGGAGCCCTACGCCAAGGTGTCCATCATCTCGCCCCCCGACTATGTGGGCAACATCATGCCCATGTGTCAGGAGCGGCGGGGCGTCTTCAAGGATATGCAGTATCTGGATACCAACCTGGTGGAGCTGCACTACTCCATGCCCATCGGCGAGATCATCTACGACTTTTTCGACGCCCTCAAGGCCCGCACCAAGGGGTACGCCTCTTTGGACTATGAGCTGGAGGGCTATGAGAAGAGCGATCTGGTGAAGGTGGACCTGCTCCTCAACGGCGACCAGGTGGACGCCCTGAGCTTCATCGTCCACAGGGACAAGGCCTATGGCCGGGCCCGGCGCATCTGCGAGAAGCTGAAGGAGAACATCCCCCGCCAGCTCTTCGAGGTGCCCGTCCAGGCGGCCATCGGCGGCAAGATCATCGCCCGGGAGACGGTGAAGGCCATGCGCAAGGACGTGCTGGCCAAGTGCTACGGCGGCGACATCACCCGGAAGAAGAAGCTCCTGGAGAAGCAGAAGGAGGGCAAGAAGAAGATGCGTACCCTGGGCACAGTGCAGCTGCCCACCGAGGCGTTCATGGCGGTCCTCAAGCTGGATGAGGAGTGAGACGGACCGCTGCCGGTCCGGGCCCCTTGCTTTTTGTTGAGCTTTGTGATAATCTTGAGAAAAAAGGGGGTGTGGATCATGAACATCCACGAATCTGCTGAGGATTATCTGGAGGCGATCCTGATTCTGCGGGAGCGGCAAGGGACCGTGCGCTCCATCGACGTGGTCCATCAGCTGGCGCTGACCAAACCCAGCGTCAGTGTGGCGATGAAGCGCTTCCGGGAGAACGGCTATATCCAGATGGACGCCGACGGCTTCATCACCCTCCTGCCTCCCGGCGAAGAGATCGCCCAGCGGATCTACGATCGGCACAAGCTCCTCACCCGGCTGCTGATGGGTCTGGGGGTGAGCGAGGCCACCGCCGCGGCCGACGCCTGCAAGATCGAACATGACCTGAGCGACGAGACCTTCGAGAAGCTCAAAGCCCATGCCCAGGAGCACTGGCAGGGCTGACCATGTTTCAGATACAGATTTTTCAAGGGAAGATCTGCGCCCCGCCGCACATACTGACCCAAAGGGGGCGATGGGGTGGATCGGAAAAGATCGGCTGCACTGATATGCGCCGCGGTCCTGGCGGCGGCCCTCCCCGGGCCGGCGGGGACCCGGCCGGCGGGGGGACCGGCGGAGGTGGAGCTGGAGGGCCGGCCTCTGGTGGCCCTCACCTTCGACGACGGGCCCCGGGAGGCCACCACCGGGCCCCTGCTGGACGGCCTGGCCCTGCGGGAGGTGCCCGCCACCTTCTTCCTGGTGGGCAGCCGGATCGGAGGGAACGAGGACCTGGTCCGGCGGATGGCGGCGGAGGGCCACCAGATCGGGGTCCATACCTTCGACCATGTGGCGCTGAAGGGGCTGTCCCGCCGGGACTTCGACCTCCAGGTGGGCAAGACCCGGGCGGTCCTGGCGGACCTGCTGGGAGAGGGGGAGTTCTGGCTCCGCCCCCCCTATGGGCTGATCGACCAGGCCGCCGCCGGCTGGGCGGGCGGGCCGCTGATCCTGTGGTCGGTGGACCCGGAGGACTGGAAGGACCACGATGTGGACCGGATCGTGGCCGCAGTGGTGGAGCATGTGTCCGATGGGGACATCATCCTGATGCATGACATCTTCGCCAGTTCAGAAGAGGCCGCTCTGCGGGTGGTGGACGCCCTGCTGGCCAAGGGCTACTGTTTCGTCACCGTGGAGCAGCTCATGGAGCAGCGGGGCGCGGCGCCGGAGGCGGGGGCCCGCTGCCGGGCCTTCCCGCCGGCAAAAGATCGGGGAGGAAATTTTTAAAAAACGATTGTAATTTTCTCCGTTATCATGTAGACTAGGAGCACCGATATGTGGAGGAGGTTATCCGCTTATGAAGATCGCCCGTTTCGTTTTGAAGATCGTGGCCCTGTCTCTGGCCGCCGCCGCCGCTGTGTGCGCCGTGATCGCCTATTGGGACGGCCTGACCGACCTGTACGACAGCGCCAGGGGGAAGCTGAAACGCACCGCCTGCGCCTCTGAGTACGACGACTACGAGGAGTGACCCCACGAGACGGCCGCCGGGATATCCTGGTGGCCGTCTTCTCTGTCAGCTCCGGTCGTACCACCGCAGGCAGGCGGTGTCTCCGCTGCGGCGGAGGAGGGCGGCGCTGACCAGGCTGTCCGCCAGGAGGGCGGCCAGGGCGCTCCAGCCCACCGGGGCGGGGATCCGGGCCAGCAATGGGGCCAGGGCAGGATGGACCCAGTAGACCAGGACCAGGGACAGCACCCCCCACGCCAGGGAGAAGGGCAAGCATACCCGCCCCTGGAAGCTGCCGGGCAGGTCGCCGTAGTCCCAGAAGGACACCCCCAGCGCCCTCTCATAGTACAGGGCGGTGAGATACTCCGCCGCTGTGGCCGCAGCTCCTCCGGCCAGGAAGAGGGCCCAGGGCTGAGCGGCGGTCCAGCGGGGGAGGGATAAGATCAGACAGGCCCCCAGGCCATATACGGGACACAAAGGCAGCACCAGCAGCCCCTTCCGGTCGGTCCGTCCCCCCGTCACCCAGGCGAAGGCCGCCTCCAGCAAAAAACCGAAAAAGCTGTATACGATCAGATCCCAGATCCAGAGCATAAAAGATCCCCCCATCTCTGCCCATTAGGGTGTGGAGATGGGAGGATCTTATACGTGTGTCCGATCAGGACCAGCAGCCCCCGTGATGACGGCCGCCCTGGACAGCGGCGCAGGAGCCGTCGCAGAATCCGTGCTCATGGTGCGCGCCGCAGTAGGTGGACAGGCCGTGGACGTGCCGGCCGTCGATGGTGCAGTCCTCCAGGGGGCACAGCGCCTGGCAGGCCCCGTCACAGTAGCCGGAGCCGTGGTCATAGCCGCAGTAGAAGACGCCGTCGTGGGTGTGCCGCCCCGCCTCGGTGCAGTCCTCGTAGGGGCACAGGGCCCGGCAGGCGCCGTCGCAGAAGCCGGTGTCATGGTCGTAGCCGCAGTAGGTGGACAGGCCGTGGATGTGCCGGCCCAGGGTCTCGCAGCCCTCGACGGGACACAGGGCCCGGCAGGCCCCGTCGCACACGCCGCTGGCGTGGCCGTAGCCGCAGTAGAGGGTCCCGCCGTGGCTGTGCCGCCCGGCAGAGGTGCAGTCGTCGTAAGGGCACACCGTGACAGTGGTCTGGACGGTCTGGGCGGCCCGATATCCGCTGTGATGTCCTCCGCCCCGGGCCCCGCGGCAGCCGTGGGCGTAGGCGGGGAGAGCCAGCGCGGCGGCCAGGACGGCGCACAGCAGGCCCGCAGTGAAGCGATGTGGTCTCTTCATGACAGAGATGCTCCTTTCCAGCCGCTGGAACGCGGCGGTGATGATACAGTCTATTATACTACTGTCCCCCATGAGATGCAAGGTAAAAAATGGTCATTGGCACAGCTTTCCCTTGCGGAACGGGGCGCTTTGTGGTAGGATATCGGGAGAAAAAACTGGAGGAGGCAGGATATGCGCCATCTGATCGATTTTGGGGACCTGTCACGGGAGGAATGGGACGGGCTGTATGCCCGGGCCAGCCAGATCATGGACGCGCCGGAGCGGTTTTTAGACGCCTGCCGGGGCAAGGTGATGGCCTCCCTGTTCTACGAGCCCTCCACCCGCACCAACTTCTCCTTCCAGACGGCGATGCTCCGCCTGGGCGGGACGGTGTTCGGCTTTGCCGATCCCAGCTCCTCCTCGGTGGCCAAAGGGGAGACGCTGAAGGACACCATCAAGATGGTGTCCAGCTACGCCGACGCGGTGGTCCTGCGCACCCCCTGGGAGGGGGCGGCCAAGGCGGCGTCCCTCTACTCCCATGTGCCGGTGGTCAACGCCGGGGACGGGGGCCACATGCACCCCACCCAGACCACCGCCGACCTGACCACCATCACCCGCCTGCTGGGGCATGTGGACGGGCTGTCTATCGGCCTGTGCGGCGATCTGAAGAACGGCCGTACCGTCCACTCTCTGATCAAAGCTCTGGCCAAGTTCCAGGATATCCGCTTCTTCCTCATCTCCCCCCGGGAGCTGGCCATCCCCGACTATATGCGGACCTTCATGAAGGAGAACGGTATGCGCTCCACCGAGGTCACAGGTCTGGAGGCGGTGATCCCCCAGCTGGATGTGCTGTACATGACCCGGATCCAGCGGGAGCGGTTCGTGGATCCCCTGGAGTATGAGCGCTGCAGGGGGGTCTATGTCCTCACCCGGCGGAAGCTGGAGCGGGCCAAGGACCACATGCTGGTGATGCACCCCCTCCCCCGGGTGGACGAGATCGCCGTAGATGTGGACGACGACCCTCGGGCGGTGTATTTCCAGCAGGCCCGCTACGGCATGTTCGCCCGGATGGCCCTGCTGGCCGATCTAGCCAACCAGCCCCGGCTGGACCGGACCGAGGCGGTGGAGATCGGCACGGAGCCCGTCTGCCGCAACCCCCGGTGCATCACCCAGAACCAGCTCTATCTGCCCCCTCTGGTGAAGAAGAACGGGGGCGTGGACTGCTGCGCCTTCTGCGATTCGGCGCTGATGTGACTGCGGATGTCCGCAGAGCGCGCCGTATGCCCGCAGGCCGCCGAGCCGCGGCCCCTGCTCATTCTAAGGAGGACCTGACATGGGACTGTTCGACCGCTTCAAGAAAAGACCGCCGGAGCCCGCCCCCAAGAGCCAGTGGCCCAAGCCCCCCAAAGAGGACACCATGGCCCTGCTGCTCATGGACCGGGTGCTGGAGAGCATCGACCCGGCCATCGAGCACCTGCAAAAGACCTTTGGGGACCAGTCGGTGGGGGATATCGACCGCAGCCACCCCCAAGTCCCCGCCTTCACCGTCACAGTGGACGGGCTGGAGTTCTGGTGCTCCTACCTGCCCATGCCGGTGCCCAAGGAGGATCGGGACATCGCCGCTATGGCTCAGTATGATCTGTTCCTTGGGCCGGAGGAGCAGGAGGCTTTCCGGAAGCACAAGTCCTTCTGGGTCATCGCTCAGAAAGGGGCCGGGAAGACCCTGGAGGGCAAGCGCCGGGCCTGCTGGGACTTCAGCCTGGTGTGTGCCGCTCTGTTGGAGCTGGAGGGGGCCGTGGGGGCATCAGTGACCAACACCGCCCTGCTGGTGAGCAAGGCCAGCTACTTGTCCCGGCGCGCCCAGATGGAGGAGGTCGGCCGGGATGACCCGGACTGGTTCCCCGTCCCCCTGTGGGTCTGGTCCTACCGGGGGCTCAGTGAAGAGAAGCCCACCATACAGACCCAGGGCCTGGCCGAGTTCGGTCTGCCTGAGCTGGGCTTCTTCGACCCTGAGCTCCCCGCCCAGGACATCTTGAACTACCTGTTCACCATGGCCAGCTGGCAGATCACCGGGAAGCAGCTCTATCGGGACATGGCCCTCATCCCCCTCACCGAGGAGACCGAGGTGGTCAGCAAACAGGACGCAGAGACCATCTTCTTCATCGGCGGATGACCGGATCGGGGACCGTCCCGGAGGGCGGCCCCTCCTGAAAGGGGGAAAATTTGCAGAAAGCCATTGACAGGCCGGAGAAAATATGATAATATCCAAAGGCTGATGTGAGAGGGACGCCATCCATGCGGGTGTAGTTCAATGGTAGAATCCCAGCCTTCCAAGCTGGTCGCGTGGGTTCGATTCCCATCACCCGCTCCACGTCGGAGCAAAGTCCGCTCAACTCCCCTTTCTGCCTGACGGCGAAAGCTGCGTCCGCTCCCCTGCGCCTCCGCTCCGGAACGGGCCCGCTGGCCCCGGTCTGGGCAGAACGGCAGGAGCCGGTGCTCGTTGGAGAGAGACGGTCGATATGCGCCTGTAGCTCAGGTGGATAGAGCAGCTGCCTTCTAAGCAGCGGGCCGGGGGTTCGAGTCCCTCCAGGCGTGCCAGCCTGCGCCGAGTGCGGCCCTGACATCAGTGATATGGTGGGTGTAGCTCAGTTGGTTAGAGCACCGGATTGTGGTTCCGGGTGTCGAGGGTTCGAGTCCCTTTACCCACCCCACATCGAGGCGGAAGGGCCGGAGCTTCTGCTCCGGCCCATGCCTTTCTCCTCCATTTGGATACAGGGGTGTAGCCAAGCGGCAAGGCAAGGGACTTTGACTCCCTCATCGCTGGTTCGAGTCCAGCCATCCCTGCCAGCCGCCCTAGGCGGCCGTCCCTGATCTTCGACCCAGTAGCTCAGTCGGTAGAGCAACTGCCTTTTAAGCCGTGGGTCCGGGGTTCGAGTCCCCGCTGGGTCACCACGCCGGAGCAAAGTCCGCTTTGCTCCGGCGATCTTTTTTTCGAGAGCGCCCCCTTGCTCCTCTTTTCCGATCCGGGCCCGCCGGGCTCCGATCTGGACGAAGACCGGGCCTGACCGCTCATTGCAAGGACGCCTGGAGCCGTGATAGCTCCAGGCGTTTTTAGTTGTGGATCCTATGCAGACGCCGGGCCCCTGCCGCTCCGGGGCGCGCCTCGATATCGACGGCTCCATATCGGGGCTGCGGCCGGCTCACCCCTCCCGCTTGGCAAAGAAGTGGTCCACCTCTTTTTTCAGGTCCGCGGGCTTGGAGTTCTTCAGCAGGTAGCCTGCGGGCTTCAGGGGCATGACTTTGATCATGGTGTCGGTGTCCCGCCGGCCGGTGAGGAAGATCACCGGGATATCCGCGAAGGCCTCCTCCGACCGGAGCATCTCCAGGGTCTGCCGCCCGTCGCACACCGGCATCTCATAGTCCAGCAGCACCAGGTCGGGGGGATCCAGGGTGATGGTCCGGATAGCGGCCACACCGGACTCCGCCACAGAGACGGCATAGTCTCCCTCCAACAGCTGTTTCATGGCCTGACGGATGGTGAGGGAGTCGTCCACGATCAGGATCTTTTTCCGGTGGGCGGCCTGGTCCTGGACCTCCTGCTCCTCCCGCCGGGAGAGGTACTTTTCCACCTCGGCCATGGCGTTGCCGTGGTCGATGGGGGTGCCCACCCCCTTCTCCAGCAGGTGGGGGGCGATGGCGCAGTAGGCAAAGTAGCCCGCGCCGCCGGTGTTGAAGAGCAGGCTGACCTGGGGCTTCTCCTTACGGAACACCTTTTGGAACTGCTCGAAGGACAGCAGGTTCTCCTCCTTCAGCTCGAAGCCGTCGGCGGCGGGCATGTGCTCCAGGAGCCGGCCCACGAACTGCCGGGCGGTATACCGGGCGGCGTTGATCAGCATGGCGTCCAGCTTGTTGGTCTGGATCCCGATGATCTTGCCCACTGTGTTGATCAGCAGCTTCTCCTCGAAGACCAGGATGATCTCCTGCCGCTTCTCCTCCCCCTTGGACCCGTAGATCAGGCGGTAGTAGACCCCGCTGCCGAACTTCTCTCCGCCGTAAGTGTCGCTGATGGCCTGGGATTCCAGCCGGAACATGTCGAACACGAGGTGGACGATGGCCTTCTTGATGGCGTCCAGCTCCTCGTTGGGCAGCAGGCCCTCCCACCGGTTCACCTGTTTTTTGGTGATGGCTTGATCCTCCGTCAGGGTGTGCCCGATCAGCCACCCGGTGCATACCCCCAAAAAGTGCTCCACGGCGTCGGGCGCGTAGCCGCTCTGCTCCAGCTCCTGCTCTAGGGCCGGGAGGATGTTGGCCCGGAAATCCCGATGGATCCGCCGGTGCTGCTCCAGCCCCTCGTAGCCGATCGAGGCCATATAGGACTCCTCATCGGCGAAGTGCTTCACGGCGTGGCCTTTGAAGAACTTGATCCCCTCCTGACAGGTCCACTGGCTGTCCTTCTCCTCCGCTTTGAAGCGGAACAGCTTGTCGATGATCCGGAAGAGCCGCCGGTGCTCCTGATCGATGACCTCCACACCGATGTCATACTCTTCCCGCCACTCGAAACGAGTATCCATAGATCCTTCCCCCTTCGTCATATCCCAACAGATATCCCCGGGCCCGGCCGGCAGTGGTCCCGGGCGCCGCTTGCGGCTGTCTCTGCTATGGGCCGCCGCGCCAAGGTGTATATCTCACATTATACATCATCCCATATCAGGAATCAATCTTGATTGGAAGAAATTTTTTGGCCCAAAGCCCCTGTTCCGCACATATCCCCCCTGCCTGTCCCATAGACATGGGAGGAAGGGGGCGGCAGACATGATGCAGGAGAAACGGGAGCTTTTGGGCCGGGGAGGCCGGCAGGTGGTGAGCGCGGCGCTGGTGCTGACGGCGGCGCTCTTCTTCCTCCCCGCCCTGATGGTGGGGGGCGAGCCGATCTACCAGCGGCCGGAGACGGGGGAGCTGCCCGGCGGGGAGGCGGTGCTGCCGCTGGACCCGGCCCAGGGCGCCGTCACCGCCGCCCGGCGGGACAGGGGCCGTGCGGTGCGCCTCCAGACCAAGGAGGGGGAGATCGTGGAGCTGACCATGGACGAATATCTGTGGGGAGTGGTGGCGGCGGAGATGCCCGCCTCCTTCCAGGAGGAGGCCCTGAAGGCCCAGGCCTGTGCCGCCCGGACCTATACGGCGATCCGCCAGGCCAGCGGCTCTGACAAGCACCCCGGCGCCGACATCTGCGGCGACAGCACCTGCTGTCAGGCATATATCCAGCGCTCTGCGGCGGAGGCCCGGTGGGGACTGAGCGCCGGGGAGTACAGCCAGAAGATCGAGGCGGCGGTGGCGGGGACTGACGGCCTGGGGATCCTCTATCAGGGCCAGCCCATCCAGGCCCTGTTCTTCTCCTCCGCCTCCGGGCGGACCACCGACGCGGTGGAGGTCTGGGGGAACTCGGTGGACTATCTGAAGAGCGTGGACAGTCCCGAGGGGGAGGAGGTGCCCAACTACCGCACCCAGGTGGTCCTGGGCGCGGAGGAGGTGGAGGCCCTGGTCCTGGCCTCCTATCCGGGGGCGGATCTGTCCGGGGACCCGGGCACATGGTTCGGGCAGGCCGTCTGCAACGAGGGGGGCGGGGTGATCTCCATCCCCCTGGGGGGCGTCTCCCTCACCGGGGGACAGGTCCGCTCCCTGTTCTCTCTGCGCTCCGCCAGCTTCACCGTCACATGGGATGGGGCGCAGTTCACCTTCGACGTCACCGGCTACGGCCACGGGGTGGGCATGAGCCAATATGGGGCCAACGCCATGGCCAAGGAGGGGAGCACCTTTCGGGATATCCTCACCTGGTACTACACCGGGGCCGAGGTGGGGGAGCTGTGGTAGCGCGGGGGCTGGTCCCCCGCCTCTTTTTTAGGGCCTGAGGCCCGCCCCAGGCTGCCCCGATCGGGCGCAGGCCCCGGTCGTGCAGAGGTCCCTCCCCCGCTGTCCGCTGGTTTGGAAAATTTTTTCATAAAACATGGCATTTCAAATGTGAATAATTCTTGACAGAAAAGCGGCTGGCCTTTACAATGGAAGAGGACAAATATGAAAAACCTGTGGGGATGTTTTTCAGTTGTCGCAAGGGAGGGGAGGCCGTCGGTCTGCCCGGCCCTTGCGGCCTTTTACTGCGAGCCCATGCCGGTCTCTTGTGCCGGCGGGCGCCGCGGCGGTCCGCCGCGGTACGAAAAGATCTGGAGGTGTAAAAAGACCCAATGGACCCAATTTTAGCAGTTATCGGCATGGTCGTCACGCTGGTCGTGGGCGCTCTGGGCGGTGCGGTCTTCGGCTGGAACCGGCGCAAGGCCACCGCAGAGCGGGAGATCAAGTCCGCCGAGGACGAGGCCACCCGCATCGTCAACGAGGCCTATAAGAGCGCGGAGAGCAAAAAGCGCGAGGCCCTGGTAGAGGCCAAGGAGGAGATCCTCAAGGCCAAGAACGAGCATGAGAAAGAGGTCAAGGACCGCCGCAGCGAGCTGCAGCGCCAGGAGAACCGGCTGCAGCAGAAGGAAGAGAACCTGGACCGGAAGACCGAGAACATCGAGAAAAAGGAAGAGCAGCTGACCGCCAAGCTGGCCAAGCTGGACGCCACCCAGGCCGAGGCGGAGAAGCTGAAGCAGCAGCAGCTCACCGAGCTGGAGCGCATCTCCGGCCTCACCGCCGAGGAGGCGAAGAACTACCTCCTCTCTCAGCTGGAGGAGGACGTCACCCACGAGTCGGCCATGAAGATCAAAGAGATCGAGGCCAGGTTCAAGGATGAGGCGGACACCCGGGCCCGGGAGATCATCTCCCTTGCCATCCAGCGCTGCGCCGCCGACCATGTGTCGGAGGCCACTGTGTCGGTGGTCCCCCTGCCCAACGACGACATGAAGGGCCGCATCATCGGCCGGGAAGGCCGGAACATCCGCACCCTGGAGACCCTCACCGGGGTGGATCTGATCATCGACGACACCCCTGAGGCGATCACCGTCTCCTGCTTCGACCCTGTCCGCCGGGAGATCGCCCGGCTGGCCCTGGAGAAGCTGATCCTGGACGGCCGGATCCACCCCGCCCGCATCGAGGAGTTGGTGGAGAAGGCCAAGCGGGAGGTGGACATGATCATCAAGTCCGAGGGCGAGCGGGCCATCTTCGAGACCAACGTCCACGGCCTGCACCCCGAGCTGGTGAAGCTGCTGGGGCGGATGCGCTACCGCACCAGCTACGGCCAGAACGTGCTGAACCACTCCATCGAGGTGTCCCATGTGGCTGGGCTGCTGGCCGCTGAGATCGGCGCCAACGTCACCGAGGCCAAGCGGGCCGGCCTGCTCCACGACCTGGGCAAGTCCATCGACCACGAGGTGGAGGGCTCCCACGTCCAGATCGGCGTGGAGCTGGCCCGGAAGTACCGGGAGAGCGAGAACATCATCCACGCCATCCACGCCCACCACAACGATGTGGAGCCCAAGACCATCGTGGCCTGCCTGGTCCAGGCGGCCGATGCCATCTCCGCCGCCCGGCCCGGCGCCCGGCGGGAGAACTTGGAGAACTATATCAAGCGGCTGGAGACCTTGGAGGAGATCACCTCCTCCTTCAACGGGGTGGAGAAGTCCTTCGCCATCCAGGCCGGCCGCGAGGTGCGCATCATGATCAAGCCCGAGGTGGTCAGCGAAGACCAGATGGTCCTCCTGGCCCGGGAGATCGCCAAAAAGATCGAGGACGAGCTGGAGTATCCCGGCCAAATCAAGGTCCACCTCCTGCGGGAGACCAAGGCCATCGAATACGCCAAGTGACAGACCAAAGCCCGGGGCGCCCCCCAAGCGCCCCGGGCTTTTTTGTAAGGACGCCCCCGCCTGTCCAGGCGGGGGCGTCCGGTATCTCAGTAGGCCAGCTTCTCCTCCAGCCAGCTCTTCAGCTGGCTGATGGGCACCCGGACCTGGTCCATGGTGTCCCGGTCACGGATCGTGACGGCGTCATCCGCCTCCTCGGTGTCGGAGCCCACGGTCTGGAAGTCCACGGTGATGCAGTAGGGGGTGCCGATCTCGTCCTGGCGGCGGTAGCGCTTGCCGATGGAGCCGGCGTCGTCGCAGTCCACCATGAAATACTTGGACAGCTCGGTCTGGATCTCCCGGGCCTTGTCCCCCAGCTTCTTGGACAGGGGCAGGACGGCGCACTTGAAGGGGGCCAGGGCGGGGTGCAGATGGAGGACGGTGCGCACATCGTTCTTGGCCTCGTCCACCACCTCCTCGTCATAGGCGTTGCACAGGAATGCCAGCAGCATCCGCTCCACGCCCAGGGAGGGCTCGATCACGTAGGGGATATAGTGCTCATTTTTCTCCTGGTCGTAATAGGTCAGGTCCTTGCCGGAGGTGTTCTGGTGGGCGGTGAGGTCGAAGCTGGTCCGGCTGGCCACCCCCCACAGCTCGCCCCACTCGGTGAAGGGGAAGGCGAACTCGAAATCGGTGGTCGCGTTGGAGTAGTGGCTCAGCTCCTCGGGGTCGTGGTCCCGCAGGCGCAGGTTCTCCTCCTTGATCCCCAGATCGAGGAGCCACTGGTGGCAAAAATCCTTCCAATACTTGAACCAGTCCAGCTCGGTGCCCGGCTGGCAGAAGAACTCCAGCTCCATCTGCTCGAACTCCCGGGTGCGGAAGATGAAGTTGCCCGGGGTGATCTCGTTGCGGAAGGACTTGCCGATCTGGCATACGCCGAAGGGGAGCTTGCGGCGGGTGGACCGCTGGACGCTGACGAAGTTGGTGAAGATGCCCTGGGCGGTCTCAGGACGGAGGTAGACGGTGTTCTTGGCGTCCTCGGTGACCCCCTGGAAGGTCTTGAACATCAGGTTGAACTGGCGGATGTCGGTCCAGTCGAACTTGCCGCAGGTGGGGCAGACGATCCGATGCTCGTCGATGAAGGCCTTCATCTCGGCCTGGCTCATGGCGTCCACGCTGTGGCCCAGCGCGAAGCTGTTGGCCTGGCACCAGTCCTCGATCACCTTGTCAGCGCGGAACCGCTCCTTGCACTCCTTGCAGTCCATCAGCGGATCGGAGAAGCCGCCCACGTGGCCGCTGGCCACCCACACCTGGGGGTTCATCAGGATGGCGGCGTCCAGGCCCACGTTATAGGGGTTCTCCTGGACGAACTTCTTCCACCAGGCCCTCTTGATGTTGTTCTTCAGCTCCACGCCCAGAGGACCGTAGTCCCAGGTGTTGGCCAGCCCGCCGTAGATCTCGCTCCCGGCGAAGATGAAGCCCCGGCCCTTGCACAGGGCCACGATCTTTTCCATGGTCTTCTCACTGTTTTTCATGTTGACTGCTCCTTTTCTGTCATGTTCTGGCTCAAGGCAGAAAAAACGCCCTGAGCCTTTCGGCCCAGGGCGAACAGAACTGTCCGTGGTCCCACCTGGATTCGCGCCCGGCGGGCGCGCCCTCTGGCCCGGTAACGGCGGGGGCCGGCGGGGCATTCCCTCCCCGCGCTCCAGGGGGCCGTTCCCGCCGGGCCTTCGGAGGATTCTCACCAGCCATCCTCTCTCTGCTTCCCTGGTCCCGGGGTACTGTTCCCTGTCTTCGCTTTGTGAGTCCCTATTGTAGCCCGATCCCCCCGCTCTGTCAAGGGGGATCTTTCAAGAGAGGGCGGAAAAGAAGGGCCTCTCTCTGGGAGAGGCCCCGCTATCGGTCGCTGATCAGCCAGCCGTCCTGGAAGATCAGGTCGTCCAGGTCGGGCCTGCGGGGAACGGGGCAGCCGGGGGCCGGGGGGAGCGCGGTCTTGTTGTCATCCATATCCTTTCCTCCATCGTGCAGATTCCATACCAGTATATGCGGCGCGATGGAGGATATGTGTACGTCTGGATACACCTATCTGAAAATATCCTGGGAGAGCGCCGGAGAGGGCGCAGGGCAGGATCATCCATCCAGGATCCCCTGATATCGCGGGATCCCATCCGATCCCATGATACCGATCATGTTTTTACCAGGAGACGGATCTGGATCATCGGTCTGTTCCAAGGGCTCAGAGGCGGCCTCGGGTCCAAACGGGATATCTGATGCCCACAAAATAAATAAATACTTTGCTTGACAAAGGAATAATTTTATTTATAATGATAATAGAAGGTCGCATGGTAGTGGGGTGCCCCACTACCGTCATTTGTTAACAAATGACAACGGCCCTACTCCAGCGGCAGACCTGCCGCTGAAGATCATGCAGAAAAAGGGAGGACATTCAATGAAGGCATCCATCAGACCGGCGTCACGTGTGCTCAGCCTGATCCTGGCAGCTTCTATGCTGTTCGGGATGATGGTCACAGGCGCCGCTGCGGTCGAGGCGGGCGGAGAGACCGTTTCGGACGCGATCTTGTACACCATCAACGACAGCCAAGAGCTGGAGTTCGATGTCGTGTACAAGGGAGCGGTCACAGAACAGACGACAGTGACCGACACCACCGGCAATGGGATCGACTCGCTGGACAAGCTGTCCAAGGTCCTGGGGACCGCGGACAAGACTCCAGTCGAACTGACCGACACGCCCTCTGACCGTACCCTGGGGAAGGCGGTCACCGCCGACCTGATCCTGGACGAGAGCGACCCTGCGACAGCTATCACAGCTATCAAGATCACCGATGTGCGCCGCCGCCCCGTGGTGGGCATCTCCTGGAAGAAAGACACCATCGGGAACGACTACCAGGGCTTCGCCGAGGCCTTTGAGCGCAACGGCGCTCTCGCCGTGTTCCTGCCCAAGGTGACCACCGCCCAGGAGGCGAGAGATATCCTTGGCAAGGTCAACGGCATCTTCATGACCGGCGGCGAGGACTGGAACGCCTATCTTTATGGGCAGGATCAGACCCCCCACGGCTCTTCTGGGATCAATGATGTCCGGGACACCTCTGACATCCATCTGATGCAGCAGGCGATCGAGCTGGACGTCCCCATGCTGGCGGTATGCCGGGGCGAGCAGGGCTTCAACATCGCCATGGGCGGCGGTCTGATCCAGGATGTGCCATACTACCTGGGCCAGCAGGTCATCGCTGGCAAGATCTCCCCCGACCGTGTGACCGGCGTGCTGTCTGGGCCCTCTGACGCCGATCGGCAGGCCATCGCCGCCGCCAATAACATCGCTGTCGAGAATCTGCCCGACATCCTGAAGACTCCTGTGAAGGACACTGGATACACCCAGTGGACCTTTGGCGAGGGCCCCACCAGCACCAAAGGCGATCCTACTTACAACAAAAACGATCAAACATATGTGGCCGGCAGCGGCTGTGAGGAAGGCCATCTGCGCGTCCAGATCGACGGTCTGATCCACAGCGGCGACAAGGGCTACCATATCCTGGACGCAGGCGAAGGCAACGATAACGTGGCCATCGACCCTGACTCCAAGTGGCTCTCCGATATTTTCGATGGTGCAGATTCCATCGATCTGATCGCCACTGCTCACCATCAGTCCGCTGACCCGGAGGATCTGGGTGACGGCCTGACCGTGGTGGCCCGCTCCTCCGACGGGATCATCGAGGCCATCGAGCATCAGGACAGCCTGTTCGCTCTGGGCCTCCAGTGGCACCCTGAGCGGGACGCCCTGGCAGATACCAGAAAATATCCTGATGGTCACGAACTTGCGGGCCAGCCTGTAGACGTGGATCAGGAGCTGTGCAACGCGCCTCTTCGCGCCTTGGTGGAATATGCCGGCAAACAGCAGGACCGGGACCACCCTGAGGACGAGGAAGAGGAGCCGGTGGATCCCCCCATCGAAGACAGCGGCTTCCAGCCCGGCGTCACCTACGAGAGCGCGGTGACCGACGCGGAGCGCGCCAAGATCCATGCGGCAGTGGACCGGCTGAGCGGCTACGTGGGCAACATGGAGGTGGGCGACGGCAGCTATGACCCCTACACCCTGATCGGCGGTCTGGCCACCGGCTCCAGCTACAATTCCATCTCCTATGGTAAGGCAAATGCGGGCTCTGTCCCCACAGAATACCCCTTCGCCGTGCCCAACACGGAAAACAACAAGAATGAGGGCCAGCGCAAGACCGACAAATTCACCTGGGTCAAGGAGCTGGCAGAGGAGCTGGGCTTCGAGGTGGTCCAGCGCCAGGACGACAAATACGTCTACGTGGAGATCGGCGATCCCGACGCCCCGGAGATGGTGATGGCCCTCAGCCATCTGGATTCCCCCACGGCCTCGAACAAGCCCGGCGGAAATCTGGACCGCTGGGTGAACAAAGACGGCGAGCTGGATCCCACCGCCTATTATCACCCCTATGTGAAGGACGGCTGGCTGTATGGCGCAGGCGTGCAGGACGACAGCGGTCCCACCCTGGCCACCCTCTTCGCCGCCAAGGCCCTGATGGATTCCGGCGTGAAGTTCGACCGGCGGATCCGTATCGTCATGGGCGCCTACGAGGACAGCAACCCCGGCGTCCCCACCATCGACGATACCCTGAAGTACATGGACATCCCCTATTACACCGCTAACCCCAGCTTCTACGACAACTGGTCCTATAAGTCCCTGAACCGGGAGGAGACCCCCATCGCGGCCTACACCTCCGACTCCCGCTTCCCCGTTGTGGTGGGCAACTCCAAGGCTTGGACCCCCTATGTCACCATGGATCTGTCCGCCGACAACGGCAAGCCCTTCCGCCTGATCTCCGCCTCCGCCAACGTCACCGAGCGGGCAGGGGATAACACCCTGAAGGACATCGTCCACGGCAGTACCTCTCAGGTGGCCTCCAAGGCCGTCTTCGTCCTGGACACCACCGGAGCCGATTCGGTCGCTGTGGCTCAGTTCAAGAAGGACATCGAAGACGCCGCCACCGCCCGGGGCTGGCTCCCCGCCGCCTCCGGCACCACCCCCAAGGTGGTCGTGGAAGTGGACACGAATCAGGTCACTCTGACGGTCAACACCGACGTGGCCATGGAGATGCCCACCCCCCAGTACGGCAAGAACGCCGTGGTCTGGGGCATGTACCTCCTGTCTGAGTCCCTGCCCAACGGCCTTGAGCTGAAGACCGCCGCCCAGGGGATCGCCGATCTGTTCTTCCGCAACTGCGTGGAGGGTGAGGCCTATATCGGCAAGTACATGGGCATCCCCGCCACCCTGCTGCGCAACCCCGACGACGGCGTGGCCAACCTGACCTTCGCCCTCATGGGCGGCATCCAGGGGACCTACGACCTGGTGAGCTTCTACAAGGACAGCTCCCTCAGCATCCCCCTGTACGTGCGGAGCATGCACGAGAACAAGGACAATTACAACGAGGCTATGGACGCTGTGGTCCAGGCGTTCACAAATAAGGGCTTCCAGCTCCTTACCAGTAAGGGCGAAGTATCCCCTCCCGCCGCCTTCACCGATCCCACCCTCTATCTGTCCCACGACAACCTGCTGACCGCCCTCCAGATGGCCAGCTACAAGGCGACCATCGAGTACGATCCCTCTGAGTTCGGCGGCCCCTACGATCTGCTGGACATCACCTATCCCGTGGGCACCACCGGCGGAACTCTGGCCTCCAACTACTTCAACAAGATGACCGCTTTCGGCGCTGTCATCCCCGGCAACGAGCGCTGGTGGCACTCCGCCAACGAGCGCATCAGTGTGGAATCCATCATCCAGATGACCAAGATGATGGCCGACGGGATGCTGGAGATGGCCCGCTACTCCGGCGACGCGGGCGCACAGCTGATGTGGGCCGACATCGAGGGCTACAACGCCGACCGGGCCGACCTGGACCTGCTGGACGTGACCGTGGGCACCTATCAGGACGCCTCCTCCAAGATCACCAGATCCATCCTGGGCGGCGACACCCTCATCGGCGCCACCGAGTTCGAGATCCACATGTGGGCCCAGCGGGGCAATGCCTCTAAGACCGCAGACCAGTACAACAAGGGCCACGAGGCCGGCGGCGTGTACCTCCCCCTGGACGATGCGGACTTCCTGGCCAACACCTTCGTGCTGCCCATGCGGCTGGAGTTCAAGTATGAACGTCCTCAGGGCATGTCCAACGCCAACTGGAACAAGATCTCCTCCGGCAATGTGAGCGATCTCGCCTTCCATCTGCTGAAGGATGGGGAGAGCATCTCCCTCACCGTCCCCAGGGGACAGGACGCGAACAAGTTCTTCTCCGTCCGTATGGAGGAGGGCAACGCCAACACCGTTTACGTCGCTGTCAATCTGGCTCTGACCGACAGCGCCTATGACGGCGTGAGCACCGTCCTGGCCGACTCCCGGACCGACCTGTTCAAGCTCAACGAGGAGTGGCTGGAGAACAACGAGAACCCCTTCCCCGAGCGCGGCAAGGTGGAGGAGCGGGGCTTCTTCCTCTTTGGCGACGGCGAGAAGAACGCCTGCTTCGAGTCCCCTGACGCGATCTATGTCACCACCAGCGCCGTTTCGGACGGCGGATCCTCCTCCAGCGGCGGGGACGACGGCGGTTCCTCCTCTTCCTCCGTCACCGTCCCGGTCAGCGGCGATAAGAACAGCGTCAACGTCAGTGCCAACGTGTCCGGCAGCACCGCGACCGTGGACAAGATCGACCTGAGCAAGCTGGACAACGTGACCGGCAGCGACGTGGCTACCGGGATGGTAGAGATCGACTTCACGGGCCTGGGCCGGAACATCAGCACCGTGGACCTGCCCGCCAATGCCGTGAAGAAGATCGCCAGCGCGGTGAACGACAGCGGGAACGACGCCGAGGGCCTGCTCATCAAGCTGTCCACCGGCGAGGTAGCCTTCGACCCGGCGGCCCTGGACGCGGTCCAGAAGCAGGCGGGCGACCGGATCGTCCTCTCTGTGGCCCCCGCCAAGAGCTCCGCGCTCAATGCCCGGCAAAAGGAGGTCGTGGGCGACGCCCCTGTGTTCGACCTCACCTTGAAGAGCGGCAGCAAGGCCATCACCGACTTCGGCAGCGGCTTGGTCACCGTGTCCCTGCCATATACCTTGAAAGCGGGCCAGGATCCCTCTGGCGTGGTGGTCTACTACCTGGACGGCGACGGGAACATCCATCGCTGTGAGACCATGTATGACGTGCGCACCAAGTCGGTGATCTTCACCACGAATCACTTCTCGCTGTATATGGTCGGCTATGATCCGGCGGCCGCCTGGAAGGATCCATACTCCGATGTGGCCCAGGGCGCATGGTATCATGACGCAGTCCGGTTCGTCACTGAGAACGGCCTGATGAGCGGATTCGGGAACGGGCTCTTCGGCCCGGACGAGGCGCTCTCCCGGGCCCAGCTGGCTCAGATCCTCTACAGTAAAGAGGGCAGGCCCGCCGCCACAGGAACTCTCTTCACCGATGTGGCCGCAGGCATGTGGTACGCCAACGCCATCGCCTGGGCGGCGGAAAAGGGCATCGTGAGCGGCTACGGCGACGGCCGGTTCGGCCCCGATGACAACATCACCCGAGAACAGCTGGCGGTCATGCTCTGGCGCTACGCCGGGAGCCCCGCCCCGTCCGCAAAGGAGCTGGACCTGGTGGATTCCAGCGGTGCCAGCCCCTTCGCCCTGGACGCTCTGCGCTGGGCTGTGGAGAACAAGATCCTCAGCGGCTACGGCGACGGACAGCTGGCCCCTCAGGGCCCGGCGACTCGGGCGCAGGCCGCACAGATGCTGAAGAATTTTATGGGAAAGTGACCCTTTGCGACCGATCTGACAGACCTTGAAAGCATGACGGCTGCCCGCAGTGCGGGCAGCCGTCATGCTTTCTCCTATCATGTGCGGGGCTCGGACAGGATGCCGCCGCTGTCGTTCCAGCCGGGCATGGCCCGTCGGATGGCCCTGGCCTGGGCCACCGGGTCGGGGGCAGAGAGGATCCCGCCGCCGATGACGATCACATCGGGGCACAGGGCACAGCAGTCGGGAAGGCTCGCCAGGGAGATCCCTCCCGCCGCCGACAGCTCCGCCCGCCGGACCGCCCGGCGCAGCACCGCCAGGTCCTGCAGCGGGGTGCGGCCCTGGGCCTGCTGGTCCACCCCGGTGTGGACGGCGATCCCATGGATCCCCGCCTCCTCCAGCTCCCGAGCCCGGCCGGACAGGTCGGACACACAGATCATGTCCGCCACCACCCGGCGTCCCGCCCGGTCCGCCGCCTCGACACAGGCCCGGACGGTGGCCAGATCCGTCACCGCCAGCACGGTGACCAGGTCCGCCCCCGCCCGGAAGGCGCTCTCCGCCTCCAGGCGTCCGGCGTCCATGATCTTGGTGTCGGCCAGCAGCTCTTTGCCGGGGAACTGGGCCCGGAAGCAGCGCACCGCCTCCATGCCGTGCTCCAGCAGGAAGGGGGTGCCCAGCTCGAAGCGGTCCACATCCGCCTCCATCCCTCGGGCCAGGTCCAGCGCCTCCTCCAACGGCAGCACATCGAAGGCCACTTGCAGCTTCATGCCTCTCTCCTCCTCATTCCAGGTTCGCATGGCGGGCGAACATGGTGTCTCCCGTCTCTCCCAGCCGGTCCATCAGCTCCAGCACCAGGGCGTCCAGGATCAGGAAGCTGGCCTGCTCGAAGAGGGAGCCCATGGGCTGGACCGACCGGAATCTGCTGTCCGCCTTAGGGGTGGGGGCGGGCACCCGCAGCACTGCAGAGGCCAGCGCCCCCACAGTGCTCTCCGGGCGGACGGTGACCAGGGCCACCTGCGCCCCCTGGGCCCTGGCCTTTTTCGCCATAGCGGCCAGGCTGGCCGTCTCTCCGGAGCCGGACACCACCACCAGCAGGTCCTTCGGACCGATCCCTGGCGCGGTGGTCTCACCGCAGACGAAGGCGGTCAGTCCCAGGTGCATCAGCCGCATGGCGAAGGCCTTCGCCGCCATGCCGGACCGCCCCGCCCCCGCCAAAAAGATCCGCTCCGCGCCCAGGATGGCCTCCGCTAGGAGCTTCCCCGCGGCGGGATCCGTCTGTTCCAGCACGGTCTCCAGCTCCTGGAGGATGGTCAGTCCATATCTTCTCATATCCATCAAAGCTCTTCCTTTCGTCATCTCCGGTCTGGCCGGGGGCTCTGGGCCCCGGCGATGGTCACCGCCGTCCCCAGGGCGGACACGGCAGAGATGCAGGGCAGGAGCACATCCGCCCCCACCAGATCCAGCATCCGTCCCCCGGCCAGGGCCCCCAGGACGCTGCCCAGGGTGAAGGTCATCGTGAGGTATGCCTGGCCCTTGATGGCGTCTCCCCGGTCCAGGACCGTATCGATATAGTAGACCGAGGCCACCGAGATCAGCGCCCAGCCCAGCATCTGAAGGGACTGGACCGCATAGAACAGGGGGATGCTGGGGACCAGCCAGGACAGCGCCGCCTTTGCCGTGAAGAAGACGGCGGACAGCCGCAGCCAGATGTGGCACCGGACCCGTTCTACCATGGCGCCAAAGAGGAACATGGTGGGCAGCTCCCAGAAGGCGGCCAGCGCCGTGGCGATCCCCATCTCTCCACTGCCGCCCCCCTTGCTCACCACGATCTGAAAGGTGAAGTTGTTCAGGATCATGTGGCCGCTGTACAGCAGGGTGGTCCCAATCAGCAGGACCCCGAACCGGGGGTACTTTTGGAAGAACACCAGGGGGGAGGCCGTCCCTCCCGCACCCCTCTCCGCCGCCTTCTGCCTGGCCTCCAAGGGGAAGGAGGGGACCGAGACGGCAGTGAGGGAAAAGCTGACCAGGATCAGCAGAGGGACCGCCACCGCCCCCAGGGACTTGGTCAAAAAGCCCAAGGCCCCGGCCGCTGCGGCATAGGCCACAGAGCCCATCCCCCGGGCGGCGCCCCAGTCCAGCCGGCGCCCCTGGTCCACCGCCTCCGTCCCCAGGGCGTTGATCAGGGGGAAGTCCAGCTGGAGCAGGAGGAGGCAGGCCCCATAGAGCAGTCCGACGGCAGCGGCGGGGCCCTCCAGCAGATAGAGGGCGGTGAGGCCCAGCCCCGCCAGCACCACCGCCCCGCTGAAGACAGCGATCATCGCCTTCAGCCCGAACCGCCCTCCCCCCTCCGCCGCTGCCGCGGCCATGGGCTGGAGCAGGGCGGAGGCCCCTCCGGACAGGGCGATCACCAGCCCGATCTGGGTATTGGTGAAGCCCACATCCAGCAGGAACACACTGGCAAAGCCCATGACCGTGGCGAAACCCATCCAGAAAAAGCACTGGATGCAGGCGTACCGGCCCGTCAGGCATCTCTCCTTTTGGTCAGACACACGACCTCTTTCCGGCATCTCATTCCCCTCCACAGAAGGAGGCGGCCCGCCGGTCTCGGCGGGCCGTCTCTCAAGATACGGCTGCTATTTTTATAGCTCTGCTCAGTCCTCGAACTGGTCCACGTTGTCCTTGGTGACCACAGAGACGCCGGTGTCCACCTGGGTCTCGGCCAGAGCCTTGCCCTGCATCAGGTCCACAGCGGCCTGGATGGACTTCTCGCCCATGACGTTGGGGTTCTGAGCCATGAAGGCCAGCATCTCGCCGTCACGGACATGAGCGCGGTTGGAGGAGGAGTTGTCGAAGCCCACGCACAGGATGTTCTTGCCGCCGGCATTGGCCTCCTTGACCGCGTTGGCGGCGCCGTTGGTCGCGCCGTCATTGGCGCCGTAGACAGCGATGACGCCGTCCTGGATCAGCGCGTTGGTCAGCTCCTGGGCCTTGACGGCGTCGCCGTCGGAATACTGGACCTCGCCCATGGTGAAGCCGGTGCCCTCGAAGGCGGACTTGAAGCCGTCCACACGGTCGATGCAGGACTGCACGCCGGCCTGGGCGGAGACGATACCGATCTCGCCCTCGGTCAGGTTGGCGTCGGCCAGGTACTGCTTCATCGCCTCACCGGCCTGAGCGCCGGCGGCGAAGTTATCGGTGGCGAAGGTGGCGGAGGCGTCCAGAGAAGCGGTGGCATCCACATAGATCAGCTTGATGCCCTTGTCCAGAGCGGCCTGGAGGGCGTCGTTGCAGGCGGTGGAGTCGTTGACGGAGATGATGATGACGTCAGAGCCGTCGTTGGTAGCGGTCTCGATCATCTGGATCTGCTGGGCGTTGTCCTTCTTCTCAGGGGCCAGCCAGTTGTACTCGATATTTACGCCGGAGGACTTCAGCTCCTCCACCTTGGCCTTGGCGGCCTTCTCCAGCTTCACCCAGTGCACGTCCATCTGGTCCATGGTGATCAGGGTGATCTTGATGGGCTCGCCGCCGCCGGCATTGCTGCCGCCGCCGTTGTTGGAGCCGCCGCCGGCATTGCTGCCGCCATTGCCGCCCTTATCACCGCCGCCGCAGGCGACGAGGGACAGCGACATAGCCAGAGCCAGGGTCATCGCAAGTAATTTCTTCATGTTGTGATCCTCCGTTTATTGTTTTTTATTGTAAGGGCACAGGCCCGTACAATCCTTTTTCGGGCGGGAGCGCTCTCCCGGGGCTTCAGGACTTGCTCTTGGGACGGCGGGAGCCGTTGCGGCGGATGACGTCGAAGAGGACGCAGGCCACCACCAGGATGCCGATGACGATGTTCCGGTAGGCCACAGGCACCTTGGCGAAGGTCAGGCCGGACTGGAGGATGGCCCACACCGCCGCGCCGGCGATGACGCCCACCAGCAGACCGCTGCCGCCCAGGGTGGACACGCCGCCGATGACGGCCGCGGCCACAGCATACATCTCATAGCTCATGCCGGCGCTCATGTCGCCCATGCCCGACTGGGCCAGGGTCACCAGGCCGGTGAGGAACGCGCAGAAGGAAGAGACCATATAAGCCTTGGTGGTGGCGGTGAAGACGTTCACGCCGGACAGCCGGGCGGCGTCCACATTGGAGCCGATGGCGTAGATGTGCCGGCCGGAGCGGGTGAAGGACAGGATGTAGAAGAAGATGGCCCACACGATCAGGGCGATCCACACGCCGTTGAACACCCCGGCGGTCTTACCGTAGTACAGCAGGTCCTTGAACGCCTTGGCAGCGCCCTCGGTGCCGATGTTGTCGGTGTTATAGTTGTTGTTGGCCAGCTGGGCGATGCCTCGGGCGATGGTCATAGTGCCCAAAGTAGCAATGAAGGGTGGGAGCTTGAACTTGCCCACCAGTACGCCGTTGATGAAGCCCACCAGCATACAGCAGACGAAGGCGACCAGGATCGCTACCACAGGGGCAAAGCCGTTGCACATCATGGTGGCAGAGATCATGGCGCTCATGCCCAGCACCGAGCCGATCGACAGGTCGATGTTGCCGGTGATACACACATAGGCCTGGCCGATGCCCACCAGCAGGTAGGGGACGATGGAGCGCAGCAGGGTCATGATGCTGTCCGGCTTGATGAAGTTGGGGTTCATGCAGGAGAAGACGATCATCAGGATGATCACGCCTGCGAAGGCGGTGATGACAGAGGCGGCGCTCTGGCTTATGGTGATCTTTTTCTTGTTTTCCATTGCTCTGACACTCCTTCTATTTTCGATCCGCCCGCTCAGCTCTCGTTGGAGCCGAACCGGGTGGCATAGGTCATGATCTCCTGTTCGCTGGTGCTCCGGGGGTCCACCTCGCCGGTGATGCGCCCGTTGCACATGACCAGGATGCGGTCAGAGATGCCCATGACCTCGGGCAGCTCGCTGGATACGATGATGACCACCACGCCGTCCTTCTTCAGCTGGTTGATGATCTGATAGATCTCCACCTTAGCGGCCACGTCGATGCCCCGGGTGGGCTCATCGAAGATGACCACGCGGGAGTTCCGCGCCAGCCACTTGGCCACGACGATCTTCTGCTGGTTGCCGCCGGACAGACTGCCTGCCGCCACCTCGGCGCTGGCCATCTTGATGGTCAGGGAGGACTTGCCTTTCTCGATCATCTCGTTCTCCCGGCTGCGGATCACGTTGCCGATGGGGCCGCAGATCAGATCCAGGTTGGGCAGGGCGATATTGTCCCGGATGGTCAGCTTGGTACACAGGCCATCCTTTTTCCGGTCCTCAGGGGCCAGCACGATGCCCTGGCGGATGGCGTCGGCGGGGGAGTGGATGCGGAGCTCCTTGCCGTCCAGGATCACCTGGCCGCTCTCCTTGGGGTCGGCGCCGAAGATGGCCCGCATGGCCTCGGTGCGGCCCGCGCCCACCAGCCCGGAGAAGCCCAGGACCTCGCCCTCATAAGCCTCAAAGCTGATGCCCTTCACTGCCCGGCCTGCTCGAAGGCCCTTCACCTCCAGCACCTTCTTCCCTCTGGGCACCGTGTCCCTGGGGAACTGCTCGGTGATCTCCCGGCCCACCATGTTGGCGATGATCTCCTCCATGGTGAAGTCGGCGAACCTGCCCTCGGTGATATAGTGGCCGTCCCGCATGATGGTCACGCTGTCCACGATGTGGTGCAGCTCCTGGAGGCGGTGGCTGATGTACACGATGGCACAGCCCTGGCTGCGCAGCTCCTTGACGATGCGGAACATCTCCTCGATCTCCGCGTTGGACAGGGCGGAGGAGGGCTCATCCATCACCAGCACCTTGGCGTTGATCAGCAGGGCCTTGGCGATCTCCACCATCTGCTGCCGGCCCACAGGCAGGTCGCCCACGATGGTGTTGGGGTCCAGGTCGTGGATGCCCAGCTTTTTCAGCTGCTCCACCGCCTGGCGGTTCATCTCGGCGGTGTCCAGCCGGCCGCCCTTCACGATCTCCCGGCCGAGGAACATGTTGTTGGCCACCGTCAGGTGCTGGCACATGTTCAGCTCCTGGTGGATGATGGCCACGCCCAGCTCCTGGGCCTGCTTGGTGTTCAGGTCCCCCTCCACCTTGTGGCCGAAGATGGTGATGTCCCCGGAATCCCGGGTGTATACACCGGAGAGGATCTTCATCAGGGTGGACTTGCCGGCGCCGTTCTCTCCCAACAGCGCCATGACTTCACCTGTCCGCAGGTGGAGCTGGACGTCGTCCAGGGCCTTGACGCCGGGGAAGGTCTTGGTGACGTGCTCCATGGAAACAGCGTACTCGCTCATTGCTCGGCTCCTCTCATACTAGAATGGTCCTCCTCTGTGCTCCGCATCAGCGCGGAGCACAGCCATGCCCCGGGGCATGTCGGCTCACAGGTCTTTCAGTCCTTGGCGGGGGGATACTCGTTGCAAAGCAGGCGGTAGGGGGGCTCATCCTCCTCGATGGTGGGGAACCGGGAGGGCATATCCAGGAACCGGTTATCGGTGTTGTCGTCGTTGCACATGGACACCTCACCGATCAGGGTGGGCTCGCCGACCACGCTGAACTCGTGGTAGTAGTAGGGGTAGAGGGACAGGGACTCGCCGGGGTCGAGGATGATCTCGCTGCCGGCGGGGACCATGTAGCGCCGGCCGTCCTGGCAGATCTCCACATCGGTGTCCGCCAAGCCCTCGTCCTTGGTGGCGTTCCACAGGCGGAACTTCAGCTGGCCGCCTCCCCGGTTGATGATGTCCTCCATCTTGTTCCAGTGGAAGTGGTTGGGGGAGACCTGGCCGGGCCGGAGATACATGATCTTCTCGGCATAGGTCTTGGTGTACTTGGGGTCGTGGACGTTGCCGTTGCGGATGGTGATCAGGGCCAGGCCGATCTTGCCATAGTCCCCCAGTCCGTAGTCGGTGATGTCCCAGCCCAGGGCGTTGTCCCGGATCTCGTCGTACTCGTGGCCCTTCTCGGCCCACTCCTCGGGGGTGAAGCCCAGGAAGGGGGGCAGGGCGAACTTATACTCCTTCAGCATAGCCTCGAATTCCTTGATGATGGCGTTGATCTCTGAACGCTTCATAAGATCTATCTTCCTTTCTTATCCTCTCCCGCGTCGGGAGCAAAGTCAACGGTCTAACATGGCCTGGATCTCTGCCCGGGCCGCCTCCAGCTCCGCCGCGCCCTCCAGCACGGTGAAGGTGAGGACGTTCTTCTCCTTGGCGAAGGGGGCCAGGCGATGGAGGTCGCCCCGCTCCTCGTGGAAGAGCCGGCCGTATACGCTGGAGTTGGCGGGCTCCAGGCCCAGCACATAGTCCCCGGAGGCGATGGACTTCCACTCCATGAAGTAGGGCAGATGCTTTTGGGTGAACCCGATCTTCAGTCCAAGCCCCAACTTCTCGTTGATCACGCACACCACGCCTCTTCCGTCTTTCGTATAAGCCAGGTCGTGGATAAAAACGTATTCCGGTTCGCCGTCCTTGGGGGGATCCATCACGTTCCACTTGTCCTCGTGGCCGGCGGCCGCCTCGTCCCGGGGGACCACCGACCGGGTGGGGGCCAGCAGCTCGGTCCCCTCGTCCAGCAGGGGGTAGCCGATGTTGATGTGGTACAACAGCATCAGTGGCTCATCCCGGAAGCCCTGATTCTCGATCTCGTCGATGATGGCGACGGTTTTGGAGCCGTACACCGTCTCAATGCTCCGGCGCAGGACCAGGTTTTCTCCGAACAGCTCCCCCTCCCGCATCTCGCCGGAGGTGCGCAGAACATAATTCCCCGCCTCCCAGACTCCGTCGCCGCGGAGGTGCTCCGCCGGTGTGGTGCGGATCCGGCCATGCATGGGGTAGTCCGTCCCATCCACGGTGCAAGGCGCACAGATATTCTCCAGGCCGGCGGTGAAGAACAGTCCGCCCATGATGCTGCGCAGGGCCTCCTGTCCGCGGGTGTCGTAGTGGTTCCGCCCCTGGAGGCCGGGCTTGGACAGGAAGCTGAAGTTGACCCCCTTGTAAGAGAACTCCCCCACATCCAAGCACTTATCGGCCAATACTTTATATTGCAGCGGACCGTTCTTCACCTCGTACGCCTTTAATCCGGAGGCGCGGCCCTCCCCGTAGGTCATCGGGCGGACATAGGCCAGCTGCTGCATATTGCCTACCCGCCGCAGTAAATTCTGTCTGTCCATTGCGCTCACTCCAAGTTTGCGTGATACTGCCACAGGGCTTTCATATCCAGCTGCCGCTGCTCCACGATGATCTTGGCCAGGATGTCCCCCAGGAGGAGGACCGACTGCTCGAAGAGGGAGGTCATGATCTGGCAGGAGTCGATCTCGTCTTCCAGATAGAACTTGGTGCGCACTGGGATCCGGACCATGAAGTCCGCGATGTCCTTCATCTCGCTGTTGGGGTTGGAGCCGATGTGGACGATCCTGCACCCCACGGCGCTCCTGGCCTTCTTGGCGATCCCCAGGGGGAAGAGGGAGGCCCCGGAACCGGAGCCCACGATCAGCAGGTCGTCCTTGGTGATGGCCGGCTCTGTGATCTCCCCCACATAGTGGGCTCGGATCCCCAGGTGGGCCAGCCGTTTGCACACGCACTGGAGGCTGAGGAGCACCCGGCCCACCCCCACGAAGAAGACCTGGTCGGCCTCCAGGATGGCCTGGGCCAGCTGCTCCACGCTGGCTGGATCGATGCTGTCCAGGGTCCGCTTCAGCTCATCCAGCACACCGGCACAGGTGTCCTGATACTGCTTGGCAAAGCTGCTCATCTCGCTGTCCCTCCCAAAATATCCTGGCGCAGGGCGTCCATGGCCTCAAAGTCCGCCGCCAGGCTGTCCTTCTTCACGCAGGTGCTGCCCACCACATACAGGTCCACATCCCTCCCGAAGGTACGGACATTTTCCCGGGAAACGCGGCCGTCGATCTCGATCTTGGCGGACAGGCCCCGCTCGTCGATCATCCTCCGCAGCTCTCTCACCTTCCGCTCGCCGTAGGGCACCTGGCTCTCCCCCTTAGCGGAGGCATAGCCTGGATTGATCAGCATGAGCAGCACCGTGTCGCACTTGTCCAGCACATACTCCAGCGTGGACAGAGGGGTCGCGGGCTTGAGCGCCACCCCGGCTTTGACGCCGGCAGCATGGATCCGGTTCAGCATCCCATCGATGTGGGGCTGGGTCTCGGCGTGGAACACGATCTGATCCGCTCCAAGGTCCAGCAGCTCATCCACGAAATAGTCCTGCTGCGTCACCATCAGGTGGCAGTCGAAGAACAGGTCTGTCCGCCCCCTCAGCTGGCGCACGGTGTCCAGACCCAGGGGCATACTGGGACTGAAGTGGCCGTCCAGGATGTCCACATGGAGCATCCCGATCCCCGCCCCCTCCAGCGTCCGCACCGACTGCTCCACATTGCACAGGTCGCAGCAGGAGATCAGGGAGGGGGAGTAGACCAGGGGCTGGCTCCATATCGTCTCTCTATCCATCGATCCTTCTCCTCCTCATCGGGCCAGGAACGCCTCGATCTCCGCCCGGGTGGGCAGGGCGGGGATGGCCCCCTTCTTCTGCACTGTCAGGCCGCCGGCGGCGTTGCCGTAGGCCATGGCCCGGCTGACGATCTCCTTCGTCAGCTGCTCCGTTCTGTCCACCCCCTGGATCCGCAGGCTGGACAGGAACGCACCCCAGAAGGCATCGCCGGCGCCGTTGGTGTCTACACAGGTCACCTTGTGGCTGGCCACGTCCCAGGTCTCCCCGGCGAAGAAGCACCGGGCCCCAGCGTCCCCCAGAGTCTCCACCACCACAGCGATCCGGAGCTCCTCCATCAGGGCGGGCAGGGCGCTCTCGCCGCCCATCATGTCCACCTCCTCGTCAGACACCTTCAGCAGGTCCACATAGGAAAGAATCTCCCGCACCTTGGCGGCGCAGGCAGCCTGATCGTCCTTCCACATCACGTTGCGGTAGTTCACGTCAAAGCTGACCAGCTTGCCCAGCTCGTGGCCCAGGCGCAGGGCCTTGGCGGTGGCCTCCGCCGCCGGGGAGGCGGACAGAGAGCAGGATCCGGCGTGGACGATGGCGCTGTCCCGGATGTCCGCCTCCTTCACCGCCGCCTCCGACAGGAACATGTCCGCCCCGGGCTTCCGGGCGAAGGTGAAGCTGCGGTCACCGTCGGGGGCCAGGGTGACGAAGGCCAGGGTGGTGATGGCCTCTCCGCACAGGTCAGGATTCAAGACCTTCACGCCGTTCTCCTCCAGGGTCCGGACCAGGAAGCGGCCGAAGTCGTCATCCCCCACGCTGCTGCACACCCCCGCCTCCAGCCCGCTGCGGGCGGCAGTGATGGCGGCATTGGCAGGGGCCCCGCCTGGGTTGCGGATATAGCTGGCTGGCTCACTGCCAGGGGTGAAATCGATCACGAGCTCTCCAATGCTGTAAAGGTCCATGGCTCGACCGCCTTTCTTAAGAAGGATTTGATTCGTAAATTCGATTTACCTGTTTTTGTAATCTTTTTGTAACAATAATCTACCACGGCCGATATCCCTTGTCAACCGGACTTTTTCTCAGTTTTTTGACATCCCCTCTATTTCTCCCGTCTTTTTGGCAGTCAAAACGGTCCAATTTTTCTGTCTGTACGAGAAAAAGCCAGGGATGGCAGGGAAAAAGCGTGGTTTTTCTAAAACCCGGAGACCGCCGCTGTGCGATCCGCAGATTTTATACTTTCGCTTTACGAACTGCCCTCTCCCTGTCGAGAAGTGCAGAAAAACGAGGACCGCCTGAGGGCGGTCCCCATCTCTCTTATCTCGTATCAGGATCGCTATGGCTCAAAGAGCAGCTCTCCCAGGAAGATCGGACTGATCGCATTACAGGCGGCCCCCATGAGACCGGCATCCCGCATAAAGTACGATCGCTTTACCAATATCCGTTCGTCCCAGTCCACGAACCGCCGCCGGTTCACCTCGTCCTCCAGCATGGTCAGATACCGGTCGGGCCAGAAGGTGCTGTCGTTGCCCAGCAGGATCAGCTCGCTGTTCAGGATGTTGACGATGCTGATCACGGCGTTGGACAGCCGCATCACCGCATCGGTGAGGATGCTGTCCACTCGCTCGTCTCCTTCTGCCAGCGCACAGAATCCCTCGTAGGTGTAGTACTTCCCGGTGTGGTAGCGCAGCTTTTTCAGCAGCTCAGGGGTGCGCAGATAGGTCTCCACACAGCCCCGGTTGCCGCAGCCGCAGGAGCGGCCCTTGAGATCCACGCTCACGTGGCCCAGCTCCGGGGGCAGGCCCCGGCGGTTGCAGTAGAGCTGTCCATCGCTGAGGATCCCGCAGCCCACCCCCTGGCTGACCCCCACATAGAGCACATCGTTATATCCCCGACCGCTGCCGAAGAGGCTCTCGGCCAGGATAGCGCTCTGGTTGTCGTGGTCGAAGTACACCGGAAGGTGGTAGCGCTCCTGGATGATGCGCACCACCTCTACATCGTGGATCCCGTAGAAATAGAAGGGGCGGAGGATCTTGCCTGCCCGGGCGCTGATGGGCCCGATGGAGGCCGCACCGATGGCCACCACGTCCACCCGGCCGAACAGGATCGTGTCCAGGAGCTGGTAGATCAGGCCGGTGAGCTGGGGACCGGTCATGTTCTCCATGGTCACCGTCTCCCGCCGCAGCACCTTCAGGTCCAGGCTGCACAGCACTGCCTCACAGCGGTCCCGGTCGATGAGCAGGCCCACCACCTTGGGCGCCTCGGGAGACAGGCCCAGCCGCACCGGCGTGCGGCCCAGCTCCTCCACCCGCGCGGCTTCGGTCTCCACCAGCAGGTGCTGGCGGATCAGCTCGGTGACGATGTTGGAGATCGCCATCTTGCTCAGCCCGGTGCTCCGGGTCAGATCGGCCCGGGTGCTGCACTGCCCGGTGGCGATCATCTTCATCACCAGTCCCCGGTTGACCTTTTTATAGTCGCTCCTGTTCTTGCCGGCCTTCTCCATAAGGCCCCTCCTCTTCCTGTGCGCTCTGCCGGCCGCCCTGCGGCCGGACCGAAAAGATGTTCACGATGTTCGCTCGGTCCCATTATAGCAGGTCTCAGGATAAATGCAAGACGGCTCGGGCTCCGGGCACATCCGCCAAGAAGATCGTTGTCCCCCGCCGGATGCGGGGAGATATGGGATGGAGACCTGCGTCTGGGCCGCTCCTTGGGATCCGCTCATCCCTCCAGGGCCCGGATCAGGTCCACCATCTCGATGGCCCCCTGGGCGCAGTCCGCCCCCTTGTTGCCCGCCTTGGTCCCGGCCCGCTCGATGGCCTGCTCGATCGTGTCGGTGGTGAGCACGCCGAACATCACCGGCACGCCGCTCTCCAGCGACACAGCGGCGATCCCCTTGGACACCTCGGCGCACACATAGTCGTAGTGGCTGGTACTGCCCCGGATCACTGCCCCCAGGGCGATCACCGCGTCATACTTCCCGCTCTTTGCCATCTTGGCGGCGACGAGAGGGATCTCGAAAGCCCCGGGGACCCAGACCAGGGAGATATCCTCCGGCCGGACCCCGTGGCGCAGCAGAGTGTCCTCACAGCCGCTGATCAGCTTGGAGACGATGAACTCGTTGAATCGTGCGGCCACGACCCCGATCTTCATGTCCTGAGATACCAGCTTGCCCTCATATACCTTCATATCGTTTCCTCCTATCATCATGGTCCTGTCCTGCGGACCGTTTTGGGGCGGTCATCGTCAATAGCTCAGCAGGTGCCCCATCCGCTGCTGCTTGGTCTTCAGATAGAACAGATCCTCGGCAGTGGCCGCCACCTGGATCGGCACCCGCTCCACGATCTCCAGCCCAAAGCCGGACAGCTGATATACCTTGTCCGGGTTGTTGGTCAGCAGCCGCATGGTCCGCACCCCCAGATCCCGAAGGATCTGGGCCCCGGTCCAATACTCCCGCAGATCGGGAGCGAAGCCCAGCTCCACATTGGCGTCCACCGTGTCCAGCCCCTTCTCCTGGAGGGCATAGGCCTTCAGCTTGTTGATCAGGCCGATCCCCCGCCCCTCCTGGCGCATATAGAGCAGGATCCCCCGGCCCTCCGCCTCGATCTGGCTCAGGGCGGCAGCCAGCTGCTGGCCGCAGTCGCACCGGCGGGAACCGAACACATCGCCGGTGAGGCACTCAGAGTGGACCCGGCACAGCACATCCTGCCCGCCGCCGATGTCCCCCTTCACCAGGGCCACATGGTGCTCTCCGGTGATGTCGTTCACATAGCCGTGGATCTGGAAGTCCCCGAATCGGGTGGGGAGCTGGGCGGTGGCCTCCCGCACCACGTGCTTGTCGTGGCGGCGGCAGTAGTCCTGGAGGGCCTGGATGGTCACCACCTTCAGCCCCCACTCCGCCGCCTTCTCCAGCAGTTCGGCGGTGCGCATCATAGTGCCGTCCTCCCGCATGATCTCGCAGCACAGGCCGCACTGCACCAGCCCCGCCAGACGGCACAGGTCCACCGTGGCCTCTGTGTGGCCGTTGCGCACCAGGACGCCGCCCCGCCGGGCGGTGAGCGGGAACACATGGCCGGGCCGACGCAGGTCCTCTGGCTTCGTGGCCGGGTCGGCGCACCGGCGGCAGGTATAGCCCCGCTCCTCCGCCGAGATGCCGGTGGTGGTGTCTCCATGGTCGATGGAAACGGTGAATGCGGTGGAGTGGTTGTCGGTGTTCACCTTCACCATCTGCTCCAGTCCCAGCCGGTCGGCCACCTCCTGGCTCATGGGGGTGCAGATCAGCCCCTTGGCGTGGACCGCCATGAAGTTGACGTTCTCTGTGGTGGCGAATTGGGCCGCGCAGATCATGTCCCCCTCGTTCTCCCGGTCCGGGTCGTCGATGGAGATGATGATCCTGCCGGAGCGCAGCTCCTCCAGGGCCTCCTCCACAGTGCAGTAGGGTCGTTCCATATCCTTTCCTCCTAATCATGATGCTCTGTCAGTCCCGCCCGAGGCGGGACCGGATCAGAATCCGTTCTCCGCCAGGAAGCTCAGCGTGATGCCCCCCTCCTGTGGGACGTCTTCCCGGGGCTCCAGCAGCTTCTCCACATATTTGCCGATGATGTCCGCCTCCAGGTTGACCAGGTCCCCCGGGCCCTTCTTCCCCAAGGCCGTCACTGCGGCAGTGTGGGGGATCATGGAGATGGAGAACCGGTCCCTCTCCACCGAGGCCACCGTCAAACTGGCCCCGTCGATGGCGACCGAGCCCTTCTCCACCACATACCGCAGCACCTTGGGCCCAGCCTGGACGGTGTACCACACGGCGTTGTCGTCCCGGCGGGTGGACAGGATGGTCCCCACCCCGTCGATATGGCCGGAGACGATGTGCCCTCCAAACCGGCCGTCCGCCGCCATGGCCCGCTCCAGGTCCACCGGACTGCCGGGGACCAGGCGCCCCAGGGTGGAGCGGTCCAGGGTCTCGTGCATCACGTCGGCGGTGAAGCCCCCCGCGTCCTTACCGGTGACGGTGAGGCACACGCCATCCACCGCCACGCTGTCCCCGATCTTCAGGCCGGACAACACCGTCTTCGCCCCGATCGACAGCGCCGCCGAACGGGCCCCCTGCCGGACGGCCCGGACCTCGCCCACCTCCTCAACGATCCCCGTGAACATGATCCACCTCTCCTTCCAGTAAAAAGTCTTCCCCGATCTGGGTGATGGTCATGCCTTTCAGACGGAACGCCTGGTCCGGGAGGTCGACGCCCAGGCCCTCCACCGGAGACTTGGCCCCGCCCCCGAAGATCTTGGGGGCCACATAGGCCTGGACCCGCTGGACCAGCCCCGCCTCCAGCATGGACCAGCCCAACGTCCCGCCCCCCTCCAGGAGCAGGCTGTCGATCCCCGCCGCCCCCAGCCGGTCCATCAGGGCCGTCAAGTCCACATGGCCGCCCTTCAGGGGCAGAGACCAGACCTGACACCCCGCCGCCTCATAAGGGCCGGCCCGCTCCTCCGCCTCTGGTCCCGCCGCCAGGACCGTGGGCACATCCCTTGCGGTCTCCACGATCCGGCTGTCCAGGGGGGTGCGCAGATGGGTGTCGCAGATCGCCCGCAGGGGATCCCGCCCCCCTTCCATCCGGCAGGTGAGCAGGGGATCGTCAGCCAGGACCGTGCCCGCCCCTGCCATGATGGCGGCGTGGGCGTGGCGGTCTTGGTGGACCCGGGCCCGGGCCGCCTCCCCGGTGATCCACTGAGAGGCCCCGGTGCGGGTGGCGATCTTGCCGTCCAGGGTCATGGCATACTTCATGGTCACATAGGGCCGTTTCGTGGTGATATAGTGGAAAAAGAAGGGGTTCAGGGCGTCGCAGGCCTCTTTGAGCACCCCTGTCTCCACCGCTACGCCCTGGGCGCGAAGGATCTCGATCCCCTTCCCTGCCACCAGGGGGTTGGGGTCCGATGACCCGATCACCACCCGAGCGATCCCCGCCTCCAAAATGGCGTCGGTACAGGGGGGCTGCCGCCCCTGATGACAGCAGGGCTCCAGCGTCACATAGAGGACGGCCCCTGTGGGGGGCTCGACGCAGTCCGCCAGGGCCTCCCGCTCCGCATGGGGCCCGCCCCACCGGCGGTGCCACCCCTGGCCGACGATCCGGCCCTCCTTGACGATCACCGCCCCCACCATGGGGTTGGGGCTGGTCCACCCCCGCCCCCGCTCCGCCAAGGAGCAGGCCAGGGCCATATAGTCTTTGTCCTCCATCTTGCCGCCTCCAAAATAAGAACGCCTGGAACGAGGTCGTTCAAGGCGCTTCGGGATGGACGCGGGGCCCCGGGCCCTAAAAACAGCAAGACCCTGGAACGATACGCTCATTCCAGGGCAAACCCTATGGGCACAGAGACACTTCTCCTGCGTTCATACGATCTTCTTCCATCCAGACTGTACTGTCGGCCCCGGAATCGCACCGGGTCATGCCTTGCGGCTCGTGGGCTGTACCACCGGTGGGGAATCACACCCCGCCCTGAAGACCTGATTCAGTTGTGCTGTCAGTATACTCCTTCCTGAGGGATCTGTCAACCACCGATCTGCGTTTGGTCTCCGGCGGGCTGTTCCATTTTTTGGCGGTATCCTCCAAATGGTCTCAGCAAAAATTGTGCGATCGGTAGAATCCATTTTTCAGATCCAATTCCTCCTTGACTTCTTTTGGACAGGACGTTATCATAGCGTTTGAAATCTGTGTTGGGATGTTACCGGTCCGCCGGGCTTGACCAACTCTGTCTGTCTCTGCGTCTGTCACGCAGGGATATCTAGACGGGGTCGGTCTGTTTTTTTAAGGAGGCAGAGGGTTTGCGGATCAAGAAGGTCATCAACAATAACATCCTCTGCGTGGTGGACAGCACGGGCAGCGAGATGATCGTCACTGGGAAGGGCCTAGGCTTCAAACGGAAGATCGGCGAGCGGGTGGACCCAGCCCTCTTTGAAAAGACCTATCACATGGAGGGCAAAGCGGAACAGCGCAAGCTGCGGGAGCTGTGTGCCCAGATCCCCCTGGAGCATCTGAGGCTCACCCAGGACCTGATCGGATACATCAAGAGCCAGATCGCCGCCCCCCTCAATGAGTCCCTCCTGATCACCCTGGCCGACCACATCAGTTTCGCGGTCCGGCGCAAGGAGGAGGGGATCGTGTTCACCAACCCCCTGGAGGGGGCGATCATGAGCTATTATCCCACTGAGTACCACCTTGGCCAACACTGCCTCCAGGCCATCCGGGAGGAGGCCCAAGTGGACCTGGACCCCAGCGAGGCGGCCTTCATCGCCCTGCACATCGTCAACGCAGAGCTGAACACCAGCATGAGCACCATGTATGACATCACCAAGCTGATCCAGAGCACCCTGGAGGTGGTGGAGTACTTCTATCAGCGGACATTCGACCGGGGATCTTTGGACTTCGACCGCTTTGTGGTCCATCTGCGGTATTTCGCCCAGCGGCTGTTCCAGGCCGCCCCTCAGCGGGACGAGTATGACGAGGATTTTCGGGAGATGATCGCCCGCAGCTGCAAACAGCACTACCGGTGCGCCCAGTGCATCGGCGAGCATATCCGCAACACATATCAGAAAGACGTCTCCAGCGAGGAGCTGATCTATCTGACCATCCACCTGAAACGCATCGACCTGAGCAGAAGATGATGGGATCGTGACCTCAGTGGGCGAGACCCATATCACGGATACCGGCGGGAGCTGGTATGCGCGGTATGGGTCTTTATATTTTCAGCCATACTGCAAAAAGGAGGACATTCTATGAAAGACAAGATCTTCGGCGTATTGCAGCGGGTGGGCCGCTCCTTCATGCTTCCCATCGCCCTGCTCCCTGTGGCCGGTCTGCTGCTGGGCGTGGGGAGCTCCTTCACCAACCAGACCATGCTGGAAGCCTACGGCCTCACCGGCGCGATCTACGAGGGCGGCGTGATCTACACCGTGCTGGACATCATGAATCAGTGCGGCAGCGCTGTGTTCAACAACCTAGCCCTGCTCTTCGCCATGGGGGTGGCCATCGGCATGGCGAAAAAGGAGAAGGAGGTGGCCGCCCTCTCCGGCGCCATCGCCTATCTGGTGATGAACACCGCCATCTCCGCCATGATCACCGCCCGGGGCGGCGTGGAGGCCATGGCAGCCAACACCACCACCTCCACCCTGGGAATCACCACCCTTCAGATGGGGGTCTTCGGCGGCATCATCGTGGGCCTGGGGGTGGCCGCCCTCCACAACCGGTTCTATAAGATCCAGCTGCCCCAGGTGCTCTCCTTCTTCGGCGGCACCCGCTTCGTCCCCATCGTCTGCACTGTGGTGTTCGTGGCAGTGGGCATCGCCATGTTCTTCATCTGGCCCGTGGTCCAGATGGGCATCGCCGCCCTGGGCGACCTGGTGCTCCGGTCGGGCTACGGCGGGACTTGGATCTACGGCCTGCTGGAGCGGGCCCTGATCCCCTTCGGTCTGCACCACGTGTTCTACATGCCCTTCTGGCAGACCGCCATGGGCGGCACAGCCATCATCGACGGCGTCACCATCCAAGGGGCACAGAACATCTTCTTCGCCGAGCTGGCCTCCAAGTCCACCCAGGTCTTCTCGGTGGAGGCCACCCGCTTCATGGCCGGCAAGTTCCCCTTCATGATCTTCGGTCTGCCCGGCGCGGCCCTGGCCATGTATAAGACTGCCAAGCCGGAGAAGAAGCAGGTAGCCGGCGGCCTGCTCATCTCCGCCGCCCTGACCGCTATGCTCACCGGCATCACCGAGCCCCTGGAATTCACGTTCCTCTTCGTAGCCCCCCTGATGTACGCCGTCCACTGTGTCTACGCCGGCCTGTCCTATATGCTGATGCACATCTTCAACGTGGGCGTGGGCATGACCTTCTCCGGCGGCATCATCGACCTGACCCTCTTCGGCATCCTCCAGGGCAGCGCCAAGACCCACTGGATCTGGATCCCCATCGTGGGGGCGGTGTACTTCGTGGTCTACTACTCCACCTTCTATCTCATGATCACCAGGATGGACCTGAAGACCCCCGGCCGGGAGGAGGAGGGGGAGGAGACCAAGCTCTTCACCCGCTCCGACTTCAAGGCCAAGACCGGAGTGGGCCCCGATGGCTCTTCTCCCGCCGGCGACGTGTCCGACCCCATCTCCGCCCTGATTCTCCAGGGCCTGGGGGGCAAGGCCAATCTGTCTGACGTGGACTGCTGCGCCACCCGCCTGCGGATCACCGTCATCGATCCAGAAAAGGTGTCCGATGCGATGCTCAAGCAGTCTGGGGCCTCGGGCGTCATCCACAAGGGCAACGGCGTCCAGGTAGTCTACGGGCCTCAGGTTGCGGTGATCAAGTCCAACCTGGTGGACTTCATGGAATCCCCTGAGTCCGACCGGCTGGACAGCGCCTCTGCTCCCGCCCCTGCCCCTGTGAGGGCGAGCGCTCCTGCCTCCAAAAAGGCGGACGCCGTCCTGGCCGCCCACATGGACGGCACTGTGGTCCCCATGGCCGAGGTCCAGGACGAGGCCTTCTCCGCCTGCGTCCTGGGGGACGGCGTGGCCGTCGAGCCCTCCAACGGTAGGCTCTACGCCCCCGCCGACGGGGTGGTAGACAACCTCTTCGACACCCACCACGCCATCGGCCTGGTCACCGATGACGGTACGGAGATCCTCCTCCACATCGGGATCAACACCGTCGAGCTGAAAGGCCAGCACTTCACCGCCCACGTCCAGGCGGACCAGAGGGTGCGCAAAGGCGATCTGCTGATCTCCTTCGACATGGAGGCCATCCGGGCAGCGGGCTACCTGCTGACCACCCCCATGATCGTCTGCAACACCGAGGACTACCAGTCCGTCCTCCCCGCCGCCCAGGGGCAGATCCAGGCCGGATCCCCCCTGCTGGAGGTCAAGGGCTGACCTGCGTCCCGCGAAAAAACAGCAGCTCCCCGGCTGAGATCTCAGCCGGGGAGCTTTCCTCTTCCAGGGCTCAGGGAGCCACCTCCGCCACCGCGGTGAGCTCCACCTGACAGCCCTTGCTCAGGGGCCCCACCGGGAGCACGATCCGGGCGGGGCGGTGGTCGCCGAAGAACCGCTCATAGACCCTGTTGGCTGCGTCCCAGTGGTCCATGGTGGTCAAATAGATCTGGCACATGACCACACTGTCCCGGCCGCAGCCGGCGGCCCGCAGGACGCTGTCCATCTTGTCCAGGGCCATCTGCATCTCCGCCTCGAATCCCCCCTCTGCCGGCAGGCCGGTGGAGGGGTCCGCCGAGGTCTGGCCCGAGATATAGAGAGTGTTCCCCGAGATCATGCCTGGTGTGTAGTGGCCCCGGGGGGCGTTCTCATTGATGACTCGCTCCATACTATCGTCTCCTTATCATTCTTATAGATGGGGATCGGGTATACCGTCTGTCCTCCGCCGCCAGCAGAGCCAGGAAGGCCGCTCCTCCCGCCGCCAGGACCAGCCCGTCCCCCCAGGCGCCGCCGCAGGTCCGGAGGTAGAGGGTGATGGGCATCCACCGGGAGAGGGGCCCCAGAGCGGGGAAGAGGACCGACAGGTCCAACAGCACCGGGGACAGGAGCAGTCCCGCCGCCGGGACGAAGGGCATCAGCACCGGCAGGGCCTCCCACAGGGGGCGGATCCGGGCCAGGACCAGGGCCGCAGCCCCGCAGAACAGCAGATAGGGGATCAGGGCCAGGAGATAGGGCAGGGGCCGCTCCAGGGCCAGCAGGGCCAGGGCCCCAGCGCACAGGGCGGGGATCAGCGCCCCCGCCAGCCGGGGCAGGAGGAGGGTCAGACGCCCTCGGAGGGGGATCAGCCGCCGGGCAAAGGGGCTGTCCAGCCAGCGGCCCAGGTCCATGGCGGTGAGGAGGGCCCAGATCGTCAGCAGGATCGCGGTCAGGCCGGCCAGCATGCCGGATATCCCGCTGTCCGCCAGGGACAGGGGGTCCAGGGGCCGGCCGTCTGCCGTCTCCATCGAGACCAGCACCCGGTCCTGGTCCAGCAGGACCTCCTCCAGCCGGGACCGGACCGATCCGATCCTCTCCTCTGTTACGATCCCGCTGTCCAGCAGATAGTCCTCCGCCATGCCCGGGGAGATCTCCTCCGCCAGACAGGAGGCCGCCGTCTCCCGCACCAAAGGGTACACGGTGGAGCCGGGCCCGATCAGCAGGCGGAAGATCCGATCCGTGTCCCGCCGGGACAGCCGCTCCCGGAAGTCCTCCGGGAGGACCAGGGCGCAGTCCCACCGGCCTGCGGCCACCTGCCGCTCCGCCTGGTCCAGGTCCGCCCGGTGGAAGGTGACCACCAGACCGCCGCGGGCCTCCAGCCTCTGCCAGAAGCCCTCGCCCCCCTCCTCGGGGAGGACGGCCCCCACCTGGACGGGGGTGGACACCTCCTCCGCCGGGAGGGCCCGGAGGGCCCCGAAGACCGTCAGGGGGAGGAGGATCATCAGGAGCCAGGTCCGCCAGGCGGTGAACTGGGCCCGAAGGGCTCCGATCAGCGCGGTGTAGAAAAAGTTCACAGATCCACCTCCTGCCGGTCCACCCGATAGCAGTACAGGGCCAGGACCAGGGCCGTCATCCCCGCCCCGGACAGGCCCAGACAGGCCCAGACCGCCGGGCCCACAGGGTGCCCCATAGGCCAGGCTGCCACCCGCTGGAGCCAGCCCACCGGAGACAGCCAGCTCAGCCGCCGGATCCCGGCGGGGAGGAGGGCGTTGGGGAGGATCCCCCCTGCCAGGGCCAGGGAGAGCAGGGAGATCAGGAAGGCCATCGTCCCGCAGGCGGCGGCGCTCCCCGCAGCCAGACAGCACAGGGCGCAGAAGAGGGACGCGAAGAGGGCCACAGTCAGAGCAGCCGCCAGCGCTGGGCCTGGAGGCCCTCCCGCCAGGATCAGGGCAGGGAAGATCAGGACCAGGAGGACCAGGGCCCCAGCAGCCACGCCGCTGAGACAGCCTGTCACACAGCTCCGGCCGGCGGCCCGCAGCCGCCGCTGGGCCCGGAGCCAGTCCCCGGTGTAGAGGGGGACGAAGAGGGGAGCGGCGGACAGGGCGAAATAGGCCAGCAGGGCCAGGGCGTAGTGGAGGGGGATGGGCAGGACCTGGGTGACCGGCACCTCCTGGGTCTGGAAGAGGTCCGTCCGGCCCAAAGCCAGGGAGATATAGCGCAGGTTGATGTCGATCACCACCTGGTCCCGGCTCAGGCCGGGGGGCGGGGCCTGGTCATACAGGTCCAGCACAGCGTACACCCCGCCCTGAAAGGCGGACAGGATGTCGCAGGCGCTCTGGCCCACCCACAGCAGCAGGAGGGATTCCAGGGGCCGGTCCCCGGCCACGATCAGCCGCAGGTCGGGGTTCTCCCCCCACATGACCCCCCGGATGAACCCCTCCGGCAGGGCCAGCACCGCAGTGACCTCCCCCCGTTCCAGAGCCTCCAGGGCCTCATCCTCCTCCATGGCCAGGAACTGGCAGTATTGGGCGATATCCTCCATGTCCCCCATATACTGCTCCAGCTGCTGGGGGACCGGGTCGCCCTCCGGGGCAGTGACTGCCAGGACCACCCCTTGGAAGGCCACCCCCCGGGACAGCAGGACCTCCGCCGCCCGGCCCGCCCCTAGGGGCAGGAGGAGGCATAAAAGGACCAGCCCTGCCAACAGCCAACGCTGTTGGCAGAGCCTGCCCAGAGCATATCCCAGATAGGTCTTGAAAAAGCGCAGCGATCTCATGGTGCCGTCAATAGTAGTAGCCGCCGTACATCAGGTCCCAAAAGAGCTCCTGGGGCAGTCTGTTCATGAACATGGCCTCCATCTCCTCTGCCCAGCGCTCCGCATTGGCCTCTATCTCATAGCCCACCTCCATCAGCTGGGCCTCGCTCATCTCGGTGATCATCCTGGCGGACTTAGGGGCGGGATCCACCCCCTTGCAGGGGCCGATGGCGTAGTCCATCTGGAAGCTCACCACCTCCATGCCCATGGCCTTCACCGAGATATCGTCCAGGTGGAGCTCCAGGGAGTCCTTGGAGGCGTTCAGATCCCCCTCCATGTCCAGCGAGCCCAGGCCCTGGATCTCGATCTCCCAGGAGAAGTTGTCCTTGCCGCCCTTGGGGTCGTAGCGGTAGTCGGAGGAGATCGTGGGGAAGGGGCCCCGGATGGTGGTCTCGTCGGTGAAGACGCCCCCCTTGGCCCCGTGGTCGCCGGAGGACTCCAGGACGATCTTCTGCCCCTCGCCCTTCAGCTCCAGGCTGATGTCGTCCACATACTCCTTGCCGCCGCCCAGGTAGAGGGCCGCCTCCACCTTGCTGCCCACGATCTTGTCCTCCCACATGACGGCGGACACATAGCCGTTGCTGAGATAGACGTCCAGCTCCAGGTCGCCCACGATCTTCACCAGCTGCTGCATGGCGTCGCCCAGGGCGCCGTAGACATCCATATCTCCCATCTCAGACATGATGTAGTCGATGTCCGACTTGGACATGCCCATGGACTTCATGGCGTCGCGGTACATCTTGTCATAGTCCATGGCGGCGGACAGGGCCCCGGCCATCTCGTCCACATAGTCCGCCAGGGCGTCCTCGGGGATGGTCATGTGGAAGACGGAGGTCTTGGTGTCCTTGCCGTTGACCGACAGGGTCTCAGAGCCGGTGCGCTCCACCTCGGCGGAATCCATCAGCGCCTTGTTGGCCTTCTTCACCGCCGCCTCCAGCTCCTTGGGGTCCGCCGGGGAGACGGCCGCGATCAGCTCGAAGAGGTCGAAGCTCAGCCCCCGCACCGATTCGTCGCCGGTCATATCCGCCAGGTCGTCCCCCATGGTCTTGGTATCCAGGCCATAGAGCTCGCCGCCCATGAACTGGGGGATGGAGAAATAGAGCTCGCTCCCATCGGCCAGCATCTGGAAGCTGAGCAGATCGTCAGCCGCCCAGTAGGCGGTCATCTCCGCCCCCATCTTCCGGTCGGGGCAGTCCAGATCGATGTCCATGCGCAGGCCCAGCCCCTCCAGAGCGGACATGTCATAGCCCACCAGCATGCTGTTGATGCTGTTCAGCCCCAGAGCAAAGCTCTGGCTGTACTTCTGGCTCTGAGACAGCTTTTCCATGTCGGGCATCTCCATCTTCTCGCCGGCCTGGGCAAAGGCGGCGAAGGACTTCTGGAACGCCTTCTCCACCTTCCCCTTGGGAGAGGCGAGCATCCCGCTGAACACCACCACCAGGGCCGCCACGACGGCGATCAGGGCGGCTCCGCCGCCGATCAGCAGGCCCAGGCGCTTCTTCGGCTTGCTCCCGGGGGCAGGGGCCTCCGGCCCGGCATAGCCGCCGGAGCCGCCGGGAGCGGCCGCTCCATTCACTCCGCCGCAGTGGGGGCAGAACTTCGCGCCGGCCTGTATCTCATTGCCACATTTTGAACACTTCATCGTATCCCTCCATCTATTCCTCTGTTCCGCCGGTCAGGCGGCCCTCCTCCAGCCGCAGGACCGCGCCGCACAGCCGGTCCAGCTCGGGCTGGTGGTGGCTGCACCACACCAGCCTCCCGCCGCTGGTCAAAAAACGCTCCAGCCAATCCAGGAGCCGGGGCACATAGCTCTGGTCCAACCCGGAAGTGGCCTCGTCCATCAGCAGCACCCCCGGCCGGGACAGCAGGGCCATCCCGATGCTCACCCGCTGGGCCATCCCGCCGGACAGGGCCCGGACGGGGCGGCGGAGCAGGTCCTCCAGGCCCATCAGCTCCAAGACATCTTTGGGCAGAGGGCCCGGGAGGCCGCATGCCCTCTGCCACAGGCTGAGCTGCTGGCGGACCGTCAGATCTCGGGCCAGCTCCGGGCTCTGAGGCACATAGCCCAGCTGCCGGCGCAGGAACTGCCGGTCCCCCAAAACGCTGCGCCCCCGGAACAGGACATCGCCGCTGTCCGGCCGCTGGATCTGGGCCAGCAGGCGCAGCAGGGTAGATTTCCCCGAGCCGTTGCTCCCCGCCAGGCCCAGACACTGGCCCGAGGGGAGCGCAAAGCTGATGGGAGCCAGGACCTGCCGGCCGCCGTAGCTCTTACAGAGCTGGCGCACCTCCAGCATCGGTCAGCTCAGGGGGGTGCCGCACTCGTCGCAGAAGCGGCTGCCCACGGGCAGGGCCTTGCCGCAGTTGGTGCAGAAAACGCTGCCGCCGGCGGCCGGGGCCTTCTGGCCGCCGCCCAGGAGCTTCTCCTCCTCTTCCTTCATCTGCTCCAGCCGCTCCTTCAGGCCCTCGATCTCCTTCTCATAGCCCTGGATCCGCTGGAAGTCCTCGGTGAAGATGTCCACACTGGCGCTGCCCGCCTTCCAGGTGTTATAGAACCGGACGCCCAGATCGTTGAGCTCGCTGGCCATCTGCTTCTGCGCGTTGCTGATGGCGGTCTTGATGAGGGTCTTCTCCTTCAGGCTCCCAGACTTGACGCTCACCGTCGCCACGCCCTTGTTGATGCTGTCCTTGAAACTATCGAACATGTTTGCCATAACTGTTTTTCCTCCTTGTTCTTCTGATGTCCCCGATCTGCCTCAGGCCGTCAGCCGTAGATAGAATAGCTGGAATAGCCCGCCTGCGCATTGGCCCAGACCAGCTCCACGTCTCTGGCCACCCGGCGCTCCTCCTTGCCGTCCCACAGGTAGAGGTCGCCGTCGTTCATGTATAGGATCTGCTTGTCGTCCAGGAAGATCGGCTCGTGGGACACATCTATCTCGTCGCTGATGACGGACAGCTTCCCGTCCTTGCCCAGCACGGACAGCTCGATCTGACTGCTGCGGGTATCCCGCTCGGTGATCGCATAGGTGGCGCCGCTCTCATCCAAAACAGCGGCCCCGTAGATCTCCTTGGCTAGGGTCTCCAGCTCCCCGCCGCTCCAGCGGGAGAAGTCGCCCACCTCGCCGTTCAGATCCACGTCGGTGAAGAGATAGAGCACATCGCTCCCCTTGGCGTCCTTGCCCACGCTCACGCCGGAGAACTCCTCATCCTCCAGGATCGCGGAGGTGAAGGTGAGGGCGGTGTCGCCCAGGGAGTAGGCGGCCAGGCTGCGCTCCTCGCCGTCATACAGGTCCAGCACCGCCTCCTTGCCGTTGAGGACATAGAGACCGTTGATGTAGGTGTCCTCCTCCAGCTCGAGCCCGCTCTCGGCGCCGCCCACGTTCTGATACCAGTCCCCGCTGCCGCCGCCGGCGCTCAGGTAGTCATAGACCTCGCCGGAATAGTTCAGCTCCGCGATATCACACACCTTGCCGCCGGTGGAGGAGGTCTTCTGATACAGGAAGAGGCCGGACTCGGGCCTGGAATACATACTGCTATAGTCCACCTGCTCCGCGATGGGGGATTCGGGCTCTCCGCCCGCGAAGTGATAGAAGTCGTACGACTGCTGGTCGTAGCGGGAGTTTTTCAGGTCCTCCCGGAGACTGTTGCGGCGGACGGCCCCACGGTACGCCTCATACTTGGTGTCGTACTCCGTTTGAGCCGCGGCATACAGCTCCTGGGCCGCATCCCGGGCGGCCCGCTGGGCATCGTAGGCGGACAGGTCCGAGCCGGCGGTGCCGTAGGTGTCGATCAGCACCGTGTCGTCCAGCATGTGGGTCTTGCCCAGGCTGTCGATATAGGCCCAGTGGTAGCCGTCGAAGAAGGTGCTTTCAGGATAGAATTCGCCGTACCAGCTGGGACGGACCAGCTCCTCGGCGGCGAGGGCGGCGTCCTCACTGGCGCTGGTATCGGTGACGAAGTCATACAGGGTGCGCTCCTCCACCTTCTCCACCGCGTAGTAGAAGTCCGCCTTGCCATCCTTCACCTCCGCGCCCTGGATGAGGCAGATATCGCTGACGAGCTCCTCCGCCTCTCCGCCGGGCTTGCAGGCCAAGATCGTGAGGTCGTTGTTGGCCTGATAGCTGTCGGAAGCAGAGGCGCCGGTCTGATCGCCTGTGGCCTGGCTGCTCTCGCTGTAGATCAGCAGGGCGGCGTCATAGGGGGTGTAGATGGCGGCGGCGCCGTCCAGCAGCTCCACCTCCTTGGCATCCTCGGTCATAGCCATCTTGTAGAGGGTGAGCTCGCCTTTGCTGTCCCGCTCGGTGTAGTAGAGGGTCTTGCCGTCCTCTCCGACCTTGTAGTTCTCATAGTCCTTGATCAGCCGGAAGGAGTCCTTGCCGTCGTAGAGGCTCAGCTTGTTGGTGCCGTCATATTCGGCAAAGAGGACCTTGCCGCTGTCCAGCACGACGAACCAGGTGATCCCCCGGGCGATCCGCTCCGGCCGGTCCTCCTTCTTCAGGGCGGAGGCCGTGATGGCGTAGAGGGTGTCGTTCCTGTCCTTGTAGTAGATGGTCTTGCCGTTGGGGGAGAACTGGACGTTGGCGCTGTAGCTGCCCTCGTCGGTGATCTCCAGGGCGTCGGTCTTCTCCTTCAGGTCGGATAAGTACATCAGCTCATCATCGCTGGTGAGATAGGCATAGGCCGGGGCCCGCTTGCTGCCGCCGCTCCCCATCCCGGAGAAGGGCTTGAGCAGGATGATGGCCGCTACCACCGCCACCACTGCCGCCACGCCTGCGCCGAGCATGATGAGCTTGCCTTTGCCCTTTTTGGCGGGAGCCCCGCCGCTCTCCTGACCGGCCTCTCCACCAGGGGCCGCAGAGGGGGCAGGGGCTGGACGGGGGATCTCCCGCACGGGATCCTCCTCGATGGGAGCGCGCTCCCCGGCGGCGGGCTCCGCAGCCGGAGCCTTGGGGGCCGCAGGAGGCGTGGGAGGCGCCGGCCTCACAGGGGGCGCGGTCTCCGCAGGGGGCGCGGGCTCCGCAGGGGGCGCGGGCTCCGCAGGG
>RAYO01000026.1 GCA_003612335.1 bacterium 1xD42-67
TGACCCCCTCGTTTCTGCTGGGGTCATTATAACATGGCGTCCACTATTATGCAATTTTTAGATTTTATGGACCACTACTTTATTTTCGTAATATTCCTGACAGGCCCTTGCTGTAAGGCGAATATCTACAAGTGATTTGTTTTGTTTAATTCTTTCAATCAAAATATGCTCAACGGGGATAGCGGTGAATCTCTCCAGAATGCTCCATGCGGTAGCAGTATGAACATCATCAAATAGAATAATTGATGTGATCTTGTCTGTGTATGCTCTGTTCAATCGGCGCAGAGTAGCACTTAACTTGTACGGGTCTGAGTTCTCACAGTCCACAACAATGACAACTTTCTGACTATCATCTATAAAGTTGTAAATGCTTCCTTTTATATAACCGCCCGCGTCTGAAACCTTGCTGTATTCTGTGAAATTATCATTGTGCCAGCGATAAAGCAGGGTTACAAATTTTTTGTCATTGTAGAGAAGATTTCCTTCGTCATGTGGACTCCAGTTGATATACATTTGGTATGGATACAAGCGCAAACTGTCATAATAAGTATCTGCGGCTGTTTTTGTTTCTTTTTCACAGAGGCCATTCGGCATAATGAAAAGTTCTCGGATGTACTGCCAGTTTAGCCATAGGGGAAATAATTGTTTACAGTTATTTATGCGGTCTGATATCAGACGGTTGATCTCAACAATATGGCAGGACAACCGGGTGCTTGACTTTTTTATAAAGCTCACGCCATCTGCGAGAAGTTGATTGATTGAATCAGACGGCACAAACTGCGGGAGAGACAAAATGGTTTTATACTCCATCCTCATTTTTTCGTTGATATATTTGAAATTGCGTTCAATCGCTGTCCGGCAGATAGACAAATGGCGAATGATGCGGGCGTTTTTGTCATTTTCCATCTGACTAAATACTTCTAACTGCGGCGGTTCATGTTCGTTTTCAAATATTCGTTTTGGAACGCCGATTAGGTACGCTATCTTTGAGACTATAACATAAGTGCTGTCTTTGTAAGCCATTTGTTCCGCTTTGGCTTGCTCCAGCGGCAGTACGTCCACAAGCGTCCCTCCTTTTGCTGTATTGACTTAGTATACCATAGAAACAGAGTAATGTCACCTTGTTCTCTGTTAACTCTTAGTTTTATTTTCTTTTTCTGCGGTTGATGTTGACAATCTCTCTTTGCTCTTTTATATTAGAAACATCTTTGATTTAGGAGGTTCTAGTCATGGCTGGAAGAAAAACTGTTGAAGAGCGCATTGTCCTCATAGACGCAAAAATCGCCAAGAAAAGGGAAGAGATTGCTGCGCTGGAGATGCAGAAACACAAGCTGCAAAATCCTGTTACCATGAAGTCAGTTATGGACAAAGCCAAAAAAGCTGGGCTGACTCCAGAGGAGATTGCAAAGAAACTGGGCATTGAGGTCTAATATCAAATAGCGCCGCCTGTGCATCTGCATGGGCGGCGCTTTTGTATGCTAAAGGCCATAATCCTTAATGAATTGTCGTACTATCTTATCAAATTTATATAAGATTTCATCCGGTAGCCGCTGGTCTGTCAATGCCTTGGGGAGTGTATAACCGGATGTGCTCTTTTCAATCTTTCGGAACACCACGCGATCTGTTTCTCGATGCAGCGCTTTTATTTTGTATCCCTGACTCAGCCAGGAATGAGAAATGCAATATCCGTGAGCAGAGAGCTGAAATGTCTGGAAGGGAAAATCTTCATCTCGCCACATGGGAGAGGGTAAATCCGGCGTATCGTCATACCAAAAGGCATCAAAACAGTATGCCTCCCATGGCAGCGCATCACCCAAAATTTTTTCAATATCCTGGAAACTCAGATTGATTGTCTGACGCTTACTCTGCCGGAAATACTCTGTCAGCTCTATGTATGGTGACTCGTCCGAAGGCGAAGTATCCATGATGCCATCCAGCATGGATATGAGGTCTATGTGTTCTCCCGCCAATTCATCAGCACTGGAAAATATATCGTACGCACATTGGCGATGAATGTAGATTAGGTTTTGAACTCTCCTGCCCTGCCCAATGTTCTTTTCAATAAGCTCAATGTCCTGGTCAGCCAACATCAGCTGATTGCAGTAAAAGCAGCGTCCACTCTGCCGGGTCCACACTGCTCTGTATTTTCCACTATGCTTTTGAACGTCTCTCTGGTGCTGAAGGTATATTTGATAATCGGCGTCAAGGTAAGGATTGAATTTTAGTTTACAGGGCTTGTGCCTGACCGTTTCAAGGTGTGCCAGATGCACGACTCTGATTGTTGGGTCCGTGGGCAAGATGAAGAAATATTCGCCTCCTTCTTTTACCCAAAACTTTTTTGTGATTGTTTCCCTATGCCAACGGGGATACTTTCTGCACATCAAGTCGGTCAGCAGTCCCCATACAACAATATCCACACGACAGAACGCCTCATAAGCATCTTCGACACGGTGATAGGATGCCCACCCACGTAGCTTTTTATTGATTTTCCCAATAAGTGTACGCTGGGTTCCTTTGAAGTTCAAAATGAGCTTTTCCATTTCATGTTCAAATCGTTTGATAGCGTCATCTGATGGGGTTACACAGAGTATCCCATTTGTCTTCTTGTAGTGGCGAGATAAAAAACAAAATCCCCTCTTAACATCTGCAATATAGGACTTGTCCTGGTTCATTCGCAGGCCACGATCTCCAAGAAAATCACAAGCAATATCCAGTATGAGAGATGCCTGCTCTTGACTTCGGGCGGTGATGATTATATCGTCTGCAAATCGGATTGTATTGCCGTTGAGGTAATCAACGCCCCCAGCCGGGTACAACCTGTCGTAGATATAAGATTGTAAGCCATCCAAAAGCATATTGCCAAGGATGGGAGATAGCGAGGTTCCAAGTGATATTCCTCTGTCCGTTGAAAAAAGCTCACCATCTCGGATAACGCCAGCCTTGAGAAATTTTTGGAGCATAGCTTTATCCATAGGAATATCATTCATAAGCCGCTCATGCGTAATGCTACTGTAATAGGATTGCACGTCAACGACTACTACCCACTCAGGTGCATAGGGTCCGGTTAGATCGTGCATCAAGTAAGCATGAGCGTCAAATGCAGACCGGCCTTTCCGGGCAGAAAAGGATTTCCGATCTGCTGTGGCCTCTGATACCGGATCAAGAGAATATGCGTACAGCGTTAGCATCGCTTTATCACGCACGGCGGGAACATGAATAATTCTCAGTTTACCGCTTTCCTCTACCTCTGTGTGTCTATACGGCAATGGACGATACCCACGAGAGGTCAGGGTAAGAGCGGCTTTGGCTTTCTCCTCATTCGATTTCCAATGGACACCATCAATTCCCGCCTGCGAATTTGCGTTCGCGGCAGCCCGAACCGCCAATACTCGTGCCGCCCATGATCTGACAAGCTCAGACTGGAGTTTTTCTACTTCGTCCCATTTGCGGTTGTAAGCTGCATAAGATAAATCCTGCTGTTTTCGTTGCAGTTCGGCTTCCATTTTGGGCCAGTCAATCGTCCTCCATATGACAGCTAAATCTTCATCATTCATCACGCGCTGCGGTTTGGCCTGCGTGATTATCATTGAGATAGGGCAATGATCGGAACCGAGGATGTCCTTGTGAAACTTGATGCTCTGAACGGACGAAAGCAGCTCACTGGATAAAAGGAAATAGTCCAGACGGGTTCCACGATTATCCGCACGGTTCTTATTTTTGGGTCCCCACCAGGTGTACGCCCCTTCCTTGAATGGATGTAATTCACGGAATACATCGACAAGCCCAGTATTGATGAGCTTTTCCATTCCCTCCCGTATGTCTGAACGAAAAAAAAGATTGTCTGGTTCATTTTTTGCGTTTTCTGGGTAACTATCAATCCACGCTCTAGTTGCGTTAAAATCCCCACAGAGGATAACAGGCTTTGATAGGTTAGATACATATTCCCGGAGTGCGGTATCCCACTCCATGCGATAATCAGGACGGTCTGGGGTGTTGTGTGGGTGGACGCTGGGAACATACACATTGATGATGTAGCACTCCTTATATTCTAAGGCAATAAATCGACCGTCATCATCAAATTTGTCTATCCCCATTTTCAGGGAGCAAGACAAAGGTAGCTTTCGCACCAACGTCAATGTTCCAGAACATTTTGTTTTCTTTGAAAGGTTCCAAAACTGTGTGTACCCAGGAGTATTCAGAGAGCAACGTGTTTTTATTTCCTGGCAACATACTATATCAGGTTTTGCGTCAGCTAAAAACTCCAGAAATCCTTTTCGGCGGCAGGCCGCAATTCCATTCACGTTCCAGCTCACGATTTTCATAGTGTGCTTCCTTATTCACGAAAGTCATCTTACAAGTATTTGCTTTATTTAAGCATACTTCGATAAAAAAGACAATCCTAATCATCTTACTCGAAGTCTCTTAATGCTATAAAATATGGCATCAGGATAAAAACGTGTTGCTCACCAGTAACTAGCGGTTCAAATCGAATAGAAATTGCGTGCCTTGAGATTTCTTGAAGGGTACTCATAAACTCTCCATGTGCAAATTCAACATAGCAGCACCACATCTCGATGGTGGCGGAATAAGAGGAGTAGTTTATCTGTGCCCTGAGTCTTCCGCCAAATTCCTTCAAGATTTGCTCACAGGCTAAAATCGTCTTCTTGAAAATCACAGGGGCAAAGGGAATAAGAAATCGTGGATTTTCCTTCATCTCCCTTTCCAGGGTATGAATAAATTCTATCATGCGTTCCGCCTCGTCGGGAGAGAGGTCATCATCACCTTCTTCAATGTTAGGTGGGAAAACGATATTATATTCGTAGTTCTTCATTGATGCGTGACACCTCCCGCGTGATGGGGTTGATCACAATAATTTTGCGCTTCTTGCTCTGTGCGTAACGCACAGTCATTCCGGTTCCGCTTTGATAGGAACCATTGTAAACAGCCAGCAGGATACCAGCATGATCTACCATGTAGCGGTTCCGGTCAAGCATACACTTTTTGGTATACTCATGTCCGGTGCGCACGATTTTGTTGGCCTGCTCTAATATGGAATGATACTGCGTTCGCACGGAGCTTGACCATTTTATTTCCTGATTATCACAGGGCAAGGCACAGCAAAGTTTTATCGCAGGATTTTTCTTTCTCAAGTCGAGGACGATCTGAGCTGCCCAAAGGTCTACTCCCTGGGCCATACCAGAAATAAATTCAGTAACACCATCATCGACCAGGGTCTTGATCTGCTCTGTGAGGACACCCTTTAGCATGGTGCAGTCCGGGGAAGATTCGTCATATCTCCAAGGAAAACTTTTGGGGCGATGTCCGGTAAAGGCACAAGAACATAAATCCATAAGACACCCTCCTACCAACATCTCATGTAATTTACGTCATTGGGTATGCTTATATCCAACAGGATTGCTCCTCTTGTTTGGGCAGCAAACTCCCGTATTTTTTCGGAATACTGTGCAGAGGACAAATCACAAATACAGAAATCCGCCCGCTCAATCATATCTGAAATAACGTCAAAATCACTGTTGTCATCTCCTGTCCCCACCCGGCTTACATACGTCACCGAATGGCAAGGTGGGCAAAGTGACTTTCTTATGTCGTTCTGATCGTCGTCATCAGCTGAAAAAGTGTCGGCACACATTAACGCTGTAATTTTTGTTTCTCGTAAAGCGATACGTGATGCTGTAGCATATACCAACGCAAAAAGGAAACTTGAAAGAGAATACGAGCTATCTACATAAATATCACGGACATCATATACAGAGAAAAGAAAATCAGTAATCCGTTTGAAGCGAGTCAACGATTCAAAAGTACCCTCGCCAAGTGCAAAGAGACCGCAAGTGGTTTTTTTCAATTTCTGTTCTGCGGTGAGTTTGCTGTGATACCTTTCCTTCAGCTCCAATCGAATTGTTCTGCACCCGTGTTGTAGTATCTGCCGTGCCCGTTCACTTCCTACACTGATGACCTTTCCAGCATCTTTCAGCGTGCATCCTTCATTCATTTTTTGAAAAATCAACTGTTCCTTTTCAGTTAAAAATGATACGGCATTCAAAATCGCTGCCTCAGTTTCAGGCGTCGTTAAATCATACTCCAAAGCTCTCTGGAATTTTATCGGCTGATAATGTGGGTCATACAGCGTATCATAGAAATAACTAATGACGTGCGTAGAATTTTGGACTATCCACTGCATCATTCTTGTTTGTTTTAAGGTAATGTCATCTTTTTTTGACTCTTGTATGACTGGGGTTATGAGTTTATCGCTCATGCAGAAAAACGCTCTTTCGCTGTTAAGCATTTCTTCGGTCGAACTGTGATCTGATATGAGCGCAATCGTAACCTTCTGTGGATTGTAAGTTCTTGCTTTGAGTGCTACCAAAAGGCAGATATATGAAAAATCACCATCTGGGTAAACGTAAAACTCCACAGCCTCATACTCTGCCACAAGTCCATCGACCGTTGATTGTATTCTGAATTGAATATCTGCATCATACACGTCCTTGTGACCAATAAACGAACAGATTATCTTTTTCTTAGAAGAACGGTGGTCTGAGACAGACGGAAAATTCGCTCTGTCTTCTTGCATTTTTGGAAACGGTTGATTGATTGTTTCTCTGGTTCGTTGATGCTCATCCTCAAAACTTTTTTCAAAGTCAACATAGGAGGCACATAGCAGTCTAATAGCTGTATTAACATCAGGCGGAAACCTATATTTCCACGCGGTGTATCTTTTCCATACGATTGGATTCCGATTCCAGCCATTATCCAAGTATCGCTTAATTGCACTTCTGATGCTGCTTGACTTGAGACCCTTTTCTTTGGAGACAGCTAAAATCAGATGCTTGATACCATCTGCATCCAAGGGAATGCTTTGTTCTGTATAGCTTTGCAGTATTTGTATCATGTACCAAGAGCCATTAGTAGTTATCCGTCCGAATTTTTTAACGTATAAAGAGATAAGTGGGTTTTTCTTTGCCATATCAGATTCTCCTCGCAGGATACTTTTGTTGTGTTGAACAGCAGGATAAGGGCGGAAATATAGTCTTTCCTTCTCTCAAAACTACCATAGGCAATATTGCCTATAACGCTTTTACTCCATTATAGGCAATAATGGAGATAAGTCAATGGGGGAAGGAGGCAAGACGGCGTGGTTTCTTACGCTCCGCTATGGAGAACAATGGAAAAAAGTGGTGCGACCACTTATACACTTCAAGTGAAAGGCGGTATCAGCAGCTCCACAATACGCCGTCTAAAAGCTGGGGACTCTGTATCTACAAACACACTGGATGCTCTTTGCAAAATTTTAGGCTGTGCAATGCAGGATGTTATAGAATATCTGCCTGATAAGTGAAAAACAGGCGTTCCCCCCTCAAAACGTATACTTGAAGGAGCCAGAGGGACAGGGGTACGCGGTAACCGGCAAGCAATGCGTGTGTGGCCACACACGCCCTTTTGCTTGTTGGTGGCTACCGCCCCCAAACCCCATTGAACAGCCCCGTGCCGGGTCTGGCTGCGCGTTCCTGCGGAACGCTTTTGTTGGGCCGGTGGCCCTCCAGGTAGACAGAAGAACGGTCAGCGCTGTTCTTCCTGCCGGGTGGCTTCCGGCTCCTTCTCCTGTTCCTCATAGCCCATCAGCCGGTCCACATTGGCCTTGACGGTCAGCAGTTCCCGCATCTCGTCCCGTGCTGTTCGATAGTCGGCGTAGGCGGATTTTTTCTTCGCCAGCAGAGCGGCGTACTCAGCCTGGAGGCTTTTAACGGTGGGCAGCTTTTTCAGCCCTAGCTCGTCAAAATATTTTTTTGCCGCCTGATGCAGAAGTATCTCGCTCTCATGCTCCGCCCGGAACGCCTTGGAGTATCCGGCCTTGCGGTAGGCTACATAGATGTCACGGGTCTTAGAGTAATTGATGATGTGCGTTCTCAGGACGGCAATCTCCGCCATGCGCTGCTCCGCTGCCTTGATCTGCTCCAACAGTCCATTGCATCGGACCGTGGCCTCGTCTGTTCTGGCGGCGAGGGCGGCGTACTCCAGCAGGCCGTGTTCCGTCAGGTAGTTCAACGTATGTGCCATCTGTTTGAGGTTAAATACACTGGCCCACCGAGCGTAGCCAGCACCTTTTCCAGCTTGCAGTTTGGCTTGAATGTCCACCAGCAGATTGACCTTCGAGGGGTCTGGCTGGCGGACTTTTTTTGCGCCGGGGATATGGGCGCGCTTGCCGGACAGGACTTCCATCAGAGCATCAACACCGTAGCTTTCACCCATACTGTCAGCGTCCAGCCGAATAAACTTTTTGCCATCCGGTGCTTTCAGCCGGATGGATTTTCCCCGTGGAGAAACCTCTATCCCCATCTCCCGCAGAAGGGCCAACAGTGCCTCCAGATCGGCGGGGCTTTTCTCCAGAGCGGCGTCAATCGACATACGCAGCTGGTCCCGCTGGCAGGGCGGTTTCTCCCCCAGCCACTTGTTATAGCTCTTGCCGTGGGGCCGGGGATTTTCCACGATGGAGTAGCCGTTTTCGATGCAGATAGTGTCGTTCAGCCGCCGCACGGCTTTGGTACTGCCCCAGAAGTTTCGGAATTTTCGGGTGCAGTCCAGGGAGGTCGAATTGAAAATGATGTGGTTATGGATATGGGCTTTGTCGATGTGGGTGCAGACAACAAAGGCGTGGTTTCCTTTTGTGAAGCGCATCGCCAGCTCCCGGCCCAGGCGGTTGGCCTCTTCCGGAGTGATTTCCCCTGGAACGAAGGACTGCCGTATCTGATAGGCCAGCACATCATCTGTCCCACGGTTCCTTCCGGTCTTGGCGATGTACTGCCGCTTTGCAAAAAGAAATTCGGCGTCAGCGGTGCGGCTGTCACATTGGTAGCTGGTGATAAGCCTGCCGCCGTCCGTCTTTTCCGGATTTTCCACATAGTCCAGGATGTCATTGATTGCCGTCCCCACAGACCGGCCCTTGCCGGTATGTAGGGGCATAATACGGGTGGTGGCGATTATGCAATTCCCCCTTTGCACATAATACAACAGCAAAACAAAGTTAGTCAATAGTCTCTATTTCATTTAGTCTATAGATTATTTCCTCCGAGCGCCACACGCAATATGATAAACGATAGACTAATAATATTTTGCCCTATCGTTTAATGATTGGTGGTGGAGAATACGGACCTGCTCAAAGGCGTTGGAAAGAGGGTCAGGAAAACAAGGGAGCATTATAAATTGACCCGTGAACAATTAGCGGAGATGGCGAACATCTCCCCACAGTTTCTTGTTCACATTGAGAATGGTACAAAGAGCATGACGGTGAATACCATTTGCAATTTGTCCAGAGCGTTAAATATATCCGCAGATTATCTGCTCTTTGGTTCAGAGGATACCGACCTCAACCGGACGTTGGCTACGGAGGCATTGGTGTCCATGCTGCCAGAAGAAAAAGAATTGGCAGAGAGGATACTGCAAAGTGTACTCCGAATAGTTCGAGATACCAGGGTATCTGAAAAAGGGAATTAAATGCTGTTGCGACCTTCAAAAAAACAGGCTGGTGAGAGATCGCTCCCACCAGCCTGCTTTTCTGTTAGTATACAGCGTCCTGGATGAAGTATCGAAGGGCCTGGACCCGTCCCAGCAGCCATGCCGCCGCAGTAGTCAGTCCCAGGGGACTGAGCAGGAACGCGATCACCAGAAGGATGATGCCCTGGGGAACGGAGACCGCCAGCAAAGCGTATACGCCGATCAGGACGAATACCCAGCAGGCCAGCCCCATCACCATGCCAACACAGTACAGCACTCCCACGCAGAGCCAGACCGTCACCGCCAACACCGCAACAATGGGTGCAGCCAGTACCTTCAGCAGAAATCTCATAGCGGCCTCCTTTCAGCACTGGGCAGCAAGCTCCGCCCCCATACGCTTGATCTCTTCCTGCTCCTTTTTGTCCGGGTCACGCTCATGTTCTGTTGAGAATTGGAAGCTATGGAAATCCACATATCGCTCCTGGAGCATATCCCGCAAATCTTCCGGGTCCTCTGCCAGTCTGGATGTTACCCAGTCTCCATCGCTGGTTTCCCACATCACCACCAGATAACCCCGGCTGGTGTTCAAAACTTCGGTGTCCTTATCCTCGCTCAGATAATCCTGAAAGACTTCAAATACTTTGTTGTATGTCATTTGATTTCCCTCCTGAAATTGGTGTACTCATAGCATACAGGAGGGCAGAATTTTTTGCAAGGATGTGGTGGGGCGTTCACTGGATTTTTGCCAATGACCGTAAAATTTTCTGCGCCGCCTCCCACAGGCCGTCATAATCCCGCCGCAGGTCCTCCAGATCGGCGTCATAGAACCGGCCCGTTTCATGGACACGCTTGGTAAGCTGGTTGAGGTTGTTGCTGGACCGGCGCAGCAGGGATACCATTTCCCCCAACTCCGGCAGCTCCAGGTTGACAACATAGCCGTCAATGGCAATTTTTCGGAGGTAGGCACTGAGATTGTTGGTGCTGTACTGCTCCATCTTCATTCTGATTTGTTTCAGCTCCTTCGCGGAGACATAGAATTTCAGCAGTATCCCACGGTTCCGGTTAACCACTATCACCGCTCCTGTTCTTTGGCCTTTTTCTTAGCGGGCGGTTTGGGGGCGGCGGACTGTTCCTGCAACTTCTTTCGCACAGACGGTTTCCGCAGCTGGAGCTTTTGAAAGCGGTTCTCGTCTTGGGAGATCAGAGCATAGGTCCCCCTCCGGCCCTCCAGGGTGGAGAAGGAAAGGGACTGAAAGGGCAGCATGGCCATCAGGCGGTCGGTATCCTTCGTTTTGGCCCGCGCCAGGAAGTCAGGCGAGATTTGGGCTATGTAGTGGGTCCTGCTGGGGCTGTTCGGTTCCCGTGCGTCCTGGAATTTGCACAAGATGTTCACCGCCTCCGCTTTAATGTCCTCCTTTGTCAGCGGCAGGGACAGCAGGTACTCATGCCGGGCCGTTGTCACAAAGCCGTCCACAAGTGCGGGGTGGCTCTGCACCACAAACTCCCTGTTTCTGTCTTCGCCAATTCTGTCCGCATCCTCAAAGACAGGGATGGTCCTCGCCCAGTCCTTGTTTTTGTACGAAAACCGGCCATCGTGTTCCTTGTCACGCACCGTTGCCGCCAGGACGTAGAGCGTCCGATCATAGCCGAACTTTTTCACCACGGCATGGACCGCCGCTTTGCAGTCAAAGGAAAACCCGTCATGGCGATTGCTGATCTCGTTTTCAATGGCCTGTTTACAGGCGATATTGGCCTGATGGGATGCCTGGTACTGGTCCAGCTCGCCGTTCTCCTTCGCATAGTCAAAAGGATGCTTGTAAACCGGGGACTTGCGGATTTCCTCTTCCCGCTGGATAAGGTCATCGGCGCGGCCCTCGATGGTATCCCGAATGTTGTCCATGTAGCCGGTTTCCTGATTGCACCAATCCTTGTAGATGTCGGCCAAAGGGGTATACGAGGCCAGCAGCGTCTCCGCCTGGGCCGCTGTCAGATCATGGTCCTCCAGCGCAATCAGAATATCCTGCCGGATGGTGTACTCATAGGTGTGATTGAGGATCTCCGCAGGGGGCTGGGATAACAGCCATGTCCGGTATTTGTCCTGCTCTGCCTGCATTTTCTCGGCCAGGGCAGCAGTCAATTTTTTAACGTCCACATGATACCTCCTGTTCAAAATGGTGCAGGCGGGGAGCGTTCCCCGCCTGTCTGTCACCGCTCCTGGCGGTCATTCTTCGGTTTGTCCGGTTTCTGCCTGGGCGGGAGAGGCCGTTTCAGCCCCTCCAGCACCGAGGGCCGTTCGCTCTTGGCAATGGACTGTTCCGCCGGGGGCGCTCCGTGGTCGATGTTGAGGGCGGAGTCCAGTTCAGCGAGGCGGGCGGACTTCACTCGTAGTTCTTCCTCCTTTGGGAAGGGCTTGCCCAATTCCGCTTTGGCGGCGCTCTGCTGCTGATAGAGGGTCTGAAGATGGGCCTCCATTCCTTGCAGACGCTCCGGCATTTTTTCCAATGTATTGTCCATACGGGTGATATTGCCGTATACATCATCGCTCAGTTCCACAAGATGGGTCATCTTGCCTTTCAGGGTCATCGAGGTCCGTTCAAAAAATCGGGCAGGGGAAATGGACATTGCAAAACCGCGGTAACTGCCAATCTCCTTCGCCTCCCCCGCTTTCAGCTCCTTGCAGGCCGCAAGCAGGGCTTTCCCGGCCTCCGCCCTGTCAGCGAAGGTCACGCCGCCGATCTCCATCCCGGCAAAGCCCTGTTTGACTTCCACAGCAGAGGGGGCCTCCAGCGTATCGGCGGCGGGCTGTTCTCCATCAGCGGTCTTGGCCGGAGAATTTTTCACGGTGATGATAGGGTGAGGGTGTGCCGCCAGTGTTTCCATATCGGCTTTGAAACCGGTGATAAACTCCTGGTCCTGCTTGATCTGCTCCGGGAAGTATTTCAGAAGATTGTCCTCCAGCCGGTACTGCTGGCTCTGATGGTCGGCTTTCAGCAGACGCAGGCGGGAAACGTCAATGTCCAGGTCCATGCGCTCTTTGATGCGGGGGTCCCCGGCACACAGGGCCTTGATTTCTGCATAGCTGAGCGCCGCTTCGTCCACATCCTCGCAGGAGCGCACCGGGGATTTAGAAGTCATGATTTGTGAGATGAATTTCTGCTTATTCTCAATAGTTTGCCACAAATAGGCGTCAAAGGTTCCTTCTGTTACATAACGGAACACATGGACTTTCTTGTTGCCATTGCCACGACGTTCGATGCGGCCCTTGCGCTGGATAAGGTCACGGGGCCTCCAGGGACAGTCCAGGTCATGCAGGGCAATCAGGCGTTTCTGAATATTGGTCCCTGCTCCCATTTTTGCTGTGCTGCCAATGATGACCCGCACTTGACCGGCGTTGACCTTAGAGAACAGGGCCTTTTTCTTCTGGTCGGTGTCGGCATCATGGATAAAGGCGATCTGCTCCGGCGGCATACCAGCGGCAATCAGTTTCTGCTTTATATCATCATAGATGGTAAAGGGCTTTTCGGTATCCTGTGCAAGTCCCTTCTTCTTTTTTGAGGGCTTGGCCTGGGGCGTGGAAATATCACAGAACACGATTTGGGTCAGTTTACCGGCCTCGCCCTCCTGCCAGATGTGCAGGATGTTCTCCACACAGCGGTTCACCTTCGTTCCCGGCTCGTCCGGCAGCAGAGGGTCAATGATACGCTGGTCCAGGCCCAGTTTCCGGCCATCCGAGGTTATCTTTAGCATATTATCCTCGCGCGGGTCAACAGTACCGCCATGTACTTTGGAGGCCCTTTCGGACAGCTCCTGCACCATCGCTTTTTGATGCTCAGTAGGTTTGGATGCGATGGTATGATACTCCACCTCCGGGGTGGGCAAATGGAGCTGGTCGGCGGTTTTTACGTCCGCGACCTCCTTGAAAAGGTTCATCAGCTCCGGGAGGTTGAAGAATTTTGCGAACCGGGTCCGGGGCCGGTAGCCGGTCCCTTCCGGAGCCAGCTCCAGAACGGTGGACGTTTCCCCAAACCTGCTGGCCCAGCAGTCGAAGTGGCCCATGCCCATCTCTTGCAGCCGGTCATACTGAAGGTAGCGGTGGATGGTAAACATTTCGGTCATGGAATTGGAGATCGGTGTCCCTGTGGCGAAAATGACGCCGCGCCCGCCGGTGATCTCGTCCAGGTAGCGGCACTTGGCAAACATATCGCTGGATTTTTGGGCGTCGGTAGTAGACAGACCGGCGACATTCCGCATTTTCGTTGTCAGGAACAGATTTTTATAAAAATCGCTCTCGTCCACAAACATCCGGTCCACGCCCAGCTGTTCAAAGGTGACAACACTGTCCTTTTTATACCTTGCACTTAAATCGGCCAACCGTTTCTCCAGCCGCCGCTGTGCCTTTACCATCTGTTTAATGGAGAAGTTTTCTCCCCCTTGATACTTCAGCCGTTGGATACCGATCATAATTTCCCGTATCTCATCCTGAATAATGCGTTCCTGACGTTCAAAGCTGACAGGAATTTTCTCGAATTGAGACTGCCCGATAATGACGGCATCATAGTCGCCGGTGGCAATTCTGGCGCAGAACTTCTTGCGGCGGGCCGGTTGAAAATCCTTTTTGGTGGTAACGAGGATGTTGGCGGAGGGATACAGCCGCATAAACTCAGAGGCCCATTGTTGGGTCAGATGGTTAGGCACAACAAAGATAGATTTCCGGCACAGCCCTAGGCGCTTGCTCTCCATAGCGGCGGCGATCATCTCAAAGGTCTTGCCAGCACCGACTTCGTGGGCCAGGAGGGTATTTCCGCCGTAGAGGACATGGGCCACGGCATTGACCTGATGCGGTTGCAGCTGTATTTCCGAGTTCATACCGGAGAAAACGATATGGCTCCCGTCATACTCGCGGGGCCGGGTGCTGTTCATTTCCTCGTTGTACTGTTTGACAAGGGCCTGCCGCCGTCTGGCATCCTTCCAAATCCAGTCCCGGAAAGCATCTTTGAGAGCCTGCTGTTTCTGCTGGGCCAGGGTAGTTTCCTTACTGTTCAGAACACGCCGCTCATTGCCATCCAAGTCCGTCTCATAGTCATAGATACGGATATCCCGGAGGTTCAACGTGTCTTGCAGTATCTCGTAGGCGTTTGCCCTTCTGGTTCCAAAGGTGGTGTAGGCGGCAATGTCATGGTCGTATACGGCCCTTTTTCCGGTGATTTGCCACTCCGCAGTCACAGGTGAATAATTTACTTTGATACCACCTTGCAGCCGCCAGGGAGTGTCCAGTGTTTCATACATGAACTGCTGTATGTACTTCTTATCCACCCAGGTGGCCCCCAGGCGGACCTCGATCTCAGAGGCGTCCAGGTCTTTGGGCTGGGCGGCGGTCAGGGCCTCCACGTTCTGCCTGATATTCGCGGCGTCCTCCGGCGGCAGGACCTCCGCCATCGCCTGGGCCATGCGCAGTTTCCGCCGCACATTGCCGGAGAGGTATTCATCGGCGGTGACAAAGGGAAATTGGTTCAGATCGACAAACGACCTTGGGATACGGTACGGGTCCTCCGCACAGCGAATATCCCGGAAAATCACGCCGGACAATTCCTGTTCCAGCTGTTCTTCTGTCTTGCCGGAAAGCTGTGCCATGTAGGGCATATCCACTTTGGCTTTCTCCGCGATGGAAACCGCCAGGGCCTCGGACGCGGTATCCACATGGTCCACGGCCCGGTGGGGGCTGATGGTCCTTTTTGTGAACATATCCGCCTTGCGTTCCAGCCGCCCGTCCTCGTCGATTATCTCCAGGGCGCACAGAAGGTAATAGCTGTCGTCACTGGAAAATGCCTGCTGGTTGCGCCGGTCATTGATGAGGCCAAACTCAGCGGCGAACGCATCATAGAGCTGATTCAGCTTTCCCTGCTGTTCCCGGACGGCGCTGTCAGGAACGTCCTCCTTCGTCTGAAGGTCGATCAGCTCCCGAACACAGTCCCGCAGTTCCACCATGCCAACGACACGATCTTTGGCAGCGCCGCTCAGGTCCTGCTTTTCCATGATGGAATTTTCACGGAAATACACATCCCCGTCTACAACAGTAAAGGAGAAATTCTGCACATTGGGGTCAGCGGGGATGGTAACGCGCTCCTGTTCGGCCACTTCCTCCAGCTCAGAAGGCTCGGCCTCCCGGTACTGGCCCCGGATGTACTTGACGGCATCGCGAAGCTGGTCGGACAGCTCCAGGCCCTCTATGGGTTCCACAGTAAATTCCTGTCCGGCGTATTGGGTGCTTTTTCCGCTCTGCCGTCCCAAAATCATCTCTGGATGACTGATGAAATAGTGGTTTACGGTAAAGCCGTTCTCATTCTTCCCAACGTGTACCCAGTCGGGCAGTTCCACCTGGGGCGTATCCCGTTTCTGAAAAAACAGAATGTCCGTTACAACATCTGTCCCGGCATTGGCCCGGAAAGCGTTGTTGGGCAGGCGGATAGCGCCTAGAAGGTCCGCCCGTTCCGCCAGATATTTTCGGGTATCCTCACTTTTTGCGTCCATGGTGTACCGGCTGGTGACAAAGGCCGCAATACCGCCGGGGCGTACCTGGTCCAGCATTTTGGCGGCAAAATAGTTATGGATGCTGAAATGATACTTGTTGTAGGCTCGGTCAGAAACAGGGTAATCTCCGAACGGCACGTTGCCCACGGCGAGGTCGTAAAAATCCCGGCGGTCGGTGGTTTCAAATCCGGCCACAGTGATATTGGCTTTAGGGTAAAGCTGCTGGGCAATGCGTCCGGTGATGCTGTCCAGCTCCACGCCGTACAGCTTGGACGCAGCCATAGCCTCCGGCAGAAGTCCGAAGAAATTTCCCACACCGCAGGACGGTTCCAGGATGCTGCCGGCGGTGAAGCCCATATTACCCACAGCCTCGTAGATTGCCTTGATAACCACGGGGCTGGTGTAGTGGGAATTGAGGACTGAGGTCCTTGCCGCCTCATACTCCGCAGGGGTCAAGGCGGCTTTCAGCTCCAGAAACTCGTCCGTCCAACTGGGCTTATCCGGGTCAAAGGCGTCCGCCAGAGCGCCCCAGCCCACATAGCGTGAGAGAATTTCCTGTTCCTCTGGGGTGGCGGTGCGACCCTCCAGCTCAATGCCTTGGAGGGTATTGATAGCGTCCATGTTCATGCGGAACCTGGCTTTTGGACCGCCCACGCCCAGATGATCGTCTGTGATGCGGAAATTTCCTGCGCTGGTCTGCTCCGGTTGGGTCTGCGCCGGTTCATCAACGGGCAAACGCTGAACGATCACATCAAAGGGCAGGCCGTTCTTGTCTCCCGGATAAATGGTGGTGATTTTCACCTCCTGGGTAACGGCCTGTTCCGGCTCCTGAACGAACAGGTGGGCATTGCGTTCATCCTGGCGGAGTGCTTCCTCGAAGAAGTCCCGGCTGACTGTCTGATTGCTCCAGGCATAGGGGCCGGTGTAAATGAGGACATCATGCTGCCCGATATGGCTGATGGTCCCGCTTACATCGTGGTCGCCGTATTGGAAGGAAACTTTGTCCCCCTCCTGATAAGAGAGTTTGCCCTCCAGATGGACAGGCCGACGCTGCACTGGCGCACGGGAAAAGCCGTCCAGGTCTTGCAGCCAGAGAGCGCGCAAAAGCGGAGCGGCCTCCTGCCATGTCCTGGAGAAAGCTGCCTTTTTGTTGTTTTCTTCGTCCAGGATATGGACCTCTATGCTGATGGTGGAAGCAAAATAGTCGGCGTGCTCCCCGGTTTTCAGCATGAACGTATCAGTTTGGCCTGCGAACTGTTCAGAAAGGCGCTGGGCAATTCTGGTGTTGCTCTCGCCGGAACGCAGCCAGCCGGAGATGTAATCCTTGTCCCGTTCAGACAGCAGGCCGGAGGCCAGGACCTCCCGGAAGTCTGCGCTGGCCTTACCCAAATTGGCAGACAAAAATTCTGTGATGGGGCCGTTCCTGGGGTCCTTCCGCAGTGCTGCTTCAAAGTAGTCCTTCGGCTCAGAGCGGAGGATAGGGTAGGTTTGCGTCAGGTCTTGCAGTTGTACCTCAAACAGATTGATGTTAGTGATGACATATGCCCTGTCCTCCAGATAGACCTTATCGCCCACATCATAGGCCGGGGCCAGAGGGTCACGGACAGGCAGGGTGGTTTCTCCGCTCCCAATAGTAATGGTATCCCCTTCACGGGTGATGGGCTGGTCGGAGAAATCAGGAGGCTGTACTTCGAGTTTGAGGACACCTTTATCCGTTAACTCCTGGATGACAAGGGGCGCAACAGCATCCTCTTCAAAATAGCACCATCCGTTTTCAACGCCGCCGACAGATAGGGTTTCAGGGGAAAGGAGACTGTTTGCGTCCGTCTCCCGCACCATGATGCCACCATGACTGGGGGTGCTGATCTGATAAATACCCTCCGCAAGTTCTTTGCTTTCCTGTACCTTGCCCCAGGGGGAATGGTCGCCAGTCTCCACACCCCAGGGAGGTGTTTCCTCATCATACTCCGGCGAAGGTACAGAGAGTTCGGCGTAGGTCTCGTCAATGACCTCCCGATGCAGGCGGTAGCGGAAGTCGGGCATATCGTAGTACAGCCGCATAAACTCCGGTTCCGTAATGGTGAGTGCCGCCCGTTTGACTGCGGCATCGCCCTCAATGACGGCGGTCTCCCTGTCAGAATTGCGGCAGGCATTCTGATAGGCCGTATCAGCCAGAACTAGATTGGTGATGACCGGCTTATACTGCTCAAAAATTTCCCGAACAGTGGGAGCTTTCTCCGGTGCGGCCTCTTCCGTAAAAAAGCGGTCATCTTTCATCAATCGGGCAAGGTGACGCTGTACTTTGGACCAAGGGAGGTCGATAGCCACCTCTTCCACAGTGACAGGGAATGCTGGAAGGTTATCGCCGTACTCGCTCCGCAGCCAGTCCGCTGTATCCTTCTCACGGCCATGTTCGGTCATGTATTGCTGCACCCGGCGCTTGCTGTCCGGGTCGCCGTTCCACTCCCGGAGGGCGGCATCAATGTCGGCCTGGGTGATCTCACGGTTGGAAGCAGCAGAAGGACCGGGCGTTTTCACGCTCGGTCCCTCCGGTTCAGGTTCGGTATTCAGATGTAGATCAGTTCCGCCAGAATGATTTCCTCTGCCTGGGCTTTGCAGGAGTTCATCAGTCCTACCCACTCCATCATGTTCCGGGCTTTCAGGTCCTCCGTTGCCCCCGCCGTTTTCGCCAGTGCGGGCATCATGCTCTCCAGCATCTCGTTGGCCCTGTCCTCCACCTCCAGCAGGTGGCTGAACAAGGTCCCCCGCAGCACCAGCCGGTTGAACATCCCCGGACGGTTCTCTTTCAGATATCTCCGGCGCAGCAGGCCGTATTTGCCCAGGCTCCGGTTCGGCTGTTCCGGGAGGGTCAGTTCGGGTAGGAGAACGTCTCCCACCTGTTTGTAGGTCAGTTCCAGTTCCATGTTCATTGCTCCTTTCCGCGTGCTTTTCACGCTCATACTCCTTGATGGCTACCTCGATCTCCCGCAGGACCTGTTCGCTGCTCTGACTGATGGCCGTCCCCAGCTCTGTCACTGTGTCCAGGGTGTTGAAGTCGAACACGCTCAGAAAGTCCTCGTGCTGAAAATGGGTTTCCGGCTCCAAACCGCAGCGGGCCATAAGCACATAGGTGGTGCTGACAGTAGCCGCCTGCCAGAACTGTACTCCGATGTTGACACTATCATACGACTCCAGGAAACTTCCGTCAACGATACGGGTCAGCTCATGTTCGTGCTCTTTCCAATAGTCCCCCGCCAACACAGAGGCGATCTGTTCCAGCTGGTCGGCAAGTCCGTCCTTACCAGAGATGCCAAAGCGTTTTTCCAGAGCGCCGGTCACAACGTGCTGATGTTCCGGGCGGTACTGCCACAGCCAGGGGCGGCGGGCGTTTTCCTTCTCGCCGGTGTCAGCCACATCAAAGACATAGCGCACCCTGTTTTTGCCGGTGCTGGTGTCGATGAGGGCAATGCCCTTGGCCCCCCGCATCACATACCGGCGCATCTGCTTGTTCCAGAGGTCATAGTCTGCACAGGCGGTGGCGTCCGGGCGCTGGACATAGATAAGCAGTTGTTCGTTAAACGGATATTTGTATAATCTGGCGGCGGTGGCTAAAAAGCCGGTCCACTCTTTGTAACTGCCGGATATCTGCCGGGTGGCCTGTTCAGAAAGATGAATGTATTCCTGGACCTTATTCGCCATAGGCAGGGTCCTCCGGGTCGAAGTCTGGGTAGAGGTCTACGGCCTCAAAGTCGGCATCGGTCATGCGCCGCAGCTTGCCGAGGGCGCTGTCGGTCAGTTCCCGCAGTTCATCCTCATCCGGCTCCAGATAGCCCCGCATATCCTCCAGGGCGGCAATCAGGCCGGTGCGAGTGCCGGCCTTGTTGTAAAGGCACATCAGGTTCCGTTCCTCAAAGGTCAGTTCGTTCATCTCTCAAAACTCCTTCTCTTCTTTTTGGCAGACTTTTCAGCGGCCTGCTGGCGCTCACGGATGGACTGCTCATTCCTCCCCTTGTACGCCGCCCGGATATCGGCCATCAGCCGCTGGCACTCGCCGGGAGGGACCTGTTTCAGCTTTTCGGCTGTGGAAAGGAACAGGTCATGGACCTGGGGGGACTTCTTCAGCGCGGGCAGGACGGCGGTCAGGTCCTCAATCAGATGTTCCGGGGTGTTCATGGCATACTGGAAGATAGTCTGCTGCTCCTCGCCGCTGAACCATCCCAGACAGCCAGCCATACGGCGGAAGGACGTGATTTTGCCGTTGTCATCCCGGACCGGCTCATACAGGGTCCCGGTTTTCAGGTACATCCCGTCCATGCCAGCGCCGCCGATGTAAAATCCATTCTCGTCCTTTTCGCTTTCCAGCAGCACCGTTCCGTCTACCAGCAGAAATCCCGGCTCAACGTGCTTGCTGATAAGGCCGCAGGGTACGCCCTCGCTGGCCACTCTGCTGACCCAGGGCTTGACATCCTCCAGCGTCATATCATACGGTCCATCCACCATAAAATCACCTGTCCCTTTCCGCGCTCCGTTTGGGCGCTGTCCGTTTCTGCCTGGGCTTATTTTTCAGCTTCTGCCGCACAGACTGTTTCTTTTCCTGCTCTTCCCGGTGAGTGGCCGCAGCCAGCTCTATGAGGGAGATGGGCTGGCCGGACCGGGCCTGCTGCTCCAGCTCCGCGACAGTGGCCTTGGGGCCGTTGTTGATGATGCCGTCGATCATCCCCAAATCGTCCTCCAGAGACATCTCCGCGTTTTTCAGATAATTCTCCGGCTGGAGGAAGTCCGGCACTCTCGCAAAGCCAATACTGTTGCAATAATGGCAGGATACCACGCCGTCCTGTTTGACCGCAAGGATGTCGCTGACCGACATGGAGGGCCGGTGATAATCCGCAGGGTGGTCGGTGTTGAATTTCTGATACAGTTTTTCCAAGGCAGTAGAACCAAGCCCGCAGGGCATTTCTCCGGTATAGGCCAGCTCGTAGTTGGCCCGGTCAGGAGACAGCCCCTGAGAGGTCAGCCAGTCCATATCCATAAAGCGCAGGCGGTCCGGGTCATCGTCCTTGATCTGATAGATGGCAAAACAGTCGCCGCCGTGGTCAAGAAAGGCCCGTTCCCGTTCCTCCTGGTGGTTCATTCGGTCCGCAATGAGCTGGTGGAAGTCGGGGCTGGCCTCCCATTCCTCTTTGGGGACACCGAATACCATATCAGGCGGACGTTCGTCCAGATCGTCCCGGTCAAAGACCATCTCCGCCTGTCCGCCGTCCACGATGGCGTAGATCGTCAGGTCGCGCTCCAGCAGCTCCGCCGCCCGTTCTTTGGACAGAGGCAGGAGGTCGCCGTCCATATAGCCATAGTTCTGCTCCAGCTCATCAGAGAGAAATGCCGGGTCCGGCATGGGGTACTCGTCCAGAACGGTGTCCCACAGAGCATCATCCTCAGCAGCGATATGGTCCCGCTGCTTTTCCAGGGGGTCAGGATACTGTTCCTCAATCTCTGCCTCCGCCTGTACTGCCCGGTCAGCGGCCTCCCGCAAGGTTTCCACCATCTTGGGTGTCGCCTTTTCTAGGACATACAGACGGTCAAGGAGTTGTTTTGCCTCAGATGCACAGGCGGCACATGAGCTTGCCGCATCTATACACACCTCAGACGCACGGGGAAATTCTGCAAGATGAAGTAAGGAAAAACGAATTTCCTCCCAGTAACCGTTGTTTAGTTCCGCCGCAATATCAGCGACAAACTGTACTTTAGAGTCCAACGTAGCAGGATGCTCAATTACTCCCGTCTGATAAAGGTTGTCCAGGAAGTCGTACAGATCGGCGGAAAACTGCTCAATGCTGTCATGGGCCGCTGCTTTCGGCGCTGCCTGCTCCAGCCGGGCTTCCACCGGCGGCGCAGGGACCTCAGCCTCCAGCGCGGCCTGTTCCGGCTGGGTCAGGTCAACGCCCCGCTCTTTACAAATCTCCTTGAAATGCCGGTCAATGTCGTTAATCAGCTGATTGGCGGTCCTGCTGATGGTTTCCAGACTGGCTTTCAGCTCCGGCAGAGATTTTTCGCTGCTCCACCCGGCAATATAGCCAAAGCTGTACTCGCCGGTCTGGAGGCCGAAGTATTGACAGACGGCATAGGATACACTTTCCGCCTCCACTTCCTTAGTATTGCGGTCCTTTGGCTTTGTTTCCTGCTCCGTTCCGGCGGTGGCCGACAGCCGGTTCTGTTCCTTCAGATGCAGCACGGCATGGGCAATCTCGTGGATGGTCGTGCGCACTGTCTGCATTTGTCCCATACCCTCTTTGACAGTAATGTCCCGTGCGTCCAGGTCCAGAAACCCGTCCACGCCCTCTTCCCGAATGGGATTGATGGCGATAGGCACAGGAGAAGTCCGTCGCAGGGCCTCCATGAAAATCTCATAATTCTGCACTTCGCCCGTCAGGGGACTGGACAACTGAGGCAGGGGCTTGCCCTCGGTCTGGGACACGTCAAAGACCTTCACCGGGCGAAACATGGGAATTTCAATTTCCTTTTCCTCCATGATGACATTGCCGTTCCGGTCCACCATGGGGGCCTTTGTCACCGGGTCCAGCTTTTTTTCCTCGATCTTCTTCTTGAAGGGCGTGGGGGCCAGGATGGTAATGCCCTTCTCGCCTTTTTTCACATGGCGCTGGAATTTGTTCTTCCAGGCATTGAAACCGGCAACCGCCGTAGCATCGGGCCGCTGCATATGGATGAGGATGGTGTTCCGCACCGAATAGCTGTGAAATCGGGACATGGTGCGCAGATACTCGGCGTACTTGTCGCTCTGAAACAGCTCCTTGATGCCCTGCTCAATGCTGTCGGTAATTTCTTTGAGCTTTTCCCGGTTTGTTTTTTTGTCTGCCATGGCACACTCCTTTTGCAGTATTTATGTCCGCAAATCAAAGCCGATTTCGGGCCTCTGAAAGTAATTCCATTCCTCCCTGCGTTCAGCTGCTCGGAAAGTCCTGTGCCGCAGGGCTTTTAGAGGCCCGATTTGCGGACATCCAGGCGGTGTTTTTGCTTCCTTGCCGCATCTTTTTTCCGACGTACCCTAACGGCGCAGTTTACGCAGTATTTCGCAGCATTGGAGGGACGGAAGATGGGCCTGCCGCAAACGATGCAGCGCCGCAATGAAGTGCCGCCCACGATCTCCGCCCACAGCTCCCGGTCAGCCGGAAGGACAGCGGAACGGAAGTAGCGGCACAGCAGGGTGTTGGAAATCAGCTGCGGACAGGGGCAGGGGTCGTACCCGTCATCCAGCAGCAGGCAGTTTCCCCGGTCATAATTGGCGCACAGACGGCGAAGGAGCTTTTTAGCCCTGGAAAACTGCTTTTCGGTCATACGGGGAAGGTCAGCCGTTGCCATCATCAAACTCCAGCCGGTAGTTGGACTTCTCCCCATCGTCCTCCAGGTAGACCGTGGCATCATAGGTCTTGTTCGTTTTCTCGGACCAACAGCCAGTAAGATGGAGCTTGCCCACGTTCAGCAGAGCGGCGGCGGTATCCCGGTCGAAGTCCTTCTTCTTGGCGGCGAAAAAGCGGTTGTCCTTCCAGAGGGCAAACCGGCAGGAGGGATTCTCACAGAAAAAGCCCTTCTTGCTCTCGGTGACGTTCCCATCGCACCGGGGACAGGGGCCAACGCGCTCCTTGCCAGAAGGGAACAGCACCTCGCCGCCAGGGACCGGGGAACAGGTTGCCGCCAGCTCCCGCACCATGGCAGAGATGGCCTCCATGAAGTCCTCCGGGGACAGCTCCCCCTGCTCCACCTGTTTCAGCCGGTTCTCCCACTCCGCCGTCAGCAGCGGGGATTGCAGCATCTCTGGCAGGACCGTGATGAGGGAATTGCCCTCCTGGGTGGGGATAAGGCTCGTGACCTTTTTAGCCTTCTGCCGCTCCACAAAGCCAGCGGACACCAGCTTTTCCAGGATGCTGGCACGGGTGGCGGGAGTACCGATGCCCTTGCGCTCCACATCCTCCGGCATATCCTCAACACCGGCGCACTCCATACTTTTCAGGATGGTGTCCTCAGTAAAGTGCCGGGGCGGGGTGGTGCTGCCCTCCTTCACCAGGGCCTCCTTCACCGTCAAAGTGGCGTCCTGGGACAGGTCCTCGGGCAGAGTGTCGTCCTTGTTCGGCTCCTTGTCGGCGTAGGCCCTCCAGCCCAGCTCCAGCACTTCCTTCCCCTTGGCGGAAAAGCTGTGACCGCCGCACTCTGCTGTCACAGCGGTTTCGGCGTACCGATAGGCCGGACAGACTGCCCGGAGAAGGGACAGGGCCACCAGCCGCAGTATCTCCCGCTCTCCCGTGGGCAGATCGCCGATATTGATGCCGGTGGCGGCGGTCTTGGTAGGGACAATGGCGTGATGGTCGCTGACCTTGCTGCTGTCGCAGACCTGGGAGGCCAGCACCTTCTCCGGCTCCTTCACGCCGCAGAGGACGGAGGCGATGAAAGTCAAAGCGGGAACATTGCCCTTCATGTCCTCCGTCAGATAGCGGCTGTCCGTCCGGGGGTAGGTGCAGAGCTTTTTCTCATAAAGTTTCTGAAGGTAGTCCAGGGTCTGCTGGGCGGTGTAGCCCAAAGTCCGGTTGGCCTCCCGCTGAAGGGTGGTGAGGTCGTAGAGGGCGGGGGCCTTTTCGGACTTCTCCTTCCGCTCCACTTTCTGGGCCAGCAGCAGCGTATCCTTACATCTATCAGCGAGGGCCTTTGCCTCTGCCTTATCGGAAATCCGCTCTCCGGCGAAGGTCATCCCGCCGCAGTTCAGCTCCACCGTGTAGAACTGTGCAGGCTCAAAGGCCCCAATTTCCGCCTCCCGCTGGACCAGCAGGGCCAGAGTGGGTGACATGACCCGACCCACGTTGAGGGTATGGCGGTACATGACAGAAAACAGCCGGGTGGCGTTGATGCCCACCAGCCAATCCGCTTTGGCACGGCACAGGGCGGCGTGGTACAGGCCGTCATAGTCGCTGCCGGGGCGCAGATGGGCAAAGCCCTCCCGGATGGCGCTGTCCTCCATGCTGGAGATCCACAGCCGTTTCATGGGCAGGGTGCAGCCCGCCAGGTGGTAGACCGTGCGGAAGATCAGCTCCCCCTCCCGTCCGGCGTCGCAGGCGTTGATGACCTCCGTGACTTCCTCCCGGCGCATCAGGGTCCGAAGAATGTCAAACTGTTCTGCCTTTCTCTTGTCCAGGGTAAAGCGCCAGCTTTCAGGGATGATGGGCAGGTCGTTCCAGCGCCACTTGGCATAGCTGGGGTCATAGACGGCGGCATCCGCCAGCCCCGCCAGATGGCCCACACACCAACTGACGATATAGCCGCCGCCGATCATGTAGCCTTTTCTCTTGCCTCTGGCTCCCAGCACCTTCGCCAGAGCCATGCCCACGGAGGGCTTTTCTGCGATCACGAGTTTTTGTTTGGGCAAAGTCATTCCTCCTTGAAAATGAGGCAAGCGGCCTGGAACTGCACCAGACCGCTTGCAAAAAGGTGATTATATTGTAACGCTATCCTTTCACCGGGGCGGCATCCGCTCCACACCCCGATAGCAGGGCAAAATACATCCAGAGCTTTCGTTCAGCCGTTTGCAGCCGCAGCAGGGGTGGCTTTGGGGAACAGGCGGGGCCGGGTCAGGTCTGGCCTGGGCGATGGGAGGCTGCATCATCATCCGTTCCAGCGGACTGCGGGTAAAATATTTCATTCGTCCTCCATGTCCTCGTCCAGGGCATCGTCATCCTCCGGCTCGTCCTCGTCATCCTCCGTGCCGTAGTCGTAGTCGTCCAGGTCGGCGCTGCCCTTGATATCCGGCTTTTTCTTGAAGAATTTCAAGTAGGCCACTGTGCCGCCAGCTCCCAGGACCGCCAGCAGCGCCACGATTATCAGTGGATTGCCGCCCTTCTTTTCCGGAGTCTCCGGGGTGGCTGGGGCCTCCGGGGGCTTATCTGGCTCCTGCGGCTCCGGCTCCGGTCCGGCGCACTCGGACATATTGACAGCGCAGACCTCACAGGCGGTATTCACAGCTCCGGCGGCGCATTTAGTTGCGCAGGAACAGACGGCGGGGGGCTTTTCCTCTTCCTCAATCAGGGAGAGAAGGTCGGCCTCGTCCACCTGGTTCAGGAAGTGGACGATATTGTCCCCCTCCGCCGCCCGGTCGATGATGATGTAGAAGTAGTGACCAGCACGGCTCTGGACCACAATAAACTGCTTATCTTCTCCGGCCTCGCCGTCAATATCGTCCACCAGGGTCATGTTGCCCTCCGGGGTCAGGGGCTGGGTCTCCACACCGCCCGTAACCGGGGGATTTTCCTCCGTTTCATCCGAAAAGGCGTAAGCGGGGGCGGCACAGGTGGAGAGCATGAGTGTGGCGGACAGCAGCAGGAACAGGGTCTTAAACCGTCTCATAGCTGTCCTCCTTTCGCTCCGTCTCGGGGACCGGCTGGGGCGGCGCGGCCTTGATGAGCGCCGCCAGCTGGTCCGGCGACAGGCCCATGCTTCGCACGAGACCGATGATGTCCAAGTTCTCCAGCTCCATCCGCTGCTTTTCCAGCTCCCGCTGACGGGCCTGGAGTTCTGTGATCTTGGCGGCGTTCTTCTCATACTCGTTGTCGATCTTCTTGATTTTCGGATTCGTTTCTCATCACTCCTTTAGGGAAGTCTGCCGTAGCAGTAAAAATGATTTTGCCAATAATTTGAGGTCAAATCGGCATAGGAAATGGGGTTTCCACAGTGTATCATCATGTTTTCGCCCACATAGATACCACAGTGGGTGGGTGCGTTGGGGTCCGGTGCGTCATAGGTGTTGATGAAAAACACCAAATCGCCGGGGCGGGCATTGGCGGGTGAGACCGGGGTGCAGAGATTACACAGGGCCTTGGCCCCCAGCCGTCCCACGTCCCAGCCGCTGTGATTGATGACCCACGACACAAAGCCGGAACAGTCAAAGGATGTGCTGGGACTGCTGCCGCCCCAGACATAGGGCATCCCCAGATACTTCTCCGCCTCAGTGAGCATGGCAGAGAATACCTCATCTTCCAGCGCCTCCGGGGGAACATCATAGTCCATATAGTCCTGCCGCTGGGAGGCATTGGGATATTGGCCGATAGGGAACAGGTCTGGCCGGTTGCCTTGGTTTGCCATATAAACGGAGTAGGCACTCAGTTGATCTTCACTTAGAATGTAGACCGGGAGATGGGACAGGTCGAAGTTATCCAGGGTCACATTGCAGATGTAGTAGTCATAGGGAACTTCCACATCGTAGTCATCGCCGTTGCTGTCCGTCCGTGTTTCCGTTCGGTAGCGAACTTCCACTTCTACTGTCTGAGTGAGGGTGTACTGCCGGTCAAAGAGCATTTGCAGCGTCCCCTGTACCTCGTTCCTGGTCCATGTCCCCTGATGATAGGCGGTGAGAATAGCAATCAGCACATAGGGGTCATGTCCGATGCTGTCCAGGTCATAACGGTACTCGTCATAGCCGGGGTGGTAACTGGGGTAATTGTCCACCTCGTGCTGCAAAGCAGCCTCCAGCGCGGCATAATCTGCCTCGGCCCCCAGCATATCCGCATCCTCGCAGGGATAAGTGCCGCCCGCACTGCTGCCCAGAATGGCCTCGGCCAGCACGGAACAGGAGGACATCATATTCAAGAACATCACCAGAATGAGAAACAAGCCGATGACAATGAGAAAGCCCTTCTTGTGCCGCATGATAAACGCACCAGCTTGTTTGCTTGTTTCTGCTGCGCCTTTCAGCGTGTCGGATACCCGTTCCGCCATGGTGGATGTGGCCTTTGACGCCTCACCAGCCCTCTGCCCGGAACGCTTTGCGGCGGCGTATTGCTTTTTGATGGCCTGTTTTTGCTGCCAGCGTGACAGCGGATTGCTGCCCAGCTCTGGATTGTCCCGGAGGGACTGCCGGTGGAGGGCATTGATCTCCGCCCGTTCTGTGGCCCGGTACTCCCGCAGCTTATGGGCGCGGCGGGAACGCTCCGTCAGATGAACACCGGCCTCGGCGGTCTGCTCCAGCCGGTGTGTGCTCTCCACGCCAACATTATCATCCTCCGCCTCGCTGACCTTGTGGTGCAGCTTGCCGGAGAGTGCCAGCACAGGGGCATCCTTGACCGTATGGGACAGCTTAGAGGGTGGTTTGGGCTTGTTTTCCTCAAATTGCAGCTGGCCCGCAGTTTTAGCAGTTTTCGGATTGGTGGATTTGCCCTTTTTCTTTTTTCCAGCGCCAGATTTTTGCTCGGTCATGCGCCGTTTCATCTTTTTGCGGTCCTTGGGCGGCGGTGCATCTTTCCGCATCGCCGCCCGGTCCGCCTCACGCTCTTTCGCCCGGTCATGCTCCTTCAGACGGCCCCCGTCCTGCTCGGCATCGGTGAAATGGAGACGGGTCTTTCCCTTAGTCGGCACAGTCGTTCTCCGGCATCTCACCGTTGTTCAAGATACGGTCGATGGCGTTCTCGTACACCACCATCGCCTTGGTGATTTCCAGGATATTGGCCGTGACCCGGTTCAGTTGTCCCACAGCCCGCAGGAGATAGGCGGCGGCAGAGGTCTCGCCGTTCATCCCATCATCCTCCATGTCATCTGCCATACCGCCGTCATTCTCCGTGCCAGTATCCTCATCCTCATCCCAGGCGGGCAGCAGCTCGTCCTCCATCAGCTGGGCCAGATCGTCCGGGTCGCCGCTCTCGGCGTAGGCATCGGAGATGTCCCAGCTCTCATACAGCTCATGGGCCTGCTGCTCGTAGGCGCACAGTGTCCGCATGGCCTGGGACGGCTCCCCGGCCTCCAGGTCCTTTCGCACAGACCGCACCAGCTCCAGCAGCAGATCGTACATCTCCAGTTTGCCGTCGATGTGGCTCAGGTAATCGTCCAGGTGGATGAGATAGATTTCGTTGTCCATAGTCACTCGCTCCTTTCGTTCGTCACAGGTTGATAAGGTACGCCGATGTAGTCCAACACCCTCCCGCAGCCCAATGTGTTGACGCAGAAATCGTGCTGCTCCGGGTGGGTCAGGGCCATGCGCTGAAAGCGGTTCGGTTGCTTTTCCAGGTGGAGGCCGAACATACAGAACATACAGCCCGTCCGCTGCGCGCCGGTGGTGACGAGCTTTCCGCCGTGCTCCACAATGTCCCCATAGATAGAGGCATAGGGGATGCTGGTCATACGCAGATATTGAAGGGCGTCCTGCTCCGTCCAGAAGGACAGCGGCTTGCAGGCGGGTTCCTTAGTGTCATAGGCATTGCAGCCGGTTTGCAGAAACGCCTCCGCTCGCCGCTTACTCTCACAGGCCATGGTCCCCATGATAGCCGTCCTGCCAGTTTGACGGGCGTATTTGTGGAGGGGCCTGGTTTTCATTGCGCCGCAGCAATATTCCGAAATGGGAAATGGCGCGTCCAGAAGGACACGCCACTTTAGATACCGCTGGCTATACCAGGAGGGACTGCCATCAGAATTAAGTCCGTTCAGCTGATTGATGGCCCATCTGCTGCCTTTTCTGGCGTAGTAGATACGCTTTGCCACGTCCTTTGATATGACCGGGTATCCGTACTTCTCAATAATCTGGGTGAAGGGTATGACAGGTTGCAGCCATTCCACGTTGGGGACAGAACGCGCAAAGTCCTGTATCTCCGGGTACTCCATACCGGTATCCGCATAGGCGGCAGGCACATCAGGGTAGAGCCCCCGCACCAAATCCAGAAGCACAGTAGAGTCCTTGTTATGGAAAGCTTTCCATAAAAAAGATAATGAAAAGAGATATAAAATGAAAAGTCACCTCCAAAAAGATTGAAAAATAGCGGGTTGATGAGCGAAAAACTTTCCATAATCTTTTACAATGATGTAGAACCGCAAAAGCGGAAATACATCAAGGAGGAAGATTATGGAACAAAGGCAAACCATAAGCCAGATTGCAGAATGTGTAATCTCGGAAATGGAGCGGATGCAGTACTCACCAGCAACCATCTCAACGTTTCGTGTGAAAGCGAAACAGCTAAGTCGCTATGTGCAAGAGAAAACTGGTACGGATTACTTCACCGAGGAATTGGGCCGGAGGTATCTGGCCGACACGATTGGATTTCCATTTGCAGAAAACCGGTGGCTGACAAGTCCAGAGGCATCCCATATACGCTGCGTACGCAGGATTGGTGAATATCAACTGTACGGTGCGGTGTTGCGAAATCACGCAAAGAATGCCAAAACCCTTGACGGATGGGAACTGGGTGATGAAAAAATCATTGCGGCGTATGTTGAATCAGTACAGACTGCGGACAACAGCGATGCTACAAAAAAGCTTCGTATCCACCACATCAGGCAGTTCTATGAGTTTCTGGCATCACGGAAAGTATCTGGAATCCATGACATATCCGCACAAATTATTTCTGACTACGCCGCGTCACTCCAAGGGGAATCCCCCGTCTATACGAAGCACCGATTAGCAACTCTGCGCTTTTATTTTCGCTTTCTGAAACAAAAAAGTATATTGGAATGCGATTGGTCATTTGCTGTCCCGAAAGTGATTGCGCCTAAAAATCTGAATGTGCCTGCTTTATGGAGCAGGGAGGAACTGGAACGGCTGCTCAAGAGCATTGACCGGGGCAGTCCGGCTGGGAAGCGTGATTATGCCATTATTTTGCTGGTGGTACAACTCGGCTTGAGGATTGCAGATGTTTCCGCTCTGCGGCTGGACAGTTTAAAATGGGAACGAAACGAACTTGAGTTTATCCAGCATAAGACAGGCAACCGGGTAACGCAGCCGCTGCTGGAGGATGTGGGCTGGGCCATTATTGATTACATCAAATATGGACGGCCCAAGGCGGAATCGCCATTCGTTTTTCTCACGGCGAATGCACCGTATACCCCGATGAAAAGCGGCTCGATTGGGTGTATCCTGGATCGGCACAGAGCGCGGTGCGGTATTGAAAAGAAGAATGGCGCGGTGAGCGGTATGCATTCTCTGCGCCATGCGATGGCGCGGCGCCTGCTGGAGCAAGGAACGGAATTGTCCACCGTTGCCAATATCATGGGCCATACCAGCTATGCCTCGACATCTCCCTATCTGAAGGTGGATATTGAGGGCCTGCGTGAATGTGCGCTTTCTCTTGGGGAGGTGTTGACAGATGCATGATGGCCCAGAAATTAAGACCTATCTGTATAGTGGCCCGCTAAAAGCAGCTTGTGAAGGATTTGTTCAAGAAAAACGTGCTGTTGGTTGCCTTTATAATACTGAGGCGAAAAAATTGAGCGAGTTTTCCCGGTTTACCCTTGCCTTTGATTTTCCAAAGGACACCCTGCCCAAAGAAGTTGTTCAGGCTTGGATCGCTAAAAAGTCTACCGATTCAGATAGAAACCAGTATGCCAGATTCTCGCTGATTTCCCAGTTCGCTAAATATATGGAACGGGTGGGCTATCCGGCCTATGTGCCTGGGCGGGATGAGATTGGGAAACTGCACAGAAACTTTGTTCCATACATTTTCTCCCATGAAGAAATCAGGGCGTTTTTTGAAGTTGCTGACACAATGACCTGCCCTCCAAAATCCGGTGCTCCAAGGCGGCGTCTGATTATGCCTGTCCTGTTTCGAATGCTGTATTGCTGTGGACTGCGGGTATCTGAAGCAACCAATTTGTTAGCCAGCGACGTGGACTTAGAGCATGGAATTTTGACAATTCGGAACAGCAAGTTTGGCAAGACCCGTTATGTTCCTATGTCCGCCGAATTAACAGCCGTATGCGCTGTTTATGCAGAAACGAGGCTCGTTGGCCCGCCGGGTGCAGACTGGTTCTTTGCAGCTCCAGATGGCGGACATTACAATACAAGGTCTATCTACAACATTTTCCGTGAACTGCTGTGGAAAGCAGGGATTTCCCACGGCGGAAAGGGAAACGGCCCCAGACTGCACGATTTCAGACACACATTTTGCGTTCATTCCCTGCAAAAGTGGACAATGCAGGGTTCTGATCCCACCACTCTGCTGCCCCGGTTGACAGCTTATCTGGGACACAATGATTTTTCCGCGACCGAGCAGTATCTGCGGATGACCGCCGAAGCGTATCCAGAAGTATCTCGGCTTATGGAGGAAAAATACGGATATATCATCCCCAGTATGGAGGGCAGTACAGATGAAAACCACTGATTTTGCCCAGTGCCTTGCTTCATACCTCACCATGTATCTGCCAGGGCAGCTTGGATTATCTGAAAATACAATCATGGCCTACCGGGATACGTTTAAGCTGGTTCTTCTTTTTGCTGAAACAGAGTGCCGTCTGAGGCCCGAGAAAATCACTCTGACCGACTTTAACATTGATTTCATAGCGGCTTTCCTCCACTGGCTGGAGCAGGAGCGTAGCTGTGGTGTGGCTACCCGCAACCAGCGTTTGGCCGCGTTGAGGGCCTTTGCCAGATATGCGCGGACGCAGCACCCCGCCTACCTTTTTGAATCTCAGAAAATCATGGATTTGAAAGCAAAGAAAGCTCCTGCGCCAACCATTGCCTATCTTTCTCCTGATGATGTGCAGAGCATTTTCAGCCAAACAGACATCTCTACCAAATATGGGCGGCGGGATATGCTCCTGCTTAGCCTCATGTATGATTCTGGAGCACGTGTCCAGGAGATTTGCGACCTTCGTGTGCGCGATGTCCGCCTGCAAAAGCCGTCTACTGTTACACTGACGGGAAAAGGGCGCAAAACCAGATTCGTTCCAATCATGGCCAGCACCGCCAGTGCTTTGACCACATATTTTTCAGATAACGGCTTGTCCTGTCCCGAAAAGGCCGACCAGCCTCTGTTTACAAACCACCAGCGGGGAAAGCTCACCCGGGCGGGCGTTACATATATTTTGAAAAAGTATTTTGACGCTGCCAGACAGACGAACCCACATTTGCCCACGAAAATCTCGCCCCATATTTTGCGCCACTCCAAAGCGATGCATATGCTGCAAGCGGGGATAAACCTGATTTATATCCGGGACTTCCTCGGCCATGTCCATGTTGAAACCACTGAGATCTACGCAAAGGCAGACACTGAGATGAAACGCCGCGCCATTGAAAGCGCCCATATCCAAATTGATCCTGATTTGCCAGCGTGGACAGATGACAAAGACCTTATGGCGTTGCTGACAAATCTGTGCGGAAAAGATTGATGCACAAAATATTATGGAAAGAGTTTGGAGCTTGCTTCAGGCTCTTTCCGCATTTTTAAGGAGGTTCTTTCCATTTTGATTTTCTATTCATTATCCTTGCCTCCAGAGAAGGAGACAAAGACCTTGCCGCCGTAGTGTTCGTACCACTCTCGGATTTTTGCCTGAGTTTCATGGACTTTCCGCTCCAGCGGCCACGCCTGCATTGTGCGCAGTTCTTCCTTGGTGCAGACGGCCTCATTCATGCGCCGCCCTCCTGGACGATCTCATTCAAGCGGGTCGTCATAATGCGGTACAGCTCCGTGTCCTTGGGGAAACGGTCAATGAAGGGCAAAATGACGTTTCCGTAGAACAGCAGCCCTTCGCCCTCGCCAGAGTGGGTGACATAGGAAAGCTGGTGAGGCGAAATATTGAGCTGCTTCGCCAGAATCTGCCGGTCGCCAGCCGCCTGATTGAGCATATAGATGAAGTCGCTGTTCTCCAGGATGTTGGCAATTTCCGGACTTGCCAGCAGGTCCTTGCTGTTCTGGGTGATACCGGTAGGGATACCGCCCCACTTGCGGAACCGCTTCCAGATTTCCACGCTCCAGGAGGCCAGCTCGCCCTTCAAGAGCAAATGGAACTCGTCTACATAGTAGCGGGTAGTCTTGCCAGCGGCCCGGTTGACCGTGACGCGGTTCCACACCTGGTCCTGAATAACCAGCATTCCCAACTGTTTCAGCTGCTTGCCCAGCTCCTTGATGTCGTAGCAGACAATCCGGTTGTCAATGTCCACGTTGGTCCGGTGGTTGAACACATTCAGACTGCCGGTGACATAGATTTCCAGCGCCGTGGCGATGAAGTGGGCCTCCTTTTCCTCCTGTTTCAGCAGAAGGTCGTAGAGGTCCTGCAAAATGGGCATATTCTCCGGGCGGGGGTCCTCCAGGTACTTCCGGTAGACCAGCCGGACACAGCGGTCAATGACGGTCTTTTCCACGGGCTGGAGGCCGTCTTTGCTGCCCACCACGATGTCGCAGAAGGACAGCAGGAAATCCACCTTCAAGGACAGCGGACTTTCATCGTCCGAATAGTCCAGATTAAGGTCCATGGGATTGACATACTGCTTGCTGGTGGGAGAGATTTTAATGACCTGTCCCTCCAGCCGGTGGACCAGGGGAAAATACTCCGCCTCTGGGTCGCAGATGATGATGTCATCATCGGTCACAAGGAAAACATTGAGAATTTCCCGCTTGGCAGAGAAGGACTTGCCGCTCCCAGGAGTGCCAAGGATTAGCCCGTTTGGGTTTTTCAAACGCTTGCGATCAACCATGATGAGGTTGTTGCTCAGGGCATTCAAACCGTAATATAGGGCCTCCCCCTGGTGCTGAAAAAGCTCATAAGGTAGGCACGACCGCGCCATATCCGCTTGCGCGGACGGTCTCGGTCGAACCCCCTCCAAGAACCGGACGTACACCTCTCGATGTATCCGGCTCGCCCTTTGTCTATCATCAGGAATCCATAATTTGATGTTGCAGCTTATCAAAACATTCGGGGCAGAGCGCGATAGATTTCCTGCGCATTTTCAACATCAGCCTTTCAACTTCTGTGTCGCCCGTCAAGTCTTTGAGCCGCTTAACATGGTGCATTCGAATTTCTTCGGTTTTCGCTGAACACAACTCACATTTTCCAGCCTTCAGCCTATGGGCCAGCCCGTTTTTCCGTTCGTATTTACGAAACTGCGGTAGAATATCGAGAATGGCTGACCCAGCGTCTGAGGACTTTTTTCGCTCAAAACCATCGTGATAGAATTCACACCGTTTTCTTCCGGCTTTCGTATCATAATACGCGCCAAAAACGCCATCTTTCTTGTACTTCTTCCTGATTTTGTTGACGGTGGCATTGAACTTTGCAGCAAAGGTCTTGAGCATACTGCCTTCCATGATATAGCAGAATTTATTGAGCACAGTCACGTTTTCCGCAAGGCAGTAGAAGTTGTATAAACCGCGTATTTCTGAGTTGTACTTGCTGATAATTTCCACGTCCGTTCTGTGCATAAGGAACCCGCGGTGTATGGGTTTCCATCGCTCCTGTCCATCCGCGCCTCTTGCGATTTTCATAGCGCGGTATTCCCACAGTTTGCCCTCCCACTTATCGTGGGGAACATATAGTGCAACCTTATAGTTCAGGTGGCGGCGCAGGATACCGTCTTTTCCGCGTTTAGAAGCTTTACAGCGTCTGACTGTGAAATCGTATCCCAGGTAGCGGATCAGTTTGCTGGAATGTGTCACTTTCGTCTTTTCCGTTGACAGGGTGAGTTTTAGCTGTGTGGACAGGAACTGACCAATTTCCGATTTTATCCTTTCCGCGTCCTCTCTGGAGCCAATGACGCCAACTACAAAGTCGTCGGCGTACCGGTTATATTGCAGCCGTTTATATTGTGGGTCGAACTGCGGGAAACTGGGCGTGTCCAACTGGCGATGTTGCGCTTGTTTGAATTCTCTGACTGCGGCTCGATGGTCCTCGGCCACTGAAAGATTTTTCTTTGCTTTGTTGTACTGATGATGGACACGGTTGTATTCCGGGCTGGGCAGTCTGTAGCCCTTACCGGAGTCCCTGTTGAATCTCGTCGTGAACGTTTCCATGAAGCGGTCCAGTTCTGTCAGATAGATGTTGGCCAGGATAGGACTGACCCCGGAGCCTTGCGGTGTTCCGGAGAATGTGCGGTGGTATTCCCACTGCTCCATATATCCCGCTTTCAGAAATTTCCACATCAGGGAGATAAAATGTTCGTCTTGGATACGTCTGCGGAGGATTTCAATCAGAACGTGGTGGTCGAAGCAATCAAAGCAGGCGGTAATGTCGCCCTCAATCACCCAGTTGACGCCCGTAAAGTTAGCCTGAACTTCTTTTAATGCCGTGTGGCAGGAGCGCCCTGGCCTGAATCCATGGGAGTGTTCCGAAAAGGTGGGTTCATAGATTGCTTCCAGCAGCATACGGACAACTTCCTGGACCAGCTTATCGTCTGTAGAGGGAATACCCAGCGGGCGCTTTTTAGACGGGTTACTCTTTTTGGCAATGTAGTGCCGCCGCGCCGGATTCGGCTGGTAGGAGTGGTCTTTCAGCGATGCAATAATGCGGTTGATGCGAGTCATGCTCATGCCGTTCAGCGTCATACCGTCTGCCCCAGAGGTCATACTGCCGGTTGATTTTGCGATGTTCTGGTAGGCCAGCAGATAAAACTCCGGGTTGTACAGGTTTCGGTACAACCGCTGAAACTTGTAGTTTTCTTGTGTTGCTTTGGATTCCAGACTTTTCAATACATCAATCGGATTTCTCATAGTGCCTCACGCACCTTTCTTCATTTTGTATTGAGAGACAAACTGTTTCCCTTCGCCGTGTGGATGGCTTTCCCATCCTCTGACTACTACGGAAACTCTGTTACCTTGGCGGATTTTCAGAGTCACTTTTCTCATAGCACTCATAGCCGCAAATGGGCGGCGCTCCGCTTTAGAGTAATCCCCGTTTAGCGCTATACAAATAAGCATATGGTGTTGTCGGATGTGGTTTTCGCCGTTTTCCGCTTTCCTGCGGCTTGGTTTGCGGTGAGTATTCCGCACAGCTACACTCAAGAAATAACTGTGCCACCGCACCTGCGAGTTTAGCTCCCATACGCAGAGGGCTTCACTATACCCAACCTCCGGCTGCCATTTAGACAGTGTAGTTTTCATCCTCATACACTATGTTTCATCTCTTCTGCGCGAAAGCCTGTGAAGCTCAGACCTTCCGCACGCTCCGCCATGCTACACTCCCCGTCAGGTTTCCCTTTTCGGATAAGGCGGGAGATGACAGATTGCGGCACTATTTACCGCATAATACTTTTATCTGCTGCTTGCTAAAGGCAGTATTCGTATAGCCCACGAGCACCAGATGGGGTGCTCTTACGGGCGCACCTGGGTGGTGAAGGGCACAAAAATAGCGGTGCTTGAGGTTGTCAAGCTCCGCTGTATCTCGATCTGATTGTAGCCCAAGGGCAGAGAGGACATGAGGCCCTGCTCCTGCTGGAAGTCCAGCCGTACCAGCTGGCAGTTATGTTTCTGTGCGATGCTGGATGCCTGGAATACGTTGTTGTCCAGCTGCCGCAGGCTGTCCGCCGTGTTCAGTGCCAGGAAGGTGAGGAGGAACATCCGCTCATTGCGGCTTTGAAGGTCTTGCAGCAGTTTTTTGGCCTCGTTGCCGTAGGTGGCAAGGTCAGAAGGTATCAGGTCCATGTCATATCCTTGTCTGACTGCCTTTTTCTGCTGTTCAATTTTGGCGCTGTCCAGGTCGGTGATCTTCCGCTTGACCGTCTTGATGGCGTTCACCTGGTCCACGGACTGGATGTGCAGATTGACGATCAGGCTGCTCTCCATGTCCAGGAAGTCCGCCAGCATCCGGTCATTCAATTCCGGGGCCATGATCTGGACAAAGGACACAGCCCCATACTTCCGGCCCATGCGGAACGTCCGTCCGTTGCGAAACTCAAAGCTGCTGGGGGCGATGAAGTCCTTGGCCGACAGGCCGCTGGGGGCCAGCCAGTCCCAGGAAAACCGGAACGGCGTCTGCCCATCCATGTGGAATACGCCGTGCATCAGGTGCAGGCGCTCTTTGCCGTCCATGGGTGATGCCGATACACCCAGCCGCTTGAAATTGTTGAGGATGTCGGTCTCAATGCGTTCCAGCCGGGGTTTTGCCGTCCGAATGTTCTCCGCCTCGATGCCAAAGGTCAGGTACTTGGTCTTTGTCAGGCCGTTGTTGCCTTTTGCCAGCTGGTTCTGAAGCATATTGGAGTATTCCGTCCGGACACCGTTGAAATGGTCCCTCCGGGGCTGGATGGTAATGCTCTCTGCATAACCGCCGCTTCCCGCCGCCAAGTTGAGGAAAGACAGTTGAAAACGGATGGAACTGTCGAAATAGTTAAGGAAATCGCACCAGCCGTCAAAAATAGCGGTCTTGTCCTCATTCTGACTGAGCTGGTAGTTAATGTCTTGGAACTGGATAGTTTTAGTGTAATAGGTATCGGTGACACGGCAGATACCGTCCGGAAACATCCTCTGGAAAGGGATGCTGTCCTGAGCGGAGAGTTCCTTCCGGTCGTTCCGTTTTGATGCGGCAATGACAGCCTCGATCTTCTTCCGGTCAGCCCTGGTGAGCTTTTTACCGCTCTGGGCCGTTGCCGGTGTCTGCTCCTTTTTATCGGGCAGAGGTCGAGGGCTGTCCATGAACAATCCGGCTTACCTCCTTATCCAGTTTATCCTGCCGCTCCAGCAGGGCATAGAAGTTATTCGTCCGGTAGGGCCGCTGACGGGGCCGGAGGATGCTGGCCCGGATGATGTTTCCGGCCACCTTCTCCAGGGGCTGGCCGTTTTTCTCATACACGCCCAGAAGGAAAAAGGGCAGCATCACCAGCATCATGCACATGGCGGCGGTGCTGCTCCCCAGGGGCCGCAGGAGAAGGAAGAACAGCGGCGCTCCGATCAGCACTCCAGCTCCAAAACAAATGAGCTGGCGCTTAGTGAGGTTGAACATGACCTTCGTTTTCACGCGGGTCAGGTCCTTGGGTACGGGGACATATGCCAAAAATATCAAGCCTCCTTCTTCACGTTTGAATGGATGTAATCGTCAAATCGGTCCACGGTATGGAATATCCGCTTGTTATTGACCCATCTCTGTAATTGCCGGGTGATCTTCGGGGCGGTGGGGCGCTCATAGACCATCACATAGGGGTCGTAGCCCAGTCCCCGCAGGGTATCCACCCGATAAAGGTCCTGTTCGTGAGTGCTGCCGAAATTGGTGAGGACATACACCCGCCGCCTGCGGTCGCTCTTGATGTTCGTCAGCTCCACAAAGCGGCGGAAATAAGGCGTCAGGTCGGTGTTGGGGTCATCCCATGCGAAATGCACGGCCTTTGTCCGCACCTTGTTCAACAGCGCCACATTGTCCGGCGTTGTCAGCCGGATATCCAGTCCCTGGCAGATGTCTACCATAGCACGGCTGTCCGCCAGCTGGACCAGCAGCTTTTCATGGTCCTGGCAGGCCAGCAGATTGGCGTCCAGCAGCTTGATCTCCTTCTGACCGTCCCAGAACTCGCTGAGGTCGGCCACATGACGGCTCCGCCGCCCTTCCTTGCCAGAAACGATGCAGAACGAACAGGCACGGGGGCATCCACGGGTAAGAAAGCCATAGGCGGTGTCAGCAAACTGCGGATAAAGGGAGTAGTCCGGGTACTGATGCTCCACCACGTCCGGGAGATCGGGGCCTGGGCCGTAGCCGGTCCCGCCCTTGATGACCTCCCCGGCGTTGGCGATGTAGATGTTGTCCTTGGAGTAGGTATCGGTGAACACCCGGCTTTTGTAGACCACATCGTACCACCCTGCCGGTCGCCACCACTCCACCGTGTCCCCTTGGGCCTTATGGTAGGCGGAAAGTTTCATAAGGCAGAGATTGGGGAAGTTATGACTGTCCACATCCACGAGACCGACCTTCATACCGCCTCCATCGCATCCCGGATGCCCTGCATGATGTAGGCGGCGCAAGGAACGGCGATGCTGTTTCCAAGCATGGAATAACGCTGGGTGTCGCTGATGGACTTTCCATCCACGCCGCTCTCCGTCCAAAAATCCGGGAATCCCATCAACCGCTCGGCCTCTATGGGGAGGAGGCGGCGCACGACCAGCGTCCAATTCTGCAAGCTGCTGTCAGAAAACGCACTGAGAATACTACTTTGCTGTTCTGCCATCAGCGTTGGAGCTACTTCCTCCTGGTAGCCGATACTTCCTGCCGCACCCCCTGTCTTATGTCGGAAACCGGCGCTGACAACACACAGGTCCGTCTCGCTTTTTATTCCGGCTGGGCGGTTCAGGCCAGCAGCGGAGGCACACAGCGTTCCGGCAATTTTCGGATGCACCAGAAGGGCCTGCTCATGATTACAGTTGAGGGTCGGGACAATTTCGGTCAGGATTTCCGCCTTGGCCTGTCCTGTTGCCATAGCCAGCGTACCAGCCACAATCGGGAGATTGCCGTGGGTCTGACTGCGAAGGGTAGGAGACAGGCCAGAACGCTCCACAGTCAGGGAGCTGCCGCCTTGGTCATTCAGTATCTCCACCACCTGGGGGACAAAGAGGTATTGGTCGTTCCTGGTTGCCAGTGTGCCGCTTTTCTCCACCTGTACCAGCGGTCCCTTGCCGCCGCCCTCACAGCCGCAGCGGATACGCATGGTCGTGGGTATCAACTCCCCCGCGCCTGCCGTTCCAGCGCCACTTTCAGCAAAGGCGGTAAGTCCTTGCCTCGGCGTTCCGCCCGTCTCAAAATACCGGCGCAGGCTTTTGGGGACAAAGAGTATTTCGCTGGCGCGTTTTCCACCAAAATCTGTGACAAGAAACAAGCGCCTGCGCCGCTGTGCTGTGCCGAAATATTGGGCGTCGTACACGCACCAAGCGAGATCAACGCCTCCGCCTCGTACCATTCCGGCGTCCGCCCACTTTCCAGATCGAGGAATTGGAACTTCGGCCTTTGTGAACGACTGGAGGACAACCTGATAGTCAAGTCCTCCTGCGGATGACAGAGCACCGGGGACGTTCTCGAACAGCGCGAACCTGGGATATTTGCCATGAGTCGCCTCCCTCATTTCAAAAATGATGCGGATAGCCTCTAAAAAAAGACCGCTCCGCTCGTCCGCCAGTCCCCGGCGCTGGCCCGCCAGTGATAACCCCTGGCAAGGACTTCCAAATGTAATGATGTCCACCGGGGGCAGTTTGGCCCCGTCCAGGCGGGTCACATCGCCAACGTGGGCCATATCGGGGAAGAATTTCTTCGTGACCGACACGCAGGACGGCACGATCTCGCTGGCCCACAGAGGGCGGATGCCATAAAAAGAGGCGGCATATGGAAAGCCCCCGATGCCGTCAAAGAGAGAACCTAATGTGATCTCCTGCAAATAGTCACCTCACAGTTGTTTTTCGTACCGCAGTTTCTTTTGCGGAGGATAGAGGTCGGCGGCGGGGCGGCGCTTTCCAGTCCAGCGTTCTCCGCCAGCAGGACCGGCGCATTGCCAGCCAGCGGCCCGGAGGCTTATTCCCGGTTCGGTGTCCAGGGTGTAGGTGATGATCTTCTGATAGCCCATGGCCCTTGCAGCCCGTGCCGCCGCCCCATAGAGCATACTGCAAGCGTTTTCCGCTCCAGTGGTACAGAGGCGGTTGACCTCCAGTGTCAGTCCATCATCCAGATACCGGCTGACTGGACGGCCCATGATTGCCACACCCACCAACTCCCCGTCCCGGGTACAGCCAATGGAAAACTTGTGGCCGGTCACGCCTTTGTGATGCCGGTGGTTCCGCTCAACAAAGGCATTGGCCTCCCGCAGGGATATAGGGGTCAGGGCCAGCACTTCACCGCTCCCCACGGTCCGCGCTCTTCTTCGGGGCAGGGGGCTGGTCTGCTACCTGGGACTTTTTCTGGCTGAGGCTGTTCAGCACCGAGGACCGCTGCATTGCCTGTTCTCCACGGGTGGTAATACGCTCCACCGCCCGCTGGTACTCACCCAGGACAGCACTGTTGAGGGCCTCCCGCATTTCCTTCGTGGTGGGATGGCAAATGTCCTGGAAGTTGCCCTGACCGTCCCTCCGGGTAGGCATGGCGACAAACAGGCCGTTCTTTCCGTCCACGATCTTCACACCCTTTACGGTGAAACAGCCGCCCAAAGTGATGCTGGCGGTTGCCAGAATATTGCTCTCCTTCTGGGTGGGGTAGACCTTCACTTCCAGGTCCAGCTTAGTGGCTTGCGCAGGCTGACCGCCGCCAGCCTCCGGGGATTTGAACTCGTCCATTTTTCACGCTCCTATTTAATGTAATGTCTCGATATGTCAGTGGGCGGCAAACACGCTCTTTGCGAGGCTCCCGGTTTTGAACAGCGTAAAACACAACAGCACCGTGTAGCCCATGCACGTCCAGATTGCCTTGCTGATATCTGTGCTGGTGGCGATGCTCCGTATCAGCACGGCGTAGATCGCAACGCAGACCATAATCATAAAGCCCTGAAAACCGAGGGCGAACAGGCTCCTGAGATAGCTCTGGCCCATGCCGCCCCACTCTTTGCCCATCATCGCCGCCATGGGGATGGGGGCTACGCTGGTGACGAGGTAAATCTCGATCATCCGCCCGAAGGTAATGACGAAGATGCAGATGGTGAGCGCCCACATGGTAATGCCCACAAAGAAGGACTGTACCCATAGGCCCAGCAGCGGTCCCAGGTCCATCGCCTCCAGAGTGGTCTGCAAATCAGGCAGGATGGTAGTCATGTCGATGCTGGTAGTGCCGGAAATCACGCCGGAGGCGCTATGCACCACGCTCTGGGACACATCGAACACAGCCATAACGATATTCCAGGTGTTGCTCACAATGAGGACGGCGCAGGCACTCTTGAAAATCCATTTGAAGAACATCCAGGTGTCCACGTCATTAAGATTATTCCTTTCGGTGAGCATCTGAATCAACTCCAGTGTCATCACCAGTGTCAGGATGATTCCGGCGATGGGAAGGATAACGGTCGTAGAAAGGTTTCTCACCATGTTGAAGATACCGCCGTTCCATGCCTGGGGTGTCAGCCCTACTTGGGTGGAGATTTCCCCCACCTTTTCATTTACACTGTCGAACAGCCCGGAGAGGTTGCTGATGATGCCGCTGATGAGCAACTCTTTCAGCCAATCCGTGATAGCGTCCATCAAAAAACCTATGGATGATCTTCTCCTTTCCAGCCAGCAAATTGCCACAGGCTGTTAGATTGAAAAAGCCAGGGCCTCCCCGCCCGGAGGCGGAGAGGCATACCGGCGTTGGCTTGCCCGTGGCGGCAGATCAGGGAGTGACGGCGAACAGGCCGGACAGCAGGGGAACCAGGGTGATGCCGATGAGGGCCACGCCGCCCCCGGCCATGAGCTGCTTCATGCCCTGGCTCTTAGCTCACTACGGATAAAGAAGCAAGGAGAGGTTAAAAATTTTTGCCGTTCCCATCCGGCGGGGCCTCGCCGGATAGGTCTGGCTCAATCGTCGGGCAAGTCCACCTTGCCTACAAAAGAATAATAAATCTCGATGTCCTGGTGGCGCGTTCCCTGCTCGTCCTTCCAGCACTCATGCACCACGATCTTCTCCACGAACTCCCGCAGGAGGGTGGGGGTCAGCTCCTCAAAGCTGGTGTACTTCCGCACAACGGCCATGAACTTCTCCACGTTCACAGCGGCCTCCTGCGCCTGCCCCAGCTCCGCCTGTAACTCGGCGGCACGGGCCTTCAGCGTGGCCTGCTCCTGCTCATAATCGGTGGACAACTCCATGAAACGCTCGTCCGTAATGCGCCCGCTCACGCTGTCCTCATACAGACGCTTGAAGATGCCGTTCAACTCTCCGATACGCTTCTGCGCCGCCTCCAGCTCGCGGCGGCGGGCGGCGTTCTTCCGCTTACCGCCGTCCTCGTTCTGTGCCATCAGCAGCTTCATAAACCGGGCCTCATGCTTGGCGGCGTAGCTGGTGACTTTCCGCAGATTTTCCGTCACGCCCGCCGTCAGAAGGTCGGTGCGGATGAAATGTGCCGTACAATCGGCGGTGCGCTTCTTGTAGCTGCCGCAGATGTAGCAGTCCTGCCGCCGCTTGTTCGTTTCATACCTCTGCTGGTACATGACGCTGCCGCAGTCGGCGCAGAACAACAGACCGGAGAACAGGCCAACCTCGCCGTAGCGGTTGGGCCGCTTTCGCTGTTTGCGAAGCTCCTGCACTCGCTCCCAGGTGGCCTCGTCAATGATGGCCTCGTGGGTATGCTCAAAGACCATTATCTTGTCCTCTGGGTTGGCAACGCTGGTCTTGACCTTGTAGGACACCTTCTCCGTCTTGAAGTTGACGGTATGCCCCAGGTACTCCCGGCGCTCCAGGATGTGCGCCACGGTGTTGCTCGACCACTTACAGGGGTAGTCCGGGTAGTAACGGCGGGTGCTGCCGGTGCGCCGGTACTCCATCGTCCCCGGCGTGGGGATGTTCTGCTCGGTCAGCATCCGGGCAATCTTGGTGGGGCCGTTCCCGGCAAGGCACAGACTGAATATCTGCTTTACAACAGGTGCGGCCTCCGGGTCAACAACGAAGTGTCCGTCCGGGCCTTTCAGATAGCCATAGACCGGCTGGCTGGTGATGGGTTTTCCGCTCATGCCTTTAGCCCGGAAAACCGCTTTGATTTTCTTGCTCGTGTCCCTCACCATCCATTCATTAAATAAATTCCGCAAGGCGCTCATGTCGTTGTCGCCCTGGGCGCTGTCCACGCCGTCATTGATGGCGATAAAGCGGACGCCTTTCTTTGGGAAGGTAATTTCTGTAAATAGGCCCACTTGCAGATAATTCCGTCCCAGGCGTGAGAGGTCTTTCGTCACGACCGTCTTGACCGCGCCGCTCTCCACAGCGTCCATCATCTCGGTGAAGCCGGGCCGCTGGAAGTTGGCTCCGCTCCATCCGTCATCCACGAAAAACTGATAGGGCATCAGGCTATGCTCACGGGCGTAGCTTTCGAGGATGCGCTTTTGATTGGAAATCGAGTTGCTCTCGCCCTGCAATTCATCGTCGCGGCTGAGGCGGCAGTACAAGGCGGTGATGGGGGCTTGCATGGGTTGCTGTCTTAACATCGTTTCCTCCAATCCGACAGCCCCGGCCCCGCTATTCCGATGGCAACAGTATAGCACAGGCCGGGGCGGTTGTATAGTGCTTTTTACTTCCTTACAAGAAAAAGTTTTAAGCTGAGGATTATCGCGGAACTACCGGCAGGAGGTCACGGGCCGGGGCTGATCTGGCAGCGGCTTTCGGCCTCCAGGACTTTCGCCATTTTGTCGGCGGCGGTGTCGGTGGTGTCCTGCTTGAAGTAGCCGGAAACGGTGAGGACGGTGTTGCCCATGCGGATTTCAGTCACGCAGTCCGGGCGGCGGGTGGTGGTCTTGCTGGGGGTGTCGGTCATAGGCGGCTCCTTTCAAATTTTTGTTGTGGACATTTAGAGGGCCATTTTCGAGGCCCGGAATGGTAGTACACAGCTCCCCTATTGAGGACGGCCCAAAAGCCCCGTGATACCGGGCTTTTCAAGGGCCTAAACCGTTACATGGCGGCCCGGTGGCGGCGCACCCGCTCACGGGTCTTGCGGCGTTCTTCCTCCTTGGCGCACTCCGGGCAGTATTTGGCCCGGTTGGATTTTGGGATGTACCAGCCACCGCACAGGACGCACTTTTTTCTTTCCCGGCGGTGGAGCAGGGCGGCGCACAGGCTTTCGTCCAGAGGCAGCACAGCCGCCCGAAACCAGCGGCAGATCAGCGAATAGGAAATGCTCTGCGGGCAGACACATTCCTCCCCATCGTCCAGCAGAAGGCAGTTCCCGCCGTCATAGTTGCAGCAGTCATGCACCAATCGCCGGACGGCCCGGTACTGCGGATAGGTCAGCCGGACGGCGTTATCGGTCATGCTCGTCCCTCCGCTGGCTGGGCGCACCGTGAAGCACCTGGTCGATGTTCCGCTTGACGGTCAGCAGCTCGTCCGCCTCCCGCTTACGCTCCTGATACTCATTGTACCCGGCGTTCTTCTCGGACATCAGGGCCTCGATCTCCGCCGTCAGCTCCTTGACGGTGGGCAGCTTGGTGATGCCGTTGGCCTTGAAGAAACGAATGGTGGCCTCGGAGAGGAGAAGATCACCTTCATGCTCCTGCCGGTAGGCGGCGCGGGCCTTGGGCGTTTTCTGTGCGGCGAGGCCATCCCGGACTGCTTTGGTGTTCCGGTAGATGATGATCTGCCGCCGCAGCTCCTTTTTTTCTTTCAAGGCCAATTCCTTCGGCTTCAAGCTGGCGGCGCTGTCACGCACAGCGGCAAAGGCGGCGGACACGGCGGCGTCCAACTCCTCCGGCGAGGAAAAGCCATACTCGGTATAGACGTTGACCGAGTTTGCTATCTGCTTCAGGTTGAACACGGACGCCCATTGCTGGTAGCCGATGCCCTTGCCCTCGGCTTTCTTGGCCTCAATGTCCACCATGCGCTGGACGCCCTGGGGCTGGCGAAGCTGCTCCCGGATGCTGGGCTTGGCTCCCAGGCTGGGACGGGCGGCGTTGCGTTCCAGAGCGGCACCGACGGCGGCGCGGTCGAAATCGTCCCCCAGCTTCCGGGCGGTGATGGGCTTGGCCCGGTCGGGGGTGAGGTAGGACAACCGGCCCCGGCTCTCCTTGACGGTGATGCCCCGCTGTAACAGCCGCTGGGCAAAGTCCTCGAAGCTGACGGCCAGGTTGAGGACGGCCCGGATCTCCCGGCGCAGCTTCTCCTTGTCCGTTTCAAACTTGGTGGGCGGCTTACCCTGGGCGGCGGCTTCGGTGTCCAGAGCAAGCTGCCCTTTCTTCTGCGCCCAATACTCCCGTTCGGTGACACGGTTTTTGCTCCCGCCCAGCAAGTCGATTTGGTACAGCCCCGCCCCCTGGCACAGCTCCATGACCTCGGCCCGGAAGTGGCGCATGGCTGCGGCGGTGCAGCGGTGCTTGGCTCCGGCCTGGGTGTCGCTGGCTCTGTCCATGTACGGTTTGCGCTCCACCTCGGCCACCCGCAGGGAGTTGATAACGATATGGACATGGATGTTGCCGCTGTGGTTGTGACCGTCCGGGTGGGTGCAGACCAGGGCCTGGTGTCCGGGGAACTGCTCGGCACAGAACCGCTCCCCCAGCGCCTGGGCCTTGTCCATTGTCAGGCCGTGGTCGGGGCCGTCCCTGGGGTCAAAGGACAGGATGTAGTGATGGCTTTTCACGTCCTCCCTCTGCTGGTTTTTTCCATAGCGGAGATTGGCCCGCATACAGGCTACGGCGAAGTCCTCCTCGCCGCAATTCAAAGAAGAAATGCGGTAGTCCTGACGGGGGACAAGCCGCCCGTTCTCGTCCAGGATGGGCTTGCCGGTGAACTCGTCATGCTCAAAGGTGAGGTACTGCTCCGCCACGCCGTAGTCGGCATTTTTAGAGCTTAAATGTTTCAGTGTTGCCAATGGCTTCACCTACCTCTCGAAGCACCTGGAACTTGAGGGCAGCGAGGTCGGACAGCTCCGCCCGAACCTCGGCGGCGAGGGTGTTGTACGGTGCTCCGTACTCGTTCAGATACCGGGCAATCTGATTGAGGTTGCCGCCGATTTTCCCATACTCCCCGGTCAGCCTGCCCACGGCGGCAAGCAGCTCGTCATTGACGGGGGACACGATGATGATGGGCTTGACGGTCGCGCCGGTGATGGCCTGCCGGATAAATTCGGACTGGCTCATGCCGTAGGCGGTCAGGCGCTCCATGAAGTCGGCGTGTTCTTCTTCGGTCACACGGGTCTTGATGATGTGGGTGCGGTGGGGCGTGTTGTAGCGTTTGGACAATAAACTTTTACCTCCTGTTTTGAAATTCCCTTTAGGGTATAGTTCGCCCATTATACACCTTTCAAGTTTTCCATATTCAGTTGTCATGGGCGATGTGTTACGCGATGGAAAAGGGAACATCAGGCTTTGGAAAAACACAATGCACCCAGGTGGTCAAGACCATCTGGGTGCAGAGAATTTTACTGATATTCACTTTTTATATCGCTCATCGTTAAGACTATTATAGAGCGAATGTAAAGTATTGTCAATGCGTTTTGAGGTCTAGTTTTGTCGAATTGGCCCGATGGAACAGTACAGACGCAAAGCGGGTGTACTATTCCGGCGGGTGCGCCGCTCTGCGGCGATTGCGGAAACGGCTTCCGATTTCCGCCTGGTCAGGCGAGAACGCAACAGGCGGGGCTGACGGATTTTTGTGGCGCGGCTGCGCCACAACACCGGCGCGGAGCGCCGGTCAGCAGGGTTTGGGGAAGGCACTCCCCAACAAGTAGCAGACCAGGGGAACAAATGAGCGGAGCGAAATTTGGGCCACGGGTCGATACTTGCTCTCGCTCTCGCTCTCGCTCTCGCTCTCGCTCTCGCTCTCGCTCTCGCTTCTCTTTACATTGACAACACAAAGCCCATTTGCTATAATATCGCGAAGAAGAACAGCCATGTTGTTCTAATTTCAGTATCGGAGGTATTCATATGGCAAACTGCAAAAACAGAAACAAGTCTTTTAACGGCGCTTTGGGCACTTTAGGAGGCCTTTTCTAAAATCACTGTTAGAAAGGGCTGAGAAGTTTGCCCTTCCTGCGCGGCAGTCGGGCTTGTTTCACAAAACAACCCACTGATTCGTAAAGGAGAATGTAACTTCATGTTTGCTAAAAATTCAAAGGCATATTCTGTCTACCTGCTGTTCCGATTTGTCTTTTCCCTGGCGGTTTCTATGTCCACAGTGCTTTCCATCGTGTACCACCTGGAGGTGGTGCAGCTGGATGCTTTCCAGCTTGTCCTGGTAGGGACGGTTCTGGAGACCTCCTGCTTTCTGTTCGAGATACCCACCGGTGTGGTGGCGGATTTGTATAGCCGTCGGCGCTCGGTGCTGATTGGAATGTTCCTCTACGGCCTGGGCTTTCTGATGGAGGGTGCGCTACCGTGGTTCGCGCCGGTTCTGCTGGCCCAGGTTGTCTGGGGTTGCGGTGATACCTTCATCACCGGCGCTCTGGAGGCGTGGATTGCCTCGGAGGAAGAGGACAAACCCATAGACAAGGTGTTCCTGCGGGGCAGTCAAATGGGGCAAATCGGCGGCGTTCTGGGCGTGGTGCTGGGCACACTGCTGGGAAACATAAACCTGCAAATGCCTGTCATCTTGGGGGGCAGTTTGTGCTTGTTGTTGGGGCTGGTGTTGGTTCGCATCATGCCAGAAACCAACTTCTCCCCTGCTATTGAGGAACGGCAGGGCTTGCTTAAAGACTTTGTCTGCCTGTTCAAGCTCAACCTGGGCTTTGTGAAAGGCGCACCTGTGTTGCTGGCGCTCTTAGCAATCACACTATGCGGGGGACTTGCCAGTGAAGGCTTTGACCGGCTCTCCACCGCTCATTTTCTGGATGACACGGTAATACCCGTTATCGGGCCGCTGAACAGCGTCACTTGGTTCGGTGTTATCAGTCTTATCGGCAGCGGCTTAGGTATTCTGGCTTCTCAGTTGCTCATCGCCCGCATGGAGAAAAAAGGGACTGTCAGCCGAACCAGTGTGGTCATGTCCACCAGCGCCGGGTATATCCTGTGCCTGGTTCTCTTCGCGGTGGGGCGGAGCTTTTGGTTCATGTTGTTGGTGTTCCTGCTGGCGGGGCTTATGCGCACCATCAAGGAGCCTGTGCTGGCCGCCTGGATGAACGACCATGTGGATGAGAAAATGCGCGCCACAGTCTTTTCCACCAGCGGACAGCTGGACTCTTTCGGGCAGATCATCGGCGGGCCTATTGTGGGGCTGGTAGCCCAGCAGGTGTCCATACCCTGGGGGCTGGTCTGTACCGCTTTCCTGCTGTTGCCCGCGCTGTTCTTAGTGCCGGTGGCGGGAAAGAAGCGGGATTGATATGGCATAGTTAAGTTTACTGACGAGCGGGAGATTACTTCCGCTCGTCTTCATTTAGTAGCGCAAAATTTGAGGACTCTTTATTTCCTTATTCGGTATAGCGGAGGCGGCTGTCAATTCGACATAATTTTCTTGTGATACTTTACCGTACATGAGCATTAGCGCCGGGGTTGTCATTGCCATAGCCCTCCAGCAGGTTGATAACGCCCCACACGCCCAGGCCCGCGCCCAGAGCCACCACGAGAGTCTGCAAGGTGCTGATAGCAGAAGTAAAGAAAGCCATATACGTTCCTCCAAAAATAAATGAAATTTTTGAAGGCACATCCTCCGTGTCCTTTCGTGTACTTTAACAGCGCCGCTTACTTATTCGGCTCCATCTGTTTCTACGTCTACTTCGTACACGTCGTAAACTTCATCGGATTTAGGCTTTAGCCTTGTGGATAGAAAGCGCTCAATGTCAAAAGCGTTTTTCTTATCGTAGTCGGACAGATATTTATAGAGCGGGTGCTTGGTGATGTCGTATTTGTTGGACAAAAACGGCCTCACGCCCCGCAGCTGAAGGATGCACTTGCCTCCGTCCAGAACGGCCAGTTCATCCACGTCCATGAGGGCCTTGCCCAATTTCTGATAATTGAGCGAGTGGGAGGTCTCCCGCCCACGGCTCTCACCTGTGTTGTAGGTGTCAATCGTTTCCTTCCCCAGGGCGGCGGACAGCTCTTTCAGCGTTGTCGGCTCCCTGCCGCCCAGGAAGATGGAACAGTCCATATTGCCGATGATGGTATCGGCGTTGTCCTTGTAGATGGCCTTGAGCTGGGATTGCGCCTGCAATACCAGACAGGCAGAAATCTCACGGCTGCGGATGGTCGCCACCAGCTTTTCCAGCTTTGGTATCTGCCCGATGTTGGCGCACTCGTCGATCAGACAGCGCACATGGACCGGCAGACGGCCTCCGTACACATCGTCCGCTTTCTCGCAAAGAAGGTTGAACAGCTGTGTATACGCCATGGAAATCAAAAAGTTAAAACTGTCATCCGTGTCGCTCATAATGAGGAACAAGGCGGTTTTTCGGTCGCCCAGGGTGTCTAGCTCCAGCTCATCATAGGCCGTGACCTCCCGCAGCTCTGCAATATCGAAGGGGGCCAGCCGTGCGCCGCAGCTCACAAGGATGCTTTTAGCAGTCTTGCCAGCGCTTAACTTAAATTTCTTGTACTGGCGCACGGCAAAGTGGTCCGGGGACTTTTCCTCCAGCTCATCAAACATCAGGTCAACGCTGTTTTTGAACTCTTCATCATCCTCCCGGACCTCCATGGAATTGATAAACTCCACCAGTGTAGAGAAGTTTTGTTCCTCTTCCGGAGCCTCATAGTGGATGTAGCCAATTAGCGCCGTGTAGAGCAACGTCTCGGCTTATAGCGATAGGTAAGCCTACCGTATCTGACGTTTCCGGCTTTTCCCCCGCTCCGCACCGTGCATGACGGCTTTCCCGTCACACGGCGCTCCATCAACAGTAATTCGCACACGTTATCACAAGTTATTACCACGAACGTTTTGGCTGCTATGCCCATTCTGCCGAAACCGATTAAGCAGAAATGGGCGGATTTCCCGCTTCTTTGCGGAGTTTGTTGAGTTTTGCAAGTTGCTTTTTGTTTAGGGCTAACTGAGAAAGATACTTTGCAATGGTTGGCTCAGATGTAGCATGAATCAGGATGTGTACACTCTCCCGGACAAGAATCAAGTTCTGGTAATTATCCTTACCACCCATAGCCAGGGGAAGTTTGTGGTGGCAGTGAATATCGCCCAGCGTTTCAAACACCTGCCCGGTAACGGCACATTTTCCGTACTGTGCGCAGAACAGTGACAGCCGGTTGTCGGCATAAGCGGCACTTTGGCTGTGAACCTCCTGACGCAGAAGGGTGTGGAGCATTCGGGGATCGAAGGCAAGATTTTCGTGGATTCTTGCTCTGCCCTCTGGCGTGTACTTTTGAATCAGCGGATTTTTATATTTGGGACCGCTTGTTCGCACATAACTGATGGGCGCAATCGGGAGATTTTTCACATACCGAATCAGTTTGGAAGAGCCATATCGGTCGACAATGGCTCCGCCGATTTTCTCCTTTGGCCCCTTTTTCAGCCTGTCTCCCAGACGCTTCATGGTTCGGCTGACCTGGTAGCCGATGTCTCGGAAGTCAACGCTGACACCTGTTGCCATCTGGTAATATTCGTGCTCACCCATGACAAAAGCATTGTAGTTGAGAATCGCCCTTGCTTCTGTCATGCCCTTGGGCGGCCGTGCAATATCCTTGATCTTTCGCTTTGCTTCCGCCGTAATCCGTTTGACTGCTTTTTCACTGACACGCGATTGGACGATTTGTTTGTTTTTCTTCTGCCGCAGCCGCATTTTAATGCCGAGAAATTCAGAATAGTGTTTATTGAGATTGACCACCCGTGTCTTTTCCGGGGATATGTCCAGACGAAGCCTCTCTTTCAGCCATTGGGTAACCGCAATCAGTGTCCGCTCCGCACAATCCCTTGTGGGACAGAATATGCGGAAATCATCGGCGTAGCGGACGATGTGCATTTCCTTTAATTGCGTATTGCGCATGATTCTATATCCGTGGCTCTTGTCGAATACAATGCGCTCTTTTATCTGCCTGTTTCTCCCTCTGGCCACAGCCACCGGATGATTTTGCCACTGGCTGTCCACCCACCAGTCCAGTTCGTTCAGCACGATGTTCGCCAGCAGCGGTGAAATAATACCGCCCTGCGGCGTACCCTTGTCAGGGGTCACGATAGCGCCGTTTTCTAACTGAACCGGGGCGTTCAAAATGCGCTTGATGATGTAAATCAGACGCTTGTCCCGGATTCCCAGCGCCCACATCTGCTTGATGAGCTTGGAATGGTCCACATTGTTGAAAAATCCCTTGATGTCAAACTCAACGACATATTGCATATGGGACAGCTGCATATGTTTGCAGGCCGCCGCAATTGCGTACTCACAGCTTCGGTTTGGCCGAAACCCATAGCTGTTTTCGCTGAATCTCGCTTCGCAGATTGGCTCCAATACTTGTAAAATACATTGCTGTATCAGCCTGTCCCAGATACAGGGAATCCCCAGCGGGCGGGTCTTGCTCGGGTCGCTCTGTTTGGGAATTTCCTTTCTCCGCACAGCCCTCGGATTGTAGTTCCTGACAATATTGCGCACCTTCTGAACCAACGCTTCCGGGGTGCATTTTTCAACCGTCCGGATTGTCAGCCCATCTGTGCCGGGCGTCACGCTTCCGCCGTTGCCCTTGATGTTCCGATAGGCGAGTAAAATGTTGCCTCTGCTGAAAATCAGCTCAACCAGATTATCAAATACTTCGCCGTTTTTGGACTTTGCGAACAGTTCATCAAAGGTTCCCTGCATATCGTAATACTCGGCATAGCGCAGGTTGTTTACCTTCTTCGGTTTCTTGGATTTACTGATTTTCTTGTTCCCGGTAACCATATAGGCATCAACTCCTCTTAGGGAAGATTGACCTTTTGGTCGTACCCGAAATCCTACTGTTCACTTGTGATTAGTGTTTTGTATTGCTGTTGACTTGTGGCTGTCACTCCGTTCCCCGTTACAGGGAACATCATCGCTATCGCCACTGCTTTACCCACCGCTTCGACTGCTTATATGATTCGACAGCCTATATATCATGTTGGCCCATGATATACGCGATAGGCTTTCACCACGTTCCGATACTGCTATCTTTATCATATGCCCTTAGGTTTCTACTATGGGCCTGCCAGCTTGCCGCCGCCTGTAACGGCGCGTGGATGGAATTTCATAGGGAAAATTCTTACTTTTCCACACTGGCTCCCTTGCGGGATAGGGGGATTAGCCCCACGCTTCTTTTAGACCCGTACTATCGCAGATTGGTCTGCCCTTTCGGACATTCTCGCCATAGGCATTTTATAGACCCCCGGCCTAACGCTCACAGCCACCTCTGGCTTGCTTTGCACCTGCCGCTGTTTCCATCGTTTACCACGCGCAGAGCGAACGCAGTCAGCCGTCTTTAACGGGCTCTCTGACCCTGGCCGTTTCCAGCCAACGCCAGCCGTAGTTTTCAGGTCAGGCGTTTCAGGGCGTTACTCCCTCATTCCACCTGTCGCAGTATCAGTTGTAACTTCCGATTCACTCGAAAGTCCCGCATTTTTGGCACTACTCGGTCTTATCGCCCACAGAGCTTTGCTCCCTGTGGAGTAGTGTTTGTATGCGAACGTGTCGCACTCTCCCAGAACGGGTCCCCGCCTTTTCCGTCCCCTTTGGTGTTGGCGATCAGGGTCGTAACCAGTTTCAAAATGTCCTTTTCATCATGAATATAGGCAAAAGGGTTATATTTCATGGACTTTTTGAAGTTAATGGTATTCAGCACCTTGATGCGGTAGCCCTTGCGTTGCAGCATCTTTCCTGTTTCAATTATCAGTGTGCCTTTTCGCTCGGTTTGTCAAGGACAGAGTGCGGAAATTCTGAAAAAATCAGGATGCGTCCAGTTCCCGGCGGATAAGGCGGTTGATTTTGTCGCTCATGGTTTCTCTGCTGGTGGTGCTGAAATGGAACGACACCTCATAAGTGGTGTTGCCGATTTTCTGCACCAGGGCGGGCGGCGGCGCGTCCGGGGCGGGTGGAGCGTTGCCGCCCTCCGTTACGGGCAGGGGAATGGTCTTGCCCTCTCCGCTGGTGCTGTCGCTCCCTTCCGGGGCGGGGATGGTGTTGGTGATCGTCATGCTGGGGTCATTGGTCATAGGCTCTCCTTTCATCGTTCATCAAGGTTAATCCGGCGGCGCGGTGGTGCGCTCTGCCGCCACGTCAGCGCCGTTCTGTCGCTCACGTTGGAGCGGGGGAAGGGAAAGTATCAGCCCCCCTCTGAGGGCCGTCTAAAAGCCATTGGAGCGCAAGGCATACAAAGTCCTAAATGTCCACGCTTCACCGCTCCGCCTCCCGGCGTTTCTGCCGGGTCTGCTCCTGCTGGTGTATGGCAGCGTCGGCGTTCCGCTTCACCTGTTGGAGTTTCCGCAAATCGTCCCGGATGGGCTTGTACTGCTCATACTCGGCTGTGTACTCCTGGTGAAGCCGCGCCTGTTCCTGTTCCCACGCATGAACGGGGATTTTACCAGCAGGGGAACGGTGCTTGTCCAGCTTCCGGCGGGCCATGTGGAACGTCCTCAACTCGCCCTCATGCTCCCTCTCGAATTTTTCCCGTTTGCCCTTCCACTTGATACCCTGCAACTCGTCATAGACGGGCTTGGTGTCCCGGTAGAGGTCAACGAGGCGAAGCAGTTCCTTCAATTCGTTCAGACGTTCATGCTTGGCTTTCATGGACGTGTTGATGGCCTCCGCCCGCTCACCCTGGGCGGCGATATGGGCCTCCAAATCTTCCAGAGTGACAATGCCTTTCTCGGTCAGAAAATTGACGGCCTCGGCAAAATCTTTGAGGTTCCCAATCTTGGCGTTGCGGCTCCATGCTCCGGCGTTCCGGCCCTCATAGTAGTCGGTCAGCAGGGCGGCAAGGGTCGGGGCCTGGGGCTGGCTCAATTCTTTTTTTGCGGCCTTTATCCAGTCTGTCAGGCCGACGATTTTCTTCCGAATGTCCCGCAGGATGTTGTTGGCCTTTTTTATCCAGCGGTTCAAATCGCCCTTGTCGGTGGGGATGCCCTTGGCCTCCATCTGGCGGACAGCCACGCCCTCATGGACGGTAGGCAGCAGGTCAAGGCCCTGACGCTCATAGGAGCGGTGGTCGATGCGGCAGGGCAGCCCCTTTTCCTCAAACTTGGCGTTGACCATAGCGGCCCACGCTTCCCGCCAATGCTCCAGCGTTTCCGGGCTTCCCCAGTCGGTGGTGGGAACAGCGTCAAAGAGGGGCTTGCCGTCCTCGCCCATGATGCGGTTCCCGTCCTCGTCCAGACGGTAGACACGCTGCTGCTTCAAGCCCCATTTGCCGCTTTCCTCGATAGGCCGTATAGGGCAGAGAACATGAAAGTGCGGGTTAGGAATACCGCCGTCCTCCTTGTCTGGCTGGTGGATGGCAAAGTCGGCAATCATGCCCCGGCCCACAAGCTGCTCCGAAACAAATTGCCTTGCAAGAGCGATGTTTTCCTCCAAAGAAAATTCGTTCTGCAAGGCAATATCAAAGCTGTACGCAAGCTGGGCTTTCTTGCCGCGCTCGGCTTTCTCTACGGCGTTCCACAGGGTGGCGCGGTCTTGGTACTCGGCGGGGGCTTGGGGCGGCAGGAGAATGTCTGTGCAGACCACGCCGCCCTTGTGGGTGTAGTCGCTGACCTCGCCATAGTATTCGCTGTAAAGTTTCTCTCCGGCTCGGTAGGCAGCGGACGTGACAACGGACTGTCCCGCGCTCCGCTTGACCTGGGTGACGTGGAGATGGAACAGGGCCAATTATCCGCCCTCCTGCTGGTCGGCGGCGTGGCTCACCAGGGCGGCAACTTCCGGCAGGGAAAAGACCTTCTCCATCAAAAGAAAAAAGGCCCTCTCGCTCATGCCGCGCACCTCCGGGGCGATACTCTCCACCGCTCCGCCACGGGTGATAAGACGGTGGTTCCGCTTCTTCCTCTCGCCCTCGGTGTAGTAGCGGATGCGGTTCTCGTACCGCTGGCCTCGGTGCTGGTACTGCTCCACTTTGGCCTTGGCCTCGGCGCACTCTTTCTCTAATTCCTCGCGTGATTTCTTCATCGTGATTGACCTCCTTCTTGGCAAAATAAAAGACCGTCTACCTGCTGTGTCGGGTAAACGGTCAAGGGTAACAGTATTCGGTTTTAGCCTCGCTGGAAAGGTGCAGACGCGAAGCGGGTGTACCTTTCCAGCGAGGGTGCAGGGATAGCCGCGAAGCGGCGCAAGGGGTGCAGCCCCTTGTACGGAGCGTAGCGACGCAAACGGCCCTGACTTGCGAAAGTCAGGGCCGGGCCTCGCAGAGCGCACGATACATGGTCGGCAGACCATGTATAGAAGTGCGCCCTTGCTTTGCGGCGGGATATTTCAGTTTGCATCAGCTGTGGAGCAATCATCGGATAATCTCGGTTTGGCTAACACCCAAGGCAGCGTCACCCAAAACTCCAAATCAAAGTGCGGTTCTGGAAATCCTGGCGCACCATACGGGTACGGCTCATGACAACACCGACCTGCGCCTGTTGCTGTCTCTCCACTAAGAATATTCCCAGCAATGCGATAGCTGAATTGGTAAAGATGGCCTTTCTCATCATCATACAGATGGCATACATAGGTGGCCTTCTCTGGCGGGATGCCCAGCTTGTCAAGATGCTCAAAAACTAAAGCCGGAAGTTGCCGCTTTCGTGCCAATGCAAGGAAATTGCGACAGTCACCACAATTACAGCCCCATTCTTCAGCATTGGTGTACCAATGCTGTGTACTTGCTTCATCTATTTCCACTAAAGAGCCAAACAAACCCAGTGTTGTCACTGTTTCCACCACCTTTCAATTTCAAAGTATAGCATATTGGCACAACCAAGTCAACCAGTCGGAAGTGAAGCTTTTCCCGCCTCTTTTGCGGCCCGCTGTGCTTCCCTTACCCGGCGCATACGCAGCTTGTTTTGCTCCCGCTCCCGGTTCCGCGCCGCCAACGCCTTCTGTGCTTTTGCTTCTTCCTCGGCGGTCAAAATAACCTCCGGCTTGGGTGGAACGAAACAGCCAATAAAGTTAAAATATATATCAACCTTCTGCCGCCTGTCCCCGGTGGATTTGTCGGCCTCATGGACAATGACTTTCTCTATAAACTCGTTGAGCATGGGGGCGGTCAGTTCGTCAAAGCTGGTATATCGCCGCACAAGAGAAACAAACCTCTGCGCCCTCATGCCGTCCTCGGCCTGGGCGGTGATGCCCTCTTTCAGTTCCGCCGCCTCCTGCTCCAATACGCTCTGCTCGGTGTCGTACTCTGCCAGCAGGCGGTTGAAATGCTTGTCGGGTATCTTCCCGGTGGCGTTCCCCTCGTACAGTTTCCTGATTAACTCGTCCAGTTCGCCTATCCGCTTCTCCACCTGGCGAAGCCGTTTCTTCTGCTCTCTGGCGGTCTGCTCCTGCCCCGCGCTGGCGGCATCCCGCACGATGCGGATAAACTCCTTTTCGTCCTCCCGAACGTAGGCGCTCACCTCGCGGATCGCCGTCAGTATCAGCGTCTCCACGGTAGAAGTTTTGATAAAGTGCATGGTACAGTCGCGGGTCAAATGGCGGTAGCCGCCGCAAAGGTAAGCGTCATCAGCGTCATAGACTTTCTTCTTGGTGGGGGACGGCTGGCGGTGGGTCATCTTGCACCCGCAGTCGGCGCAGTAGAGAAGCCCGGTCAGCGGATTGGAAGGGCGGTCTGGATAGCTGGGCTTGCGGATAGTCCGCTTCAAACGGTGGGCAAGCTGCCACGTTTCCTCATCCACGATGGCCTCATGGGTGTCCCGGAAAATCATCAATTCCTCCGGCTTGGCCTTGCGCCGCTTCTTGGTCTTGTAGTTCTCACAGATGGTCTTGCCCAACACGGTATGCCCCATGTACTCCTGCTTTTCCAGAATGTAGGAAACCGCCGTACTCGACCAGAGGCAGGGGTCATAGTAGCCGTGGCTGTGGTGGTTCTCCGGGTAGTGCTGTTGTGCATAGGCGGCGGGTATCAGTATCTTGTCCTCGGTCAGCGTCCGGGCGATGGCCTGAACGCCTTTCCCCTCAATCACCATCTGGAAGATGCGGCGCACAACGGCGGCGGCCTCCTCGTCCACAATCAAGTGTTGTTTGTCCTCCGGGTCGCGGCGGTAGCCATAGGGGACGCTCCCCGAACACCGAAGCCCCTTCTCCATGCGTGACTTGAAAATGGCCTGTATCTTCCGGCTGGAATCGCGGGCGTAAAATTCGTTGAACACTGGTTATTTGGGAAAGGGAAAGCAAACAAGCAAAAATCCAGTATTCATGCGGGTTTGCGGCGAGATGGCTCTCAAAAGCTAACTTCACAAAAGGCAGATAGTCACACAATCGAATATCGTTTCTAAGGGAGAATGTTGATTCCGGTCACATTCTCCCTTTTTTCATATCAAGAAACGAGGTGACTATCTTGAACGCACAAATTATTGCCATCGCAAACCAGAAAGGCGGTGTCGGCAAGACCACAACCTGCGCTAATTTAGGGATAGGGCTGGCACAGGCCGGAAAGAAAGTGCTGCTCATTGACGGGGACCCGCAAGGGAGCCTTTCTATCAGCCTGGGCCACCCCCAGCCTGACAAGCTGCCTTTCACCCTCTCTGACGCGATGGGCCGCATCCTGACCGATCAACCGGTCCTCCCCCGCGAGGGGATTCTGCACCACCCGGAGGGCGTGGACCTGATGCCGGCAGATATTCAGCTGTCCGGCATGGAGGTATCGCTGGTAAACGCCATGAGCCGGGAAACAATCCTGCGGCAATACCTGGACACTGTAAAGGGGCAATATTCCCATATCCTCATAGACTGCCAGCCCTCCCTGGGTATGCTTACCGTCAATGCCCTGGCCGCTGCCAACAGGATTATAATCCCCGTCCAGGCAGAGTATCTGCCCGCCAAAGGGCTGGAACAGCTGCTCTCTACGGTAGGTAAGGTCAAGCGGCAGATCAACCCGAAACTGCAAATAGACGGTATTCTGCTGACGATGGTGGATAACCGCACCAACTTCGCCAAAGAGATCGCCGCCCTGCTGCGGGAAACCTACGGCAGCAAAATCAAGGTGTTCGGCACCGAGATTCCCCATTCTGTCCGGGCAAAGGAAACCAGCGCGGAGGGCAAGAGTATCTTCGCCCATGACCCAGGCGGCAAAGTGGCGGAAGGCTACGCAAATCTGACCAAGGAGGTGTTGAAACTTGAAAAGCAGCGCGAAAAAAGTAAATCTGGCCTCGGTCGATGATCTGTTTTCCACCGAGGAAAGCCGCGCCGATGCGGAGCGGGAAAAGGTGGTGGAAATCCCTTTGGGCGAGCTGCACCCGTTCAAGGGACACCCCTTCAAAGTCAAAGACGATGACGCCATGATGGAAACCGCCGACAGCATCCGGCAGTACGGCGTTCTGGTCCCGGCGATTGTCAGACCAGACCCCAGCGGCGGCTATGAGCTGGTAGCCGGACACCGGCGGCACCGGGCCAGCGAACTGGCAGAGAAAGAAACCATGCCGGTCATTGTCCGGGATTTGGACGATGACGCCGCCACGATTATCATGGTTGACAGCAACTTGCAGCGGGAAAGCCTGCTCCCCAGCGAGAGGGCTTTCGCCTATAAGATGAAATTGGAGGCCATGAAACATCAGGGAGAACGCATGGATTTAACTTCCGCCCAAGTTGGGCGGAAGTCCACCGGTAAAGAATCCAGAGAGATTTTAGCCGAGCAGGTTGGACAAAGCCGAAATCAGATTTCACGTTACATCCGCCTGACCGAGTTAATTCCTGAACTGCTGGATATGGTGGATGAGAAGAAAATCGCCTTTAACCCGGCCTATGAGCTGTCCTTTCTCAAACCAGAGGAGCAGAAAATGCTTTTAGAAACAATGGACTATGAGCAAGCCACACCCTCTCTGTCCCAGGCCCAGCGGATGAAGAAATTCAGCCAGGAAGGGAAACTGACCAGCGAATCCATGCTGGCAATCATATCGGAGGAAAAGAAAAGCGATCTGGATAAAGTCACCTTTTCTTCTGACACCCTCCGCAAGTATTTTCCCAAAAGCTACACCCCCAAACGCATGGAGGAAACCATCATCAAGCTGCTGGAACAGTGGCAGCGCAAGCGCCAGAGAGATCAGGAACGATGAAAGGAGCGCCTATGAGAGATTACGCTGCCAGAGAATTAAAGGGCCACAACATACTGGCTGTGGAACGGTTTCAGGATAAGACCAGCTGGATGGTCGAGTTTTCGGTCCTGCGGCCCCGCACCGCCTACGGCGCACCCGGCGATGAAATGCGCCTGTTTCTGGATGAGGACGGCTATCAGGCCGTCCTCGCCAGCCAGAAACGCCGGGATATTAAAATCAAACGATATGCCCGCGTCATTGAGGGGCATATCCTGGACTTCAAGCCCAAAAAGAAACGCCACCCGTAAACCCGCCAAATTGAGAGGAAGGAATGAGTATGTGTACCGTTAAGGAAATCAAAGAAGCAATCCGGGAGAACTGCCGCTCCCAGCGCAACATGGAAACCACTGATATTGACCGGATTTTTCAGACCCTGCCGTTTCCTCAGAGTGATAACCTGTTTGACAAGCCGCCTATGCCGCCGTTCTCACACCGGTACAGGAGGAAGTCAGCCAGCAAATGAGCGCCACGATCTTTTTTACAGGATTGTGGCTTTTTTCATGCCCTGAGAAACGAAAGGAGTGCAGAAAATGGCCGTTTTTCGCGTAGAACGCACACAGGGATATACCGTTATGAGCAACTACCATCTGCGGGACAAGAGCCTTAGCCTGAAAGCCAAGGGCCTGCTGTCCCAGATGCTCTCGCTGCCGGAGGATTGGGACTATACCCTCTCCGGCCTTGCCGTTATCAACCGGGAAAGCAAGGACGCCATCCGCTCTGCGGTCAATGAGCTGGAAAAGGCCGGGTACATCAAGCGCCGCCAGACCACTGATGCAGGCGGCAAGTTCAGCGCCAACGAGTATGTGATTTACGAGCGCCCGGTTACAGAAGAACCGCCCCAACCGTCGTTGGAAAAACCGTTGTCGGGTTTTCCGACAACGGATAATCCGTCAACGGGAAAACCGTCAACGGAAAATCCAACGCAAATAATTAAAGAGAAATTAAATACCCAAAAATCAATTACTGACCGATCAATTACCGATTCCATTCCTTTCCGGGAAACGGCGGCAGAGCCACCGGAACCGAAGCGAAGGGAAACGATGTCACTCACAGAGATGGAAACTTATCGGGAGTTGATTTTGGAGAATATCGAGTATGACTGCCTGAAACAACGGTTTGGCACTTACCGGGAGGACCTGGATGAGATTGTGGAGCTGCTGGTGGAAACCGTCTGCGCCAAGCGCAAGACCACCCGGATTGCCGGGGCGGACTTCCCCCATGAGGTGGTGCGCTCCCGTTTCCTGAAGCTGGACAGCTCCCACATTGAGTTTGTCATGGACTGCCTGCAAAAGAACACCACCGAGGTGCGGAACATGAAACAATACCTCCTGACGGTGCTGTTCAACGCGCCCACTACCATGAGCAACCACTACACCTCACAGGTCAACCACGATATGTACGGCGGCTGGTAAAGCCGTTTTTGTGGTCCACAACAATTTTTACAGGAGGTTTCAACATGAACCAGATGGAAATTTTCAGCAACCCGGAGTTTGGCAGCATCCGCATGATCGAGCAGGACGGGAAAATCCTGTTCTGCGGCACAGACATAGCCGCCGCCTTGGGATATACCAATCCGCGCAAGGCTGTTCGTGACCACACGAGGGGTGGAACGAAATGTTCCACCCCCACCGCCAGCGGAAATCAAACCATGACTTTTATCCCGGAGGGCGATGTGTACCGCCTGATCGTTCACAGCAAACTGCCCTCGGCGGAACGGTTTGAGCGGTGGGTGTTCGATGAGGTTCTGCCCGCAATCCGAAAGCATGGGGCGTACATCACCCCGGAAAAGCTGTGGGAAGTCGCCACTTCCCCGGAGGCCCTGATGAAGCTCTGCTCCGACCTGCTGGCCGAGCGCAGGGAGAACGAGGCGCTGCGGGAGGAAAATGCCGCGCTCTCCGGCAAAGCGGTTTTCTATGACCTGTTCATCGACCTGCGGCACAGCACCAACCTCCGCACCACCGCCAAAGAGCTGGCTGTGCCGGAACGCCGGTTCATCCGGTTCCTGCTGGACCGGAAATTTGTCTACCGCGCCCCGTCCGGGAATGTGCTGCCCTATGCAAAGCCCTCCAATGATGGCCTGTTCTGCGTCAAGGACTTCTGCAACCACGGGCATACCGGCTCCTATACACTGGTCACGCCGGAGGGCAAACTGTACTTTGCCGAACTGCGGGAGATGATTTTGGTCACGATTTGACCGCAATTCTCATGGAAAGGAGGCACACACCATGCCTGAAAAAAAGACCATCGGCCAGCTGATGGAGGAAATGCGGCTCAAAGCCGGGGCGCGGGAGTATTCCGGTCATGGCTATATGGACCTGGAACGGTTCGCGGAGGACACCCGCCACATGATTATCTTTGATACCCTGACCACGGATTCCCCCATCGGCTGGAAAGGGGAACGGAGCCGCGCGTTTCTCACCGAGGAGGGATATAAAAAATCCCTGGAACGCCAGGAGCAGGGACATATCAAGATTGTGAGCCATGCAAAGGTCCGAAACGGCCATCTGCACTATGACCGGAAAGACCAGCTTCGATAGACAAAACCATGAAAATCCATAGAGAGGAGGCGAAACACCCATGCAGGACGAAGTGGAAAGCAAAACCCTGACGCTCATTGTCAGCGGCACAAAGTTTACCGGCAGGCTGTTCAAAGCCGCCATCATGAAGTATCTGGCCCACCTGAAAGAGCAGAAAATGCAGAAACAGCGGGAAAAGGGCGCGGAGGTCAAGCCCCAGGGCAAACAGACGGTGAAGCAGCTCATCGGGCAGAACCAGGGCGTATCGAACCTGGAAATCACAGACCCCTCTATCAAGGCGTTTGAACGGGTTGCCCGGAAATACGGCGTGGATTACGCGGTCAAGAAGGACCGCAGCTGCTCCCCACCCAAGTATCTGGTCTTTTTCAAGGCCCGCGATGCGGATGCGCTGACTTCCGCATTTACCGAGTACACCCAGAAGAAGGTCCGCAAGGCATCCCGCCCGTCTGTGCTGGCGAAGCTGAACCAGTTCAAGGAGCTGGTGAAAAACGCGGTGGTGGACCGTACAAAGCGAAAGGAGCTGGAACGATGAAAAAGCCCATAAACATCAAAAAGCTCGTTTTGCTGAATCTCCCCTATCTGCTGGCGGGGCTGTTCGCCACCAACTTCGGGGAGGCATGGCGGATGGCCCAGGGCGCGGACGCTTCGGAAAAGGTGCTGTCCCTGATCTCCGTCCTCCCGGCGGCTCTTGGCAGCTTCTGGCCCAGCTTTCACCCGTTGGACCTGCTGATCGGGCTGTGCTGCGGGGCGGCGCTTCGGCTGGCGGTCTACCTGAAAGGCAAAAATGCCAAGAAGTACCGCCCCAATATCGAGTACGGTTCAGCCCGTTGGGGAACCCATGACGATATTGCCCCTTATGTCGATCCGGTATTCCAGAACAATGTCATCCTCACCCAGACGGAACGCCTGACCATGAGCAGCCGACCAAAAGACCCCAAGACCGCCCGCAACAAAAATGTGCTGGTGATCGGCGGTTCCGGCTCCGGCAAGACCCGGTTCTGGCTCAAGCCCAACCTGATGCAGCTCCATAGCTCGTATGTGGTCACTGACCCGAAAGGTACAATCCTGGTCGAATGTGGAAAGCTGCTCCAACGGGGCGCGCCCAGGCTGGATAAGGACGGAAAACCCATGAAAGACAAGAACGGCAAGGCCATCTATGAGCCGTACCGGATTAAGGTTCTGAATACCATCAACTTCAAAAAGTCCATGCACTATAACCCATTCGCCTACATTCACAGCGAAAAGGACATCCTGAAGCTGGTGACAACCCTGATTGCCAACACCAAAGGCGAAGGAAAAGCCGGGGACGATTTCTGGGTCAAAGCGGAAACGCTTTTGTACTGCGCCCTGATCGGGTACATCCACTATGAAGCCCCGGTGGAGGAACAGAACTTCTCCACCCTGATCGAGTTTATCAACGCCATGGAGGTCCGGGAGGACGATGAGGAATACAAAAATCCCGTTGACCTGATGTTTGACGCGCTGGAATCCGAGAAGCCCAACCATTTCGCGGTGCGGCAATATAAAAAATATAAGCTGGCGGCGGGCAAAACGGCGAAGTCGATCCTGATTTCCTGCGGTGCGCGTCTGGCGGTATTCGATATTGCCGAGCTGCGGGAGGTCACAGCCTATGATGAGCTGGAACTGGACACCCTGGGGGACCGGAAAACCGCCCTGTTCCTCATTATGAGCGATACCGATGACAGCTTTAACTTCCTGATTTCCATGTGCTATACCCAGCTGTTCAACCTCCTGTGCGAGAAAGCGGACGATGTGTACGGCGGTCGGCTCCCGGTCCATGTGCGCTGCCTGATTGACGAGTGTGCCAACATCGGCCAGATTCCAAAGCTGGAAAAGCTGGTGGCTACCATCCGAAGCCGGGAGATTTCCGCCTGTCTGGTGTTGCAGGCGCAAAGCCAGTTAAAAGCCATCTACAAGGACAATGCCGACACGATTATCGGAAATATGGACACTTCCATCTTTCTGGGCGGCAAGGAACCCACCACCTTAAAGGAGTTAGCCGCCGCCCTGGGAAAAGAAACCATTGACACCTACAACACCGGGGAGAGCCGGGGCCGGGAAACCTCCCACTCTCTCAATTATCAGAAATTGGGGAAGGAACTGATGAGCCAGGATGAGCTTGCTGTCATGGACGGCGGCAAGTGCATCCTTCAGCTGCGGGGCGTCCGCCCGTTCTTGTCGGATAAGTACGACATCACCAGACACCCCAATTTCCAGTACACCGCCGATGCGGACGATAAGAACGCCTTTGACATTGAAGCGTTTCTGTCCACCCGGCTGAAACCGAAACCCAACGAGGTCTACGATGTTTTTGAAATTGATGTAGACAGCGAGGGCGAATAATTTTGTTCCGCGAGAAAGGAGTGATTTTATCTACCCGCCAGGGTCCCTGAAACCTGCCTCGGTTGAGGCCATTGGCGTACAAAGCGGACAGCTCAATCAAAAATAATGAAGAAGGAGGATAGCCGGAATCGGACCGCCCAAAATGCAGGGCGGTTTTGTTGTCCGGCTTTTGTATGCCTATGAACCAACACTAACCACAAACAATGAGCGATTCCGGCTAAATTATTATATGGAATTTTTCAACAGCGCAATCGAAGTTTTGCAGACCCTCGTAATCGCACTTGGAGCCGGCCTTGGAATCTGGGGCGTCATCAACCTGCTGGAAGGTTACGGCAACGACAACCCTGGCGCGAAAAGCCAGGGCATGAAACAGCTGATGGCGGGCGGCGGAGTTGCCCTCATCGGCATGGTGCTTGTACCCCTGCTCTCCGGGCTGTTCGGCTAATCCCCGATTAGAACTATCCCGCACCAGAAACACCCATACCTTTGCCCCTCCCGCAGACGCGGGAGGGGCGGAAAGGAGGTAGCACCGTATGGATTTTTTACTGGACGCGATCACCACCTGGCTGAAAGAAATGCTGGTAGGCGGCATTATGAGCAACCTTTCCGGTATGTTCGATTCGGTCAACACCCAGGTGGCGGATATATCGGCGCAGATCGGCCAGACGCCCCAGGGCTGGAACGCGGACATTTTCAACATGGTCCAAAGCCTCTCGGAAACGGTCATTATCCCCATAGCAGGCGTGATCCTGGCCTTTGTGATGACGCTGGAACTGATCCAGATCATCACCGACAAGAACAACTTCCATGATATAGAAACCGCTGTGTTTTTCAAGTGGATATTCAAAACCGCCTGTGCCATCCTCATTGTCACCAACACCTGGAACATTGTCATGGGCGTGTTTGACCTGTCCCAAAGCATCGTGGCGCAGGCGGCAGGCGTAGTCGGCGCGGACGCTTCTATCGACATCTCCACCGCCATGGCGGATTTGGAGCCAAGGCTGATGGAAATGGATTTGGGGCCGCTGTTCGGGCTGTGGTTCCAGTCTTTGTTTATCGGCCTTACCATGTGGGCGCTGACCATCTGCATTTTTATCGTCATTTATGGCCGTATGCTGGAAATCTATCGCGCGTCCAGAAGTGCCGCTTTTCATCCAAAGGCGGTGCGCGGGCATTTTGGGAATCCGGCTTTGGCAAGCCGGTA
>RAYO01000027.1 GCA_003612335.1 bacterium 1xD42-67
AGCTTTGGCAACAATGCGGAAAAAGACACGGCTGGCTGCCGTGCCTCTTACCGTAATTCTTATTGTAATAGGAGGAATACAAGCGCCATGATTAAGAGCATCAAGACTATCATGCGGCAGGATCGGGAGCCGTACCACATCCCCCGCAGGGTGCAGGACGTGATCCCCATTCAATGCGTCTGGCCGGACGGCATCTTTAAGGTGGGCATCAAGTTCTCCAAGACCTACCGCTTTACCGACATCAATTACAAGGTAGCCAGCCGGGAGGACAAGGAAACCATGTTCCTGGCCTACTCGGAGCTGCTGAACGGCCTGGACAGCGCCGCCACTACCAAGCTCACCATTTGCAACCGCCGCCAGAGCCAAGCGGACTTTGAGCAGTCCGTCCTTATGGCTATGCGGGGGGACAGTCTGGACAAATACCGTAAGGAGTACAACCAAATGCTCCTTGACAAAGCGACTGGGGCCAACGGCATCATTCAGGAGAAACTTGTCACCGTAACCGTCTACAAGCGGGACATTGAGGACGCCCGCGCCTACTTCACCCGCATCGGGGCCGACCTGACCGCCCGCTTCGCCGCCCTCGGCTCCAAGTGCGTGGAACTGGACACCGCTGACCGGCTGCGTATCCTCCACGACTTCTACCGGGCCGGGGACGAGGGCAGCTTTCACTTCGATATGGCGGATATGGCCCGGAAGGGCCACGACTTCAAGGACTATATCTGCCCGGATGGGATTGAGAAGCACAGCGACTACCTGAAGCTGGGCGACCGCTATTGCCGGGTGCTGTTCCTGAAGGACTACGCCAACTATATCCAGGACGAGATTGTGGCGGACTTGACCGACCTGAACCGCAATATGATGCTGTCCATCGACATTCTTTCCGTGCCCACCGACGAGGCCGTGCGGGAGGTGGAGAACCGCCTACTCGGTGTCGAAACTAATATTACAAATTGGCAGCGCCGCCAGAATCAGAACAACAACTTCTCCGCCATCGTCCCCTACGATATGGAGCTACAGCGCAAGGAGAGCAAGGAGTTTTTGGCCGATCTCACCACCCGCGATCAGCGGATGATGCAGGCCGTCCTCACCATTGTTATCACCGCGGACAGCAAACGGCAACTTGACAGCGACACGGAAAGAATACGCACCCTGTCTGGTCATAGTCAGTTGGCGGTGCTGAGATACCAGCAACTCGACGGCCTGAACACCGTCCTGCCCATCGGCACCCGGAAGATCAACGCTTTCCGCACCCTGACCACCGAGAGCCTTGCCGTGTTCATGCCCTTTAAGGTGCAGGAGATCATGGACAGGGGTGGCATCTATTTCGGGGAGAACGCCATTTCCCACAACCTTATCATGTGCAACAAGGCGAACCTGCTCAATCAGTCCTCCTTCCGGCTGGGCGTCCCTGGCTCCGGGAAGTCCTTCGGTGTCAAGGAGGAAATCGCGTTCCTGATCCTTAACACGGACGATGATATTCTCATAGCAGACCCGGAGGGAGAGTATGCCCCCCTCATTGAAGCGATGGACGGCCTGGGCAGCGTTGTCCGGGTGGCCGCTGGCGGGAAAGACCGCCTGAACGCCATGTATATGGTGGACGGCTACGGTGAGAACAACCCCATCGTGGTGAAGTCGCAGTTTATCATGTCCCTGGTGGAGCGCATCGACCCCAACGGTGTGGGGGCCAAGCAGAAATCCATTATTGATCGCTGTACAGGGGACTTGTACGAGGAAGCGGAGCAGAACGGCACCGTCCCCACCCTGGCGACCCTCCGGGAGAAGCTGATGGAACAGCCGGAGAACATGGCAAAGGAGATCGCCCTGGCCCTGGAGCTGTTTACCACGCCAGCGAACCTACCCGCCCAGGGATGGACAGCGCCCCCGGCAGGACACCGGCCCCATCCAGGACAGACGGCTCCCACGCCAGCGAACCAGGACGGCCCCGGAGCGCCAGCCCCTCCCACGGTATGAGCGCACAGCGGAGCGGCCCCCGGCCCATGTTGACGTTGAGCGCCCCGCTGACACTGTAAGTTCTTTTGTAGAGCGTGGGCGGACTTTTGCTAAAAAGCAGGCCGCAAAGTGGGCCGAGCAGAAACGCCAGGTGAAAAACCGGCCTGTCCAGTCTGACCGGCCACTACAGATAAAACTCCCGGACGCTGCCAAAGCACCCCGGCAGGTGGAAACGGCGGTCAATGTCGTGGAAACGCCCATAAAAATGGCAAAACGGCCCGCCCAGGCTATGAGGCAGACCGCAAAGGCCACCGCCAAGGGCGCAAAGACCACTGTTAAGAGCGCCCAGCGGACGGTCAAGACTGCCCAGCGCACCGCAAAGGGCACTGTGAAAACTGCCCAGCGTACGTCTAAAACCGCCATCAAGACCGCAGACCATACGGCAAAGGCGGCACAGAAAACGGCACAGGCCACCGCGAAGGCGGCGAAAATGACCGCCCACGCCGCCCGTGTCACGGCAAAGACCGCCGCCGCCACCGCGAAAGCCGCCGCAAAGGGCGTTTCCGCCACGGTAAAGGCCATGATAGCGTCCGTCAAGGCGCTTGTGGCCGCTATCGCCGCTGGGGGCTGGGTTGCCATCCTTGCCATTGTGATAATCTGCCTGATAGGTTTGATTGTCGGCTCCTGTTTTGGTATCTTCTTCTCCGGGGAGGACAGCGGCACAGGACAGACCATGCCCACCGTTGTCCGGGAGATAAATCAAGAATACGAGGGAAAGCTGGACGAGATCAAAAACGGCACCGCCCATGATACGCTTGAAATGTCTGGCTCCCGCGCTGTCTGGCCGGAAGTGTTGGCGATATACGCCGTTAAGACCACCACCGACCCGGACAATCCCCAGGAAGTCGCCACGATGGACGACAGCAAAAAGGAGTTGTTGAAAGAGATATTTTGGGCTATGAACGAGATAAGCCACCGAACAGAAACCGCTACAACTACCCAAACCGTTGAAACGGATGATGGAGCGGGCAATATCATTGAGGAAGAAGTCGAGGTAACGACAACGACCCTCTATATCACCGTGACCCACAAGACCGCCGATGAAATGGCGGACGCTTACAACTTCACCGCTGACCAGCGGGCGCAGCTTGCGGAATTACTGGCTGAAGAAAGCCGCAGTATGTGGAGCAGCGCCCTATACGGTATCGGCGTGGGCGACGGGGAGATCGTGGTAGTGGCCCTCTCCCAGCTCGGCAACGTGGGGGGCCAGCCCTATTGGTCGTGGTACGGCTTCAACTCCCGCGTGGAGTGGTGCGCCTGCTTTGTCAGTTGGTGTGCCAACGAGTGCGGGTATCTGGACGCTGGCGTGATCCCCAAGACGGCGGGCTGTATCTCCGGCTCTAATTGGTTCAAAGATCGGGGGCTATGGCAGGACAACAGCTATGAGCCGCGCCCCGGCGACATCATCTACTTTGACTGGAACAATAAGGGCAGCTCTGGCCCCCAAGACGGCCTTGCCGATCATGTAGGCATCGTGGAGAAAGTGGAGAACGGGATGGTCTACACCGTGGAGGGCAATTCCGGCGATAGCTGCCGGGAGAACCGCTATGCCATAGGCCATTATGAGATTTACGGGTACGGAACCCCCGCCTACTGACCTCGCAGACGCATAATTTTCGCCCTGTGCTGACGTTTCCAGTCAGCACAGGGCGATTTTTAATCCTCAAACAGCTTTGAAGCCGGCACGTTCAGCGCCTCCGCGATCTTGAACAGCGTTTCCATTGATACGCCAAAGGCCCGCGTGGGACTTTCGATTTTAGCAACATACGACCATGACCGTCCGATCTTATCCGCAAACGCCTCCTGCGTCAGCCCCAGCAATTTGCGGTAAAATTGTACCTTTAGTCCAAAGCGGATGTACTGCTCCCGGTATTCCGTTTCCATAGCGCACCCCTCTTTCTACTTAAAGGGTAACACGAAAGCGAGAAATTATTTATAGAATGATATTGCCATTTATAGCAATACAATGATATAATAGAGCAATTAAAGGATATGAAGTTTTGTTAAATCCAGCAAGCAAAGGATGGACGCGGGAGGTCGTGCGATGGAAAAAACGTGCTTTTTTGTTGGGCATCGGGATGCGCCGGATAGTCTGGCCCCGGAACTGGATGCCCTGGTGGAGCGGTATATTACGGAATATGACGTGGGCGAATTTGTGGTAGGACGTTACGGTGGGTTTGATGCGCTGGCGGCAAGCGCGGTAAAGCGGGCTAAAAAACGCCACCCGGACGTGCGGCTGATCTGCCTGCGTCCCTATCACCCTGCGGAACGGCCTGAAAAGATACCAAGCGGTTTTGACGGCTCCTTTTATCCTCCAGGAATGGAGCGTGTACCGCGCAAACTGGCTATTGTCCGGGCCAACCGCTACATGGTGGACACAAGTGACTGTTTAATCGCTTACGCATGGCACCCTGGTAACGCTTGTGAACTGGCGGAATATGCCCAACGGCGGGCAATGCGGGGGTTGCTACGAGTGGTGGTGCTGGGTAGAATGTAATGATAAATAACTTCTTTGTCAGCACAGTTAATTTCAAAATTAATTTCATAAAACCAAAGCAGGAAAATCGAAAGTGGGCGCACTCAATGCTTTTATTCTTGCCAAATTTATTGACACCCGTGGTATTCGACTGTATAATGCGGATTTGTCCAGCTTTTTACTGTGCTGGATACACAAAATGTTATTGGCAAAGGAATACACCCTTTGCCAGAATAGGAGGAAATATGAACAAGCAAGAATTGATTGAACGTATGGCAGGTAAGACCGGGATGGCAAAAAAAGACTGCGGCATTGCTCTGGACAGTCTGCTGTCTACAATCACAGAAGGTCTGAAAAGGGATGAAAAAATCAAGCTGACTGGTTTTGGTGTCTTTGAAGTAAAGCACCGTGCAGCCAGAACAGGGCGCAATCCGCAAACCAAGGAAGTTGTGGAAATTCCGGCGCAGAGCGTCCCTGTGTTTAAGGCGGGAAAGGCTCTAAAAGAGAGCATACTCGGCAATGAGGAAAGCTAACTGCGAGAAGAAGGAAATACAGCCGCAAAAAGGAACAAAGATGAAAGTATGCCGCTGAGAGGCGGTTCATTTTTAGCCGCATGACAATGAACATTCACTTGCTTTGGAATAACCTTCTTTCTATTCGGAAAACTATCAGCATCGAATACAAAGGAGACTATTACCATGTTCACTCAGGAAACAGCTTTTACAATCACTGCCGACCATATTACCCAGTATGCAGCACATCTCCAGGAACAGGAACGGGCCAAAAACACGGTAAAGAAATATGTTCATGACCTTCACGACTTCATGGCGTTTCTGAATGGGCAGCCAATCACAAAAGGGGCTGTGATCGCATGGAAAGAACATTTGGCAGATACCTATACCCCGGCCACCGTCAACTCTATGCTGGCAGCGGTCAACGGTTTCTTTCATTTTATGGACTGGCCAAAGCTGTCCGTCAAACCGCTAAAAGTACAGCGTCCTCTTTTCTGCGACGAAAGCCGGGAGATGACCCGCGCCGAATATGTCCGTTTGGTGGATGCGGCCCGGCGGCAGGGAAATGAGCGGCTGGCCCTGCTCCTTCAGACAATCTGCGCCACCGGCATCCGGGTGTCGGAACTCCGATTTATCACGGTGGAAGCGGCAGCCTTGGGCCGGACAGTGGTCAGCAACAAGGGAAAACGGCGAACCGTCTTTTTGCCGGGGAAGCTGTGCAAGCTGCTGAAAAAATATCTGAAAAAACAAAAAATCACCGAGGGTTCGGTGTTTGTAACGCGGACGGGAAAGCCCCTGGATCGCTCCAATATCTGGCGGGATATGAAAGCTCTGTGTGAAAGCGCCGGAGTGGAGCCAGACAAGGTGTTCCCCCACAACTTGCGGCACCTGTTTGCCCGGACGTACTACTCGCTGGAAAAGGACTTGTCCCGGCTGGCGGATATTTTGGGTCACTCCAATGTCACTACCACCCGTATTTATACTGCGGAGAGTGGTTTTGTCCACGCCAGACAAATGGAGCAGCTTGGATTGATTCTTACAACATAATTTCCCTTTTGTTGTTGAAGTCGAAGATGGACACAACATAGTTTCCCTTATGTTGTTGTTTCGGCAAAAAGAAGTTACCATACATATCCGCATTATACAGGAAAACCACCTTTTTTACAAGCCTTTTCCCAAATCTAAATACGAAAGAACCGGCGGGATACGATTTATCATATCTCGTCTGATTTTTTGCGCCTATTTCCAGTCCTTTTTAGGTTTTTGCAATAAATTAGAGATACAATTCCCGATTCAATACAACATAAGGGAAATTAAGTTGTTTTGAGGATAGCCTGAGTAAATACAGTAAGGAGTGGAGTTATGGAAAAAATACTGATTGTCGATGATAGTCTGCTGCAAGCGACTCAGCTGAAGGCAATCATAGAGGACGAATATGACGTTGCCATTGCGCAGACAGCGGAAGATGGCTTGCGCAGAGCGCACGATGAAGATTTTTCCCTCATTCTGTTGGATGTAGTAATGCCGGAAATGGATGGGTTTACACTACTGAAAAGATTGCAGGAGGAAATCATTACTCAAAACGTCCCGGTTATTTTGATTACCAGTCTTGCGGACGCAGCAAATGAACAGCGCGGGCTTATTTTAGGGGCCGTGGATTATATTACAAAGCCATATATTCCCCTGATCGTCAAAGCAAGAGTGAACACCCACGTCAAACTGTACCGATACCGCAGGCAGATTGAAGAACAGTCTATGACCGACCAACTGACTGGGGTTGCAAACCGCCGCAGATATGACCGTTACAGTCTGACGAAATGGCATGAAGCAGCCCGCCTGCAAGTCCCCTTTTCCGTCTGTATGTTTGATATTGACCATTTCAAAGTGTATAACGACACATTTGGACATCCAGCCGGGGACAAAGTAATCGCCGCCGTGGCAAAAACAATTTCCTCCCATTTGAAACGCAGCACAGACTTCGTGGCCCGTTACGGGGGAGAGGAATTTGTGGCAATCTCGATGGGTGAATCCTCTGAGAAAATGTTTGAGTATTTGCAAAAAATCCGGCAGGCCATAGAAGATTTACACATTCCGCACAATCCGAAGGTATCCCAGTGGGTCACTGTCAGCATAGGAGGTGTTACTGTGATCCCCGAAACGGGAAGCGCCTATGACCTTCACCTAAAAATTGCAGATACAATGCTGTACGATGCGAAAAAACATGGGCGCAACCAAGTCGTTTGGGCCGATGAACAGTTCAAGCAGAGATTTGAAAGATAAATTTGGGAGAGATGATATGAAGCTATTCAATTTATTTGGAAAGAAAACGGACGCGCCGCCTCAAAAGACGGAAGATGACGAGGATGAGCTGGAAATCTATTCGGGGATGCGTGTAGAGGTGACGGCTATGGATGGCCGTATGCTTTTCGTGGCAAAGTTGATGGGCCTACATGGGAGTCAGGCTGAATTACATCAATATTCAGAAGCCGCCTTTTCTCAGGAGGAACCGTTTCCTGTCAGAATCCGCGGGTACAGTGACCGTGATCGAAAGGCTGTCTACATGGAGGGCGTGATTGCGCCTCTGCCGCAAAATAAATGTTCAGTCACAGAATTGAAGGTATGCCGGATTGGAAACGACCGCGCCTTTTTCCGCCTGGACACAAATCTGGACGCCACCGCCACCATGTTCAGCGGTTTGTCGATGGGTGAAAAACCGTGCAAGCTGCTGAATATCAGCATAGGCGGAGCCTGTATCAGCTCGGAACACCGATACCATGATGGCGATAAGTTTTTGCTGAAAGTCAGGCTGTTGGAGGAACGGCCGGAATCCGCCATGTTCAGCCAGGTCATGCGCGTCATTGAAAAGGGAGAGGACGGATTTGAATACGGATGCCGGTTTTTGGAACTGACCGACGCCGATCAGGAGCAGATTACACAAAACATTTTTGCGGCGCAAAGGAAAAAAATGGGACGGTCTTAAATATTTGCTGAAATAAAGGGGAGGATATGAAATGGGTATGTTTCATCGTCACAGCCGGGGCGGCAAACGGCTCCAACGGAAACCAAAATCCGAACACCATCCAGGAGTACGGCTTGCCGCACTCCTTTTGTGCCTGTCTATGCTGACGGGCTTTCTCCCTGCCCTGGCGCGGGCAGCGGACAATGGGGAAAAACTTTCCAGCATTGTCACATTTGACAGCATAACTCTCCACTATGCCGGTGCCGATGGACAGTCAGTAGGTGCAGCAGTTCAAGACAATACTTTGCTAAAAAAAGATGATAAGCTGATCCTGCGCTATACATACACGATTACAGAGGCTCAATGCAATAGCATACAAGCCGGAACGAAATATTACCTGGATGTATCTCCCCATTTGGTGCTGCCCCATTTGGAAGGCGGATCGCCACTAACAGTAGAAACAGAAGATGGAAAGCAGGAGCAGTTTGGAGCAATCTATGCAGATGGCAAGAGCGCATGGGTCACATTTGCCGCAAAATCGGATGGGAGCGGCACAATTTTGTCAGAGTATGGTGAACTGAATAACGCTTATTTTTATCTAAACTGCAATCGGGCAAACGACATACCAGCAGGTGAAACGCCCATAGACGGAAACAGCAACCTCTACGCGATGAAGTTTGAAAACAACACACAGCTCAAATTCGGCTATGCGGAAAACGAGCCGGTATCGGCAAAGGCGCAGATCAACAAGGGCGGCAGCTTAAGGGACAAAACGATCACCTGGACAATCAATTACACTCCCTGGCAGAACCCCACCGAGGGCGACGGCGTTACCCTGGACACCCCCTTTGAACTGCGGGACACCATTGATACCTCCTTGCACAGCTATGTCAATAACAGTGTGACAATAGGCGGTCAATCGGTTACAGCCTATACTTCCCGTGATGATATTCCAACAGACGCAGAAACCTATGTGCTTGTCGAAACGCCAGCGGACGGCAGCGACACAACCTTGACCTTTGGCGGCATAAAATTCAACGCAGGTCAGGCTACACAAGGAAATCCGGCAACGTCCCTGACAATTACCTATCAGACCTCTATCAACGACGATCTTCTTCTGCCGGGAGGTACGGGTAGCAAGAGCGTAAAGAATGCCGCTGATTTATTTGCCGGTGAAGATGGCGTGTTCAACAGCTTGAACATCAGCAGCAGCAAGACCGTAGCCATTCCCCAACCCACATGGCTGACAAAGGAGGGACACACGACCCGCCATACAGACGGCACCGGCTCCACCACCGATTGGACGGTTACATTCCAGCCGAATGGCTTTGACTTTGCAACGGAAAACAATCTGACACTTCACGACCAGCTTCCCAATGGCAGTACGTTGGTGGCAGGATCAGTAAAGGTGGACGGAGCAGCCGTAACAGCGACAGCCGGAACAAATAACGATTTTACCATTTCTCCAATTACAACTACAACGAATAGCCAGCCTGTTACCATCACCTATCAGAGCCATGTGCCGGAGGATATGTACGACAGCGGCACAAGCCTGGGCAGCAATGTCGCATGGTTTACGTTCCACTATGGCGACCAAGATTATACGACACCCAACGCCAAAAAGGATGTTGGCAGCGGGGACGGCAGCGGAACTCCCGGCACGGCCACGCTGGTCAAGGAAAACAGCGGATATGACACGGCAGCCCGCACCATTGTTTGGACAGTGAAAATCAATCCCCATCTACTGAATGGGTCCGTTATCTCGTTCTTTAGAGACGAAGGAGGCCCTTCGATATACAAAGATAGAGATATTTGTCCGTATCGTCCGCTGTGTCCACAGTGTCGTAATGCCACCGCAATGCCACGTCTCGGATTATAGCACCGCAGGGGGAGGCTGTCAAATGGGCGGGCTGTTCTCAGAGGCTCCGCCGGCATCCTCCCGGAAGCCGGAGGCAGCGGCGGCGGCATACTTCACCCCTTCGCCGGCGGCGCTGGTATTCTCCGCCCGGTTCTTCTCCACAATCCTGGACAGGACGATGGACAGGGCGGTGCCGATGGGGGTGAAGACCACCGTCCAGCAGGCCAGTGGGCCGCTGTACTGATGCCTGATACTCAGGACGGCCAGCACAAAGCCCCCGGCCAGCCCAGCGGCCAGCAGCAGGACCAGAAGAAAGCCCAGCAGGTCGGTGTTCCCCATCCTCCGCCGGGGCGCCGCCGTCCTGATCTGCTCTCGCTTCCCCCTCATGCCAGACCGTGGGTCTGGGCGAAGCGGAACAGGATTTGCGCCGCCTGCTCACGGGTGAGGAAGTCTTCCCACATGAAGTTGGGCTGGCCGTCAGCTCCAGCACCGCCGCCGGCGAAGATACCCTCCTTGACGGCGTACTCCCTGGCCTTCCGGCTCCACTCGCCGCTGTCGTTGTCCCTCAGCTCCTGGCGGTACTGCTGCATCGCCGTGGCGAACATCTTGTTGAACTGTTCCTGTGTCATTTCCTCGACTTCCTCCTTCGGTTTCTCGGCCAGCTTCAGGACCTGGCCTGGGTAGATGGTGTAGGGGCTTCCGATGCCATTCAGGGCGGCGATGGTCTTCCAGTCCACCCCCGTCTTGGCACCGATAGCGGCGAGGCTGTCCCCAGCCTTCACGGTGTAGGTGTCGTACTCAGGCCCGGCAGGGGAGGCCCCGCCCCCGGCGTTGTAGGCCCTGGCGTCCACGACCCAATAGTAGGTCGCCTCGTTGAAGAAGGTCGCCGGGTCCCCGTTCAGCCGCTTGTCCTTGGTGCTGGCAGGGTCATTGATGCGGACCTTGTTGTCGGCCCACCAGACCACAACGAAGTGGCCGCCGCCGGTCCAGGTCCCTTTTTTCATGAGGGCAATCAGGTAATAGCCCTGCTTCAGGTATTCCCTGGCCTGCTCGTGGACCTTGGCCTTCGGGTTGTGGTAGGCGTTCGTCCAGCTCAACTGCCAGCACTTAATCCCGAACTCGGCGAACTGAGGGGCGAAGTAGGCGTAGTACGTCCCGTTCCCCAGGGCCTTGTAGCCGTGGGCGACGCTCCAGGCGCAAGCGTCCTCGGGGGTGAAGGTCTTCCCGGTCAGGGTTTCGATAAGCATAGCAGCCGCCGTAGGGCCGCACCCGCTGTCCCCGATGGTGCTATTCTCCCCCTTTACCCGGTAGGGCTTCTTGGCCCACCTGGGGTCGGTCTGAAGGTAGCTGACGGGCCTCTTATTCATGGCTGCCAGCCTCCCCGCCATTTACCAGGGCCGCCGCCGCCGGGTTCTCCTTCAGCATCTCCCGCATATCCTCCAGGGCGTCGTCTACCATCTGGCTGAACAGCTCAAAGGGGACGACCTTCGCCAGCCACGGGAAGCGGACGACGAACAGGTCATAGACCTGGCGGAGCTTCAGCCGCCCGGTGCCGCCGCCCAGCTCCTTCTCGGCCCCGGTCACAGCCCACAGCAGCCACTCCCGGACCTTGGCAAGCTGGGCCTCGCTGGGAAGATTGAAATAGCGGTAGGCGTACCAGACGGCCACCCCCAGGACGGCGGCCAGGGCAAGGATGATGTACCAATTCTCGACGATGAAATTCATGTTCTGTTCCTCCTTCTTTACGCAGGCTTGTGGAATTTCTCCAGGTCCTCGATACGGTGGTTGGCGACCTTGATTTTCTCCTCCTGAAGCTCGGTCCGCTCCTCGACCTGGTACATCCTCTCGACCAGGTTGTTGTGGGCCTGCACCTTCTTTTCCAGCTCCTCCAGCCGGTAGGCAATCAGGGCGGCAGACTTACGGTTCGCCAGGTAGCTGCCGCCCAGCGTCCCGAGAAGGGCAAGGCCGCCGGTGATAAGTGCGACGATGATTGTCTCGCTCATGCCTCGCCTTCACCCCCTCCCTGGGCAGCAGCCACGGAGGTGGCGACGGGCTGGTAGTAGTCCCCAGACAGGGCCGGGGGCCTCCAGCCCTCCACCTTGTCGAACAGGCGGCGGACCTCATAGAGCTGCCCGTCACAGGTGAAACGCTCCCCCACGTTGAAGGAGTAGTTGGCCGGGAGGTCGTCCCAATCGGGAACGTCGAAGGGGTCCGGCCCAGGCTCCGGGTCCGGCTCGTCGTACAGGGCATATTCGGAGGGGACCAGGTGGGGGAAGTGCGGCTCGTACAGGGTCACGCCTCCCTGGTGGATGGGGGTATAGAGCAGGCCGTCCTCGGGGTCCCGGCGGACAGCTCCGAAGGGGACGTGTTCCCCCCAGGCGAAGTCGAGGTATTCCCCCTCGCCCTCCGGCTCCTTCCTCAGCAGGCGAAACAGGGTCCGGCCACCCTCAGACCCCGGCGCCCACCCTTCCTGGGCCTGGTGCTGGGTCAGGGTGATGTAGGTTTCCCGGTCAGGGCCGATGACAGGCTCGTTGGCGAACAGGGTCCCAATGTCGGGCCGCCACTCCCGCACCCCGTCGGCGGTAGCCATCCGGGACAGCTCCTCGTCGGTGAACTCCCCAGCAGACACCACCCCGGCCCGGACAAGGTTCGCCTGGGCCTTGCTGAGGGTGGCTTCAGGGAGGCCCTGGCCGCCGGCGGCGGTCAGGGCGTGGTGGACATCCAGAATAGCGGACCACAAGTCGGCATTGTCCCGGCTCTGGGTCTGCTGCTGGTAGGCTCTCGCCTCGTCAAGGTTTTTCATGCTGACGTTCCTCCTTCAGGTCAAATGTAGCTGCCGCTGATGGAGTACAGGGCAATGGTGTCGAAGCCGGGTGTCTTCTGGATTTTCACCCGGACACCTACCGCCCAGCTCTCGGCGGTCTTGGCCTTGTTGCTGAAAATGTGCTTCCGCCCGCTGTTGGCATCCTCCCAGGCCGGGGAAGCGTCGTTGAAGTTATTACACACCTGGAGCTGGACGGCGCTGTCAGCGGCCAGATACCGAAGGCTGACCAGGATTTTCTCGGCGGCGGCGCTGGTGTCGTCCATCTTCCAGTCGAGGTCGATACAGGACACGGACCGGGAGAAGGTAATGGTACGGGTGGCGCTGTTCCCGGCGCTGTCCGTGACCTTCACCTTCATGGTGTGTTCTCCCTTCAGACCGGCGAACTGGACCTCGGACAGGGCAAAGGTGTACTGCTGGCCCCGGACCGCCTCCTCGATGGTGCGGACCTCCTGGCCGTCCAGCATCTCCACCACCTCCAGGGTGTCGCCCGTGTCCACATCCCCTACGGTATAGGTAAAGCTGGGCGGGGTGGTCACCACCCCCAGGGCCTGGTCGCTCCCGCTCACGGTGGGGTCGGCGTTGTGTATCACGGTCCGGGTCAGGCTCGTGGTATATCCACTCCGCCCGCCTCGGCTGTCCTTCGCCAGCACCCTATACGCTACCGTGTTCATCGCCGTCGTGATATTATCCGTGTACTGTGTGGCGGCCCCGTCGTAGACCTTCGACCAGGCCCCGCCATTGTACTGCCGCTCCAGCTCATAACTTACGGCGTCCCCGTCGCTGTCCATGGATGCGGCCCAGCTCACCGCCAGACCCTTCCCGCTCCGCACAGTCTCGGGTACGGTGATACCGGGGGGCGTGGTGGGGGCGTTATTCCAGATAATCGTATAGTATCCTTCAGAATCTGGGGTATCAGATACCAAGATTTCAGAGGACAAATTCAAAGCCGGACGCACGCCCCCGCCGCCGCCGTAGGCGCTGTTGTTGTTCAGCGTCCCGTCCGTAATGACGTTGCGGGCGTGGTAGCCATAGCCCGCACTCGGGGACCGCAGCCACCACCACCAAGGCTGGGAGGCAGACAAGGAACTGTTGGTGTACTCGGAGTTGCTGACGGCCTGGGTGGTGGGGTAACACTTCCGGGAGTTGTTGTCGCTGAACATCGCCAGGACGGACCCCTCGGCGATGCCATTCTCAGACCCCAGGCCCACCTCGGCCATGGACAACAGGAAGATGCCGTCGGTCAGTGTCTCAGACCCTCCACCGTCGCAAGAGGGCTTCGCCACGATAAGGGTGGTGGGCAGGATAGCGGCCAGGAACTCGGCGCTGAAGCCGGTCTTAAAGCCCGCCTCGGCGTCGTACTCGTTGTAGTTACTCCAGACATTGGCGTTGGAGGGCGGGCGGTCATAGCTGTGCTGCTGGGTATACCAGCCCGTCCCGGCCTTATTCAGCCACTGGCGGATGTTGGCGTAGATGTAGCGGTTGTTGCCGTAGCTCTCCCGGCTATTCCCTCCGCCGCTCTCGGTGGCGTCGAAACACTTCAGCGTCAGCATACGCTCGGCCACGAGGGTGACGGAGCTGGCAGGGAAGCCGGTGTGGTTCTTATCGCCGATGACCCATGCGATAGGCACCCCTTTGTATTTGGTCAGAGGGTCCCTGACCTTCGCCTTCACAGGCAGCATACTAATTTTTTGTGCCACGGGTTTCGCTCCTTCCTTCAGAGAAGATTTTTTGCACTCGCTGGTCAAATTCGAGGACAAGGTTTCGGCAGTTCCCATGCGAAGCGTGGGCCCGCCAGCTCCTGTAACTATCCTCGATTTCCTTCCGGGTCATCTCCCCGGATTTGTACTTGGCCTCGAACGCCCTCAGCTTCCGGGCCATCCTGGACTTGCTGGAGCGGCGCACCTTTCGGATGACCTTTCCGCTGTCTGTCAGGTAGCTGTGGAAGCCGAGGAAGTCCAGGCCATTCCGCAGGGGGAAGATATTCGTTTTGCCGTTCAGCTCCAGCCCACGGAGGGCCAGCAGCTCGGCAATTTTCCGCCACGCCTCCTGAAGGGCGGCCTTGTCCTCGCAGATAAGATAGAAGTCGTCCATATACCGCCCATAATATTTGACCCGCAGGACCTCCTTCACGAAATGGTCCAGCGGGTCAAGATACAGCAGGGCGAATATTTGGCTGCTCTGGTTGCCGATAGGAATACCCACGTTCCCCGGCGTACTGTCGATGATGGCATCCACAAGGGCCAGGGTCCGTGGGTCCTTCAGGTGCCGGCGCACGTCCTGTTTCAGGACATCATGCCGGATGCTGGCGAAGTAGTGGCGCACGTCAGCCTTCAGCACCCAACCGTCGGCGGCCCCATGCTTCAGGAAGTATTCCCGCATGAAGCCGCTCAGACGGTCGAGGCCGAACAAGGTCCCTTTCCCCACCTGGGACCCATAGTTGTCCAGGATGAACGGCGCAGACAGGACAGGGTAAAGAATTTCGTCGCATAGGGAGTGCTGCACGATTTTGTCCTTGAAGCTGTTGGTTTGGACGATGCGCTCCTTCGGTTCATGGACCACGAACTCGAAATATCCTCCGGGGCGATATTCCCCGCTTTCAAGCTCCGCCTGGATAAACCGCACAGCCTCCAGCGCATTGGCTTCCACCCTTGCGACGGGGTTCTTCCACCTCTTGCCCTTCCGGGCCATCCGATAGGCCCGATACAGATTCGAGAAGTCGTAGACGACTTCAAAAGGTGGTTCGACTGTTTTACTCATTCACGGCACCTCACCGCTGCTGGCAGCTCCAGACCTCCGCTGTGCGAGGCCCAGGGCGTCAACGGTATGTGTTTGTCCCTTCCCTGTCAGGTCAGGACGGGATGTATCTTCGCTTTGATAGTGATAGGCTTCAGCTTTCGCCCTCTCGGGTTACTCAATCGCAGTTTCTACCAAACCCGGACGCACGCCCCTGTTGCCGTTGTAGGCGTTGTTGTTGTTCAGCGTCCCGTCCGTATTGACGTTGCGGGCGTTGTAGCCATTGCCCGCATTCGGGGACCGCACACGGCACACCAAAGGTCAAGCGCAAACAAGACACACCCCCAGGCCCTCAAATCATCGCCGGGGGTATTGCGGGCCACCCTGCCGGGGAGGGGGCTGTTGGCCCCTGGGAGGTTGTCCCTGGGCCTGGGCCTTCTTCTCGGCAAGCAGCCGGTTAAACCGCTCGGCGTCCTTCTTCCTCCACGATGCCGCCATGTTCTTGACATCGGTGGTGAGCCCCGTCCAATACTCACACCGCCTGATGTCCACATAGCCCTGTTCGAGGGCGATGTCCAGCAGGGACAAGAACACTTTGCAGTTCGTCAGGACCTCCTTTTGGAGGTCAAGCCGCTGTTCCATCTTCTGGCGGTTATCCGGGTAAATCTCATTCGCCGCCAGGATGTCGTGCAGGATTTGAAGGGAGATATTCTGCATACGCTGGCAGATGGTGAAACGGACCTTCTTCGGGAACAGCTTCGAGTTATTGGTCACGGTCAGGGTATGGTTTACCAGGTCCTTGGCCTTCCCTACGATTGTCAGCTCCCCTTGCCTCGCAGCAGACACAGTTGATGCACCTCCTTTCCCTCATGGCCTCCACTTCCTCAGCCGGGACGCCCTCCACTTCGAGAACGCCATCCAGCACCCGGACAGTGACCTTTTGGCCGTTATATCCCAAACCGCAAAGCACAAGGCCGCCGGCCCCATCCAGGGGACACGGCGGCGTCAGCTCCACGATAAGGTTCGGAATTAAGCAGCTCGCCTGCTCAGGGGTACACAGGACCCCGTTCATGCCGTGACCGTCCTTGCGACGATGTTCAGCACACCGTCCCGGATAATCAGGCCGGTGCCGGTCCCAAAGTCGGCGGTACGGTTCACGCCTCCAGGCATATCGCCAGAAACGAGGTCATTCAGCAGCTCGATACTGGCCGAGTGGTCGTCCAGAATATCAGCCAAACCGATGATGTCCGTGATTTCGTGGCTATGGCCCAAAAGGGCGTATTTCTCCAGGTCCACAATGCGGGCCAGGGCGTTGGGGTTGATGACCGCCGTCACATAGGCGGCGCCCGTGACGATGCTCTGGATGGAGAAGGTGGCGAAGGAGTTGATGGAGCTTCCCTGCGGCCTTATCCAGACCGGGTGGTCGTGAAGGTCCAGGTAGCAGTACGCCACGTCCCCGTGGGTGTCTGGGTCTTCCACATAGACCAAAACGCCCTTGCAGGGGAAGCCGACAGCCACCCCCATGCTGTGCGCCTGGACCACGATGGTGGCCTCCCCATTCCCGGTGTTCTCCACGCTGGCGATAAGCCCATCGCCGGCATACTGCACCGGGGCGGTCAGCTCGTCGATGATAGTCCCCTCGGGGAGGTCCCCGCTGTCCAGCTCGGCCTTGGTGTAGTTCACACCACCCTTTTGGGCCAGGATGCGGCCCAGGACCTCGAAGCCGCTCATAAGGGGGATTGCCCCGTCGTTCCCATCATTCACACTTACACCCGGCATGGGTTCCAACTCGTCGATGTTCGGCATAGCCTTTAATTCCTCCTTATCTTTCCAGTGATCTGGATGTCTTCCCAAACCGTAGCACCTACCCGAAGGGAGGCCCTGCCGGTTCGGTTCATGCTTGTGCGGACGTTCGCCTTCAGGTCCATTTCATCCACGGCGGCGACGCCCAGGTACAGGCGGTGCGTGAACTTATGCCGGACCCTCAGAAAAATGCGGGTCCCAATTCCGGCGGCGGCGATGCGCTTTACCAGCTCCGCAATGAGCGGGGCAGCCTCCAGCCTTTCGGCGTCCAGGATGTCCTCGTCGATATACAGCCACACCTTGGCCGGGAACACCTCCCGAAGCTCCACTTCGGGAAGTTCCACGTTAAACAGGTTGGCAGCAGCCGAAACAATGGTGTCGATGTCCCCGCCGGACAACAGGGCAATCATTTTGATTTTGATAAGCAGCCGGAAGAAGGCATCGTTGGACCCTCCACGCTCGACCCCGAAATTTGCCCCGTAGCGGTCCAGTACAGCGCCCTGAGCGTTGTCCAGGTTATCCCATAGCACCATCCTGTCGCCGCTGTCGTGGATAAGCTCCATGCCCCACGCAAGGGTCCCGAACAGCTTCCCAATGTAAGTCTCGGGGCTGAGGCTATGGCGGGCGTTGCGAATATCCTCCCTGGCGTAGGCGCTCGTCAGGAAGTCCAGCATTTGGGTGAGATAGCCCGCACTCATGCCCCCGCCTCCCTCACAATGGTTATGGCGTCGGCGTTCGTGACGGCCTTCTCCCTCGTGCCGATGACGATATTCTTCACGGCGAGGGCGGCGGCGCTGGTCCCGATACTCAGGCTAAAATCGACCACCCCAGGGACGGACAAGATTGCCCCAGGGAGGGCCATGTAAAGCACGTCCGTCCCGATAGGCAAGCCGCCCTGGACATCTCCCCCGATGAAGGAGATAAGGGCGGCCTTTATCCGGCTTTCCCCGTCCCAGGGGAAGTTGGTGTCCGTTTCCAGGTCATAGACCTTGATGTAAATGGGGACGGTGGCAGGCCGGGAAAAATGGATGTCGTAGCTCTGCCCATTCAAGGCCACCACGGGGATGGTCTTTCCTCCATAGGTCTGGATACCTCCAGCCTTCCGCCGGAAGATGGCCTTCGCCACCTCCTCGTCCAGGCCGCCGTAGGCCACCACCTCGAAGCTGTGCGGGGGGAGGCCCAGGGCGTCCACCTCGTCGGTGTCGTTCTCGTAGCAGATGGCCGAATAGACCCCCTCGACGTTCTGGAGGATTTCGCCGGCGATGGCATCAGCATTGACGCCCCCGGCAAAGTCCACGGATTTGTAGTAGCGGTCCCGGAACTCCTCGTCGCTCTCCCTCCAGCGCCCGCCGGTCATGGCGGAGGCGTTCGTACAGGACGACACCCCATCCAGGGGGTTGACGATTTCCTTCACGGTCCCGGCGTCGGCGTTGTAGTCGGCTCCAGCCCCCACAGCCTGAACGGGCAGTATCACGGTGCCGTCGGCCCCGATGCGCCCAGCTACCAGGACGGCGTACTGATAGCCCGCCACCGTCTTCACAAGGAAGCCGGAGGGAATAGCCGTCCCGACGGCCCCGCTGAAGGTCACATAGCCGCTGGCCTTCTGAGCGGGCAGCAGGGACAGCCCTATGGCCCGGCCCAGGTTATACAGGCTCGTCCCGACGGCGGTGTCCACAAAACGACTGTTGTAAACGTCCTCCATCAGGGCGAACAAGATGTTGAGCATCCACGCAAAAATGCGGAGGAAGATGCCCAGGGGGGACCGCACAGTGAGGACGGCCCTCTGCCCGAACAACTCCCTTGCCTTATACTCGATGGCGTTCAGCAGCTCGACATAAGTAGGGCGGCGAAAGCCTCTTTCGGTTACGCCCCATTCCTCGGTGTTCAACTCGTTGTCACCTCCGCATTGATAGTTTCTCCATCAGACAGGCGGCCAGATACAGACACGGCCAGCGCCCGCCCTTCCATGGTGTAGCTGACCTCCTGGACCTCCTCGACCTCCGGCTCCTGGAAAACGGCGTCCCGGATGACTTCAGGGATTTCGTCCTCGGTCAGCTCGTAGGGCTTCTTGCCCATTATCCGCTCGTATGCGGTGCCGTGGGAGGGGACGAAGGGGAACTCCCCCTGCCACGCCTGGAGGGTCAGCCTGACCGCCTGGGCGCTCACATCATCCCCCGTGACAATCTCCATGACCCCTTCGTCATCGAGAACAAGGTCACGGGTCACGGGGTCGATTTTCAGGGTATACTTTTCATCGCTCATAGTTCGTCATCCTCCGATAAAAACGTCGCCGCTTCCCTCCATCACGGACCCGCCAATGGAAACGGCGTCCCCCACCCTTGCGGCGGGGTGCCCATTGATGAATACGGTAGAGCTTCCAGCAGAAATAACGTCCTGGTGTCCGGGGTGGGTGACACAGCCGTGGGTGGCGTAATGGTCCCCCACCCGGCCAGCCCCCAGCCCGTTGACTTTCACGTCGGCGCTATACTCGACCAGGGGGGCAGGGGGGCAGGCGTCGTGACCTGTGCAGTTGTCCCCCTGGCGTGTTGCCTGTGCCATTCCTCAGCCCTCCCCCTAATTCAGATTGACGATGCCGCCCTGGGTCGTCAGGTCCCCGGTGATGGTGACATTCCCCTTGATGTCGATGCCGGTCTTGGTCATGGACAGGTAGACGCTCCCGTCCACGGTCGCCATGCACAGGGTCCCGGAGGGCAGGCCGGTGATCTGATTTGTCCCGGTCCTCACTCCCCCCAGGAAGATGGCGTCGTCGCCGCTGTGCAGCCGCTCGGTGTTCGGGTCAGCCTCAGCCCCTCCAGCTATCACGGCGTCGCTGTCCCGGTCCAGATACAGGACCACACCGATGTCGCCGGGTTTGTAGATGGGCCGGAAGACCCATCCGCCCCCGTAGACCATAGAAACAGGGACGGCCAGGACTTGGGGCTTGGTCTGGAAGGTGTCCTCGTCCGGGTAGTGGGTCAGGGGTTGCACATCCACCGTCATTTTGACCTCGTCGAAGGCGACCACCTTCACGATGTCAGCCACGCACAGGGCGGCGGCCTCGCTCTGGGTCCTTGCGTCCTCGTAGGCTCTCTTTTTGCTTTGCCTCGCCATACCTTCAGCCCCTCCTTTACGCTGGCTTCATCTCGACGGAGGTCTTCCAGGCCCCCCTCGGGCTTCCCGTGTGCTTTCCCTTCACAACGATAAATTTCCCGTTCAGGGTAGCGGACTGGATTGCCACGGCCTCAGCAGGGCCGACATGGTAGTTGAGCAGGAAGTCCCGGCTGACGTAGTTCCCTTCCTCGCCCTTGGCGCTGGCGCTCTTTTGGCTGTCAGCTCCAGTGGCGATGACGGTTTCCTCCACCTCGTTCCCGGACAGCAGCAGCCCGCTTTGAGGGGTCAGCACAAGCCCGTTGGATATTCCCTTGGAGGGGTCGCTGATGACCACGGACCCGGTACGGATAAGAAAGCGGCTCTTGCAGTCGTCAACGGCGATTTTCTTCAGGAGGTCCTTGACCTTCCCATCGCATACCAGGCCCCGGTCGTACACCTTGTTGACGGCCAGGGAGAACTCGCCGATTTCCAGCCCGAATATGTTCAGGAGGTCGGACACTATCTCCTGGGCCGTACTCCCCTTGGCGTAGGTCTTGGCGACCTTCGCACTCAGCCACTCGTCCATGGCGGCCGTGGCGGTGATGGAGGTTATCCAGTTCGTTTTGTCGTGTTTATGGGAGCAGGCGGACACCTTCCCCACGAAGATGGCCCCGATGTCCCCCTCATAGCCGGCGTTCAGGATGATGGCGCTCCCCCTCTTGATGCCCTTCCGGGTGGCCTCAGACAGGTTATAGACCTTGAACGTGGCAGACTGGAGGGTGTCGCTGTCCTCAAAGGGGACCTCGAACTCGAAGTACAGGTCGTCCATGCCGTAGACCTTCCCCCCGATTTGCAGGGTGGCCTCTCGCATCCAAAAGGACATTATTCGGCCCTCCTATCGAACAGGTAGAGCTTGACCAGCTTCCCGAAGTTCTCCCACGTCACGGTGTCGATTTCGTCCCCGGTCAGGCACAGAGGGATGATGACGGGCAGGGGGAAACGCTCGTCCTCGATGGGTCCAAACAGGGGCCGCCCATATCTCACGGGGTCGCCATAGGCCAGGACCTCGCCGGTGTTGGCGATGCTCAGGTCCACGGTGAAGAACTTCCCGATGTCGTTATAGCGGACGGTGAAGGAGTAGGTCCTGTCCTTCAGCTTCACGCTGAAGGTGTAGGGGACCTTCGAGGTGTCGATTTCGATGTATTCCACCTCAGCCCCCAATTCGATAAGCTGCATTTCCTCACTTCCTCCCTGTGTTCGTGGGGGTCGCCCTGCTGGACGGCCCGGAGCTTCCCGCCGGCTTGCTGTTGTAGGAATTGACGTAGGAAGCATAGGCGCTGCTGGATATTTTCTCGCTGGTGGTAGTCTTCAGCCCATCGGCCCTGGTCTTCGCCGTCTGGGGGGAGGTCTTCCCCCCAGACGAAGCGGCGGCAGCACTATCCTGGTCGGACATCATCTCGGCTGTACCGCTTGCGGAACTGCTACCCAGGGTGATTTGCTTCAGGGTGGCGGTGAACGTAAAGCCCTTACGGTTGGTGGCGTCGTGGGTGCTTTGGAGGTTCTGTATCACCAGATTGCTGACCCGGTTCCGCCCCGTGTAGGTCAGGATGTCGCCACGGGTCCACATCTGATTGAGGGTGGCGATTGCGGCAGCTCCATCCGTCACGGTCCCGGCAAGCTGGAAGGACAGGGGGGAGCGAAACACATGGTCGTTGATATTCCCCCCGCCCTCCACAGGGTTGTCGGTGATGGTGCTTTGCCTGCTCACGGTTTCCTTGGTGATAACTCCAGTTTTGAACGGCTCAAAGCGGACGGTGCCGCATTTCGCCCCTTGCAGGATATACAAGCCTGTCCACTCCTTCCGTTATGCGTAGCCCTGCTGCATGGCCCGGTCGGTATAGTCCCTCTCCTGGGCCTCAGCATACAGTTCGTCGAACAAAGCCCTGATACGGCCCTCCACAGCGTCAGCAATGGCCTGGGGGTCCCCTCCACCCTCCACCTTGATTTCGAGTTTTGGGGAGAAGGTCATGCTTCGGCTGTTCTGCTGGTTTGTCACATTGGAGCTGAAGGAAGACATCAGACGGTCGGTTTGGTCCGCTGGGATGATAGCAGACCCTCCGGGCAGGACGGCCAGCTCCCCACCCTCCTCGTTCATGTAGGTGGGGCCGCCCTTCCAGTTGTCAGTGCCTCGGGCATTGTGGGGGATGTCAGCCCCCATCTGGATGCTGGCAGCCTTCCCCGCCTCCTTCCCGGCGGCGGTTATCCTCTCCAGGGCGGCGACGATTTTCCCGGCTCCAGTCTCGGCGGCGGTAGTCATCGCTGTCCAGGCTGTCTCGGCGTCGGTCTGCATGGTGCCATAGGTAGCCGTAGCAGACGCTCCCATCGCCAGGAAGTTTACGTCTGTGATTTCCTTTGCCGCATTGGAACTCTCCGTCACAGCGTCCGTGGCGGCGTTTGCGGCCCCTTCCACCTTCTCCTTGTAGTCGTTGGTGTCCACGGCAAGGGATGTTTCTTTGCTCGTCGTCTCGTCCAGGCCATTGACGGCCCCGTTCAGGTCATTTACGGCGGCCTCACTCTCTTTCGCCCCACCGAACAGGCCAGCGAAGAAGTTCGCCACAGCTCCAACCCCGTCGGCCAGCCATCCGACCACAGACCCCAGCACGTCGGCTATGGTCCCTAAAACGTCGCCGATTACGCTCAAAACGGGCGAAATGGCCTGCAAGATTGGCGAAATAGCACCCAAAAGCTGGCCGATGGGCGGCAGCAGGGCCTCGGCTATTCGCTGTATCACAGGCACAAGCGGCGTGATAATAGACGTGTTCAGGGTGTCGAGGATGTCCACCAGGGGCGGTATGACGGTTTCGGCCAGCAACCCGATGATGTTGGCTACTGGCGGCAAGATCGTGGAGGCCAGCGAGCTGAATACCGAAATGAGCGGCGTGGCGGCCTGAAAGAGGGTCCCGAGTACGTCAATCAGGATGGGCAGCAGGGTTTGGCCCAGCTCCAGGATGACGGGCATACTCTCCGCCAGCCCGTCGCTCAGGACCGTAACGAGCTGCATCAGCATCGGTTCGATGGTGGGCCAATTACTGATAATCAGCCCGAACAGCCCCTCCAGCATGGGGGAGAATTTCGCCCCGGCATCCCCCAGGAACTCGTTCCAAACCCCCTTGAGGTTTTTCGTGCTGTTCACCAGGCCCCCGGTGTCCTTCACGGCGGCCTGTTGGATTTTGCTGGATTGGTCCAGCAGGGTGTTCATGCGGACCTGGGCCAGGGCAGCATCGTCCAGGGCATCCAGCTCGGCCCCGAGGCCCATTTCCATGGCCTTCGCCTTCAGGGTGGCGTCGTCGATATGGACCCCGAACTCCTCCAGGGCGTTGGTGTTCCCGCTGATATAGTCCTGCATGACGGCCAGGGCCTCGGCATCATCCATGCTGAAGGCGTTCCCCAGGTCATAGGCCAGGGAAGTGGTGATTTTGGACAGCTCGGTGGCGGCCTCTCCAGTTATGCCCAGCTCGGCATACATAGCCTTGTTGGACACCATGAAGCCCTGCACCTCAGCCGTGGACCTGTGAACGGCCCCGGCGAAGTTCTCCACCCATTCGGCGGCATCGGTCCCCTCGAAGGAGGCCCCGAAGCGTTTCCCCATGCTCTCAGCAGCTCCGGCGGCCTCCAATGCGGCGGCCCCCAGCTCTTTGAGCTTGTCGATACCGGCCTTGATAGCCTCCAGGCCAATAACGGCGGTCAGCGCCCCCTTGATGGCGTCCTTTATCTGCTCCCCAGCATCGCCCCCAGCGTCGCCCATGTCGTCCAGGTCCTTCCGGGCATCATCGGCGGCGTCGCCCAGGTCTTCAGCATCATCGGCGGCAGACAGCAGGGCGGCCCCCAGCTTGTCCTTGATGGTCTTTATCGGGTGCATAAAGGCCGTCCCGATATTCTTGGCCCCGGACTTGAAGGAGGTCACAAGCCCCCCCACTTTCTTCTGGGTGTAGCCGATAGCCCCTTCAAAGCCCGCCTGGAGGCCCTTAGCGGCGCTCCGGCCCTCCTTCAGGGCTGTACCCATAGACTTCGCCACAGCCTGCCCAAAACCGCCGGCATCGGCCCCCATGCGCCTGAACGTGTCCCGGAACTCGTCGCCAGTCTCGTCAGCTCCAGCCCCGATGTCGTCCAGGTCCCGGCGGATGTCGTCGGCGGCGCCTCCAGCTTCATCGGCAGCACCTCGGATGCTGTCGGTCAGGCGGTCCATACCTCCAGCCCCCACGTCGGCCCCGGCCTCGATGTCGGCCCCCATATCCCGGCCAGCTCTTTCGGCAGCTCCCATGCTGTCGATGCTCTGCTCCAGTCGGTTGATAAGGTCATCCAGTTTGTCGATGCTTTCATCCAGACCGAAGTCGAGGCCGAAGGTCATTTCTCGGCTGTCAGCCATACGGTGTCACCTCCTTATGCACAAAAAGAGGGGGGCAGGCACTCAGCCTTGCCCCCCATTTTTTGTGGGTTTCCATTCAGTATTGAAAAGGATTTTCGCCTCGACCGCCTCCCTGAACTCCCCGAGGTCCATCCCCCGGAGGTCAGCATAAGACAGGCCAGGGCCAGTGAAGACCATCAGCCAAAATTCCTTGTTCCGCTTGGCCCTCTGGCGGGCCAGCTCGACCGATTTCTCAGTCTCGAAGAAACTGCTCGATGGCCTTGATAAGTTTCTCGGGGGTCTTGACGTCCTCCTTCTCGTCGAAGTAGCTCATGCCCTGGCTGGCGACCTCGGCGGGGGCGATGACCACATTCCTGAACATAGTGTCCAGATACTTGCTGGTGTCACGGCCCCGGCCCCCGGTCATCCCACACTCGTCATTGGTCTGGAAATACCAGGACGGGGAAACGCTCTGAAGGGTAAACTCCTGACCCTCGACGGTCACTTTCTTCTGCTTCGCCATATACTTCCGATAGCCCCTTTCAGTCAGTGATTTCGGTTTTCTTGGCCACGCCATAGTGCCGCCTTACCGCAGCACCATGGACGGGACGTAGATATTCACGGTGACGGTCCCCTGCTCCTTCGCTCGGTTGGCGTCGGGCATCTTCAGGACCCGGCAGTTGTCACAGGCCATCACGAAGCTGTCGCTGTCGTTCTTGTCCTGGACGGACACGCTGACCATTTTCCGCTTGGCCTCCAGCTCCCGGAGGTAGGCGAGGCTGGCGGAGGTGGACATCAGGGTGAGGGCGACGGTCCCCGTCTCGTCGGCGTTCTCAGAGTAGGCCACGTCGCCCTTGGCGCCCACGGCAGGGGTCACGCTGTCGCTGTTCCTCGTCAGGTTCACCACACCGTCAGAGGCAAAGCCGGTGATGACACGGCCAGCCACGATGACGTTGACCTTCTGGGGGTCATAGCTCGTTACAGTCTTGTTGCTCATAGCTCGTATATCCTCCTTTCAGCTCAGGCGCTCAGGGTGGCCCGCAGGACACCCTTGACCTTGACGGAATGGACGGCCCCCTCCAGCAGGGCCTCCCATGCGATGTCGGGCATCTGGCGGGACCGGGCCTGCTCGTCGGTGGCCTCAGACCGCTTGGGGACGACCACAGTATAGACCCCCTGCTGGCTCTCAGGGTCCCGGGCGATGATGCCCAGGTCCACAGCCCGGTTGAGGGCCTTATACACACCGTCGGCAACGATGGCAAAGCCCTCGTCGGTGTAGCCGATGGTGGCGTTCTCCAGGAAGATGTCGTACAGGTTCTCCCGCATGGTCTTGGCGATGTAGTCAGCCCCGATCTGCACGTCGATGAACTCCCCGTTCAGACAGGACCCGTTCTTGACGTACTCCCGCTTGTACTCCACAGTGAGGAAGTTGACATACTGCTCGGCCAGGGCGTCACGCTCGCCGGAGGTCAGGTCGGGGACAGAGATGCCCTGGGGCCGCTTAAACTTCCAGGTGACGCTCTGGGGGTAGAACGGCCCCACGTTCCCCAGGTAGGCGGCGTCCGCCCATTCCTCCAGCTTCCCCTCGTCCACATACATGACGATGGCACGGGCATTGCTGGGGTTGCCCTCCTTCTTGGTGGTCTGGCCGAAGTACAGCTTCCGATGGTCCTCGATACCGGCCCCCAGCTCCGCCTCGGTCGGCTCCGAAGCCTCAGCCCAGGCCGCCAGGGCCTCCACGACCTCGGGGGAGGTCTGGTCGGTCAGCAGGATATACCAGTCGTCGTCCTTCTCCCGGATGCCCTCCACAGCCGCCACAAGAGCGGTGGCCTTGGCCTTCTCGTCATCCCCGGCAGGGGCCTCGATACCGGCGATACGGACCTTCCGAATAAGGGTCGTGGCGAGGGTGGTCTTCCCCTGGTTGAACAGGGCCTCGGCCATCTTCGCCACCTTCTTGCCGGGGTAGTCAGTATTGATGACGGACAGGTCCCGGTACGTCTTCATATCCTTCTTGCCCTCGGTGGACAGCAGCAGGATGTCCAGGGTTTCGACGCCCTTGGGCTTTGCGTCGATGTCAACGACGACAATTACGTCATTCGGCATGAATTTGTTCCTCCTTCTTGGTTTGTTTTGTCACGGCACCATCAATCGTGGTGACCTTCTCAGCATCAGTGCGGACATACCGCAAGCGGACATCAAAGCCAAAGCGACGGCCCATCTCGTCCAGCTCCAGAGCGTCACGGGGGGCGGCGTTCGTCACCTCCACGACGACGAAGCCCGCCTTCTGGATGGAATACCTCCCCCCATGCAGGAAGAAGCCCTGGGCCTTCCCCGCAAGCTCCTGGGCCTCGTCAGCCCCCAGAACGTAGAAGGGTGTCCCATCCTCTCCCACTCCAGACCTATTGATGCTGCAAGCAGTAAACGACAGCGTGGCGGTGGGCTGCTCGGTCCTCACCGACAGCGCATAGCCTTCCCCCGCATCCTCCGTAGAGAAGTGGCCCAGGCTACCGTCCGGCGTGTAGTCGGACAGGATTTCCCAAACGATGTACGGGGGTTCTTCCTCCGGCTGGACCTGGTTCGCCAGCAGGACAGGGCGGCCCACATACTCGGACAGCGCAAGCACAAGGGCGTTGCGCTTCTCCACAAACGTCATTTCGGGGCCGCCCCCTTCCTCGCCTCCACGAGATACCGTTTCATCGGGTGGATGCTGTTGTGGCCCAGCTCTTGGGTGACGGTGTAGGTCACACCCGTATCGGGGTCAAGCACCTGTCCCCCCACGCTCAGGGCATAGCCGTTTGTGTAAATCTTCTCGCTGTGGTCGGTCACGGTCCCCGCCAGCTCCCGCCGGAGGTCCTTGTCACTGACCGGCAGGACAGCCCCCTTGAAGGGGGTCCTGGAGGGCATACCCGGCACCCATTGGCCGCCCTTGGTCTGGTCATATCCCCCGGCGGCCTTCAGCTCGTACATGGTGTGCAGCAGCCCCCTGGGAATGGTCGGCTGTGCCATTTTCGTGAAGTTCATTCCAGGCCCTCGACTTTCCATGTGATAGAATTGAACATCCGTTTCGTCACGGTCAGCGGGCTATTTGCCCAGCTCGGCGCCCGCTCCTTCTGAATATCCCCCTTGGGGGTGAAGTTCCCGCTGTCCGACATGAACTCGTGGATAAAGTCCACAGCCTTCCCGCCTATCCACTCAGCAGCCTGGGCCGCCGTCTTCCTTCCATGGATGATGGCGGCCACCTGGGATTGGCAGACCTCGGCCAGCCTTTCCCGGTTGGCATCAAAGCCCGCCCGGATGAAGGACCGCTCGGGGATGGTGACGGAGGGCAGCAGCAGGAACAGCAATTCGAGGTCGTGTTCCTCCTCGCCCCCGGCCTCCCCCTCGCCCTTCTTCTTCCGCCGCCGGCGCTTTACTCCGGGTTTCGGGATAGCGGCCAGCAGGAAGCCGTTCTCGGACCGAAAGAAGAAAAGCCCCTGGGTATCGAAGTCCCTGGGGCTTTTGTCGTAGGACAGCTTATTGATGGGGATGCACAGGTTTTTGGCGTTCTTGGCGTGGATGGTGGCCCCATACTCGTGGACACGGGCAATGGTCAGGATTTCGCTGTCAGCATCTCCCTGGATGCCGACGTGGATGGTGCAGGCTTTCAGCTTCTCCAGCTCCGCCCGTATCCTTCTCAGCTCAGGCAACACCTGGTCGTTCAGCGTCATGCCCCGTCACCACCTCGTATAATGCCCGAGGGTTTCCATCCAGGAGGCCCGAGGCTCCTTGTCAAATGTCCAGCTCACGTCAGAGACAGAGAAGGCAGCAAGGCCCTGGGACCCGTTCGTCAAGACGGAGAACTCCTGCTCGGCAATCCCCCAGACGATAGCGATGATGTCCCACGGGAGGTCGCTGGGTTCCTCCTCGGTGGCGTCCTTGGGCAGGATATACCCGGCGGTGAATTTCACCTCCAGGGACCGGCTGGGCGTCTTCACGTCGTTCGCCAGTCCGTAGCGGTAGCCCCGGAAGGGCCAGCCCTCGTCACGGTACAGGACCCCGATGTCGCCCTCCATCGTGAAGTCGTAGGTGGCAGGGTCAAAGGGGACCCCGGACGCCACGTCCTTGACGTACTCCACAGCCCGGATGGGATACTGCTGAAGGACAAGCTCCTGGGCGTCGGGGGAGGGGTAGCGGTGGACATAGGTGGCCCGCCCGAACTTCCTCCCGGTGATGGTTTCCACCCATGCGGAGGCCGAATTGATAAGCCGGATGACGTTATTCTTCACAGCGACATCGGCGTCGGCCTCGTCAATCCCCAGCCGCTCCAGAGTATCGGCCAGGGTCGTCATGGCATTGTAGGCCAGCCTCTCGGTCGGCTCGTTGCTCGGGGCCGGGGTCTGGGTCTGGGTCCCTGCATCAGGCATAGGGGCGTCGCCTCCTTTCACGGCAAACAGGGGGGAGGGCTATTCGCCCTCCCCCTCCTTCAGCTCCTTCTCGCCCTCGGAGGTCTGGGCGCTCTCGCCCTTGGCCTCCTTGGGGCCTTTCCCCTTCTTGTTAGAGGCGGGTTTGACCGCCTGGTGGGTAGGATATACTCTCGCCATCTGAAGCACCTCCTGGACGGCTCTGGGGCCGTTTAGACAGGGGCCTGGGCAGGGTCGCCCAGGACCAAAGAGCAGCCCAGGGTGGCGCCCTCAGCCACGGTAGCGGCGGCCCCGCTGACAGTCAGCTTGACGAACTGCTTGCAGCCCACCAGGTCGATATCGAAGTTGGCGATGTCGCCGGCCTTCAGGTCCTTGGCCTCGTCCCCGCCGCCCACGAACAGGCAGGCATCGGGGACGGCCTCGAAGGTCCCGGTGGAGGTATCAGCGTGGGTGACGGCCACCTTCATGTTGCCGGCGGCGGCAGCCTTCACAGCACACACGGCGGACAGGAAGCCCGCCCGGTCGATGGCCTCCCCGCTGGTGTAGGGGATGGCCTTCACGTTCTGGATAAGCTCACGTTTCATCGTTCTGTTCTCCTTCCTTCAGGCTCAAAAAGCCTTGATGTTGCTGACGTGGATGAAGCTCTCCTTGTGGCGGGCGGCGATGTCCACATACATGAGCGCACGAGTAGCCGCCAGGTTCTCCTCAAAGGCGTTGTGCTGGACCCCAGCCTCGTCCACCCAGGACCCGTCGAGGGTGGTGTACGTCTCCAGGCCCATCTGCTCACCGACCAGCAGGTCGGACCAGTTACCGAAGGCCAGCTCGGTGGTGCCGCCGTCGCTGGTGGTGATCTGATTGCTGACCAGGTAGGGGAAGCCCAGCAGCTTGCCGCCGGTCATCTCGTCCCGGTAGATGTAGGCCCCGGTGGTGGTCTTCATGTTCATGAAGAAGCCCTCCAGGACGCTGTTCATGGCCCAGCCCAGGTGGGCGTCGTCCACATTCTTCGCCAGGACCTTGGAGCGGACGAAGACAGGGAAGTCGGCGGTGATGACGCCAGCGGCGGAGGCCAGGTCGGTGTTGTTCAGCTTGGTGGCGTCCAGGTGCTCCACCTCCTTGTCGGCGAACACGCCCAGGGGCTGGAACTCCCCGCCCTTGCCGAACATAGCGCCGAAGTCGAGGCCCAGCTCCATGCGCCGGGTCAGGTCATTGGCAAAAATCTGGTCGGCGGAAAAGTCGGTGGACATCAGCAGTTCACGGGTCTGGGGGACGATAGCCTCCAGCCGCTTGGCGGACAGCTTGATGTTGCCGAAGGCGGGCTGGCTCTTGGCAATCTTCCGGCCCTCACCGCCCCACGTCGCACGAGCGCCGGAGGTCATCCGGGGGATGTTCAGGTTGCCGTTCGCCATGGGGACCTTCTGAGCGCCCAGGCCGAAGATGACCGTCTTGGCGTACAGCAGCTCCACGATGTCGGCCAGGTACACCTCGGGAATGAGGTAGCCGCCCCCGCCGGGGTTGGTGGCAGACAGGGCCTTGAACTCCCTGGACATCTCAGCGTCGCCGTACTTCTTCCGGGCATAGAAGGAGGCGGCGTCGGGGTCGTGACGCCCGAAGACATCCAGACACTTGATGGCCCGAGCGAGCTGGATGGCGGGGGGGATGGTCTTCTTGTCGGACCCGCCGCCGGAGGTCCCCCGGCTCAGGTAGATAGAAGAATACTTCCGCTGGGCGGGGGCGGGCCGGGAAGCAGGGGCGGCCTTGCGGGAGGTGGGACGGGGGGCAGCCTTGCGGCCCTTGCCTTCCTCCTCGCCCTCGCCGGCCTTCTCCTCGTCCTCGGTAGGCTCGTCGTCGGCCTTGGCCTCGTCCTCACCGCCGGCGGCGTCGATGATTTCCGCCACGGCCTCCAGGACCTCGTCGGCGGTCACGTCGCCCAGGTCCTCCCCGGCCTCCTTCCGGCTCTTGCGCTTCTCGGCCACCACATCCATGGCCTGCTCGATGATGGCGGCGATGTCGGCGGGGGCAGCCTCCACAGCGGGGTCGCCCTCGTCGCCGCCCTCGCCCTCTGCTTTCTGCTCCTCCAGGGCCTCCTTGACGCAGCCCTTGATTTTCTCCATCAGCTCGTCGGCTTCCATCTTCATGGACTTGCGCTCAGACCCGGCGGTGGGGCCGCCCTTCTTGGTGTTGAACTTCATAGCGTTCGGTTCCTCCTTTTCGTTAAAGCATGATTTCGATGGTCGTTTTCCCGGCCTTGGTCGTGTTCTTGCCGAGATGGTTTTTCCCAGCCCATCCAGCGTCGCCAGACGGACGTTTGACGGGGCCGGGGTCATTCTTACCCGCCCCCTCGGTGGCCTCCTTGATGATGCTGTCCAGGGCTTTCGTGGCCGCCTTCATCGAGGCGCTGGCCTCCTTCAGCGCCTTCAGGCGGGCGCTGCTGATTTTGCGGCCAGCCTTCAGGTCGCTTGCCGCTTCCTCAGCCATGGCCTTGGCCCTCTCCACAGGCTCGGCGGTGTCCTTGTAGTCGGTCACCACAGCCCTGTCGTTCATGGCCCAGGTCACGAGGGAGGTTTCCCACAGCTTCACCTCCCGAAGGTGCCGGATGCCGGCCTCGTCGTACTCAAAGACAACGGGGTCGTACCCGATGGACAGCTCAGTGAGGACGCCATCCTTCAGCAGCACCTTTACGTCACGCCCCATAGAGGTGTCGCTGATTTTGGCCTTGATGAACAGGCCGTTGCTGTCTTCCCTCAGCTCCAGGGGGCGGCCAATAGGAAGCCAGCAGTCGTTATGCAGGGCGAGTATCTTCACCCTCTCCCAGCCTTCGGCGATTGTCTTCGTGAAGGCTCCGGGCTCTATGACATCGCCGCCGCTGTCCACATTCCCGAACACGGCGGCGTAGCCACTGAAAATACCTTCCTCCTCGTCCAGCTCTGCCTTGAAGGAGAAATTCTTGTACTCGGTCTTGACCCCCTGCCGCTTCACGCCCTTGGCGATGGAAGCCTCCCACGCCTTCAGGCCACGGCCAGGGGCATAATAAGACGGCGAAGTGCGGAGGTGGGCCACCGCAATCTTCGCCGTCAGTACAGGGTCGTTATTGGTGATGTCGGTATCAGGGGAGGCGGTGCCGTGTTCCAGCTCCGCCGTCATCCCCAGGGCCAGCGCCTTGGCGTCGAACTTCTCAGCCGCCAGGTCGATGCCGGCCCCCTTTGCGGCCTCAGCCGACTGCTCGGGGGTAAATTCCATTTCGCTCGGTCCTCCTCGTTATTCGTCATAGGTCAGGAAGCAATGGCAGTTGACAACCTCCTCGGGCTTTCCACAGTCCGGGTCGCAGGGGAAGCGGCAGCCATTGGGGAAGGTAGCGTCGATGGGTATGCGCTTCCCATTCAGGGCCTTGTGGCTGTCACGGGCCACAGCCATGTTGGTGACGTGCCAGGTCTTCCAGGCGGCCCCGGCCCGCTTCATCATATCGAAGTTGCCAGACAGCAGGGAGGAATTGCACTCCTGGGCGGCGATGGTCTTGGCCCTTGCGCTGGTGGTCTGCATCTCCTGTTGGATTTGCCCAGCAATCGTGGCCCTGCTGTCCCCATTCTCCAGGCCAGCAGACACGATACGGCTGATTTCCTTCTGGGTGGTCTGGGTGATGTGCCGGACCCTGGCCCCGCCCCTCAGCTTGGCAACGGATACCAGCTCCGGGCGCTGGATAGCCTCCAGCCCGTAGACCTTTGCGGCCACCTCCACCCCCTTCTTGTAGCTCTCCTGCCACAGGGGGGTGAAGATAGAGGCAAGGACGCTTTCCTCCCCGGTCCAGTCGATAAGGCCCAGGACGAAGGCATCTACACGGGACATCCGCTCGGCCTCGTCCAGCTTATACCAGGCCCCGGCCCCGTCCGTGTCATACTCGGCCACCCCATCAAGCAGGATGTCCCACACGGACCGCTCGGCCTTCTGGGTCCCATTCACGGCGGCGGCGATGCGGTTGGACTGCTCCCGGAAATACTTGGCCGTGGCAATCTCAAACCGGCGGCCCTGCTCCCTCTCGGCCTGCATCAAAAGCCGCTGGGCATCCTTCAGCCTGACCGCCTTCAGCTCCTCGGCGGCCTTCTGCTTTTTCAGCCCAACGACTTCGACCGTTTCCTTGCTCTCTCCCTCGCCGTTTAAGGCGGGGTCGCCACCTTCCAGGCCCTCCACCTCCACCACGTCCTGCCCGCCCTCCTGGGCCGCTCCAGCGTCGTCCATGGGGGCAAGGGAGGCCATAGCCTCGGCGGGGTCCTCGTCCGCCGGGAGGTACAGGTCGGAGAAGGTAGCCTTGTAGACGTTCCCGCCCACGGGGTCGGGGGGGAGGTCCAGCAGTTCCCTGGCCTCGTCCCTGGTCATCAGGCCAGCGTTCCACCCGTCCATGGCCTTGGCCTTGTCGAACTCCTGGTTCCGGGGGACAATATCCTCGAAGTGCCACACAAGGTCGGGGCCGAACAGAGGGATGATCTGCTCGTTGATGGCTTCCTCCCGCCTCAGCAGGCTGGGCATAAGCACGTTCTGGGCATAGATGTATTGGGCCGCCTCAGAGGTGGCCCGGTTGCTGCTCTCGGTTATCCCCATGATTTCACGGGGGACCCCGAAGTGTTCCAGGACAGCATTACGAAGGAAGGTCCGGCCATTCACCATGTCCATGTCCTTCATGTTGTCCCCGACCTTGTTGATGATGGCCTCCCCATTCACCGTGGCGACCCCGTGGCTCTTGAATACGCCCTTAAAGCGTTCCATCCACTCAGCCCTGAAACGCTTCCGCTGCTCCTCGGTGCTTTTCGGCATAGCGATGACCAGGTTGGGGGTGGCATCGTTGAAGAAAAACCTTTTCTGGAACTTGGCGGCATACTCGTCCGTCTCGATTTCATCCGCCAGGGCCTCAGCCTGCCCCAGGCCCCGCCTGAACGGGTCCACGGGGTTGAGGTCCTTCATCACGAACATATCATCCACGGACACGGGCATGATGACCCCGCTCGTCAGCCGGACGGTGTAGAACGGGTGGTCGAGGTAGGGGGTCTGCTGTACCCAATGCGTCGGGACGGGCCACAACTCAGCAGGCCGCCCGGCCTCGTCCTTCTCGATGATGAAGTAGCCCTCGCCTTTGAGTTTCAGGTAGATTTCCAGCAGCCGCCACAAGGCGGCGTTGGACATCTCGTGCAGGGGGTTAGGGTGCTTCCAGAACTCCAGGAAGGGGTGGTCGGTCAGCTCGTGTTCCTCCCCGGCCTCGTCCACCCGGTACAGTTTCCCCTTGGCATAGGCCAGGTCGCCGGCTATGCGCTCGATAACGGCGAGGCGGGGGTTTGTCCGAAACGCCTCTATCCATTCCTGGGTGTTCCTCTCAGGCGGCGTGGTCCACCTCGGGACCATGATGCCGCCCTCGGTATAGGCTCGGCTCCCGGCACCTCCTGGGGTGGACCTTTTCCACCTATCCAGAAATGCCATTTACGCTTCGCCTCCCCCGGCCTTCTCCTTCGGGGGGCGGGTGGCCTTCACCTTCCCCGGCTTCACCTGGACGACGGAGGGGGCAGGGGCCGGGGCCTTCTGCTGGTCCTTCCCCTGGACCTTCCCCAGGCCCGTCTTGGCCTCCCAGACCTTCCTCGCCTCCTCGGGGGAGGTGGCCCTGACGAACTTCATGGGGAGGTCCCCACCGCCGACAAGATAGCTGTTGAGTTTCGCTTTCATGATTTGTTCCTCCTTCAGTCAGAATTAAAATTCGAGGCTCCAGTCACTCACAACGGGGTTGTAGAGTGCCAGGGCCAGGGCATCCGCCATATCCGGGGAGGATAGGCCCCGCTTCTTCATGGCTTCCTTGCGCTCCAGCTCAATCTTGCCGGAGCTGTTCACGGCGTACTTTCGGTTGGAAAGCTGGCTGATTTGCTTATCGTCATACCACAGGTGGATGGTGCCATTTCTCAGGGCCTCCCGGACGGCTCCCCACATCAGGCCGGTGCTGTTCTGGTATTCGATGGGGTCATCGTCGGAGATGGTCCCGCCCTCTCCACCGAAGTGGCACTCCACGATTTGAAGGTCGAAGGGAGGGGGGATACGGGGGTCGTGGGGTTCCAGGTCCCTGTACCTCTCCGCCCGGTCTTCCTCCACAGCCTGGATGATTTCCTCCCGCTGCTCATTCAGGCGGTCGTACACGCCCACGCCCAGGCCGTCACAGTCGATTTTGACATGGATGGCAGCCCATTCATGGGCCAGGGCATACCGCTTGATGGCCTGCACAGCTCTCCCGGCCAGCTCCATCGTGTCGTTGTGGTGGTAGACCTCCGGGGCCTCCTGGACGGCCAGGTCAAGGACGGGGGACAGGACGGAGCTGTCGTCGCCGAAGCGGGCCACGTCGATGCCAATATCCACCCGGCGGACAAGCTCGGTAGCGGGGGCCTCCCCCTCGCTGGCCTTCTCCGCCCACTCCATAGGGATGAAGCTGTCAGGCAAGGCCCTGGGGAACTCTCCAGCCACACGGACCCGGAACACGTCGCTGTCTTCCCCGAACATCTCCACCACCGTCTGGATGAAGCGGGTGTCCACCCTGGAGCTGTCCCGCCCATCCACATGGAGGGTGCTGTATTGCCCCCGGTCCTTATGGTGGGAGTTGTAGAAGAAGCCCGTGATTTTGGTGGGGTTCCCGCACATCAGCAGTCGTGCGCCCTCAGTAGACAGAGCGCCCAGGACCGGCTCGAAGATGTCATCCCTCACACCGCTGGCCTCGTCGATGATATACAGCACGTTCTCGGCGTGGAAGCCCTGGAGGGCATCCGGCTTGCTGGCGGTCCGGGCCACCGCAAACCATTCCTCGGGGTAGCCTCTCATGTAGACCTTCTCACGGGTCCAGATAAGGCTATCGGACAGGACGGGGTTTGACCTCAGCCATTTTGCGACCTCGGCCCAGAGGATGTCCCAAAGCTGGTGTTGCGTCGGGGCGGTGCAGGGTATCTTCGGGAAGGGCCTGGTGGACAAAAACCAAATGACGGCCCAGCTCTCGACGGCACTCTTTCCGATGCCGTGGCCGGACCGCACAGAGGTCATGGGGTATTTTGCGATGCTGTTCAGGATGTCCCGCTGGTGGGGGTCAGGCTTCGCTCGGATGATGTCCTCCACGAAGTCCACAGGGTTGTCGGCGTAGTACAGTATTGCGTTGGGGTCAATCAGCATCGCTATTTGCCCCCTCTCCGCCCGCCTGGTCGCCGTCAGGTTCATCGGGGGGTGTAAGCTCACCTCTCTGCTTGCGGCCCTCATAGGCCGCCTGGATAGCCTCAGCAAGGGACGCCTTTTCCTTCTCGGTCCCTGCCTTCTCGTACTCGAACTTGGCCTTGTTGAGCTTCAGTTCCTCCCGGCGTATCTGGTCGCTGGGGCTTTCCCCTATGGTGTCCCGGAGGAAGTAGGAGGCTTTGACGTTCCCCTTCATGGCCTGATTGAGCATAGCCACCATGACGGCCATTTGGTACGAGCTGTCCCCTTCAGGCACCCCGAGGAGCTTCATTTTCTGCTGAAGCTCCTTGCTGGTGACTGGCATATCCAGCAGCATTTTGGCGGCGGCCTTCATGCTCTTTTTTCGCCGGCGGGCAGCTCCAGAGGCTTGCCCCCCTTTTTGGGCTATTTCTCGTTGTTCGCTCGTTGTTCGATGGTCCAGCCCCTTCCCCTTCAGGTTGTCCGCATTTGCCAATGTCACCACCTCTCGTCTACATGGATTTGGGCGGGGGGAGGCTCAGATGAAGCAGGAATTTTGCCGGGGCGCCTCCATCTGGCTCGTCACCTGGTCCACAAAGATGTTGGGGGCGGTCATCCGGCAGGGAACGTCACAGGCAGCCATATTTGTCCTGAAGCTCTCCTTCTTCTCCAGGATGTTCCAGTCGAGGACATGGCCGACAATCTCATACGGTTTGTGGCAGCAGTACATGACCTCGCCCCGCTCATTCACGGCGATTTGCGCCCAGGAAGCCGCACACCTCTCGAAGGTCCTCCCCAGCAGCCCCCACTTGAAATTGAGGGTCACACGCTCGTCGCCCTCCTGGAGGTCCCGCACAGCCTGGATGATTTCCGTGGCCTCAGCCATAGCCTCTGGGGTGCTGTAGTCCTTCCCCCCGGTGCTTTCCTTGGGCCGGAAGACGATGTAGTCCACGTCCAGGTCCCGGTTGGCCTCATAGAAGCGCCGGACAGCTTCCACGGAGGTGGCGACCATCTGGATGCCGAGGGAGGTCCTGGGGCTTTTGGTCTTCTTCCAGGCAGCATACGCCTCGATATTCCTCCGGGTCTGCTGGTACATCCTCACACCCCTGGCCCTCTCGTAGCTCTCCTCGTCCCACCCATCAAGGCTGACCTTCAGGTAGTCGGGGCGGATGAACTTCAGGGCATTAAAATTGCTGTTCACCCCGTAGTGAAGCTCTTTCCTCTCCAGCCATCTGGCAATCTTCAGGAAGTCAGGGGCGATGGTGGGTTCCCCGCCCCCGGTCAGGATAAAGCCCTTGACGCCCAGCCTCAGCAGCGTGTCCGCATACTCCTTGAACTCCTTCAGGCTCATGGCGTAGGCGTCCTTCCCCAGCTCCCACCGCCTGTATGTGCAGTAGGGGCAACGGTTATTGCAGTAGTTCGTCAGGAAGATGTCAGCGGTTATTGGGCGGTGGGCCCCGACCACCCTGTCCAGGTGGGACAGCATCTTGTCCCCGGTTATCCCTTTGTTCACGTCTGGCGCTCCTTTCTGTACTTCTCGTTCAGTATTTTGGGGACGCAGCTCTCCCAGTCAATACGGTGGTGGATGCGCTGGTGCTTGCTATACATCATCCCGACTTTGATTGCGGAAGGCATAGACATGACCGAATAGAAGGTCTTCAGGTATGTACCGCTCTCCTTATACGCCTCGGTCATTCCTCCGCCCAGGGATTGTGTCGCCACCTGGATGATGTGGACATCCACGAAGGTGAAGAACAGCTCCCCACGGCTCCCCAGGGTGGTGTATGTGGTCACGTCCTCATTCATCGTCCCCCGGAACTGGATGGGGCGGTCAGCCCTGCAAAAGAAGGCGTTCATGGCCTTCCGAAGGAGGCGCTTTTTGAAGTTCCCGCCGGCCAGCCCTCCGATGAAGTCCCCACCCTGGGCAAATGCCACGGTAGCAGCTCCAGACGTGTCCAGGAAGGCAAGCATGGCGTTGAATACCCTCTCCAGGTTCTCCCCGCACACGCTCTTGGACTGGAGGCTACGGCCCACAGGGAAGCGGAAAAGGAGGTCGCTATAATCGTCGTCCAGCATCAGGAAATATGTCAGGCCCAGCTCACGGGCGATGCGGAAGCTCTCGTTCCTGGCGTACAGGATAGCCCGGTGTTCATTCAGGTTGTCCATGGTATCGGCCAGGTCGTGGGCCTCCTGCTTGCAGAACTGAATAACATGATCCGCCCCGAACTTCTCCCGGTAGGCATCAGCGGTCGGGTCCTCGTCGTCGATTATCATGTACCACCTTCCGGCGTACCCATGCTTGCGAAGGGTCTTCATCGTCACCACGTTGTCGGCTCTCCCGTGGGTCAGGATAAAGACGGCGAAGTCATCACGCATTGTCCCCGTCCCCCTCCATAGCGTCCAGGACCTCCCCCATAAGGGTGGCGTACCCATTGGCGATGGCGTTCCCCACGTCGATGATGACCAGGGCGCTGGCCTCCATCAGCTCCTGCATTTCGGGGGAGGCGTGGGCGTAATACTCGGCCACGTTCCCATAGTTGAAGACGTTGTGCCGGTGGGCGGCCCTGATAAGGAACGCCTTTTCCTCCTCGCTGACGCTGGACGCCTTGATTTTTGCAATCAGGGTGTCCGCCTTCTCGGTGTCCAGCATCTCGGCGATGGTGGGCTTCTTCCCGGTTATCTCATACTGAGGGACATTCACGGCGGCGGTGTATGTGTCATCCTCCAGCTCGTCCCCGAGGGGGCTTTCTTCCTCCCCGAAGCCGAACAGGGTCATGTCGATGTCGGCGATTTCCTCCAGCTCCTTCGCCATGGCCTCCTCGTTCCAGTAGGCAATCTCGGCCACCTTGTTGTCGGCCAGCCTGAAGGCTTTTATCTGCTCCGGGGTCAGGTCATCGGCCACGACACAGGGGACGGTTTCGAGCTGGAGTTTGAGGGCAGCTTTCCACCTGGTATGGCCCGCCACGATGACCCCTTCACTGTCCAGGACGATGGGGACCTTGAAGCCGAACTCCTGGATAGAGGCGGCCACAGCGTCCACGGCCTCGTCGTTGAAGCGGGGGTTGTTCTCATAGGGATGTATCTCGGCCAGCCTTCTGTTTACGATGTCCACGTCAGCACCTCCAGAAATGCAAAAAATAAGGGCAGACCCCCAGGATGTAGGTGGTCTGCCCTCTCGACAGTTTTTCATCTTGCGTCCATTTTAAGGGATAAGATTGCACACGTCTATGGCAACATTTCTGCATAGCCATTTTTTAGGCTACTTCACAGCATCCACCCCATACAGACGGACGGCCACACGTTGGACTAACCGCTTCCTGTTCCTCCATACAGTGGACGGGTCACAGTGGATTTTCTCGGCAATATCCTCGTCGTTCATCCGCTGGATGTACTTCCCGTCAACGGCCAGATAATAGGGGTCGTCCCGGATGGAAGCAAGGGCCTTGTCCAGGGCCTCCAGCTCGTGGCTGGTTGCGGCGATGGCGGCCTCCAGGTCGATGATGACAGCCTCCATGATTTCCTCCGGGGTCAGTCTTACCCCAGACTTGAAGAAACGGGTGATGCTATGGCTCCGCTCCTTCAGCCCATACTTTCGGGTGTCCTCCAATTCCTCCTGGTCGTCCTTCAGCTTCGCCCGAAGGTCAGGCACAGCATACAGACGGCGCTCGGTGGCTTTGAAGGCGTCCCTTGCGGACCTCTCAGCAGAGATGCGCCCGGCCTCCACAGCCCGATAAATGATATTCTCGATGCCCTGGTCCTTTTTATCCTTTGCCATTGACGTGGCCGCCTCCCTCGTGATAGAATAGTCGTGTCACGGGCTGCTTCCCCTACGGGGGAGGCGGCTTTTTTATTGTCTCTCCACCATTTTCCTGGGGTCAGGAAAATGGTCTGGGCGGGTGCCTCTTGATATACTCCAGCCTATCGGCGGCTTCCTCTTTCCTCCGCCCCCTCAGCTTCAGCAGCAGGGAGGCCAGGACACCACGGGGGCGGGCCTTCTCCTCGGTGGACAGTATCATGGTGGGATGGGCCGCCACTTCCTCCAGGGTCATCAGCCGGCGTTCCAGCTCCCGGACCCTTCCGTCCATGTAGGCGACCCTGGCCTCCATCTTCCGCAGGCGCTTTTCCCGGCGGGCGCTCATGTCTTGCCCTCCTTCAGCTCGTCGAACAGCCAAAAGTGACGGTCGCCAGTCAAACAGTTGTACGGCAAGGCTTCCTCGGCCTCCTCGTCATATCCCCCGGTGTTTGCCCAGTTCTCGGAGGTCACACTGGTGCCATTCCAGCCCACGGCGATGACCTCCGGGTCCTGGGCCAGCTTTTCCAGGATGTCGGCCTGCTCCTTCAGGCTCGTTTCCCCCTCGAACTTCCTGAAGGCATCCACCACCCTGGGGATGTCCTCAGCCTTTACCAGGCAATCGTCGAAGGTGACGAACATGGAGATGCGCTCGTGCATGGGGATTTCAGGGTTGTCGGCCAGCGCCCAGACCTCACGGGCCGGGTCATCCTTCCCATGCTTGCCGGACAGCATCCGGGTGGTCTTGACCCCGTGGTTGTAGAACTGAGGAAGGTATCGCTTTTCCATGGTCTGCCAGACGGCCATAGACCCCCGCCATGCGTTGTGGACCTCGGCGGCGAGGTGGGCGTTCCCATCCTTCCCGAAGGCATAAATCTCGGTGTAGCTCATTTCTTCACCCCGGACACGCCCGTCTGAAGGAGGAAGCCGAGCAGCATCCAGACTTTGCCCTTGATGCGCTCCAGGCAGATTTTTTTGCCCAGCTCCTCGCTGTAGTTCTCAGGGCTGACGCAGGAGGAAGCGTCCACAATCTCGAAGCCGTTCACCAGGACAGCCCGGACGACGGTGGTCTTCTCCCCCAGGGTGGTGACGTGGACCTCAGAGATGAAGTCGTCCACCATCTTCTGGCTGACGCTGGGCTGGTCGGGCTTCAGGTTCTTGTTCACCTCGATGGGGAGGTAGGCCCGCTCGAAGACATCCTTGGGCGACCAGCTCTCGTAGCCGTCGGCATAGCGGACGGCGTAGCCCTCCCGCTTGGAGCTGGCGAGGTCAGGGATGCGGGCGTTCTCCTTGGTCCACTCCTCGCTGTGCTTCTTCAGGTAGTGGCCGCCCTCCTTCAGCTCATAGAGGGTGGCGGGCTCCGCCTCGACGATTTTCGTACCGATGTACTGCTTCATGGTTTTTTCTTCCTTTCAACGTTTATTCAAAAGCCCCCAAAGGAGGCCCTTGTACCTTGCGGCCCGGTTCTTCAGGATGTAGAGAAGCTGGGCCATGTAGGGGTGCTTCTGCCTATACCCCATCGCTATAATCCACCCCCAGCAGCTCGCACAGCCGCACCTTGGCCTTCGTCACGACGGCGAGGTCCTTTTTCCCGGCCTCGGTGGTGGCCGGCACCAGGGAGGCCAGGGCGGGACTGAGGACCCCCAGCATGGCAACACCCGTCTTGTTCGGGTTGGCCTGCTTCTCCAGCTTCTCGGCCAGGGTGTCCAGGTCATCCAGCAGGCGGCGGTCGTAGCTCTCCAGGACGGCGGCGGGCTTCTTCCCGTCAGGCCCCAGGATGACCCCATCTATGCTGTCGGCGTCATACTTCCACGCCTCCCCACAGGCCAGCGTGGTGGCCTCGTCCTCGTTCTCGGCCTTCACAGTAACGGTGGTGACGCTCGTCACCTCGACGGTGTACTCTTTCATGGCTTCCCCCTCCTTCACTCCAGCGGCATCTCGTAGACCTTCGGAGGCTCAAAGGCAAACATCAGAGCGTTGCGCTGGGTGGTCCTTGTATGGTGCTTATACTGCCTCGCAATATCCTCCAGCACTTCCATGGCCCTGGCCTCGCTCTCGTACTCGCCCAAGTTCTCGGTGACATCCTCGGCCAGGGGGAGGGAGGCCAGCACCTTGACGGGCTTCCCCTCCTCGTATCCCCCGTAGTGGGACGACAGGTGCAGGTCCCCGGCCATCTCCAGATTGAACAGGCATTTCCTGTCCTGTGTCATAATCAGCATGGTCGTTTTTCCTCCATTCCCTCCAGGAACAGCAGCACCCCAGGCCCACCAATGCGGACCCGGCACCGCTCCACATCCTGGGGCGTTATGTATTTGTGGCCGAACAGGTTCTTCATGCCCCGCCAGGTACTCCACGGGACCCGGAAGAAGTCCAGCCCGGAGAAGGAACACAGGACGAAGGCGTGGCCCCCATAGGAGTGGCACCGCTCCAGCCTCTCGGCCTGGTCGGGGGTCACACGGTCCTGGTCCATCCTCCCGGTGTCAGTGTGCTTGGCCTCAAAGCAGACAGCGGCCCCGCCCATCAAAAAGCCCTTGAAGTCGGCCTGGGCCTTCTTGGTGTAGACGGCCACGAACTGCCCGTTCCCCAGGTTCCGCAGGGTCTTCATGGCCTCGGGGGTCTTCTCGATGTCTGCCACATCCCTGTCCCGGTAGTAGCAGCAGGCGGCCTCGATAAGGCTCTCGAAGTCCTTCCCCTGGTGGCGGTTCAGCTTGTTCCTGTACCTGGCCGCCAGCTCCTTCTCGGTCATCCTCACCGCTTCCCGCCTCCCTTCTTCCCGGCCTCCCCGTAGGTTATCAGGGGCAGCCATTGATACCGCTCCTCGAAGGGGAAGAACTCCTCGCCCTCGGGGACGATGCGCCGGAGGGCGTCGTCCATCTTCTGCCGGAAGTAGTCGGCCTCGTCCTTCAGGGTCAGGGCGTCGAAATACAGGTCGTACTTGGCTCCCCAGGCGTCCAGCACCTTTTTGAGGCGGGCATACCCAAACACGTCCTTGCCCATGACCTCGGGGTCGTTCAGGGTGAACAGCAGGGTGTCGGTCATGTACTGCACAAAGGTCTGGCGGGTGGCATCCTGAAGAACTCGTTCCCGCTTCTTCTGTTCCTCCTTCTGGCGCTTCAACAGGCCGCTTTGCTTCGCCATCTCTCGCAGCTCCTTCCTTCTCTCACACGGCGACCTTGCTTTCAAACTGCCGCATTGTGGTGATGGCCTCCCCGCACCACTCAGGGAGATTGGCCCGTACCAGGGCCGTGGCAAAGGGAGGGGGTACGGCGTTCCCACAGCGGGCAACCTGTTTCGACTTCCCGTACTCCTTCCCGGTGAAGTCCCGGTCGATGATGTAGTCATCAGGGAAGCCGTTGGCCCGGTACAGCTCCCTTGGGGTCAGCATCCGCAAGCCCACATCGGCGATGAAATACCAGGCCCCGCCGATGCGAAACAGGATAACCTCGTCGGCCTCCAGGCTGTACCCGCAGTATTCGTTCAGGCACTCCCGCACCTGGGGCCACCGCTGGAGGTCTTCCCCAGGGCAGGCCCGGACCACTTTCGTGGTGACGACCCCGAAGTGGGTCCCGCCGGCGGTGATGGTCTGCACAGGGTCCCCAGCAGGCCCGCCCAGGTTCTCCCCCTTCATCTTCACCAGGTGGGCGGTCTGAAGGGCGTTATGGTCCACGGACGTGACGGTGGGGAGGGGCTGGGACATCTCAGCCCCCACCACCCCGCCGAAGTATTTGGACAGGCTGGCAACGGTCAGCCCTTCCCGGTCCTTCGTCGTGATGGTGTGCAGGGGGTCAGTTATTCCCTGGTTTTGCTGCTCTCCGCTGTAATACTTCGTCAGGCTGGCAGCTACCAGGCCGTAGCGGTTGGAGGCGTCCACAGTCAGCAGGGGTCCGCCCAGCTCCTGGCCCCGCACGTTCTCCCCCTGCTCGGTGTGATACTGGATAAGGCTGGCACCCATCAGCATTTGCCCACCACCTCCCCCGGTCCTGGCGGTGTCCACAGGCTCGTCGGGGGTATGCCCGGTGGAGTTCGTCGTATTCGTCACGGTCCAGGGGGCCATGAAGGGGGAGGCCACCCCGTACCCATGCTTGGCCGTGATGGTCTGGAGGGGGCTGTCCACTTCCTGCCCCCGGAACTCCCCGGCGTGGTTCACCACGACCAGGTACGGCCTGGGGGCCTTCAGGACAAACTTGTCGATGCCACGGGCCACCCTCCGCATGGTGTTGGGCCGGAGGGGGCGCTGGGCGCTCAGGCCATACTTGGCCTTGACTTCCTCCCTGGTGTCGAAGATAGAGGGAGTGGGCAGGCTCCAGTCGATGACCTCAGCAGCAGAGCGCCAGGGCTTCAGCAAGCCGGCCTTGACCTCGGGGCTGTCAGCAGGGGCGTGGGTTGGGGCAGGCCACACGATAGGCCGCCCATCCCTCCGGGCAATCAGGAAAAACCGCTTGCGGGTCGTCGGCGCTCCATAGTCAGCCGCTACCAGCTCCCGCCACTCCACAGCATAGCCCAGGGCCTCCAGTTGGGAGATGAACTGCCGGAAGGTTTGTCCCGTCTTCGACTTCACGGGGCGCCCCCGGCGGACGGGTCCCCAGGTCTGGAACTCCTCGACGTTCTCCAGGATTATGACCCTGGGGCTGACGGTTCCAGCCCACCGAAGGACAATCCAGGCCAGCCCCCGGATGTTCTTGTCCACGGGCTTCCCGCCTTTGGCCTTGGAGAAGTGCTTGCAATCGGGGGAGGCCCACAGCAGGCCCACGCTCCGGCCCCGGCAGACCTCCTCGGGGTCCACATCCCACACGCTGGCCTGGAAATGCTGGGTGTGCGGGTGGTTTGTGCGGTGCATCAGGATAGCATCGGGGTCGTGGTTGATGGCAATATCCACCACCCGGCCCGCCGCCAGCTCGATGCCGGTGGAAGCTCCGCCGCCCCCGGCGAAGCTGTCCACGATGATTTCATCCAGTAGATTGATCTGGCCGTAGCTCATTCCTCGGTCCCTCCTATACCAGGTATCGCCCCATAAAGGTGTCGAAGCTCCTGAAGTCGCTCCAGTCAGCGGTATCGCCCCCGCTTCCCTCCACGACCTTGCACCACACTTTCAGCAACTCAGAGGCATATTGAGCGGAAATTGTGGTCAGACCCTTGTGGAGGCAGTATGCCGTCCACAACACCAGGAGAAGGTCCCGGCAGATTTCCTCGTCGAAGAATGCCTCTTTCGCATAGTGCAGCAGGAAGCGGAACTCGGCGTTCTGTCTGGGCTTACGCACAGCCCCCGTATCATTTCCGATGTTCATTCTTCCTCGTCCTCTCCTTCCCAATGGCCGCAGAACTCCCTCACGGGACAGGTGTCGCACTCCTCGCCGGTATCCAGGCACATCCAGCCCAGGCGGACAAGGGCCTGCCGGTCCTCCATGTCGTACCAATCGACCTCGACGTGGCCCCGGTAGTGCTTGTCCATCTCGGGGAAACGCTTCACCCGGATGTTGATATAGTCAGCATCTTCGCACACCTCAGTCGAACGGGCGATTTTCTTGGCCTCCTTGCCGTTCTCAGCAAAGACGACGGTCGAGCAGTTTTCCACGCTCATGGTGTCCCACACCTGATATGCTTTCACCTCTCCCGGCCCCCCTTCCAGAACTCGACGTAGTAGGTGTACCGGGTGTTCTTCCCGACCTTCTCCTTCACCTGGCGGACCGTGTAGCCATTCCGAGCGAGTATCTGGACAACAGCGTCCCGGTCGTCGGCCTTTTCAATCTCCAGCCGGTTGACCTCGGCGGCGGCCATTTAGACCACCTCCGGCCAGACCATCCCCTTCGGGTGGTCCTGGATAAGGTCAGGCCCCCATACCCCGGCGAGGTTCCCTTTCATGAAGACAGGGGCGTGGGTGATACCGGCAGCCTCGACGATGTTCTCCACCCATTCCCGGCGGGGCTGGTGGTCCTTGCTGTCGGGTCCAGTCATCGCCCCGACGATTATCCACTCAGCAGCCCCGAAGCTCCCCAGGCCAGCGTTGAGGGGTTCCAGTAACGGCTCGACGCTCAGGAAGGAGTGGTAGCGGATAGGCCCGGAGAAGAACTCGGCCCCCTCCTTCGTCACGGTGGACCCATACCAGAAATTGTCGAGGGCGGGCAGCTCCCCGGCGTTCAACAGGTCGTAGTATCGCTGGGGGTTCTTCGTCAGGAACAAGTAGGTATGCTGGGGCGCTTTCTGGCAGGCATCGAACACGGCCTTAATCCAGGCATCGGGGACCCACGCCCCAAACAGGTCCGCCATGCTCCCCACGAAGATGCGCTGGGGCTTCTTCATCTTCGCCGGGTCCCCCAGGCGGTAGCGGTGCAGGGTAGGGTAGAAGTTGGCGGGGAACGGCTCCGCCTTGCCGGAGGCATCCCGCACAGGCTCGTCCAGCTCATAGAAACGCTCCGGCTCGTCGGGCAGGAACGTCAACCCCTCGTCCTCCGGCTGAGGCCCCTTGAACAGGGTCCCAAACCGCTCCGCAATCTTGCGGGCGTAGCAGTAGGGGCAGCCATGCAGACAGCCCGTGACGGGGTTCCAAGAGCGGGTCGCCCAATCAATCTTGGTGTTGTTCATGGTTATTTTTCCTTTCTGGGAGGGGAGGCCCTACAACCGCCCCTCCCCGCTGTATTTGAAGTCCCAGAAATACCCATCCTCGTCGATGGAGAACTCCCCATCGCCCCAATTCGCCCCACAGGTGCGGCACCCGGCGACAGATACCTCCATCGTGCCGTTATCCTCCTTGGTGTATCGTTTAGAGATGCGGCCCGATTTCGTCAGCTTGTGGACATACGAGTATTGGTTCAGGAAGGATATTTCGATTTCGCCCCCGCATTTGGGGCATTTCTTCAGCCGGACCCCGGCGCTCCCATTCCTCGCCATCATTCGCCACCTACCAGCATCCGGCGGCCAGGATAGCAAGGGCCAGCAGGCCGGCGGCGGTCACCCTCGCCCCGTTGTTCTTCTCGGTGATGGTCTTGGCTCCGAAGGCATACACAAAGCTGATGAAGGTCACAAGGCCCACGAAGGCGGTCAGGAACACTCGCACGTCTCGCCGCCCTCCTTCCGGGGGAAGTCCAGGCGGGGGAGGCCCACAAGGTCGGCCAGGTGGTCCAGCTTCTCGGCCTCGGCCTCGCTGTTCTCCCCGAAGATGACCTCCAGTTGGTTGAGCATGATACCCACGTCGGCCCGCTCCTCGGCGATAGCCTTCAGCAGCTCGTCCCGGCGGCCCTGGTCGAAGTTCTTATACCGCAGCCACTTCAGCAGGGCCTTGGACAGCTCCCCCAGCTCCTCGACGGCAATCAGCATCTGGGCGTCCTCGCCGAACTTCTCCACGGCGGCTTCGTACAGGGCCGTTTCCTTCTGCTCAGGGGTCAGCTCGTCCTTGTCCTCGTCCACCCCCTCGACAGATACCAAGAGGCCAGATTTGAGATACAAAGCCGGACGCACGCCCCTGACGCCGATGTAGGCGTAGTCGTTGCTCAGCGTCCCGTCCGTATTGACGACGCGGGCGAAAGAACTTCCCCCACCCGACGGGGTGCTGTCCGGGGTGATAAGCCAACGCCAGGTGCCGGGAGGGTCCATGTAGATGTCCCGGTTGGCCTTATACTCGTCGGCAGTCAGCAGGGAAACGGTGTCCGTACAGGTGCCGTAGTCCTTCAGGCCATCATCGGCGGTCAGGTCCCGCAGGAAGGTGACGGCGGCGTCCTTCAGCTCGGGGAAGCTCTCCAGCAGCTTGGGCAGATAGTCCTCGTGCAGATACTTCCGCAGGCTGGCGGTCCTCCAGTCGTTGCACCCGCCGTTGTCGAAGGCGGCCTTGCACAGGTCCTCGGCGGCCTCGACGAGGGTGTAGCCCTCCGGGGACTGGGCCTCCCCGCACTCAGGGAAGTGGCGGACGACCACGAACTCGACCTTCTTGTCCTCGATGAAGTTCTCCAGGAAGAAGTGGACCCCCCGGCCCAGGTCATTGAGCTTGACTTTTTTCATGGTGATTATTCCTCCTCGTATTTCTCCGGCTCGGTCTTGCCGGGTCGGTATTCTCCAGCCCGCAACGGCTGGGATGGTTCAGACAGGGCCGCTTGCAGGTCTTCAGGTAGTCACAGTCCGCACAGCAGTAATGGCCGTGGAGCTTGTCGCAGTTGAAGTTCCTGCATCGGCGCATTTTAGACAGGTCCACGGGTCAGCCCTCCTTGTCCTTCTGGGCCGGCTTCCACGAGTAGCACTTCCAGATTTTCCAGTTAAACCGATACCCTCCAGGACAGACACAAGCCCCCATCTCCGGCCTGAAATACAGGCACGTCGAACAGTTCTTTTTGGGAATGTTCTTGATGTCGATAATCTCGGCCATGGGTCAGCCCTCCGGCTCCTTGAAACACAGGCCGAAAAGGTAGCGGATAACCTCCACCATGAGGTCCTTTTTCACGGCGTTGTGGGTTTCCATATTCAGGATGACCTTGCGGATGGCCGCCCCCTTCATCTTTTTCGGGGTCTTCTCGTTCTCCAGGTCCAGCAGGATGGCGAAGGCTTGCCCGTAGGTCATATTGCGGATTTTATCCTCTGTCTCCAGCTCCTGAAAAAAGAAACAGTCTTTCCGCAGGAACTCCAGGCCCTCCTCGGTCACCTTCTCGCCCTCCGGCATATTCCTCGGGTGGTTCTCACATCCGTGGTGGGGGCAGATGTCGAACTTGCAATACTCCATCCCTCAGCCCTCCCTATACGGGTCCGGCAGGGTCCAGGCCCACTCGCCGGCAGCCTCTCCCACGGGGAAGGTGGTGGTGAAGTGGTTCTCCCACCCGTCCCCCTCGAAGAACAGATACTCGGCAGGGAGGACCCGGCCCACATTCTCCTGTCCGGCCTTCTCAGCGGCCCACCGCTCCAGGACATCCTCGGCCAGCTCTATGTACTCCTGGACCACGGGCCTGTCCTCGCTCCAGGCGAATTGGTGGGGGGCGGTCACCACCTCCCGGATGCTGTCCCCATACCTCCCGGCGTCCAGGCGGTTGAGGACACACCACACGACGGCGGCCTTCTTCATGTCCCCCAGGCAGATGTCAGCCTCGGCATATATCGTCTGGGCCAGCAATACCAGGTCGTCCTCGGTCCAGGTTTCAGGCCCCGGCGTGGGGGACACGTCCCCTGGCCGTTTCTCAGGCTCGTACAGGCCGAGTGTCACGTCGGGGGGTACAGATACCACCAACACCCCATCCGGCCCCTGTGCGCCGCCCTGGGGCGCTCCCTGGGCCATCCTCCGCCCCATGTTGAACAGGACCCCCGTATATACCAGGGCCACGGCCACAAGCAGGACCACAGCCCAGCCCATAGGCCAGGGGTGGCGCACCCCCTTCTGGAGGCGCTTTCCCCCTCTCGTTTTACCATCCATTTTTCCGGCTCCTTTCCTCGTCATACTCCCACGCCTGCTGAAGGGTCGTTATCCCTCTTGCGGCGAGTGTTCTCATAGTTCCGAATATGTAGTTCCAATTCATGGCCCCGGCCTTCGACGCCTGCTCAAAGGCGTATGCCAGCAGCTCCTTTCGCCTCTCGGGGAAAACTATGGTAACGTCCCGGCCTTCTCCCTCTCGTTCGCATATCAGCTCGAACACCCTCTGTTCGTCCCGCTTGTCCGGCTTGTGGTCGGGCCAGTAGGCCCCCAGCAGCTCCTTGGTGATCTGCTTCAGCTCCCTGGCAACGTCCTCGTTCCAGCCGAAGTATCGTGTCAGGTCATCCACCCCATCGGCCATATAGTACGGGACGCCATCCGGGAGGTCGGGGGGGACACCACCCTTGGCGGCGTCCTTCCCCCATACACTACTTGGCGGTATCAGGGTGTACTCGCTCGGCTTCCCCTTCACCCCCTGCTTTACCTTCAGCAGGCCGGCAGCCTCCAGCTCACGGCGGACAGCAACAAATGTATTTCTCGATGCAACTCCTATCAGCTCCATCGCCTCCTGGTTCGTCAGGCGCAGGGGGAAGCGCCAGAAATTTCTATTTGCCCGGTGCATCAGTCTGTACCATAGGAGCTGTGCGTCTGGGGGAAGGGGCCGTTCTTCCATAGCATCCCCGAAAGCGTTGATTTCGTTGAGGTACTGCAACGGGTGGCCCCCTCCCCTCTATCAGCTTTCCGGCGGCCCTCTCAGGGGGTCAGCCGCCCAACTTCTGCTGGCCGTCTCCTTCCTCCAGCTTTTCGCCCTCCGGCTCCCCCTCCTTCTCGGCGGGGACAGCCTCCCCGGTTTCCGGGTCCACATCATAGTCGGCCTCGGGGTACGTCCCCTGGACCTCGTACATATCGGCGCTGACCTCATTCTTTACCATCTCGTCCTGGGCCACGGCCCGCAGGAACTCACTCTTGAGGGGGGCATACTTCAGCACCCGTTTGAGGACGGTCTTCTTCGCCATCTCCTCGAAGTTCGTCTGCCAGGGGCCGCTCCCATAGCTCTGGGAGAACTTCTTGGCGTGGTTCCTCACATCGTCGATGGACATGACCTCATAGCCATAGCCGCCGTCCTTGGTCTTGAACATGGCGTAGACATACACAGCCTGCCCCCGGTCCTTCATAGCCGGAACGTGCTTTAACGTAGGCTCCAGACCGAAGGAATAGGAGAACTCGTCGTTCTCATAGACCACCTGGGCCATGATGGTGGACACATCCCCGGAGCGGTAGGCCAGGTCGATAAGCCCCTTATACCCAAGCTGGAACTGGCACTCGTTAGCCCCGACCTTCCGGCTCCAGTAGGGAATGAGGTACGCCTGCCCCAAGGGGGTGTTCGGCTCCACACCGAGCTGGGCGGCGGTCATCATAGCCCCCAGGAAGGATGGCGGGGTGCAGCTCTGGAGCTTGGGGTTGGTAGACAGGGCGGACAGGGTAATGCGGGTGAACCGCTCCGGGGTCATCACAGCAGGCAGAGCGGCCTTGATAGCGGGCGCCATCTGCTTGATGTACTGCTGGATGGTGGGCTGCTTCCCCTCCTGGGTGCGGGCGGCGGCGGCCTCCTGGGTCCGCCTCTGGATAGTGTTGTTGTTCGCCATAGTTAAACGGCCTCCTTTTCCTCAATCTCAATTTTGAAGGGTCTGGAATTGCTGACCTTGTAGTAACGGCTCAGGTCCAGCTCGGGGTGTTCCTTGGCGAACATAGCCGCCTGGAAGGTCTTCCGCTCCTGGGGCTTCCAGGATACCCGGAAGCCGGTACAGGTCCCCCGCTGGGCCTCTCCCAGGTCCATCTTGATGATGTTCTTGATTTCCTCCATGCGGTCAACAATGGCCTCGCCCTGCTTCCCCAGCTCTGCCCACTCTTTCAGCAGGCCCTCACGCCCGAACAGCTCCACCTCGCCGGCCTCAGCAGCACCCTGGAAAATGGTCTGAAGGGCTTCCCCGGTTGCCTCGGACCCATCCACAGGCGGCGGGGTCCCATCCTGCACATGGCCCCAGAACTCCAGCTCGGCCCCCATCAGGGCGTCGATTTCGGCCTGGTCCCTCTCCAGGGTGTAGCAGAACACCCCCCGGCCATAGACCATAACGCACAGATACCACCGCTCGGCCCCGGTCACGGCCATATAGTGGACACACTGGGCGTAATACTGCTCGGGGAACTCTCCCCCCTGGAACTGCCGGACATTCAGCGTGGAGGTGGTCTTGCACTCCAGGCCGGCGTTCTCCCCGACCACCCACCTGTCGATGTTGGCGTGGGCAAAGGGGTACAGGTCGTTATACAGGATGGCGTTGACCCGCTCCACCTTCTTCCCGGTAGCCTCCCCCCACCGCTCGGCGACGTACTGCTCCAGGTCCCGGCCCATCCTCATGGCCTCCGTCTCGGGCTTGTCCTCCAGCTTCCCCAGCTTCTCGGCCCACACGGACAGCGGGCTGGCCCACTTGGACAGGCCCACGATGGCGGACGCCTCAGACCCTCCAATGGTCTGCCGCCGGACCTCCAGCCACTCAGCCCTGGGCATCCCCACAGTGGACACCCGCCGGACGTTCTTCGGTCTTTTCATCTCGGTTATTCCTCCATTTCCTCGTAGTAGTCGTACACGTCCTTCGCCTCCAGGCAGACATCGCAGCCCATCACCTGATTGAGCGGGTCCGTATAGACGGTTTCACACTCATCCCCACAGACCGGGCAAGTGTACTCCTTCGGCTCCATCCCCGGCGGGTAGCCCGTCCGCATACAGGCCACGATGACGGGGTGGTCCGGGATGTCGTAGGGGTTCATCCTTCCACCCCCTTCCGCTTATCCCACACAAGGGAGTTGGGGTCGCTCACAGCCTCCATGATAGCGGCCTGGAAGACAGCAGCCTCGAAGACGTTCTCGCTGTCCTCAGCAATCCCGTTGTAGATGCCATTGATAACGGCCAGGGTTTCGTGGGCCAGCTCCTCCAGGGACCCGTCGATGTCGCAGGTGACCTCGATTTCATCCTCCCCGACGCTGGCGGCCTGTATCTTAATCACGGCTGGCCCTCCTTCCCCTCCAGCACAGAGATGGGGTCGTCGCTCAGGTCCCACACAGGGGACCGGGGGTTGCCCACGGCCTGGGCGACAGCGAGCTTGAACAGCTCCAGGGACTGAGGCGGGCCGCCATCCTCAGCCATAGCCCTGTAGATGGCGTGGACGGCCTCGATGGTATTCAGGGTGAGGGTCTTCAGGTTCCCCTCGATACCGCACCGGCACTTCGACCTTCCGTGTCCATCGGGTTCGATTTTCAGCTCAATCACGGTTATTTCTCCTTTCAAACCGCTTGACAGCGGTGTTTTGATGTGGTACATTGAGGATGGTTATTTTTCCTGGCCGCCTTCAGCCCTTCCCGGGGGTTGGGGCGGCTTCCTTTATGGCCCCGCCCACCAGCAGCATATCGGTGATGGTGTTCTCCAGCTCCCGGAGGAAGTCCAGGGCCTTGGCGAAGTCTTCCCGCTCGGTTTCATCTATCACCCCGTCGTAGGCGATTTCCTCCAGAGTGTCGGCCACCTGAAGGGCCTCCTTCAGCATCCGCCGGACCCTCAGCGTGGCGAAGGGCAGGGGCCGCTCGGTTGCGGCCTTCCCGGTCATCTTCCCAACAGGGCAGTCGGCGCAATACTGGAGAAGGAGGGACTGGCACCCATACCGCTCGGAGTACAGGACAGCGTCCTCGGGGGACATCTGCACGTCGCCCCTCTCATGCCTCCCGATTGTCTCAGGGGAGAAGGGGACCGCCATAGAAGCAGCCACCCGGTTCGCATATCCAGCCCTCGACCTTGCCTCCCGAAGATACTCGGGGGGCCTTTTTGTTGCTGTTGCTGACACGCTCTATCACTCCCTTCGTGGTATCATAGGGAATAGTTCCAGGGGGTCAGGCCCCGGTGACTTCCTTAGCGTCGTACAGGGCGTTCCTGGTGTACTGGCGCTGCCACGCCCCCTGGCTCGGCGCCCATTTGAAAGCCCGATGCCTCAGTTTCGACCGCATTTCCTCGTCCGGCTTCTCCTCGAAAAAAATCTGCACCCGGTTCAGGTCAGTGTTGATGACCACCTCGCCGCCCTCGAAGGTCCAGCCCTCCGGGGCCTCCTCGGTCTGGCGCTTCTCCAGCTCCTTGACACGGGCCTCATACCGCCGGATGTTGGCGTTGTTGTTAGACAGCGCATAGGCGGGATAGCCCACTCGCCCGCAGTAGTCAGGCGCCCGAAGCTCCTTGATTTCCTCAGAGGAAAAGCCCAGCTCGCACAGCCGGCGGTCGCCCTCCTCGGTGTCCTTCAGGCGGATAGCGGCGTTGGCCGCCTTCATCAGCTCCTGGTGCTTCTTCAGGCGCTCGACTTCCTTCCTCAGCTTCTCCAGGGCGTTCGGGTCATCAGAGCTGATGCCGCCGGTCCCGACGGACCGCATCCGCTCCAGCAGCCCCATGATTTCGCTGTACTCCTTCGCATTTCTCTCCAGGGCGGCGACCTGTTTCTCCTTCTTCCTCACAGGGAAGTTGCCAGCGCCGGACACCAAGACAGAGGGACACATACACCCGATGCGGCTCTCGGCGTTCATATTCTCAGCCAGCCGCTTGGAGAAGGAGGCCAGCAGCCCGTCGATTTTCTCATGGTACATGGGGTCGGTCTTCTTCTTCAGGCAGTAGGCCAGGAAGGAGGCCCTGTCCACCTCCAGGCGGTACGCCCACGTCTTCTGGCCCTCGGGATAGTCCCGGAAGGACATCATGTTGTGGGCAGTCCTGGCGGTAGCCTCGTCGATAGCGTGGTAGACGGGGGACGGGCCAGCGACCAGGCCAAGGGCCGCCACGGTGTCATCGGGCAGGGCCTCGGTGAACTCCCTGTACCCGTAGAAGGTATAGCCCTTGAAGGCCGCCCCGTTCTTCCCGTAGCTCTCAGTCAGGGCCAGGGTCGGCAGCTCCAGTTCGGCAGGCATCTCGGGGGTGGTTATGTAGTAGCGATACATGGTTATTTCTCCTTTCAAATCTTTCCGGCTTCCCGGCGTTGTCTCACCTCGAATGGCTCCACTTTCTTCCCGGCGAAGCAGTAGCCGCAGTAGACCCAATAATCGGGTCCGTCAAGGCTCACTTTCTTTTCAAAGGTCATGTGCGTATAGGCAGGCATCCCGGTGTCCGGGTCAATAGCCCTGCTGTAAGCCTCTCCAGCCTGCCGGAGGTCATCCCGGTATGTAGTAGGCAGCAGCTCCAGGACGATACGGTCAACGGTCGCCTCGTCCACCACGTCCCCAGGCTTCAGCTTTCGGCCCATCATCTGAACGGGCAGGGGTAACATGGCTTTCGCTTCACCTCCAGAACAGCGGGCGTCTGGTACGTCAGCCGGATGGCCTTCACCTCACGGCCCTGGGTCTTTTCCTCCTTCTCGGCCTCACAGTCGCAGACCTCTCCAGGGTCAAGATGGCATCCGCACTTCGGGCACTCTTTCCAGTATGGCAAGCTCTCACTCCTTCCTCGGCTCCTTCGCCGACTTCTTCCAGGGGGGACGGACCCCAGGCTCGTACATCGTCCGGCTATCGAAATAGCCCTTGCTGACCCGCCCAGACACGGTGAAGTAGCCCTCCCGTTCCAACTCCTGGTTGAACTGCTTCATAATCTGATAGGCTTTAGACCTCCCCACCCCGAGGATGCTCATAACGTCCTCGACGGAGTAAAACCTGTCGCACGGGGTATTCATCGGGCCGCCGCCTCCTTCCTGTAGTAGCTGTCGATGTAGGCATCCACAGCAGGAACAAGGTCATGTCCCGGCGTTCGTCCGGCCATAGCAGCCACAAGGGTCGTCCGCTTCACCTTGGCGCCGGCGGCCAGTTCCTCGGCGGTCATCCCGGTTTCGGCCAGGAAGATGCTGACCTTTGTCCCGAACTCGCTTTTCGGCTTCTTCACTGAACGTCCTCCTTTCGTCTCTTGTTTTTGCGTCTCATTTTTGATATACTATCCTCACCACTCAGCTCGGCACCTGTGCGGCAGGAAGGCTACGTCCCGGTCCGGGGAGGGGGCGTCCTGCCTCGCAAGCCGCCCGTAGATACTCACACCCTCGTCGGTGATGAACTCCACCTGTCCGCCGCTCAGGTCCACGAAGACAGGCTCCTCGTCAACGGGGATGTTCTTCCCCTTTACCCGGTGGTATATCCAGTCGATGGACCTCCCGCAATACCTACACCGGGCCACAGTCCCCGCCCCCTTCCTCGTCGTCATCAAAGGCCGGCAGGCTCTCGATATACCGCTCGACGAACGGGATATGCGGCAGGATATAGTCGGCAATACACCCGCCGACGGCCAGTATCAGCAGATACGCAGCCATGATTGCCAGCTCCACCATGTCGCCGCCCCCCTCAAAACACATTGATGTCGATTGTCCCGGAGATGCCCTCGGCGACCTCCATAGCAGACGGTGGGTCAGGGACTACGCACAATCTGTTCCAGTCGCAGCCGTCCGGGCACTCCCGCACAAGGATTTCAAGGTCCCCGTATTCAGCTACAGCCTTTTGCAGCTCGGCGATAAGTTCACTCGCTTTCATCGCCTCGCCCCCCCTTCAGAATAGTTTCAGGTTCTCGCCATAGTAGGCCCGCCCATTTTGGCAGGGCTTGTCCCCCTCCTTCTTGTAGAAGGGCCATCCAGAACAGAGGTATGCGCCCCTGTCTGTTCTCCCGTGGCAACGTGAGCAGTTGTCACAGTTCTCCGGGCGGGTCCAGCCTCTCGGCTTGAAGTGACCACAGGCCGGAGTGTTGAGGTAAATCCTCACATTCTGTGGCCTCCTGTCTTTACACTCACACCCGGCCCCCCTCGTCTCGTCAAAGCCAATGAAGGGGTGGTAATACAGCGTCATCCCTCCAGGCCCTTCGGCCTCGGCCCACTCAGGGGCGAACAGCATCTCGACGAAGTTCCCGAAGAACTCACACTCGCCGCAAGTAGCCATCCCGACCCCTCAGTCATCCAGGGACGTGCATCGGACAAGCCCGCCGGCATACTCCTCGATGCGGGAAGGGTGGAGGTTATCCCTGATATACAGGGTGAGGGTATCGGCGGGGCGGTTTGTCCAGAGCTTCAACACCTCAATCGCCCAGTAGACCAAATTTCTGGAAAGCCTGTCCCTACGCTCCCAGATGGTAACAGCCACACAGAGGCCGACGGTCGCTCTCCCGTACTCAGGGAGGATGCTGTCAAACTCCCGCACGACATTCGGGTTGGACATCTTCCCGGCAGCCTCCCTTGCCTTCTTCAGGAAGGAAAAGCGGTGCTCACGGCTCCCATCGCCGTTTGCCGTTTTCTTGACCTCCCTGACGAATGTCTGGTCCAGCTTCATGATCTCCCCTCCCCTCAGTCCGCTTGGCAGTAGAGCATGGCGTCGTACCCCAGGCCCTCCAGATACTCCCGCATGGCCTCAGCGGCCTTCGTGCGGGTCATCCCCTGGCCCACACCACAGCCCATCGGGAGGGAGAAGACGTAGGACTTATTCCCCCACAAATTCCAGACGTAGCAGCCCAGGCCAGCGGTCTTGGCGGCTGCCTCGACCTTCTTCTTCTCCCATCCAGGGAGGCGGATGGAGGGGGCGTCGAAGTTACAGGTCCCCCCGTCGTCGTCCCCCTTCCGCTCCAGGCCATAGGCAAGGGCGGCGGCCAGGTCCTCGGCCAGCTTCTTGTAGCGGCCCTTCGGCTCGGGGACGTGATAGAACTCCCTCAGCCTTTTGAAGTGGCTCAGGGCCTCGGCCTCGGTTCCGGCCTCGGCGACATCCACTTCCTCGCCTGTCCTCGGGTCCAGCAGCATGACCTCGTACTTCCCCTCGCCCAGCTTGGCGGCGTCCAGGGTCATCAACCGGCCATCCTTCAGCCGGATGCGCTCGTCTCTCTTGATGCTCTCAATCATCGTTCCTCGCTCCTTCCTCAGACCGCCCACCGACCGTCGGTGTGGAAGTCCCACTCGATACTGCCATCGGGGTACAGATACACGTTATGGGCCTTCACGGTCCACCCATCACTGATACGCTGCATCGTGGCGGCGTCGTCCGTGTCCTTCTCGGTGGGGGAGGCCACGCACAGGTAGCGCCAGCCGTTGCGGTTCTCATAGACGACCCCCTCCTGGGGGATGATCCGCTTGGCCTCGTCCAGGAACTTCGCCAGGGGACAGGTCAGGCAGTTTGCGGAGAGGGGCTTGCACCCCATCTCCCGGCAGGCCCTCCCATAGTAGCCGCAAATCATCGGCGTGGTGTCGGGCTTCCCCTCGTTGGCCTTCTCAAAGAGGGCCTGGACGCTCTCGGTCATCACTCGCATGGCTCAGACCTCCTCGTCAGGGTCCCGGATGTCCCGGTCCGTGATGCTCCCGTAGGTATAGCCGTTGTCGTTGCACAGGTACACGGGGCGGTCCTCGTCGAAGTCGGACAAGAAGGCAATCAGCTCGCCCACGGTCATGGTCCGCTTGCACTGGTCGGGGCCGTAGCCCTCTCGCTTGGTGTCGATGTAAATAGGGGTCATGGTTATTTCTCCTTTCTTCTTCCAGGTGCCGGGGCGCTCAGGCCCCGGCGTGGTGGTTGGCTCGGATGGCATCCACCTTGCCCAGCAGCTCCTGGAGGCTCTTGGCGTGGGCGGTGTGGTTGCGGTGCCGGGACACGGCGGCGGCGAACTCGGGGAGGGCCGGGGCCTCAGCAAACCGAACGATTTCGGCGGCGGCCTTCTCGGCCAGCTCCTCAGCCTCCTCGGCCTGGTTCTCCAGAATGGAGGCCACGGCTTCCAGGTCCTCGGCGCTCAGGGTCTTGGCCTCCAGCTTCCTGATGACCGCCTGGGCCTCGTCCCTGGCCTGCTGCTTCTCGGCAATCTCCTGGGCGAGCTTCCCTTCCAGCTCCTTGACCTTGGCTTCCAGCTCGGTGACCTTCTCGGCGGCGGCATCGGCCAACCGCTTCTGGGAATTTCCCCAGTCGTTCTCGATATTCCACTCAGCGTCCTCGAAGCACCCCTCAAAGGCTGTCCCGATATAGCTGTCCGGCCCCAGGTCGGCCACCATCTGGCGGATGACCTCCAGCGTCTCCCGCTCGTTCCGCTTGGTGGCGGGGGCGTCGGTCCTCAGCAGCTCAATGGACTGGAACGTCCTCCCGCACTCCTTGGCGGTTTCCCGGAAGAACTTCTTGGCGGCGGCCTCGGTGCGGTCCACAATGTTCATGCGGAAGGAGGCCCCGTCCTGGGCGGTGTAGGTGATGACGTACTCGTTCATGGTTATTTCTCCTTTCAACGGTGGGGGCCAGGGTTCCCGGTTCAGCAGGCCCAGCTATCAACAAATTAGTATCTACTTTTTTATAGGATGGCTAAATTATACCACGATGGTGGTGGTTGTCCAGCGTTTTATACAAAAAAGTAGATATTCGTCACTATTCACAAATGGAGGTATACAAATATGTATAAATCGTCAGATGTGGCAGACAGGCTTCGCTCTATGGCAAAACTCAGGGGCGTGTCAATGGCTTCTGTCCTCTCAGACTGTGGCCTCAACTTCAATGCAATGACACACATGAAAAAGTCAATGCCAAATGCAGGAAGCCTCGCCAAACTCGCCGACAGGCTGGAGTGTTCCGTTGATTATCTCCTGGGCCGCACCACCGAGATGCTGACGCCAGGGGCAGGACAGGCCCCGGCCCCCATCCAGGACGACGGGTGTGATCTGGAAGATGCTCCCCAGCTCTCCAAGGATGCCGCCGAGATGCTGGAGCTGTTCGAGCAGCTTCCAGGCCGTGAACAGGTCCTTTTCCTTGGTCGCCTTCAGGAAGCAGTTGCCCGAACGGTGGGGGAGGGGGGTGCAAGAGGCTCCGGGTCATCTCCCGTAAAGGCCGGATAATCACCATTGGATAGGCTGGAAAGTTTTCAACATTCTTTCCACAAAGTTTTCCACATTCGACACCAAGGGAAGGCGAACATAAAAAGATACGGGTCAAATTTTGACCCGTATCTGAAAATGACCGTCATAATTTGACCCGTATTTTTTCAGATAGCCGTCATTAAATGACCCGAATAGCTCCCTATACCTCTATTAAAATAAGACAGTGAGTGTAAAGACAATTATTATTATGTTCCTCTCCTGGCGGGGGAGAGCGGAAGGAGGATTTTTCGATGGGCCTATTTTCCAAGAAATGCTCAGTATGTGGGCGCACGCTACCAGACAAGAGGAAATACAAGGGAGTGTGCGACCCGTGCGGCATGGATTATCACACACTTACAAAGCAAATGAGTGATACGCTATCTTTGGTAGAAACAGCAAAGACGGCGACAACGGGGTACAATAGGTGCCTGCTTGGGATGCGCCTTTCTAAACGGCTCGCCCCCTTTGCAAAGGCTGGTTTGTACTCCTTCCCAGACGGAAGCATGGATGACCAAATCAGGCATTTTGAAGATATGGCGATAAAGTATGTCCAGCAAATCAGGAAGGAGAACGAGGGCAAAAAATACGATAGGAAGGTAGGGGTCGCCCCATTCTCCCATTACAAAAAGCTACAAAACGCAAAGGCCAAACAGCCGGATGGAGGGTGCAAGGCTTGCTGGGAAGTCGCTCCACTCAATAAGGCGGGCTACTGTTTGGAGTGCCTTGCCAGAGGTACATCTATCTCAGGAGGAGAAATTGCCGAATATTCACTTACGCATGACATAACGGGCCTATCCGGGGACGAGATAAGAAAAGCTGCAACCCGTTGGAAATTGGGAAGGAGCGTCCTTAATGCCAGCCTATAAAGACCAGCAGCGGGGGACCTGGTACGCCTCGTTCTACTACACCGACTGGCAGGGGGCCAGGAAACTGAAGAAGAAGCGGGGCTTTGCCAGGAAGAAGGACGCAGAGCAGTACGAACGGGAATTTCTCCACAAAGAGGCGGGCAACTGCGACATGACCTTCGCCTCGATGGTAGACATCTACACAGACGACATGAGGGGCAGGCTCCGGGAAAGCACTATGGAAACGAAGGAGAACATTATCGAGAAGTGGGTCCTGCCCTTCTTCGGCTCCAGGAAGCTGGCAGAGATAACCCCCTCGATGGTCCGCCGCTGGCAATCAGAGGTGTTGGCCTCGGACATCTCCCCCACCTACGCAAAGACGATACACAATCAGGTGTCGGCCATCTTCAACTACGCCTGCCGGTATTACGGCCTGAAGGACAACCCGGCAAGGCAGGCCGGCAGCATGGGCGAAAAGAGGGCCAACACAAAGCACTTTTGGACCCCGGAGAACTTTGAGATGTTTATCGGCTTCGTTCCTCAGTATCCGGCCAGGGTAGGACTGGCGACCCTCTTTTGGACCGGCCTCCGCATAGGGGAACTGCTGGCCCTCACCCCGGATGACGTTGACCTCCAGGCCGGGACCATCTCCGTGTCGAAGTCCTTCCAGCTCATAAAGGGGCGGGAGGTCGTCACAGCTCCAAAGACGAAGAAGTCCCGCCGGGTGGTCCCCCTCCCCTCCAGGATGGTCGAGGCCCTGAAGACCTACGAACAGAGCTTCTATGACCTCCAGCCCACGGACCGGCTGTTCCCCTTCACGAAGTCCTATTTCCACAAGCAGATGGACGCAGGGTGCCAAGCCTCCAAGATGGAGAAGATACGCCTGCACGACCTCAGACATTCCCACGCCTCGATGCTCATACACATGGGCGTACCCATCCTCCTGGTGTCCGAGCGCCTGGGCCATGAAAACGTCGAGACGACGCTTCAGACCTACGGCCACCTGTACCCGGCTCAGACTACAGCGGCCTTGGAGAAGATGGACCAGATGATGACCGGGGACCTGGGAGGGCCAAAGAAGGCGCAGGGGAATAGTGCCGCCCAGGAAGGGGAGGAAGGCCCGGAGGAAGGCCAGGGCCTCCAGTGATGCCAACTCAATACCACAGGCAAAAAGAAAAAGCCCCCGGCCCTTGAAATACAAGGGCCGGGGGCTGATTATCTCCTATTCCCCATCAGGCGTACCTCAAGGGTGGTACGTTTACCGATGATTTGAGCGCCATTGGCCCTCAGACCTGTAACGGCAGCGGACACACCCACGGCTTAGAACTGGTGAACGGCACGACTGATATTGCAATCAAAATCAATGGAAACGACCCAACGGATGCTGAAAAAGCACTTATAAATTTACAATACAGTCAGCAGGTACTTACGATCACTGTCAGAGAAATCGGCGCAAAAACTATCACCCTCACTTACACCACAAAAGTATGTGATCCCTGTATTTTTGCAAACAACACAGCAAAAACAGCGTTCAAAAACACCATTTCAACAAATGATATGATTCTCGGAAGTCAGTCAACCACCGGGCGAAGCGCCAGTGCCGACAGCACAGCAAATGTCAGCGCCACGGTCTTGAGCAAGAAAGCGCCGGTATATGACTATGCCAGCGGTACGATGAGATGGACGGTAGAGGTGGACGCGGCGGGGCTGTCTATGGCCGATGTGGTCTTAACGGATGCTCTGCCCACCGGCTTGACCTATGTGGAGAACTCCCTCGGCACCACCCCGGAAATTTCGGACGCGTCAGCAAATGTGAATGGTCAAACGCTGAGTATCAATTTGGGTACTGTCACAGGAAAGACAACAGTCACGTTTGATACCAAAGTTGACCCGGAGATTTTAGGCTTCGGCGGTGATAAGCCAGTCGTGGTGGAGAACACCATCCGCATGAACGGAAAAGCGGACGGTGTTGAATTTGCGGAGGTTTCTCACCGCGTTCAACAGAACTTTTCCAATCACGGGCTGGTCAAGAAAAGTGACGTGGACAATACGCGGGAACTGATCCAGTACGAGGTGCTGATTAACCCGTACCACCTTGCCCTCCCGGAAAATCCTTCTCTTGTGGACACGCTGGACAAAAGGCTCCAGTTGGACACTGATACGCTACTTTTCTACAAGGCAACCCTGACTGGAACAACAGCGGTCAGCGGACAGAAACCCAATTATGAAAAGGTTGGGGATGGTCAACCGCTGAAAATCACCAACTTCGACCCGGATACGAACAGCTTTACCGTGCAGCTTCCTATCAACGCCGATAGCCGGGAAGCCTACGTGCTGACCTATACGGCGGATATTATTGACCATCAGGCGGGCGGTTACAGCAACAGCGTCCGCTTTGATGGCGGCTCCATTCTGCTGGGCGGCAACAAAAACAACAGCGCCTCCGTCGGTGGCGGCGGAGGCGGAGGGGGCGGCGGCGTTGCCGCTCGGAAAGCCACTATTACCATTGTCAAGACCGACAGTGAAACGCAAGCCTCGCTTTCCGGCGTGTCCTTCCTGTTATACCAATGGGACAGCGACAGCAATACAAGGGGCCTGCCTTTTGCCCAGGGGACAACCGACAGCCAAGGAAAGCTGTCGTTTAAGGTAAAACCCGGCGCGGTTTATGAGTTGGTGGAAACCGAAAGTATTCCCGGATACGGCAGCGCCTTTGGATGGAGCGTTCCCCTCCCTAACGGTGTAAGTGAAACGGACAGCGGCCTGCTGATTACAGCGGGCGCGGCAAAATCGGAGCTGAAACTGGAACTGACGAATGAAGCCCATACAACCGATATTGTATTCCGGCTGGTCAATGAATCCGGCATCCCGATGGCAGGCGAGAAAGTGAAGATATTCACATTTGACCCTACTGGACAAATTGACCCGATACCGACCAAGGAAGTAACAGTTTCCGTTGATGGAACAGTCAAGTTTCCGGGAATCCGCCGTGGAGCAACCTACTATGTTCAGCGCCCTGGCGGTGGGATTATGACTATAAATGTTCCTGCTCAAGTAAATGATGAACCAAAGGTAACATTGCCCGATGGTACATCAGTAACGCTTACAGCGGATTATCAGGCCACAGGTATTACAGAGCAAGAGCGGCAGTGGGCATTAACTGTCAATAAAGTAATCAGTGGAGGCACAACACCTCTGGCCGGGGCAACTATTGGGCTGTATGCAGATGCAGATTGCCAGACATTGATTAAAACAGGTATTAGCGGACAGGATGGAACCATCACTTTTTCAGGGCTGATAAAAGGCCAAAGCTACTGGCTGAAAGAAACGGCAGCGCCAAATGGGTATCAGTTAAATTCCAAAACCTACGGGGGATCGGAAGGAAATCCCAATGTAATCATCGAAAATACCCCATTACCTGTGAATCCTGGCAATCCCAGCACCCCCGGCGAACCGGGTACTCCCAGTGAACCGGGCACCCCCAGCGAACCGGGTACTCCCGGCGAACCGGGCACTCCCAGCGAACCGGGCACCCCCAGCGAACCGGGCACCCCCAGCGAACCGGGTACTCCCGGCGAACCGGGCACTCCCAGCGAACCGGGCACTCCCAGCGAACCGGGCACCCCCAGCGAACCGGGTACTCCCGGCGAACCAGGCACCCCCAGCGAACCGGGTACACCCGGCGAACCGGGCACCCCCAGCGAACCGGGTACTCCCGGCGAACCGGGCACCCCCAGCGAACCGGGCACCCCCAGCGAACCAGGCATCCCCGGAGAACCAAGTACACCCGGCGAATCTGTTACTCCCGAATCCCCCGGTAGTGGAGGTGTCTCAACAGGCGACCCGAATATCCCGCAAACAGGCGATCATACACAGCTTTTGATTGTGGGCACTCTACTTTCAGGAATTGCGCTGGCGGCGATGACATTATACCGATTTTTGGGACAAAAAAAGCGTGAAAAAGAGTAAAGGGTTTCGATGCTTCTACATCCTGGTCTTGACTACTTTTATCATCTTTGGTACGGCGCTGGTAATACGATTAGCGGAACTGCAATGCGGGAATGAGTTTTATGAGCAGATAGAGGAAACGGATAAGCTGCTGTCCACAGCCTCTGTGATACACTCTCCGCCAATGACATCCCCTGTTCGACCCGCCGTACCAAAGGATCAGGAATGTGAACCTATCTTGCCAATCCCTCACGAACTGTCCTTGCGTCTATCCCATTTTGTTGACGAGTATTCTGATGCCGCCATCTGGCTCCAAATCCCGGATACACCGTTGGATTATCCTGTCATGCTCGGCACAGACAATCAGTTTTATTTGAACCACCTGCCCAACGGAAATAAAAATGCCCTCGGCAGCTTATTTCTGGACTACCGCACCAACGAGGACAGCGTTCACCTGATTGTTTATGGGCATAACGGGTCAGGCGGAAAAATGTTCGGCCTATTGAAACAATATGAATCACAGGACTACTTTTTGGGGCATAAAACGCTGACCGTAGCCACGTCGGACGCTGTATATGTCTGCCCAATTTTTTCAGTACGGCGAGTGGAGGCAGGCGGCAACGCTTATCGGTTGGAGTTCGAGGACAACAACAGCCTGACGGACTATATCAATCAAGCTGTGGCGGAATCGCTCTATCCGATTGATGTGGAGTTGGAGAATGCAGCAAGGGTGCTGACTTTATCGACCTGTACTGGCTGGCGCAACCAGCGTTTCATTGTGCAGGCGATAATGAGATAGACGATAATTTCTTATATCAAGCGCAAACAAAACATTTCATAATTTTATAAACAGATAATCTCCAACTTCGTTTTTGAATCAAAGAATCCCGCTAAAAAGGCGTCAAGGGAGCTGTGTGCAACCCTTGACACCTTTTTTTATTTTAACAGGTGATAACCGATGATCTGGCCTTTTGCACCGCCGGACTGTTCTGTTTGGCAGCATGGACAAGCCCCACCTCCACATTTTTTGCAAAAAGCGCAAACAGCCTTGCGGTTGTTTGCGCCCCCTTTTTTCCTCGACAGCCTTTTACAAAATCTCCTATCGAATAATGGGGAATTTTGTAAAAGGCTGTCGGGTTTTATCTGTGAAACTATCCACAGGCAAGCCGCATCGGCAGAAAATCGAAAAAGTTTGCTTTCATATAAGCCGGACAGCGGGACAGGTTTATGGAAACGGGAGCGTTTATGCTCCGCCAACCTTAATATGTC
>RAYO01000001.1 GCA_003612335.1 bacterium 1xD42-67
TCGTCGGCAGTAAAGCAGGTGTGTCCGCCCTTTCGCATATAGTCCGCGATGATGTCCTGCATGGCCTTTTCATCTTCAACAATCAGTACATTCGCCATAAAAATCACCCCTTTGACTATAATTGTACCGCAATTTCTTCTTGTTGTCAGTATTGATTTCGAATTTTTAACCTGAAATCCCAAATTCCCGCTTCCTCATAGCGTTTTTGTGGAAATACTAACGTAGCAAGCATAGGGAGTGTGGCCACACTCCCGAAAAACGGCCTAATCTGGCCCCAGCCAGGCCGTGTCCGTTTTGCTTGTTGGGATAGTCCCAAACCCTTATACAGAACAGAGGCAATATCCGCAAGGGCATGGCAGCCACGGCAATATATTCTGTCAAACTGATTACCGAAAAATCTGCTCCAACTCTTTCTACACAGCCCCGTTATCCGACACTTTGGCTGACATCCCTAAATCCGCCTACCAGTCTACGCATTTAGACCCTATCCAGCGGCCTGTTTTCAGGACGTTCAAGAGGCGGTCGCACAAGGGGTAATACGATTTGGCCCGCGCCCTCAAAAACGGGTCTCTAACTGCGTAGAAATGAATGATGAACCCCTGCCGCCAAGATAGGGCTGATGTGTAACGCTTTAGAGGCAAAACGGCCCTGATATTTCAAGGCTTTCCGGCTGTGGTCGATAGGGGGGCAATACGATTTGACCTGCACCCGCCAAAATAGGCTTCTAACGGCGTACAGATGGACGCTAAAAGCCAGGGCGGGAGGCCAACACCCCGGCGCTCCTGTCCTGGCTTTTGCTGGACTATGAAACTGTGCTATCACACAAGAGGGCCGCAGGCCCTCTTGTGACACCCGCAGAAACCGTACACCCGCTTCGCGTCTGTACGGTTTCTACGGGTCAGATAATGTTCACGATAACCCTTGCTGCGATTTGACCTCTCTGCTTTTCGCTCCCGTTCCATTCCCTTCCGGCGGCTTTGCCGCTTGTCCTCCACGGGAGAGGGTAGGGGAACGGATAGAAAAGGAATGGGTAATTGATAAATCTTTACTTGATTTTTCTTTATTTACTTATATCTTTATTTTATTGCGTCGGATCTACCTACATAGGATTTTCCAACATCGGTTTTCCCGACGCAGGTTATTCCAACGCCGGTTGACTGGACGGCGGCTGGGGTTTTTCGTAGATGGTGTACTCCGCTCTCCGCAGCCGTCCCCGGTTGTCCCGTTCCCTCACCCGCACGATATACCCGGCCCGCTCCAGCTCATGGACGGCCTGACGGATGGCGTCGATCTGCTCCCGGTTGATGTAGGCCAGTCCTTGCAGGGTGTAGTCCCACTTTTCCGGGAGACTGAGCATCTGTGACAGCAGGCCCTTGGCTTTTAGGGACAGCTCCCGGTTCCGCAAATGATGGTTGGACATGACTGTGCAATTTGTGTTCTTCGCAACATGAAATACTGTCATCTCTGCTCCTTTCAGCACATAAAGCGGCGTTCCCAGCCAAAGCGAGGCGGAGAACACCGCTTTTTTGTTTCATACATACCATACTTACCTGTCGCCTATACCCATTGATTTTCTTGTGTTTTGGGAAGTATCGTTATCTAACGCCGCCTTTCGACCGTCCCATGTTTAATCAGATGATTGCCGATGCCAGAGCGGGGAAAATCAATCTGATATTATGCAAAGACCTCAGTCGTCTCGGCAGAGATTATATCGAAACGGGCCGGTTTACAGACATCGTGTTCCCTTCGATGGGCTGCCGTTTTATCGCTCTGAATGACGGGGTGGACACCATCCACAAAAACAATGAAATGCTGGTGATTCTGAAAAATGTCATGAACGACCTCTACGCCAGGGACACCAGCAGCAAGATCAAAGCGGTCAAACGGTCCTCGTTTCAAGCTGGGAAGTATGTGGGCTGCTACGCCCCTATCGGCTATCTGAAAAGCCCGGAGGACAAGCACATCCTCATTCCCGACCCGGAGACCGCGCCAATCGTAAAGTGTATCTTCGACCTCCGCTGCCAGGGGTACAGCTACCGAAAAATTGCCACGACCCTGAACACAAAGCAAGTGCCGACGCCCAGCGGCTTCTACTATCTCCGCCAGGGCAAGCCCAACATCCGCAAGGAGGGCGGCTACTGGCAGGCGCAGACGGTGAAGGCCATCCTCCAGAACGAGGTCTATATCGGCCACATGGTGCAGAATAAAACGGGCATGGTATCCTACAAGGTTCACAAGCAGGTGGACAAGCCGGAGAGCGAGTGGATACGGGTGGAGGGGACCCATGAGCTGTTGATTTCCATGGAGGTTTGGGAGTTGGTACGGACGATAGAGCGGCAGAACACCCGGAGCCGGACACAGGCGAACGGGGAGACTGCCCTCTTTGCGGGGCTGCTCCGATGTATGGACTGCGGCTCCTTGATGCGAAGCTACCATGACGGGCGGCGGCGCAAGGACGGGTCAAAGTCCACCTATCGCAGTTGCGCCTGTGGCCGTTGCGCCACGTGAGGGAAGTCCGTTTGCACAGCGCACATCATGAACCAGCGTGTTCTGATCGAGGTCGTGCTGACAGACATCCGGGCAAAAGCGGAGCTGGCGAAGCGTGACCTGGGCAGCCTGATAAAGCGGATACGGACCCAGCGCAGAGCCGCCACCGCCGGAGAGATCAAGCGGGCGCAAACCACTCTGACAGCCATTGAGAAGCGACTTGCGGAACTTTCCAAGCTGACCCAAGTCATCTATGAGGACAATGTATCGGGCAAGCTGACGGATGAACGCTTTATGAAAATGTCCCAGCGGTACGACGAGGAACAGCAGCAGCTCAAAAAGGACATTGAGGAGTTGCAGCGCCAGTGTGACAGGGAGAACGACCGGGCTTTCTGCAAGGAGCAGTTTTTGAAAGCGGTGCGGAAGTTCATGGAGATGAAAACGCTGACGCCCACCATCCTGCATGAGCTTGTAGAGCGCATCGACGTGTATCAGACCTAGGGCAGAGGAAAGAACAGGACGCAGCGGATCGTGATCCACTATAACTTCATCGGCGTCCTGGACTTGCCGGAGGTAGAGGAGTACCTGGAGAACGTGGTGCTGGACAGCTGCCAGGGGGTGGCTATTGAGTATCTTGTCGGTAAGGCCGGGTAAAGGAAAGGGAGTGGCCCGAAAGCCGCTCCACCGGGGCACACCGCCCCACAGAAATAGCAAAGGAACAGCCTTTCGACTGTTCCTTTACATACAAGTGTTCAGTTGCGTTATGAACACTCGACATGAAAAGTGCTGGTGATTTTGATACAACTGCACACCCTTGCCGCATAGGGGGTGCAAGTTTTTCTGTTGTTTGGGTCAGAGTAACAAAGGGGGTGCAGATTGTAAGGAAAGGGTGTGCAACCTATTGAATATTTACAGATCAAGCCGGAGCTGATTCACTTTACATGAGAACATCTTCCGTTCTGTAATTTTATCTTCCGGCCCGACTTCTCCAATCAAAAGCGGGGAGTCTGGGTTGTGCTTTCCACTGTTTGTTCCAACCGCTTTTTCACTATAATTTGCATTCATCGCAATTTTGCACACAGAATTCAGCGTTATTGCAGCTTTGACCACATTTCCCTGCGTTTGAATGGTCAAATTCATGTTGACACCATTCGAGTAAAGATGCTTTCAGCATCGTGTTTCCCTCCTCTGCTCTCTTGAGATTCATGATTTAATTATACCACAAAAACAGCATAAGGCAAGACAAAAGGCCCGCCAGCCCCAAATGAGCCAGCGGGCCGTGTGCATCTGTATTCAGTTATCCCTCAATCTCCATCCCATTCTGGAAGGTGAACACCAGCCGCCCATCGTGGTAGGCTGTGGCCTTCTGCACCACTGCCAGCCAGAGGGAGTTTTCAAACTCCGTAATACCAACCTCCCGTTCATGCAAGGCGAACATAAAACCGCCGATGAGGTCGACCTTGGTCTGCCGCTGTTTCTTCTGCTCCTGGAGGGCATCCACCCTGGCCTTGGCCTTCTCATATCTCGCCACATAGCCGTTGTAGCGTTCTGCGTACTCCTCCTGGCTCTGGGCGCGACCGGCGTTTTCCTGGATGCACCGCTGGGTTAGTTCCGTCACCACCGCGATTTCCCGGAGCAGTTCGTCCAGTTCCGCATCAATGGCGGAGCAGTTGGTGAGGTGGTCCTGCATGACGCGGCGATCCTCCAGCAGAGCGTCCTTGCCATCCAGCAGTTGATTGAACGCTGCCAGAAATCGGGCCTTGATATCCTCCTCCAACAGATGCGGGGTGCGGCACTTTTCCTCGTTGCTGAACTTCCCGTTACACTGCCAGACCACGCGGCGGTACTTGCTGTTGGAGTGCCAGACCTTGGGGCCGTAGTAGCTGCCGCAGTCGCCACAGACCAGCCGGGAGGAGAATACTCCGCCGCCGCTGTAGTGGAGGCCCATGCCTTTGCGCCGAGCAAACTCGGCCTGAACAACATCAAACTCATGGGGCTGGATGATGGGCTGGTGGCTCCGCTCAATCCAATACTGCTGGACTTCGCCCTCGTTTACCTTCCGCTTTTTGCTGAGAAAATCAACTGTATAACATTTTTGAAGGAGTGCTGCCCCCTTATATTTTTCATTCGTGAGGATGCTCTCCACTACGCTGGCTCCCCACTTCTTTTTGCCGGAGGGCGTGGGGATGCCGTCAGCGGTGAGGGCCTTAGCAATAGCGTAGCTGGTCTTGCCCTCCATGAAAAGAGCATAGATGCGGCGGACGATCTTAGCATCGTCCTCCACCACCTCCGGGAATCCGTCCGGCCCCTTCCGGTAGCCGAGAAACTGCTTATAGGGAAGGTTGACCTTGCCGTCAGAAAACCGCTTGCGCTGGCCCCAGGTGATGTTTTCCGAAAGGGAGCGGCTCTCTTCCTGGGCCAGCGAGGACATGATGGTGATGAGCAGCTCACCCTTGGAATCGAAGGTCCAGATATTCTCCTTCTCGAAGTAGACCTCCACGCCATGCTCCTTCAGCTTGCGGATGGTGATCAGGCTGTCCACCGTGTTCCGGGCAAAGCGGCTCACCGACTTGGTGACGATGAGGTCGATTTTCCCGGCGAGGGCATCGGCGATCATCTGATTGAAACCAGCCCTGCGCTTTGTGTTCGTGCCGGAAATGCCCTCATCCGTATAGACCGACACAAATTCCCACTCCTGGTTGCTCTTGATGTACCGGGTGTAGTAGTCGATCTGCGCCTCGTAGCTGGTGAACTGCTCATCACTGTCGGTGGAGACGCGGGCATACCCTGCTGTCCTGCGTTTCTTCGCCGCCACCGCCGGGGCATGGGTATGAAGATTGATGGTTGGGGGAATGACCGTTACTGCTCTTACTGCTGGCATGACCTCATCACCTGTCCTTTCCTCGCATATTCTCTGGCGGCGGCTCTCATCTCCGGGGTCCAGCTTTCCGCCCTGGAACGGTCTGCCCACCGTTTAACGATTTGTGTACCGTCCTTGAACAGAAATACCAGAGTGTTGTTCCCCTCGGCCCTGATAGCCGTTATTTTATCGTGGAGGGCTTTTGCGTCAAAGGTGTCCAACACCAGCACCTCTGCCGCCACTTTCTCCAGTGTCCCTTCTGGAATCTGCTTGGAGGAACAGGCGGCTTTGCCATAGATGTTGAAGGTGCTGCAAATCCACACCGGCCCGGTTCGGGTCACCTTTCGCCGGTAGCCCTTGCCGCAGGTGCCGCAGACGATCATCGAAGTGAAAGGATACCTGGCAGGTCCACGGGTGGTTCTGTTGTGCTTGGCAGACCGCCGCGCCATCTCCGCCTGTACCGCCTGGTAGTCCTCCATGCTGACAATGGCCTCATGTGTGTTCTCCGCATGGTACATGGGCAGCTCACCACGGTTGGGGAGCGTCTTTTTGGTGATGTGGTTCTCTCTGAATGTGGTTTGGAGAAGCAGATTGCCGGTGTAGGAGTAGTTCCCCAGCACCTTCCGAACGCTGGAACGGCACCAGGCATGGCCGTTGCGGGAGGTCTTGCCTTGGGCGTTCAGCTTTTTCATGATGGCCTCGACACCCATGCCGGAGAGGTAGTCGGCGAAAATACTCCGCACAATCTCGGCCTCCTCCGGCTTGACGATGTAAACACCGTTCACATACTTGTACCCCAGAACCTGACCGGACCAGGGCATCCCTTCCTCGAAATTCTTCTTGATGCGCCATTTCTGATTCTCACTGGCGGAGAGGCTCTCCTCTTGGGCGTAGGATGCCAGAATGGTGAGCATCAGTTCGCCGTCCGCACTCATGGAGTGAATGTTCTGTTCCTCAAAATAGACATCCACTCCCAGCGATTTCAAATCCCGGACGGTCTGGAGCAGCACCACAGTATTCCTGGCGAACCGGGAAATCGACTTCGTGATGATGAGGTCGATGTTCCCGGCGCGGCACTCGGCCAGCAGCCGCTGGAAATTCTCCCGGTTCTCCTTTGTGCCGGTCAGGGCCTCGTCTGCGTACACCCCGCAGTAGAGCCAGCCGGGGTGGTTCTGGATGAGGCTGCTGTAGTAGCTGACCTGGGCTGAGAGGGAGTGGAGCATGGCGTCCTTGCCGGAGGACACTCTGGCGTAGGCCGCGACCCGCTCCGCCTTGGGCTGTGTAGGAACTTTCAGCCCCATTTTCTGAATAACGCGTTCCAAAAAATCACCTCCTTGGTGGTCACATATTCGCTCTAAAAGCCCGATTTATCAAGCGATTGTGCGAAAAATACTATCCAAGGACAGGCCGTACTTTTTGGTCATAATTGTATCGATTTCAGCGTACTCGCTTTCGGAAATAATGCCCTGGTGGAGCATACCCTTGGCGAGACTCATCGCCGCTTTGTACGCAGCCAAATTGCGGAAGAACTCCTCGGACACGCCTACACCCCCTTTCTCCGGGCCTCGGCGTAACAAGCGCAGGAGCAGTATTTCCGGTGGTTGTTGCCGTAGCTGTCGAAAGGCTGGCCGCATTGGGCGCAGGTGAAGTGGTAGACGGCTTTACGGTTGACCGCCTCCGGGTGGCTGTTCCACCAGGCAATGCGGCAGATATCCGAGCAGAATTTTTTCTCCTTATAGTGAGGGGTGCGCACCAGCTTGGCTCCACATTGGAGGCACAGCTTTTCCTCGCCGTTTGGATTTCTCCGGCAGACCGACTTGACCGTATTCAGCGAGTAGCCAGTGAGGGCGGCGATCTTTTTATAGCCCAGCCCCTGCTCCCGATAATGTAAAATGTCCATTGATTTTTCAGTTGCCATAGAATGATGCCCCTCAAAAAAGTAATAGAAATTCAAGCCCACCAGGGAAAATCCCCGGTGGGCCATAGTGGTGCTATCAGATTTTCTGTGCGAAGTCCAGTGCGATCCAGCCCGCGCCGGATTTCAGCCTGCCCCAACCCTTGGCAGAGCCAGGGCCGTTCTTGACCTCGGTGATGGTGAAGACCCCGGCTCCGGTGAACTTCCCGGTCTTGGAGTAGCTGGTGCCGGGGCCGGTGCGGATGCAGAGGTCGGTGGCGGTCACCCTCACTTTGAAGGGAACGGTAGCAGGAGCCGGAGCAGCTCCGCCAGCGGTGGCGAGGATGGACTTGAGGATGGTGATGATCTTCTCTCCATAGCCCGCGCCGGTGGCCCAGCCCTTGCCCTGGGGGTTTTCCTTCTGGCCCAGCCACTCCACCACCTCGGCACAGCATCTTGCCACATATTTGAACCGGGGGTCGATGCACTCGCCCTTCAGCGGCTCGGTGGAGGCATAGGCTTTGAGGTGCTGCACCTGCGCCCGGATGCCAAGCTGGGCCGTAGAGAAGGAGTTTCCCTTCATACCGTTGGCGGTGACACCCATGCCGCAGAAGTTGTTCTGCTCCAGCGTGACGGTGGAGCCAGCGAAGCCGAAGTTCCCGGTCTCCAGACAAGACTGCGCAAAAGCGATGTCTCCCCGCACACCCTCCGCCGCACCCTCGGACAGATAGAGCGGCACCATGTCCAGAACGCTCTGGGCCACCTTCGGATTCTTGGTCTTGATGTAGGTGCGCATCTGCTCCGCCGTAGCGACAGCCGCGCCCATGATCTTCGTGCCGGACACACCGCCGGGAGCAGCAGCCCCGCCGCCCATCGCGGCCTTGACCTCCTTGCGGAATGTGTCCATCGTGTAGGGCAGGCCGAGCTGCGTCCAGAGATGCTCCGGATCGCCGTGGTTGGAGGCGATGCCCCCGCTTGCAGCCCTCCTTGTGGCTGACGATCACCCCGTTGCCCAGCGGGTCGAGGGAGAACTTCTGGCAAAGCATGGCGAACAGCTCCACCGCCGCCTGATAGGTGCGCTGGGCCACAGCCTTGGCGGTAGCGGTGTCGGAACAGGTGAAGGTGGCCCCGCCTGTGTACTTGATGCAGCCCGGTTCGCACATCTCTACCCCGATGTGGGTGTTGTTGCCGCTGGCCCCGCAATGCCAGCCCCGGTGGTTCCAGGGAAGCGTCTGGTAGACGGTGCCATCGTTGCCGTCAATGAAGCCGTGGACGCAGGCCCGGTCGTAGGTGGCCTTGTTCCAGTTCTTGACGAACACCAAGGCGATGGGCTGGGGACAGCCTACGGAGTGAAGCACGAGGCCCTTGACTGTGATCTTCCGGCCTGCGGTGTAGCAGGGGTTTTTGGTGAGGATGGATTCAATCAGTTTCATTTTCCGTCACCGCCCTTCTCCGCCCGGTCGTGGAGCTGCTCCAGCACAGCCTTCAGCTTCTCCGGCACAGGCAGGCCCAGGTGGGCGGCGTTCTCCACCAGGGACACGCCCTCGTTGGACAGGTAGAAGAAGATGATAGCCGTCCGCAGCACCGAGCCTGTGCCGATGACCTGCACATCGAGGATGTTCGCCACCCCCACCAGGAAGAAAATCAGCACCTTCCGGCAGATGCCGCGAAAGCCCACCTCGCTGGACAACTTCTTGTCGTTGATGGCGCACATAACTCCGGTGATGTAGTCCACCACGGTGAACACCACCAAGGCAATGAGCAGGCCGTCACAGCCGCCCAGGAAGTAGCCCAGCCAGCCGCCCACGGCTGCGAACACCATCTGCATCGTGTTCCAGAATTCCTTCATCGAGATTCACGACCTTTCTGAAAATGTGTATAATAAAAGGCCATCCGTCAATCGGCGGACAGCCCTTCATCCGTTATTCGGTTGTCTTGGCCTTGATATAGGCCGGGAGGCCATCGCTGACGATCATGGGGAGCCATGCACCATCGGTGGCGTAGTCGAAGTTGGTGTTCAGTGTGATTCTCGCCAGCTTGACCCGATTGCTGGTGTCCTGCCCCAGAATGTACAGCGACTGTTCATCCTGAGAATAGCCCAGCCAGCCGAATTGAGTGATCGTCCCTAGCACCGAGGTCGTGTCGAGATAGCCGAAGGACCCGGCCTCCAGAGTGCGGGAGAAGATGATGCCGGTGCCGACAAAAATGAGGAAGATGCCCTTGCCCCAAAGGTAGGCGGCGGCATCCACAAACACCTTTGCGCTGCTCGGCATGGGAAGATCAGGTTTGATACACCCCGTCTTGATTTCCGCAGTCGATGCCCACGGAAAATTGTTGACATCAAAAGTGGCAAGAACCTTGGTGTCGCCCACGACATTGAGGGGGCAAACGGAGCCTCTGGGAGTAACCGATAAGGTGGTATACCTGCTCTCTGTTGCAAAAATCCCGGATGGAGAAGAATATACCGAGTAGTATCTGCTGCTGCCGCTTGAATAGGCATACAGAGAAACCAGTTCCCCCATGTTTTTTTCGCCATAGCAGAGCCGCTGGTTTTTGAAATAGGTTTCATCGTTGGTAGTGATATTGGTGTTGATGAGCAGGGCTTCTTTGCTGCTGTCAACCCAGCAGAGTGCGCCAGGAGAGGAATTGCCATAGGAGTAGTATCGGTTTCCAATTGCACAATAGTAGGTTTCAACGCCACCGACCATTTTTGAAACGACGTAGGGAACATACATTGTCGGGATAAAGTTCGGTGCATAGTAATACTGTGTTTGTGTTCCAGTTTCCCTTTTGATGGTCGTAAAAGGCGGCTCGACCTTCAGCGAGTCCTCCTCGCCGGAGAACTCTGCCGAGAAAACCAGGAACTTATCGACCCACGAATACTCCTTGGGAATGGTGCTATCGGTGCCGCTGTTCAAAAACTGCGCCAGAAACAGTTTTGCTTTGATGCCGGAATGGTGAGGGACGATGGAAAGGACCAGCGGCTTTGCTGTGCTGGGAGCAATGAAGTCGGCGAAGTAAGTGCTGGTGCTGGAAACCGGAATGGCCTTGATCGGCCCGTTTCCTTCGAGGTCGATCCCGTACAGTTTTCGAGCGGAAAAGGAATACACCCACAGCCTGCCGTTATAGACCACGCCATTGCTGATTTGGAAAGGCACTTCTCCGCTGGAAAGCAAAGTGAATTTGTCACCGCTGGGCATCAGCTTTCCGAGGGCCTGCACCAGTTCCGGGTAGTCGGTCTCGTTGACAAGGCTGCCATCACACTTGAGCCAATCCGCCCCGGCGTTGGCGCTGGGCATGAATTGGATAGTGCCGACAGGAACGGTCTGGCTCTCCGCCTGCTTGATGACCTCCTCCCGCAGCTTCTGGAGGCCGTCCTCCAGCCCTGCGATGCTGGTTTCGGTATCGGTAAACAGGTCTTTCAGAACATCGATCTCGCCCACAACATCGCGGGCGATGAATACGCAGGTACCGTCCTGCACCGTGTCGCCCACCTCGGCGATGCCAGCATACTCCACCGGCTCCGCAGCGGCAGTCACACCAGCCGTGGTGCAGTAGAGCGTCACCCAGCCGGGGGCGTTTTTGCAGGTCACGAAGTCGCCTTTGAAGTATTCGGTGGACCGCTGGAGAGTGCTGGCCCCGCCGCTGCCGGAGGCCCCGGTGATCTTCTCGAAGGTCTGCTCCAAATTGGTGATGCCCGTCCGGGTCACCCCGAAGGTCGCCAGTTCCAGGTCGTAGGAGGTGTTGTTGTAGTTCACATCCTCGTCCCCGGTCAAGTCGGTCAGAACGGAGGCCGTCTCGGTTAGGAGCTGGATCGGCTCGTCCGCGTTGGACAGGTCCATGTGGATGTAGAGCCGCCCCTGGAGGGTGCCGGAGCCGGTGTTGAGGATAACACCCACCTCGCAGTCGTACACCTCGAAAAACCGCCCCTTAATCATGCCAAAGCCCTGGGACACATGGAGGACGTTGCCTCTGGCGTAGGTGACATTGCAACCCTTGAAAATGCCGTTGGTGGCGATGACCGTCTGCTGGATGATAGCATCGTCCAGCGGTGTCACGCTGCCGCCGCGATAGGTTTTCAAAACGATGTTATTAGCCATTGCCGCTCCTCCTTAGAATTTTAGTGAGGTCCAGCCGGACGGTGCCGAACACCAGCTTGGTGTTCTTCCCGCGCTCCCGCCCGGTGAGGATGCTCCGATAGGCCACCCCGTCTGAAATGATCTCCACCTCCTGCCCGAACTCCATCCGCTCCGGCTTCACCAGCCCATCATCATTCGCCATCGTCAGTTCGATGAGGTTGGAGTAGGCCAGCCCGGAAAACTTGTCGTGGGCGGCGCGGATGGCGGCGGCATCAAAAGTGCTGCCATCCTCGTGCTGCACCGCTTGCAGTTCACAGACCACCGGGGTAATGCGATCCCGGTCGTAGGTGTCGTAGCCCAGGTCGGGGTGGAGGTAGTAGGTGCGTGTGGTAGCATAGTCGGCGCTGTCATACAGCACCAGCTTGTTCACATCGGCACTGACCTGCTTGATGGTGACGCTTTTCTTGATAATGTTCGGAAGGTCGGCCTCGATGGTGAGGATGCCATCTCCGGCTCGGCCCACCGTGAGGTGTATCTCCCGGTTCTGGATATCCAGCGCAGCCTTGACCAGAATGCCGTATTTCTGCATGGCGGGGACGATGACCGAATCCATGAGGTTGACAATGTTGTAATGCCCGCCGCTCTCCGCCGGAGTGATGTGCAGGCTCCAGTCAGCGGTGGCGCTGGTGTGGGCCACGGACAGGCCGTGGATGTTCTGGAGCGTGTCCGGGTTTTCGATGAAGGTCTCCCGGATGCGGTCGCAAATGAACTCCTCCAGCGTCCCTTGGCCCTGGGTATTCACATCGAACAGAATGCCGGTGTTGAGCAGCTCCACCAGGGGCTTGTAGGAGATGGTCTGGAGCCGCTTGGAGCGGTCGGTGCCGTAGCCAATTTCGGTGACCACCCCGGCGTACTCCTCACTGCCCCGGCTGATGCGGATGAAGTCCTGCTTTTCAATGCCGGGGAGGGCCAGCACCGTGATGGTGTTCTCGTCCGAGGTGAGGTAATCCTCTTTGTAGGTGACCTCGTTGACATTGGTGTTTCCGACCATCGTGAAGTCGGGCCGGAAAATCTCTACACTATACGGTTTCATACGAAATCTTCCCCTCCACCATCATCTTGACCGTGTTCAGCCCATCGTGGGAAACAGAGATGCGGTTGCTCCCATGCTTGAGGTGGAAAAACCGCTCCGTGGTAAAATCGCAGAGCTGGTAGCGGTCGGCCACGATATCATCCGCCGCCCCGCGCTCGGTGATGCTGTACGGAATGCCGGTGGCATCCACCACCAGCTTGTGGTCCGCCATGATAAGCCCCTCGTAGCGGCCTGTCTCGAACAGTTCATTGTCCACATAGTGCTTCCAGACCGGGTTGAGGCAGGGGCCGAAGATGGTGACCTTGCAGGGGCTGTCCTCGTAGCTGTCGCTCTCGATGACCAGGGTGTTCTGGGACACCTCGGCGTAGGAGTAATTGTAGGTGTACGGATACACCTTGCCGCCGATGGAAAGGACGCCGCTCTGCCGAGTGACGCTCTTGTAGAACAGCCCGGTGGCGAGGAACGCCACATCGCAGACCAGCCCGCCGCCGCCCTCCATCATCTCCCCCTTGGAAAGCTCAGTGAGCCGGACCGGGACCCGGTAGGTCTCGTCCGTCTGGTAGATGAGGGTGAGCGGAACTGCCCGGACGAAGCGGGAAAAGGCCCGGTAGGTCTGGTAGGCGGTGGAGCCGCCGAACAGGATGCGGCCCGACATCTCCCCCTGGGAGAACAGCTCCTCCAGGGGGATGAAGTCTGTGCCGACCTGCTCGTATTAGGTGCCGTCCTTGAAGCCGAGGCCAGCAATGGAGTGGAAGAAGGAGGAACGGCTGTTCAGGTCCCAGCCGTCCCCCGCACTGTTGGTCAGTCTGAATTTTCGGATCATAGCAGATTCCTCCCCAGCGTTCGGTTCATGCCATCGGACAGTTCGCCTACCAGAGTGCCGGAGTCCAGCACGATCTGGCGGCTGGCCAGCCGGGGCAGGTACTTGGTGACCACCTCGTACATGGCATCCATCCGCGCAGCCATCTCGGAATTGCCACTGGTAGCAGTGAGAGCATTGTCACTCTGGGCTATGCCGCCGTTGCGGAGGGCCTCCAGCCCGCTGGTGGTGGCGGTAATCGTGGGCGTGAGGGTCAGGTCGTCCGCCACATTTCCAATGGCGGCGCGGACGGCTCCCCGGCTCTGCTCGATGCCCTTGGCAAGCCCTGCCATGAAGTCAGGCATCCAGCTCTCATAGTCGGTGAGCGGCCCCTCGTCTGGGACGGAAAAATGGAGGAAGGACTTGATTGTGCTTGCCACATTCCCCACGGCGTCTTTCACCGCGCCAATGGCCCCCTTGATGCCGTTGACGATGCCCATGATGAGGTCGCGGCCCCAGCCCACAGCCTGTTTGCCCAAGCCGAGGATGTGATCTTTTACGAAGTTGAAGCCGGACTTCACCGCATCCAGCACCTTGGTCATTGCCGTTCTCACACCATCGGCGAGGCCATTGAACACACCAGTCACCGCCTCCTTGATGCCGCCCAACACGTTGGTGACGGCCTCCTTCAGCGCGTTCCAGGCGTTGACCACGGTTTCCTTCAGCCGGTCCATGATGCCGGAAACGGTATCCTTGATGGCGTTCCAGACCTGGGTCACTGTGTCTTTGATAGCGTTGACCACCGTGGTGACAGCGGTCTTGATGGCCTCCCAAGCGGCGGTGATAGCGGTTTTTACCGCCTCCATGACCGTCAGCACAACAGTTTTGATGGCTTCCCAGGCAGTGGTGATGGCAGTCTTGATAGCATCCATCGCTGTGGTGACAGCAGTTTTGATGGCCTCCCACGCTGTGGTGACTGCGGTTTTGATAGCCTCCAGCGCCGTAGAGATGGCGCTCTTAATGGCCTCCCATGCGGTGCTGATTGCGGTTTGGAGCGCTTCCATCGCCGTGGTGACCACACTCTTGATGGCCTCCCAAGCCCCGGTGACCACCGTCTGGATGGTTTCCAGAGCGGTGGTGACCACACCCTTGATGGCCTCCCAGATGCCGGAGAGGAAATCACGAATACCGTTCCATGCGGCCTGGGCCGTGGTAGAGATGGCTGTCCAGAGGCCGGAGAGGAAGGTAGCGATGCCGTTCCAGATGGTCTGTGCCGCCGTTGAAATAGCTGTCCAGATTGTGGAGAGGAAGGTGCTGATGCCATTCCAGACCGCCTCGGCGGTGGCCCGGATGCCTTCCCACAGCCCGGAGAAGAATGTGGAGATACCGCTCCAGATGGTCTGGGCGGTGGTCACGATCCCTGTCCAGAGGCCGGAGAGAAAACCGCTGATTGCGTTCCAGACAGTCTCCGCCACAGAGCGGATGCCTTCCCACAGCCCGGAGAAGAACTCGGTGATACCACCCCAGATGGCTTGGGCGGTGCTGACGATGCCCGTCCACAGGCCGGAGAGGAACTCCCCGATGGCGCTCCACACCGCCTGGGCCGTGGAGGAAATAGCCTCCCACAACCCGGAGAAGAAGTCGCCGATGCCGCCCCAGATGGTCTGGGCCAGGTTGACGATGGCCTCCCATGCCCCCTGGAAGAAGGAGGACAGCGCCTCCCACACAGCCACCGCAGCGGCCTTGATGTTCTCCCAGAGGTTGATCCAGAACTCCCGGAAGCCCTCGCAGTTGTTCCAGAGGGTGACGAAGATGGCGATGAGGGCGGCGATGGCGGCGACCACCAGCCCGATGGGGTTTGCCGCTAAAACTGTGAAAAGCCCGGTGGTAGCGGTTTTGACCGCGCCAATGACCGGGCCGATCTTGGAAACCACCGAGAGGATGGTCCCCACCGCCGAGACCACCTTGCCGATAACGATGAGGACCGGCCCCACCGCCGCAACGATGAGACCAATGGTGACGATGGTCTGCTTGGTGCCTTCGTCCAGGCTGTTCAGCCAATCCACGAAGGACTGGATGCCAGCGACAATATTCTTGATGACCGGCATCAGCAGCTCCCCGATGGAGATGGCAAGGCCCTCCAGAGCTGACTTCAGAATGGTGAGCTGACCTTGGAGGTTGTCCAGTTGTGTGTCCGCCATCTGCTGGGCCGCTCCGCCGCTCTCGGTGATGGACTGCTGGAGGGTGTCCCAGCTCTCGCCAGTATTGGCGAGAAGGGCGTTGACGGCGGCGAGGTCGGTCTTGTTGAAGATGGTGGCGATGATGTTGGACTTCTCGGCGGAGGTCATGCCGTCCATCGAAGTGTTGAGGTCGCCCAGCACATCGTTGAGGGAGCGCATATTGCCCTCGGAGTCGTACACATCCACGCCAAGCTGCTCCATGCAGGCCGCGGCCTTGTCGGTGGGATTTTGCAGGGACAGAATGACGTTGCGCAAATGTGTACCGCCCTCGGCTCCCTTGATGCCATTGTTGGCGAGGATGCCGAGGGCGGTGTTCAGTTCGGCGGTTCCGCCCTTGACAGATTTCGCCGTAGCGCCGATGGTCAGGATGGCATCGCCGAGCTGGGCCACCGATGTATTTGTGGTGGACGAGGTCTTTGCCATCTGATCCACCATGGTGATGGCCTCGTCTGTACCCATGCCCAGAGCGGACATGGCATCCGTCACCATGTCGGAGGCCGAGGCCAGGTCGATGCCGCCAGCCGCCGCCAGGTTGAGGACGGTGGGGAGGGTGTCGCACATCTCCTGGGTGTCATACCCGGCGAGGGCGAGGTAGTTCAATGCCTCGGCGCACTCGCTGGCGGAGAAAGCAGTCTCGCTGCCCATCTGTTTTGCCAGGGCGGAGAGGGTGTCCATGGTGTTCACGCTTTCACCGTTAACCATCGACATGGAGTCCTTGGTGATACCCATCGTGGCCTGCACCTGGGACATGGAGGACTCGAAGTTGGCGGCGGTGGCGACAGCGGCGGTGCCAAGGCCCACCACCGGGGCGGTGACCGACTTGGTGAGTGTCTCGCCCACCCCGGACACTTTATCGCCCACGGCTTGGAGCTTGTCACCCACCTGCCCGATTTTTTGAAGAGCGACAGACGAATTTTCCGCCTGCCGCTCCAAATCCTTGAGTTTCTGTTCAGTTTCGATGATCTCCCGCTGGAGGGCGTCATACTGCGATTGGGTGATCTCCCCGCTGGCGAGGGCTTGGTTGGCCTGCTCCGCAGCCGTTTTCAGCGTGGCCAGCTTCTCCTTGGTCTCGGAGACGGCCTCGCCCAACAGTCTGTGTTTCTGTGCCAGCAGCTCCGTGTTGCCGGGGTCCAGCTTGAGCAGCTTGTTCACATCCCGGAGGCTGCTCTGGGTGGTGGAGAGGGCCTTGTCCACATCCTTGAGGGCGGTGGTCAGCTTTGTGGTATCGCCGCCGATCTCGACCGTGATGCCCGCAATCCGTCTTGCACCCATAGGCCGTCACCTCCCATCAGAAGCGGTCGAAATCTTCCTGCGTTGCCAGGGTCGCGTATTTGCAGTCATCGTTCAGATGCTCCGCAAAAATGTCGTTGACCATGCCCACCGTCAGCAGGTCGAGGTCCCGGAGGGACAGCCCGACCTGCAAACAGCGGAGCAGGAACAACGGCGTGGTCATTTCCCGGTCAGTCGGGCGAAGTTTTTTTAGACTGAACATCTGTCTGCACATTCAGCCCCCACAGTTCGATGAGCTGGGGCAGCACCTGGTAGATGGAGAAGGTGTTGAAGCTGTCCAGCCAATCCTCTGGGGAATCCGGGACGGCAGCGGGGTCGGCGTGTTTCGCCATGATGTAGGCGATGTTCTCGAACATCTCCAGAGAGAACATATCCAGCCCGGAGCTGCCCTCGCTGTTGTCGCCCACACTCTTTTCCAGAGCGGCGAGGTCCTTGTAGATGTCCCGGTGGAACTTCAACCGGTAGATGCGGGGGATGGCGGCACTGGCCTTGAACGCCACCTGCTGGCCGTCAATTTCGATGGTGCGTTTGATACCCATGTGTCAGCCCTCCTTACCCTTCGCCGCCAGTGGTGTCAGCGTCCTCGTCCACAGCCGGAGTGTCCGCAGGCTGGTACACGCTCTTGTACCAGTTGTCGTAGACGCTGGCTTTGGTGGAATCGCCGGTCTTAGCCTTCACATAGCCGGTGGAAAGGGGTCGGGCCTTCACCGTCAGGGTCTCGGTCTGCACCTCCCGGTTCTCCTCATTGGTCTTGGCGGAGATGGAGGGCCGTGAGGCGGAGCAGTTGTAAAGGACGTGGCGGATCTTCCGCACATCCCCATCGAACTCGAACAGGAGGGCAAACTTGCCTGTCTCGCTGGCGGCGTTCTCCAGCAGGACGCTGTTGGCGTCCGTGGTCTCCATGAGGATGTCCCGCCGGAAGGACTCCGGGATGAGGGCCACCTCCAGGTCGCCGTCATAGCCCTGGTTGTTGTTGATGACGTAGTATTCGATACCGTCCGCATAGAAACTCTCCGGCTCACCCTGGGGGTCCAGGGAGAGGGACACCGCGCCGGGGAGAGCCACAGGCGCTGCCCAAGTGTACTTTCCGTCATTGTCCTGGGACAGCGGGGCGTAGTGGACGTTGCAGATATTAAACTTGACCTTGTTTCGCTTATTGGTGCTGCTCATGCAGATACCTCCATTTCATAAAGGACCTCGTACAGCTTTTCGCTGTCGATCCACGTCTCGCCTTTGCCGTAAAAAAGGCCGCTCTCATCCAGAGCGGCCTCGATCTGCTCCTCCAGCGCCGGGTCCTTCTTATCGGTGTAGACCTCGATGTGGAGGACATCCTGCTTGAAGTACACCACCCCATCGGCGGCGAAGTTGTCCGCATTGGGATAGCGGTACACCAGAAAGGGTGGGTCCGGCCCCTCGCCCTCGGCAAAGTGGTCATAGGCGAAGGGAAAGCCCAGCCGCTCCAGCAGGGCGGGAACATCTGATTTTTTCATCGCAGTTTCCTTTCCGCGATCTCCAGCAGCTCCTTCTCCGCCAGGGCCTCGCCGGGGGCGATGTGGGGGAAGGCGCGGGTCCTGCCGCCGCCCCGCTTGGCGTGGCCGTTTTCCAGCAGATGGGTCAGCCGGTAGTGCTTCGCCGAGTGGACGGTGTTCACCAGGGATTGGGCGGTTTCCTCCACCTTGGTAACCGTCCAGCTTGCTTTGTATTTGCCCGTCTTGACCGGGGCGCGGGACTGTATCTCGGCTTTCACATCCTCGCTGACGATGCGGACAGCCTCTTTGACCTCGTCTGAGGCCATGGACACATATTCCTCCAGTTGGGCCATGACCACCTTGGGGAACTCGTCAATGGAAACGGTGTCTCTTGCCATGCCGTCACCGCCTTTCCCGCTGGGCGGTCAGCTTCAGCTTTTCATGCCGGAAATGCACATCGTCCACGCAGATGATGTTGTAGATATTGCCGCCGAACAGGATGCGGAACTTGGTGCCATCCAAATCCCGGAGCCGCTCACACCAGCGCACTTCAAATGCCAAAGTGTCGCTGCCCAATGTCTGCCCAGCGGCCCCGCACTCCTTGCCGGAGGCGAGGTTGGCGTAGGCGGCACAGGACCAGAAATCCACCCAGGCGTTGGTGTGGTTGCCGATGGCATCTTTCTGCACCACGGCCTGCTGGATGGTGATGCGGGAGCGCAGCTTGGAAATGTCCATCAGAAGGCCACCTCCCGCTCAGTGGCGAGGATATAGCGGAGCATCCGGGTCAGCTCGTCCATGTCGGCGCTTTCCCGATGCTCGTAGAGGTAGGCCACGGCGAACAGAGCCGCCACTTTGTTGATGGGAACTGGCTCCACCGCCTTCCGCAGCGTACCCTCGCACAGCGTTTCCGCCGCCCGGATGAACTTCCGAATGATGGTGTCATCATCGTCATGGTCAACCCGGAGATACTTCTTGGCCTCGTTCAGCGTGACGATCAAAATGCTCACCTCCAGAATGGGCAGGGGGTCCCGGCAGATACACCACCGGGACCCCAGCAGATCACTTCGCGGCGGCGCTGGCCTTGATAGCCAGGAGCTGCACCGCCTCCGGCAGCACCAGCTTGCCGTCCACACGCTCCTTGGCGACAAAGCCCACCATGCCGTTCCCGGCGAACAGCTCCTTCAGCTCAGCGAAGGAACGGGTCCCCCGGTCGCCGATGTTGTAGTAGCTGAAATCGCCGAACGCGATGGCAGGCTTACCCGCAGTGATGGTGGGGAAGTAGGGAGAGGTGTGGATGGCGTAGCCGAACAGACGGTCCGGCTCCCCGGCCTGGTAGGAGGGCTGCCAGAGATACTGGCCGTTGTTGTCCTTCAGCTTGCGTAGCACCGCCAGTGTCTGGTCATTGGTGAGGAAGGCGGCGCTCTTGCGGTAGGGCCGCTTGAGGGCGTACACCAGGTCGATGACCTCATCCGCCGTGATGGAGGCCCCGGCAGTGGTGACGGCGGTCTGCGCCCCGCCGGTCGCCGCCAGCAGGCCCAGGGGCTTGCCGGTGCCGTCCCCGTTGAGGAAGGCGTCCTCCTCGGCGTTGCCCAGGGCCTTGGCGAACTGAGCGATGATGTAGTTTTCCAGACCGAAGGCGTTGTCGTAGAGCAGCTCCTCGGTGACCTTCACCGCCACATGGAGCTTGTGGGCGTCCAGGCTGATCTGGGCGAAAGTGGCGTCCCCGAAAGTGAGTGCGCCGCCCTCATCGATCCACGCGGCGGCGGGCTTGGTGGCGGCGATGTTGATCTTGTGTTCGCCGCTGGTGGTGATGCGGTGGCCCAGCCTGCGCATGATGTTCTCCTCGGTCAGCCCGTCGATGATCCGGGAGTCGTACTCCTCCGGCACCAGATAGCCGCCGTTGGCGTCGATGCCCTCCTGAAGAACGTTGCTCACCTGGCGGAAGTTGGTGCGCAGGGCGGTGAGCATGGCCTCCTTGTAGGCTTTGGAGGCCCGCCCGGTCTTGGGCTCGTCCGGGTCAGCGCCGCCCAGGGGCTTGCCGATCAGGGGGCTGGCGGTGGGCTTGGACAGCTCGGCGTCCAACGCCTCCTGCCGCTCCAGACGGGCGATCTCCTTGCCCAGGTCGGTGATATCCTGCTCCATGCGGGTGTAGGCAGCATCGTCCTCGGCGGACAGGACCCCCTTCTCGTTGCGGTGGCTGTCCAGGAAAGCCTTTGCAGCCGCCCACGCCTTGGCCCGCTTCTCTCTCAGTTCCAGAATGGTCATGATGTGTTCCTCCTTTAAAATTTCAAAAGTTCAAGCCGCTCCATCAGCGTGTCGATGGAACGGCCTGTGGGTGTAGGTTCGGGATTGGGCTTGCTGATATGGGTCTTGGCGGCGATCTTCCCCATGAGGGAATTGACTACCGCCGCTGGGGAATACAGCATGGAGCCAGCGGGCGGGGCCTCGTCCCCGGCCTGGGCGCGGGGCAGGATGCCGTCCGCAAAGCCCAGCTCCACCGCTTTGTTCGCGTCCATCCAGGTCTCGCTGTCCATGAGGTGGGACAGCTTGGCGCGGGACAGGCCGCTCTTGATCTCATAGGCATTGATGATGGAGTCTTTCACAGCGTCCAGCATAGCGATGGCCTTTTCCATCTCCCCGGCATCGCCCCAGGCGATGGTGGCGGGGTTGTGGATCATCATAGTGGACACCGGGGACATGAGGACCTTGGTGCCAGCCATAGCGATGACCGAGGCGGCGCTGGCGGCGATACCGTCAATTTTCACGGTCACGTCATGGGGGTAGTCCATGAGCATATTGTAGATTTGTGCCGCCGCCACGCAGTCACCACCGGGGCTGTTGATCCAGACGGTGATGTTGCCGTTGCCGGACATCAGCTCATCCTTGAATATCTGCGGGGTCACGTCATCGTCATACCAGCTATCCTCGGCGATGGTGCCATTGAGGAACAGCGTCCGTTCCTCCGGGGCCGTCTCCGCTGCCGACTTCACTTTCCAGTTCCAGAATTTTTTCATCGGAATCCTCCTCTCCTGTCATAGTGGTATCTGCAAAAGCCCCAGCATCCTTCAGCGGGAGCATATTGCCATTGATGAGGTACAGGTCGCCGCCCTCCTCGGCGGGGATGCGGTCGAGATTCTCCAGCTCCCGGATGTCGTTGGCAGACATCCAGCCGTTCTGCCGAGCGGTGGCGTAGCCATTCATCCGGCTCCAGTAGTCGCCACGGAGCAAGCCCTCCAAGTTGAACTTCACAAAATATTGAGACTTTTCTGCTTCGGTGAGCAAGGTGCGCTGGATGGACTGCTCCCAGCGGATTACCCAAGGCTCCAGCGTGTATTTCACGAACTCCAGCGACTGCTGCTCAATATTGGAAAAGCTCGACTTTTCCAGGTCGCCCACCATGTGGGGCGGCACTCGGAAAATTCGAGCGATCTCATTGATCTGAAATTTTCGTGTTTCGAGGAACTGCGCCTGCTCCGGCGAGATGCCGATGGGCGTGTATTTCATGCCCTCCTCCAGAACGGCGATCTTATTGGCGTTGCCGCTGCCGCCGAAGGTGGACTGCCAGCTCTCCCGCACCCGCTGGGGGTCTTTGATGGTGCCGGGGTGTTCCAGGACACCGCCTGGAGCCGCGCCGTTGGCGAAGAACTTCGCGCCGTACTCCTCACAGGCGATGGCCATTCCGATGGCGTTCTTCGCCATAGCGATAGGGCTATATCCCACCAGCCCATCAAAGCCCAGGCCGGGGATGTGCAGCACGTCCGAGGGCCGGAGGATAACGGCCTGGTCCTTGGAGCGGACGGCCTCGTCATTGCTCCGCTGGTAGCTGTAGTAGAGCTGGCCCCGCTCGTCCCGGTCCACCGTCATTTTGTTGGGCATGAGGGGGTACAGCGCCATCACTTCGCCCTTGCCGTTGCGGATGACTTGGGCGTAGGCGTTGCCCCAGAGGAGCAAGTGGGTCATAAGGGTTTCCCGGAACACGAAGGAACTCATTTCCGGGTTAGGCTCGTCATGGAGCAGGAGGTACAGCGGGTGGTCGATAGCCTTCTCCTTGCCGCCGTCCTCGGTGTAGCGGTAGAGGTTGAGGGGCAGGCCCGCCACGGCCTCCGCCAAGATACGGACGCAGGAGTACACCGCCGTCATCTGCATGGCGCTCCGCTCGGTGACGGCTTTGCCGGAGGTGGAACTGCCGAAGTAAAAGGTATAGCCGCTCCCTGCAGTACGGTCCTGGGGAGCATCCCGCGAACGGAACAGACTGCTGAAAAAGCCCATAGAGATCACACTCCTTCATTAAAAATGGGCATAAGAAAAGCACCACCCACTCTTGGAAAGCGGAAGATGCTGTGGTATAATTTAATAGTTAAAAATTTGGGGGAGGGCAAGGTGCCATGTCTGAAAAGGTTCTTACAAAAAGCACATCCAAAAAAGCCATGCGAAAAAAGACAAGCCCTGATATCTTAGATGTGCTGTTTTCCGTGGCTCCGAGCTTAGAAAAATCTATAGCAGACATGGCTAATGACTATTTGGAGCATTATGGCACAAAAGAAAAAGCCGCCAAAAAACTGATAAATGATCATATTGTTAATGTAGCGACAACGGGTACCCTCTCAGGAATATTGGGAACTGAATACTCAGCCGATTTGTCTGATGCACTCGAAGCATTGCTGAAACAACTTCACCTTCCCATAGCGACATTTATACAGTTGCGAATGGTTGCAGGAATTGCTACGCTTGGTGGATTTGATTTACGAAATGAAGAAGTGAAGGGCAAGATATATCTCTGCCTCTTGACAAGTACAATAGGGCATTTGTCCAAGAAACCTGGGAAGAAAATTACAGAAAAGATTATAATTCAAGCAATCAATGCATTTCCCGTAAAAGACATTCAGAGAATAAACAAGGTGGCTGGTTTCCGCTTGGTTACTAAAAAGGGCAAGACAGGAGCAATAAACCTAATTGACCTGGTACCTGCAATCGTTATTCTGCTTTCGGTAGGAATAGATGCGGCATCTACAAAATTGATAGCATCAAATGCCTACACCGCTTTTATTTCAACCGAAACGGTTAATAACAATGACAAAGAAATTATTGTGATTGAAAAGTCAGTGCAAGATTAGCAATGATACAACAGATGTGGACTATTCAAATAAAAAGTAGCCCCCGGCTGTCATACACACTCTCACTGATGTCGTTGCCGCAGCGGATAGCCCTGTCCAGGGCCATCACCGTGGCAACGGCACCATCGATTTTTTCGGTGGACTTTTCCTTGTCCGGCTTGATGTTGCCAGCCGGATCGGTGCGGATGTAAATATTGTCCATCATCCACCGCAGCACCGGGTGACCACCGTGGGCCACCCGCTCCTCCAGCACCAGCTTCATCAGCTCCTTGGTGGGCGGGGACATATCCTTGAAGCCCTGCCCGAAGGGAACCACGGTAAAGCCCATGCCCTCCAAGTTCTGTACCATCTGAACGGCACCCCAGCGGTCAAAGGCAATCTCCCGGATGTTGAATCGTTCCCCCAACCGCTCGATGAACTTTTCGATGTAGCCATAGTGAACCACGTTGCCTTCGGTGGTCTGGAGGAACCCTTGCTTTTCCCACACATCGTAGGGAACATGGTCGCGCCTGACCCGGAGGTCGAGGTTGTCCTCTGGAATCCAGAAGTACGGGAGGATGCTGTATTTATCGTTCTCGTCCACGGGCGGGAACACCAGCACGAAGGCCGTGATGTCGGTGGTGGAGGAAAGGTCCAGCCCGCCGTAGCAGACCCGCCCCTCCAAGCTGTCCTCATTGGCGGCAAAATCGCATTTGTCCCACCGCTCCATGGGCATCCAGCGCACCGCCTGTTTCACCCACTGATTCAAGCGGAGCTGCCGGAAGGAGTTCTCCTCGGCGGGATTCTGCTTGGCGGAGTCACACGCCGCCCGCACCTTGTCGATGCCCACCGTGATGCCCAGGGAGGGGTTAGCCTTTTTCCACACCTTGGGGTCCGTCCAATCGTCCCCCTCATCTGCACCGTAGATTACAGGGTAAAAGGTGGGGTCGATCTTCCGGCCCTCCAGAATATCCTTGGCCTTCTGGTGTGTCTCGTAGCAGATGGAGCGGGTGTCTGTGCCAGCCGTGGTGATGAAAAAGTAGAGCGGCTGCATCCGGGCGTCGCCGGAGCCTTTGGTCATGACATCGAACAGCTTTCTGTTCGGCTGGGTGTGTAGCTCGTCAAAGACCACCCCATGGATGTTGAATCCATGCTTGCTGTACGCCTCCGCCGAAAGCACCTGGTAGAAGGAGTTGGTGGGCTGGTAGATGATGCGTTTTTGGGAGGCCAGAATCTTCACCCGCTTGGAGAGAGCTGGACACATCTTCACCATATCGGCAGCGACCTCGAACACGATAGACGCCTGCTGGCGGTCGGCGGCACAGCCATAAACCTCGGCCCGCTCCTCGCCATCGCCGCAGGTGAGCAGGAGGGCGACAGCGGCGGCAAGTTCGCTCTTGCCCATCTTCTTCGGGATTTCGATGTAGGCGGTGTTGAACTGGCGGTAGCCGTTAGGCTTGAGGGTGCCGAACACATCCCGGATGATCTGCTCCTGCCAGTCGATGAGTTCAAAGGGCTTTCCGGCCCAAGTCCCCTTAGTGTGACAAAGGCACTCGATGAACCCCACCGCATAGTCAGCGGCCTCCTTGCTGTAGGTGAAGTCCTTGGCCTTAAATGGGGTGGGCTTATATTTTTTCAGCTTGCGCATGGTGTGTCACCTCCAAAGGATATAAAAAATGACCTGCCCAGCGGCAAGCCAGTAACGAGCAGCAGCCCCGAAGGGCTGGTGCTGCGGTGTATTCGGTTTTGGTTCAACTCACCAGGGGCATCCGCTGTTCTCGCAGCCCCGCGTGTCGTAGAGCATATCCTCCAAGGTGGTGTAGTGCTGGAGGTGGGCCAGTTCCTCTTGGAGCTGGTAGATTTCCTGGTACATCCCATCGTAGGCCCCGGCTGGGGCGAATCCGCAGCCAAGTTCCTCATCAGCCGCGATCCACTGCTCCAGATCGTCAATCTTCTTAATGATCTCCTTTTTCTGCCTCGTCATGTCTGGCCCCCCTCAGTTAGCCATCGCCCAGGCAATGGCGTGGCCGTTGTCCTCGAAGGTTTCCTCGGAAATGCTGACCAGTTCCACCCAGCCCTCGCAGGTGTGGTCGGCGGTGGTGAAGCGGTAGGTGGCCCCGTAGTAGCACCGCCCGTTGGGGTTGTAGAAGTACCCCGCGACCAGGATGCGGTCGCTGAAGGTGAGGATGGCGCCGCCATTGTGCATCATCTTCAGTTCGAGGTCCTCCGGGGTGGTGACCTTCTGGAGCCGATAGGTGTCGGCCTTCGCTGCGGTCTTGCTGTTCATCTTGATTTTCATGGTGTTGCCCTCCGTTTTCAAAGTGTGGTTTTCCCTTTCGGTATACCCATATTCGCTCTAAACGGAGATAATAGCAAGTCAATTCGGAGCATAATCTACACAAACATCCGGGGTAGAAACTGTGTATATTATGCCGCCGTATAACGAGGAGCAGGCCCTTCCGGGCCGTCCCCCTTGGGGCGATGGGTCAAAGCTGGATTTCCTCGCCAGTGATAACATCCACCACCTTGGTGCCTGCGCCGAACGCAGCCCGCATCTCGGCGATTTCCTCGGTGCTGGGGGCCTTTCTGTTGGCCCGGTAGGATTCCAGGTCGGCCTGCACCTCGGCCTCTCGTGCGGCCCGTGTGGCGGCACTGTCGGCCCTGTCGGTGACTAGGAGGAGCTTCTCCAGCAGGTCATCCATCAAGGCCCGTCCGATGCAGTTCCGGGCGACCCCGGCTTCGTCAATGGTGATCTCGCCGCTGTCCAGGTCGGTCTTGACCTTCGCCAGCTCCGCCTCGGCCTGTCGCTGCCAGTAGGCACCCAATTCGCCGCTCAGTTCCCGCTGAAATCTCGTTGTCATGTTCATGCCCTCCGCTTTCAAAATGTGGTTTTCCCTTTCGGGTGTACCCATATTCGCTCTAAATCAGGATAATAGCAAGCTAATTCAGAGGGCTAAAGTACACAAATATCCGTGATGGAGATCGTGTATATTTCCGCAGTACGAGCAGCAGCCCCGAAGGGCTGTGCCGCCGCTGATGGTCAGCGGATGGGCTTGTACTTAGGGGCGGGAACCTTTCCAGTGGTGAGCCAGGCCAACCAGCAGTCTTTGCAATCAACCAGGTCGCACTGTACATCGCCCTCCTCGAAGGGTGGATGGCCCGTCTCCAGCAGGGCGGCGATCTCGCCAGCCGTGGTGCCGGGGGCTTTCAGAATTTCCAACCCGGTCCTCGGTTTAGTGTTCATACCCACACCCCCTCTGGCAGCGGTGGATAGTATCGATGATCTTGTCCTGCTCGGCGGTGTCCACCCCGATGCTCTCCAGGGCCTCCCTGGTGCCGCAGTCTGGGCAGATGGGGCCGGAGCCGTCTCTGGCCGTGGCCGGGGGCGCGGTGTAGGTTTGGCCGCACCTGGGGCAGACCGAAATCCGAAAAATGTTGTTTTTCATTTCATCCCCTCCATGCTCCGCTGGATGGCGTCGGTCAAGTACCGCTGGCCGAATCCGAAGGAATCGTACCCTTCCCGGCAGACGGCCACATAGTGGGCAGAGGGCAGGCCGAGACTCCGTTCCTCGTGCATAATGTAGACGAACACCCTGCGGTGGCGAACCTTCCCTGTGCGGATGCCCTTGATGGGCAGCACCATCTCGGCCTTGTAGTAAAAGGTGGGGAACCCCTCATAGTGGTCCAGGGCCAACTCGTCATCCTCGCTGACCTCCCATGCCGCCACCGGGACGCTGGCCCCGGCCTTCGGTTCGATAGTGAGGTAGGAGCCGGTCTTGCTCCCCTTGAACAGCAGCTCGTAGTCGGGGATGACCGAGGTGCCGATAATCCGCGCCCCAGGGCAGCGCACCCGCATCTGCGGGATATTGAGGTTGCTGCCGTAGGCGATGTAATAGCGTTTTGCCATGTTCTGTACCTTCCTTTCCGTTGGGCGCTTGCCCTTCTACCACCTAAAGCCCGCTCGGTGGCGGGTTTAGAGGGCCTGCGGCTAATGCCTTCAAGCGGCGCGTCCGTTGCGGAAGGCGGCGTCCCCGGCGAGGCGGCGGGTCAGCAGGTCGCGGGCGGTGGCGAACTCCTCGCCGATGAAACCCAGGCGGAGGAGCCATGTGCGCATGGTGTACTTGGGGTTGTCGTTCTGCTGGGGCTTGGGGCTGGCGGTCTTGACCGACTTCGCCATCTGGCTGAGCGCGAGGCAAAGCTGGATGTAGCTCTTGAGCTGCCCGGCGTGTAGGCCGTTCTTACGGTCGGCGGTGGGGGCGTCGAACTGGAAAAGCCGGAACTCAATCGTACCCTTGGTGAAGGTGGCGTGGAGGTTGAGCATATGGTAGCGGCTGTCGTTGTAGTGCTGGTTTCTGCCGTAGGTGGCGTTGTTGGCGCTGTACCAAATGTCTGCCAGGTCGCTCATGGTGCTGGGCTTGCGCTGGTTGACCGTCTCAATGAACCGGGGGTTGACCGTCCGGCAATACCGGCTCATGCGATAGTGGTCAAGGGCCAGAGCATCCGCCAGGAGGCTCTCGTGGCTGGCCATGATGTTCGCCAGATTGCGGAGGGTCTGGGCGGTGTGGCCCTTGGCCCCAATGTGGATGTGGACCCCGCAACCGCGTGTGTAGTCGCTCTTGGCCCCGGCCTTGCGCAGCCGCCGCACCAGCTCCTGGAGGGTGTCCATGTCGGCGTAGGTGAGGATCGGCGTGACCATCTCGCACTTCTCGCTGTCCGGCCCCTCGATGCTGACGTCCCGCTGGAACTTCCACTCGCGGCCCTGGGCATCCCAAGCCGACCAGGTGTAGTAGCCGTTGCGGCAGGCGGTGTCCTCGCAGCGCCCGGTGCCGAAGAACTCGGCGGCGAGCTTGGCGGCGGCGTGGCGGGTGATGCTGTTCATCTCCACCTCGACCCCGATGGTCTGCTTTTTCATTTCGGCGACCTGTTTTTTCATTTTCTCGTTCATGGTGCTGACCTCCGTTTTTTGTGTGTCCGGCGGGGTGTTTTCCCTTTCGGTAGTGACATATTCGCTCTAAAACGGAGATATAGCAAGTTAATTCGATTCGTAAAGTACACAAGGATTCTGGGCCGGAATTGTGTAGTTTATGCCTCGGTCTGCACCAGCGGGGCCAGGTTTTCACTCTCGCCGGTCAGGATGTCCAGCATGAATTTGGCCCCGGTGCGGAACCCGTCCATGTAGCGTTCCTGGGCCGTGGTGGTGCTGGTGGTGAGCTGGGCATCGACCAGCCGCTCCAGTGCGGCGAGACATTCGCCGTCCAAGTTTTCCCGGAGGAAGGACTCAGCATCGGCCATTTCCTTCACCGCCTTTTGCAGCTCGGAGGTCCGCTTGATGACGGTCACGTCCGGGGTGATGTTGCCAAGGTAGAACTCACCGATAATGCTGCGCATTTCACTCGCCCACCTTTCTGCATTCGTCCACTCCGAACAGCACATGGAGGGAGCCGACGCCGTCCCAGGCCACCATAATGGAGCCGGAATCATCCACGCCCCTCACGGTTCCCCTGGTGCCGATGGGCGGGGCCTGGGGATCGTCCATGCGGAGCAGCTCCACCCGCGTCCCCTGCGGGAACCGCTCCCGCAGGCTGGCGAGGATTTCCGGGGTCATGCCTCTCATGACGCCGCCTCCTCTCCAAAGGAGGCGTTGACCTGCTGGATCAGCAGCTCGTCCGCCAGGGCCTCGGCCAGCTCCGGGTCGCCCTGGGCCTCCACCGCAGCGGTGAAGGCGGGAGGCTCTGGCTGAAGAGCCTCGGCGGTGCGCTTGCCGGACTTGAATGCGCTGTTGCCGGAGAGGTTGCGGAGGAGGATTTTCCGCTCGTCCTTGTACTCGGCTCCGATGAAGCCCAGCCGGAGCAGGAAACACCGGAAGGCGTACTTGTCGTTGTCGGTGGCCTTTTCCTTGGCGGTGATGCGTTTCTGGTTCCGGGCCATGTCACAGAGGGCGGCGATCAGGTGGGTGTAGGCTTTGACCTCATCGGCATCAAGCTCCCGGCCCTCGAACCAGGGGAAGGAAACCGTATCGGCCTCCACCTGCACCGGCAGGAGGTCGATGCCCAGGGCCTTGCGGATGAGCCGTCCCTTGGCGGCGAGGATGCTGGTGAGGTTGGCCAGCGTCTCGGAGGGCAGGCTGGCGGCGGGGAGGGTGACCGTCAGGCCGAAGCCGTGGGGCTGGGTGACGCCCTCCTCTGCGGGAGCGGCCTCCGCCTCGGCGGTGTTGGCCTTGGCGATGGTGTCCTCAGTGTGGAACCCCTGGCCCTCCAGCTCTGCCATCAGAGCGTCGATGTCGCTGTTGTAGCCCCGGTCCTCGAAGCTGACCGCGCCGTCCTTGCTGACGGTGAGGTAACCAATCTGGTAGGCGAAGGTCGGCGCACCCAGGTACTTTTTCTCCGTACCCATGAAGCCGGAAATGTAGTCGGCGAGGCGCTTGCGCTCGGTGCCGGTCACGTTGTAGTTGATCGTCATGGTGGAAACCCCCTTGTTTTTTGGTAGTCACATATTCGCTCTACCCGGCGGATATAGCAAGTTGTTTCTCGCCCTGACCTCGACAAATTACTGGCTGGATAATTGTGTAGACCACACAATGCCTGCCAGCACGAAAAACACATTTGGCAAGGCCACGCCATTCCCCCACATTTTATATTCAGCGGCATCCGAATGAGGGTGTTGCAGCCACTTGATGATCTGGTTCCGGCTCTTGGCCTTGGCGGAGCCGCCCATCACCCGGCGGTGCGTTTCCCAGACCTCCGTCCAGAAAGCGATATCCTCCTCGGTAGGCTCCGGTGTGTCAAGACCAGCACACCAAAAATCCGGGAACCCTTGTAACCTGGCGCATTCGGTGGGGGTGAGCCTCCGCACACTGTAGCCCCGATTGACTGCGGTGGGGTCTTTGAAATCCCGCGCCATCAGGGTGGGAGCCTGCTCCGCGCTGACCTGCGTGTATTTTCCTGTTGTCACAGCATAGGTCGGCCCCTCCACCACGGCGATGCCGCCCTGGTTGCAGGAGGGGTTGCCGCCGCTCTGATCCAGCGTCCGGGAGGAGTCCGCCTCGTAGATTCCGCTGTGGGGGTTGTCCGAGAGCATTCCCTCGCTGAAAGCCGCGCCGATGCTGTAGCACTTCGGCACGAATAGCGTCTGGTCGTTGTTGCAGGAGAGGGTGGCGGACACATCCTCCTGGATGAGCGCCCCCTTGCCGCCGCCCTCGCAGCCGGAGCGGATCTTCAGCGTTTTGGGCGTGTCGGCCTCCACCACGAAGGGCTGGTTGTTGCCGCCGGTGCCATAGGTGGAGCTGACCGTGGGGGCCGTGTCCAACGGCCCGGTGTATCTGGTGTCCTGACTATGGTTCTCATAGACGGCGGTGGGGATGGCCCCAGCCCGGAGGGTGGGAGCGCGTTCCTCCTCATAGCCAATGCCCCGGCTCTGGGCGGAACACTCCTTGCAGAAACCCGCCGCCAGCACACAGGGCGGATGCACATGCTCTTGGGCGCGGAGGGTGGCGGTCACTTCCTCAGAAATGTCCATCCGCCCGCCGCCTTGGTCGTTCAGGCAGATGCCGCCTGCCGCTCCAAGGCCAGCCGCAGGATTTCTGGCAGCTCTTTGCCACGAGCGGAAGCCCTCCGCAGAATACCCAGACAAGCCTTCGGACTCAAATAATACTTGTCCGGCACACTGGCCTGCAAGATCGCCGACAAGGTAGACGCGGCGTCTCCGCTGGGGGACTCCCCAATGTTGCGCATCAAAAGTGCGGTACGCAACGCTCCATCGCTCTCCCATGTAAAGGTCGGCGTAGGGCCAGCGGTCTTTCTCAGGCATAGGCACCTCGGCCCCCGGCTCGATGATCCTGATGACCGCTTCGAGGACCGCTTTGAAGTCGAGGCCCCGGTTTGAACTGAATGCGCCGACAACGTTCTCCCAGCATATCCACCGTGGGTATCTTCCATTGGTGGCACACCTCATTTCTTTGATGATGCGGATGGCCTGATAGAACAGCGAGGACTGAGCGCCATCCAGACCAGCCCTTTTCCCGGCGATGCTCATATCGGTGCAGGGGGAGCCGAAGGTGATAATGTCCACCGGCTCGATCTTCCCGCCATCCATCCGGGAGATGTCACCGTAGTGTTTCATGTTGGGGAACCGCCTGGTGGTCACCCGGATGGGGAACGGCTCGATCTCCGAGGCCCAGACCGGGGTGACGCCAGCCAGCAGCCCGCCCAAAGGAAATCCCCCGGAGCCGTCAAACAGGCTGCCGAGGGTCAGTGTGTTTTTCTGTTCCATCGCAGACCTCCGAATACTGATAGGTCAGCCCATCCCGCTGGACGGAAACACCATCGGCTGAACCGACCTGCTCGATGTACCGCTTGACGATCACATCGCAGAACTTCTCATCCAACTCAATGGTGCAGCAGGAGCGGTCGGTCTGCTCACAGGCGATCAGCGTGGAGCCGGAGCCGCCGAAGGGGTCCAGCACCAGGGTGTTGCTCATGCTGGAGTTCATAATGGGGTAGGCCAGCAGCGGGATCGGCTTCATGGTGGGGTGGTCGCCGTTCTTTTTTGGTTTGTCGAACTCCCAGATGGTGGATTCCTTCCGCCCGGTGTACCACTGGTGCTTACCCTTCTTCTTCCAGCCGAACAGGATTGGCTCGTGCTGCCACTGGTAGGGAGAGCGGCCCAGCACCAGGGACTGTTTCTTCCAGATACACGTCCCGGAGAGCCGGAATCCGGCATCCGCAAAGGCGCGGCGGAAGTTCAGCCCCTCGGTGTCGGCGTGGAACACATAAATGCTGGCGTCATCCGCCATCACCGTCTCGGTGTTCTGGAACGCCGCCAGGAGGAACTGGTAGAAGGCATCGTCCGCCATGTTGTCGTTCTTGATCTTCCCGGCACTGCCCTCGTAGTTCACATTGTAAGGCGGGTCCGTGATGACCAGATTGGCCTTGCGGTCGCCCATGAGCAGGGCGAAAGTTTCAGCCTTGGTGCTGTCGCCGCAGACCAGCCGGTGCCGACCCAGCGTCCACACATCCCCGGCCTTGGTGATGACCGGGGCCTTCAACTCGGCCTCCACATCGAAATCATCATCCTTGACCTTGCTCTGCTGGGCATCCTTGAACAGCGAATCGATCTCCGCAGGCTCGAAGCCGGTGAGAGACACATCAAAGTCGGCTCCCTGGAGGTCGGCGATGAGCAGGGCCAGCTTGTCCTTGTCCCACTCGCCGGAGATTTTGTTGAGGGCGATGTTGAGCGCCTTTTCCTTCTCGGCGTCCATTTCCACCACCACGCACTCCACCTCGGTGATGCCCATGTCCAGCAGCACCTTCAGCCGCTGGTGTCCGCCCACGACAAAGCCGGTGGTCTTGTTCCAAATCACCGGCTCCACATAGCCGAACTGCTCGACGGAGCGTTTCAGCTTCTCATATTCAGCGTCCCCCGGCTTGAGGTCCTTCCGGGGGTTGTAGTCGGCGGGGATAAGCTCCGCCGTGTGTTTTCTCTCGATTACCATGCTGGACTCCCTTCTCAAATCTTGCCCTTCCGGGCCTGGAGCAGCCGCTCCATGACATCATCCTGGGGCGTGGCCCCGCCGTACTCCCCGGCGCAGTTTTCCTTGACGATCTGATAAATCTCCATCCACAGCCGGTTGGTCTGGGACATGAAATTCTGGCTCATGGCCACATAGGGGCTTTGGATGGCGTTGCCGGTGGTGGGGTGCTTGGCGAGGAAGCCGTACTCGGTGATGGCCTCCTCGCACTGAATCCACCGGGCCACGCTCATGGCGTACCGCTCCAGGAGCTGCGGGGACACCAGCGAGGCACACTTGCGCTGGGCCAGCCAGTTCCAGGTGGCCTCGTAGATTTCGGCGGCGATGAGCGGCTTGCCGTCCTTCTGGGTAGCGGAGAGCATGGCGGAGGGCTTGGGCATGGGCTGGCCCTCCAGATCGGCGGTGGTGTCGAAGTCGGTGACGGTCAACCGCCGCCTACCGGGGTTGCCCTCGGCGATCTTATCCGCCAGGGGCTTTTTCTTGGCCCCAGCGCCCACACGAGCGCCGCCCCGGTTGGTGCCGTCCTTCGCCATGAAAACCACCTCCGTTATGGCGTGGGGTATATACCCCGTTTGAAACCGCGATTTTGCGCAAATGACCCCGCGCCGTTCCCCACGGGGCAGGGCTGTAGAGATTTGACCCGCCCCTGGGGTCAGTAGGTGTACTCCTTGTTCTGCGGCCAGCGGTCACCCATCTCCACCGTGATGCGGGAGTGGCATGGCTTACACAGCGCCATGAGATTATCCTCCGCATGAGTGCCGCCGTGGGACAGCGGAACGATGTGGTGGATCTCCTCGGTAGGGGTGAGGACGCCGCGTTTGTAGCACTCCTCGCAGAAGGGGTGGGCGGCGGCGTATCGGTCACGGATGAGTTGCCACGCTCTGCCGTAGCGCCGCTTGGTGGCGGGGTCCCGCTGGTAGCGTTCGTAGCGGCGGTTCTCCTGTTTGGCGTGTTCCTCGCAGAACCGTCCATCGGTCAGGTTGGGACAGCCGGGGAAACCGCAGGGGCGGCGGGGCTGTTTCGGCATGGTGTTCACCTCCATCTGCGCAAAAGAAAAGCCACCGCAGGATGGTGGTCCCATGGTGGCAGTTCTCTATGCTGTTTTGCTAATTCTAATCATACCAGATGGAGGGAGTGGCTTTCAATGGTTTTTAGTGGTCAGTTTCTCATTTGGCCTTGATTGCGAGAGAAACATCCCCATCATCGTCAATGACAAGCTGGATGGTCTTGAGGTATCTGCTGTAGAACCGCTGCCGCTCCGCAGCGGTCATGTCAATGCGTGTGGCCCGGAGAGCCTCGTCAAACATGGCATTCAGATTGAGACGGACGGCCCGCTCCATGTAAAGGCGCATTTCACGAAAAAGAGCCTGTGTTTTCAGCTCCTCCGAATTGCCGGAATAAAAGTCATCCAGGTAGCAATAGAAAATCCCATGCTCTGCCAGAGCCGCTTTGAGGTCAGGGCCGCACTTGTCGTGTTCCACCATCACCAGGAACTGGGCTTTCGGGAGGGAGGAGATCAAAGCCCAATAGTCGGAATCGCTGGAAACGAGGACGAAGGAATCTACTGTGTTCTCATAGAACTCCTGTCCGACCCGCATAGCCAGCCGCATATCCACCAGGGACTTGTCCTGCTTGACCCGCTCAATTTCGATATGCTCCACTGGGATCGTTGTAAAACGTTCCAGCAAGTCCCAGCCGGAGGAGGTGTGGATATCATCGAAAAGAATGATGGAGGCAATTTTGTCCGTATAGTTGTGGCTCAGGCCCCGGAGTGTGGCGCTCAGTTTGTAGGGGTCCACATTCTCGCAATCCACGACAATGACAACTTTCTCCCCCTCGTCAATGAAGTCGTATATGTTGCCCTTGATAAAACTCCCGGCATCGGATACTTTGCCGAGGTCGGTAAACTCGTCCAGGTGCCATTGATAGAGCAGAGTCACAAATTTTTTATCGCTGTAGAGGATATTTCCCTCGTCCTGGGGAATCCAGTTGATGTACATTTGGTAAGGATAAAACGAAAGTCCATTGTAGTAAACCGCCGCAGCGTCCTTTGTGGATTCTTCTCGGAGGCCGTCAGGCATAATAAACAATTCCCGAACATACTGCCAATTCAGCCAAAGGGGAAAAAGATTTTTACAATTATTGATTCGATCGGAAATAATTCTGTTGATTTCAACAATGTGGCCCGAAAGCTGTGTGCTGGATTTCTTTACAAAATTGATGCCGTCTGCGGATAGCTGGCTGATAGATTCCGCTGGCACGAATTGCGGCAGGCTCAGAATGGATTTGAACTCTGTCCGCATTTTATCATTGATGTATTTGAAATTTCGTTCTATGGACGTTCGTACAATGCATAAATGGCGGATAATTCTGGCGTTTTTATCTAAATCAAGTTGTCGGTACACACCGATCTGCGGCGGTTCATGCTCATTTTCAAATATGCGTTTTGGGACGCCTATCAAGTAGGCCACTTTTGATACAATTTCATAGGTGCTGTCTTTGTAGGTGATTCGCTCTGTACGATTCTGTTCATGGGCCATTTCAGTCATTTTGGACGCTCCTTTTTTACAGATTTGGCCTTTTGCCGCCGGGTAGCAAAAAGCCCACCAAGCACTCTGCCATTTGGTGGGCCTTCTGGGGCGCGGCTGCCGAAGTTTAGTATACCATACCGCCCCCGGCGTTATCAAGTTCTATTGAACGGCAAATGCCGCTTTATTCAATGCCAAGGATGGCCTTGACCTCCTCCAGCGCCTTGCCGTGGATTCGATACAGCCAGCGCAGATCGTAGCCCATCTCTACCGCAATCTGCTCCCAGCTTTGGAAACACAGATACCGCTTTTCCAGGACGGTTTGGTATTCGGGACTGTCCACCGCTTTGATGGTCTTGGAGAGGCTGCGCTTCAAATCGACCAGTGTGTCGATGTCATTGTTGATTTCCGCCTGGAGGTCGATGATCTTGGCAATGACATCCTCCATGGACGAGGTGGCATGGTTGGGATTCCGGGGCATCCCGGTCAACGTAGAGGTGGCCTTGGTCGCCAGATCGTTCAGAGCGGCCACCTGCTGGATTTTGCTGTTGATGCGCTGGTCCAGGAACTTGGCCTGGGAGAGATATTCTTTTACCGTCATTTCTTTCGTTTCCATTGCTACACCTCCAGATTCGCTTTCACCGCATCGATCAATGCGGACTGTGTTTTCTCTTTCTTGCTCAGAGCAGACATGATCTGCTCATCTATCGTGTCGGCGGTGATGATGTGGTGGATGACCACTGTGTCCGTCTGGCCCTGCCGCCACAGGCGGGCGTTGGCCTGCTGGTACAGTTCCAGCGACCAAGTCAGTCCGAACCAGACCAGGGTGGAGCCTCCAGCTTGGAGATTCAATCCATGTCCGGCAGAGGCGGGATGAATGAGTGCCACAGGCAGCTCCCCGCGATTCCACCGTTCGATGCTCTCCGATGTGTCCAGCCGAGAGAACGGGACATGAAGTTTGTGGAGTCTATTTTCGATTCGCTCACGGTCGTGTTGGAACCAGTAGGCCACCAGCACAGGCTTTCCGTTCGCCGCTTCGATAAGGTCCTCCAGTGCGTCCAGTTTGCGGTCGTGGAGGGGGAATACGCGCTTGCCTTCACCGTAGACGGCCCCGTTCGCCATCTGGGAGAGTTTGTTGCCGAGAGCCGCAGCGTTCCCGGCATCCACCTCCTCGCCGCCCAGGGAAACCACCAGCTCGGTCCGCATGGTATCATAAATTTGCCGCTCCTGCTCCGACATCTCCACCCGCACCTCGTTCATGACACACTCCGGCACCTGGAGGTGGTCGGTGGCCCGCATGGAGATGGTGATGTCGGAAATCTTCTCATAGATGGCCTCCTCCGCTCCGGGGAGGGGCTTGTAGGAGAACACCACCTGTCCGTTCCGCTTGTCCGGCTGGAAGTATCGGGCGCGGTAGTGGGTGATGTAGCGTCCCAGCCGCTGGCCCATATCCAGGAGCCGGAACTCCGCCCAGAGGTCCATCAGACCGTTGCTGGAGGGGGTGCCAGTCAGACCCACGATACGTTTGACGCGGGGGCGGACTTTCAGCAGGGAGCGGAACCGTTTTGCCTGGTAGGACTTGAAGGAGGACAGCTCGTCCACCACCACCATGTCGTAGTCGAAGGGGAGGCCGCTGTCCTCGATGAGCCACTGGACATTCTCCCGGTTGATGATGTACACGAAGGCCCGCTGATGCAGAGCTGCCTTCCGCTCGATCTCGCTCCCCACCGCCAGCGACCAGGACAGGCCCCGGAGATGGTCCCACTTCTTGATTTCGGTGGGCCAGGTGTCCCGCGCTACCCGAAGCGGGGCAATGACCAGCACCTTCCGAATCAGAAAGCTGTCCAGGCACAGGTCGAAAAGGGCGGTGAGGGTGATGACGCTCTTCCCAAGACCACAGTCAAGGAAGATGGCGGAGACGGGGTGCATCAGGAGGAAATTGGTCGCATAGGTCTGGTATTCATGAGGACTGTATTTCATTGAGAACGCCTCCGATCTGTTCCGGCCTGTCGATGCAGTACACCGAAAAGCCCATAGCCTCGATTTGATTTTTCCGCCTTACCTGCAGCGGACGCATTTTCTTTCCAGGGGCTTTCAATTCCACAAAAGCCGCCTTTCCGCCAGGGAGCAACACAACTCGGTCGGGGACCCCGTCCAGCCCCGGACTTACGAACTTTAAAGCCAGCCCGCCCATCAGGTGAACTGCCTGCACGAGCTTGCGCTCGATTGTTTTTTCTGCTGCCATAGGTCCTCCAGAAGTATTTTTTGTGGTGTGGAGGTCATGGAGGTCTTTCACTTTACTTTTCTATAGGCTGAAAAAATAAGCCTATAAGTATTTTAGAGAATTGACTGCCACGACCTCCACACCCGCCCGGTTTGTGCTATTGCAGAAAATCGTCAAACTGCTCCTGCGCAGAGGAGAACTCACGGGTGCGCAGCCGCAGGCCAGTGATAAGGTTGGCATCGCGGGTGCGCTTGCGCCCATACCCCGCCATTTCCAGTGCGGCATAGAACTCCGCCGTACTGCGGAAAAACTCCCCGGTGTCGGCGCAGTAGGAGCGATATGCTTGGTACACCGCTCCAGAACGCGCAGTGTAGCCGACACCAACCTCACAGTTGTCGGTCACAAAGTGGGTGAGCCAGTCGTTCTCCTCCCGATACTTGGCGATAGCCGCCTCTACCACCGGGGGTAGGGCGATATGGAACCCCATGTCGATGACCCGCTTGGCTCCCTCGATCATCCAGGCGAGAATGGCGGGGCCGGCGTTCTCATAAAGGTACTCTGCATAGTTCTTGATGTCGCCGCTCCCGGTGATTCGGGCGTTGAACGGCACCACAATGAGCCGCCGCCAGGTACCGGCGTCAATAGCCCCCACCTTGGGCAGATGGTTGGTGTACAGCACCAGGGTATGGCTGGGGACAAAGCTGAAAGGGTCCTTGTACTTCTTCTCAGCGTAGACCTCATCGGTGGAACACATCTGCTTTACCGTTGCGGTGTTCAGCCGGGTGCCTTCCTCCAACTCGGCGGCGATGACCAGCCGCTTGCCCTTCAGTTCCGCCATCTCCGGTTTGATGTTGCGGCGGTTGCCCACGGTCAGAGCGTCCGAGGACACATTGCCGCTGTAGGTCCCCAGCACACGGGCCAGCGTGTTCCAGAAGGTGGATTTACCGTTGGCCCCACAGCCGTAGGCGATGATCATCTGCTCGATGAACACCTTCCCGATGCAGGCGGTCCCGGCCACGAGCTGCACATAGTCCATCAGCTCCCGGTCGCCGCAGAACAGGAGGTCAAGCTGTTTCTCCCACAGGTCGACACCCTTATCCCCAGGGGCCACAGAGGTCACCTTGGTCATGAAGTCATCGGGACGATGCTCCCGGCCACCGGCCATTCCCAGACGCAAATCATAGGTGGCCTCCGGGGTGCAAAGGAGATAGCAGTCGGCATCCAGCTCCTGTGGCGTGATAGCCAGCATGGGCCGGGCCTCCTTCAGCGTGTTGGTGATGTTCCGGGAGCCGCGCCGGTCCAGAGCAAAGGCTTTGTACTCCGCCGCCTTCTTGTATTTGACATAGGCGGCGGTCTGCTCCCTGGTGAGCATGGACTCCGCCTTCTTCTTGCTCATGGCAGCGAGGATTTCCGCCGCGCCGTTTTTGGTCAGCACAGCCCAGGCGTCCTCGGCGGCAGTGGTGGCCTCCTCCAGTTGATTGGCAGTGAGCCGCTGGGCCACGGCCTGTGCCCCATGCTTGGATTCCTCCCAATAGGCGCCGTTGTAGCAGATGTAGTCGGTGGCGGGAGAGTACCGCAGTTCCCCGCCAGACACACGGGTGAGGACTTCGGCCTGCCCCACATCGGTGTAATCCTCCGGACAGCAGCGGAAGTCCACGTTGTACTCCTCCGGGGGAATGTAGCCCTCCTGCTGCTGGACGCGGCGGTTGAACCGAAGGGCGCTGCGCCAGATGGAGGTCAGCTCCGTGTCCTCCAGCGGCGGGTCGCACTTGGCGGCTTCCGAGAGGAAGGCATCGTGGGCCTCCTGGGTATCGCCCAGCCGCTTGAGGACCCGACCGGCGAAGTGGGACAGATGGGAGTTGCGGTGGCCCTCCGGGATAGTGGCCCCCACTGGCATCTCCAAATCCTCGAAGGAGCGGTCGTCCAGGAAGTCGGCGATGGTGAGGTCGCCATCAAAGAACTCTACCTCCGGGGGATTGGTGCCAAAGAAGAACCGGGCGGCGTCCAGGGCGTTGGAGTCGAAGAAGGGAAACTCGGCCTGGAGTCGTTTTTTCATATCACTGTAGGCGGCGGGATCGGTCTGCTCCGGGATGGGAAAAAATACATGGAACTTGGGACGGGCCGCTTTGCCGTTCTTGGCCTTTCCGTTGTTCCGGCTGTAGTGGACGGCAAAGGCCACACCCAACAAGGAATCCGCCAGCACCTGCGGAGTGATCCACGCGGCGGGGTCCTCGGAGTGGTCGTTGTCGCAGTCCAGCATCAGGCAGTTGGTCTTGATGAAGTTGGCGTTGTTGCGGTAGCCGTTTTTGTACTCCACCGCCACATAGTCAAAGCTGACGGCGGCGGCGAGAGAGGCGGAATCCGTTACCTCCACGGCATGGGGGTACATACAGTTGGACGCGCGGCCCAGGCTGTCCGAGCGGTAAAGGGTGAACGGCTGGCTCATTGGAATACCTCCTTACAGTTGGAATCGAACCAGCGGATGGGCTGGCCCTTTCGCTTGGCCTTCTCGATCTCCATGCTCATGCCCTTGGAGATCCGCTCCCCGAACACCCACAGCTCGGCGCACTTGGTGAGCAGGACGATGTCCATGAACAGGCACAGATCCCGCTCCGTCTCATCGCCGTCATCCATGAACTGCGGGAAATACAGGTGTGGGGCCAGGGGAATGCCGCCCCGCTCCACCACGGAGCGGCAGTAGCGGCGGGCGTTCTTCTGGTTGGCGGCGATGTCGCCGGAGAGCGGGGAGCAGACATAGACCAGCGGGCGGTAGGTGCGGGTCCGCTTCGCCTCCCGCTCGATTTTGACGAGGGCCTCATATGCGGTGAGGTCGTAGTAACCCTCGGAATTGCGCTTACTGGCCATTCCGGGCCTCCTTGCTGCACTCGGTGCAGTAAACCGCCGTGCCGAACAGGTCGCTCACACCATCGGACAGGATTTTCGCCAGATCGACCGGCACCTCACAGCCGCACTTGGGGCAGCGGCAGAACACATTCTCATCGTGGATTTCGATATTGATTTCAGCGGAATCGCTGAGTTTTTCTTTCACATAGAACATTCCAAAACCCTCCTAATCCTTTTTGTAAAAATCGCACTCATAGCCGTCCGCCCGCAGGAGCAGGCCCTTCGCCCAAGGCGGCGTCCGGCCCATCTGCTCACACACGGCGGCAAGGGAAACCCTGCGGTCGCACTCGATGATAAGCTCATCATGGACATGGGCCACGATGGAGCAGCACCGCAGTGTCTGCATGGCATACATGAGGATGTCTCTGGCGGTGGCCTGGACAACATTCTCCACGAACTTGGGGCCGTAGCTTTCAAGCCGCTCCCACTTCTTCGTACCACCCACGCCCTCATAGGTGACGGACTCGCCGCCAAAGCGGTTCTCGCCGATCTTTGGCTTCACATAGGCCAGCCGTCTGCCGGAGGGAAGGGTGATGATCAGGAATCCGCTCTGGTAGGTAAAGCGAAGGCCGTGTGTCTCTGTAGCGCACCGTTCCTTTACGCACCGCTTGACTTCCCGATCCACGTCCCACCAGAATTGAACGATATGGGGATTGGAGGCCCGCCAAGCGTCCACCAGCGGTTTCAGTTCCTCCTCCGGCACGCCCATTTCAAGTGCGCCCATCGCTTTCAACGCCCCCACGCTGCCGCCATAGCCCAAGGCCAGCTCCGCAATCTTACCCTTCTGCCGCAGATGGGCGTTCCGGCCATGCTTTTCCACCGGCACATGGAACATCTGGGAGGCGGATGCGCAGTAGATGTCGCCGCCCTTGGCGAACACCTCCTGCCGCCACTGCTCCCCGGCGAACCAGGCAATGACCCTGGCCTCGATTGCTGAGAAGTCAGACACGATGAATTTCCTGCCGTCCTGCGGCACAAAGGCGGTGCGGATAAGCTGGGACAGGGTGTCCGGCACATCCTCATAGAGCATCTCCACGGCGGCGAGGTCGCCGGAGCGCACCACCGAGCGGGCCTCAGCCAGATCGGGCAGATGGTTCTGGGGCAGATTTTGAAGTTGGATGATGCGTCCAGCCCACCGCCCGGTGCGGTTGGCACCGTAGAACTGGAACATCCCCCTGGCCCGTCCGTCCGGGCAGACCGCCGTTTCCATCGCCGTGTATTTCTTCACGCTGGATTTGGCTACCTGCTGCCGCAGGAGCAGAACGTCAGCCAGCGGAGCGGGGGCGGTTTTCAGCAGGGCGGCGACCTCCTTTTTGCCGAGGCTGTCCATCTCCAGCCCGTGGTCTGCCAGCCACTGTTTCATCTGCTGGACGGAGTTGGGGTTTGCCAGAGAGGTCAGCCGCCGCATCTGGGCGGTCAGTTTCTCGTTGGACCGGGCGTCCATGCCGATAGCCTGACGCACCAGTTCCATGTCCACACCGATGCCCCGGTCGTTGATCTCCTGGTCGAGATGGTACTCGTCCCAGATATTCTCCGGCACCGGGAGCCTGGACAGCTTCTGCTGGATGGACATCTCAGTTTCTACATCCCGGAGGTTGTAGGCTTTGAACCGCTCCCACTTTTCCGGAGCATCCTTCGGGTGGTGGCGGTATGGATTGCCGTCCCGGTCCTTGGCGGGTGTGCAGAAGTAGCGGATGAGGTCTTTGCCCTCCTTCAGCTTTTGCTTCTCCAGACCGAGGACGGCCCCCACACCCTCCAGCGAGAGGGGGAGTCCCAAGGTCGCCGACCACACCATTGTGCAGCGCCAGGAGGTCGGGTCCAAATACTCGCCAACAGGCATCCCCAACCAGCGGGACAGGCACACACGCTCGAATTGGGCGTTGAAGGCCCACTTGGTCACGGCGGGGTCGGTGAGCGCCGACAGCACATCAGGGGGGAGCTGCCCCCCGGCGGTAAAGTCCACCACCTGGACAGGCCCGCCGTCTGCCGAGTAACCGAACAGCAGGATTTCAAAACTGCTATCCTCACAGTAGCGGTACACACCGCACTTTTTCAGCGGAGCGTCGGAGTAGGTCTCAATGTCAATGGATAAAGTTTTCATGCAGCCTCCTTCCTACGCCAAGGGGCAGCGGAGCCGAAGCTCCGCCACCCATAGCGCATGGCCGCTTTAGTCATTGGATTTAGAGGCAGCTTTCCTATTTTCCTTGTATACCTTCCACTTTTTCCCGCACCAGCGGATGAAACTAACGATGGCAGAGGAGATCATGCTCACGGTAAGGCCGTAGATGAGAAAGAAAACCACCAGCACGTTCACCTGCTTGGCAAATTCGTAGAGTGAAGTCATTGTCATCTACCTCGCTTTCTCAGGACAGGAAGTCATCGTCCAGATCGGTGGCAAAATCGTCAGCGGCGGAGGTGCGGCCACTGAGCGGCTCCCCGTCCCGTACCTTCTGGATGTTGCCCAGGCCGCAGGCGATGCCCTTGTTGCCATTGGTGTTGAAGGCGTAGAAGTTGATGGACACGCGGGCGTAGCAGCCAGAGTAGACCTCGGCCCGGTCCAGAATGGGCTGGACGGCCCGGTCTACGATCTGGGGCGCGGTGGTGCTGTTGGCGTTGACGAAGTAGGCCCCCTTGTGCGCCTCGTCATCCCGCTCGGCATCGCCGTCCCGGAGGGGCAGCTTCAGAGCGCCCTTGGGCGGCACCTTCCCGCCGAACTTTGCCACACCGTCCTTGATGGCGGCATCCACGGCGGCATTGATGGCGGCGATGGTCTTGGTGTCGCTCTTGGGGATGATGAGGCTGACGGAATACTTGGGGTTGCTGCCGTTGATGGAGGCAGGCTCCCAGACGTGTTCGTAGGACAGCCGGACGATGCCGGTGACCACCTTGGTGTTGGATTTCTGAGTAGACATAGATTAGTCCTCCTTAAATTCAGTGAAATCATCGCCCGCGCCGGTGTTGGTCAGGGCGGGGCGTTTGTCGGTGACAGAAACGAGGGTGGGTCGGCCCTGGGGCTTTTCCACCAGGGAGCCGAGGATGCGATTGAACTCCTTCTTGGACATCAACTTCTCCATCTCGGTGATGGGGATAAGGGATTTCTTGAAAATGTCGGTGTACCCAGCGTCCTTCGCCGCCTGGATCACCGCCTCCTCATCTGTGTAGCGTCGGTTGGTGCGGGTGGCCACCAGCTTGAAGCCCTGCCACACTTTCCCATGGTTGATGGCGGCATCCTGGGCATAGGCTTGAATCTCGTTGGCCCACTTGGTGAGGTCATCCAGCTTGGCAAGGATGTCCTCAATCTCCTCATCCGAGAGGAGCGGCGGCGGGGCGAACTCGAACCGGGCAAGCTGGAGCTTCTCCTCGGCGCGGGCGCGGCACTTCACCGCCGCCTTGCAGAACTGGCACCAGGGGCCGGGGAGATAGTCCCCCTCGCCCTTGTGGGCCAGCTCCGCCTTGGGCTTGAGAACGTTTTCCGCCCATGCGTTCAGCTCGTCCACCGAGATCGTCCAGGTGGACACATTCTCCCGGCGGGGCTGGTAGATGCTCATGCTCACCTCGGAGATGTCGTAGAGGGAGTCGAACAGCCGGAGTGCGCCCAGGGCGTACAGCATCATCTGGGGATTCTCCTCGGCCTCCACCAGCACACCCTGGCCGTACTTGAAGTCGATAATGTGGAGCAGCTTGTCCGCCACGATGAGGCAGTCCCCGGTGCCGAAACCCTCCGGGACCCAGCAGGAGAAGTCCAGCCGATGTTCGATAAGGACCAGCGGGTCGGCGCACTCCAGCTTGGCCTGGGCAAGCTGCTCCAGCACGAACTCCACATAGCCGTCCGTGTATGCGTCCATCTCGTCACAGTCGTACTTGGACGCAGGCTTGCGGGAGCGCATCTTCAGAGCGCGGCGGAGCTTGTGTTCGCAGAGGGCGTGGGCGGCGGTGCCTTCCGCAGCGGCCTCGGTCTCCCGGTCGGCGAACTCCCGCTCCAGACGGGCGGAGGGGGTACAGTTCATCCAGCGGTGGGAGCTGGAGGCGGAGAGGATGGCGTGGCTGTTAGGTGGCATGGCCCAGCACCTCCGCATCCTTCAGCAGTGCGGCGTAGTGCTTGGGGTCCACGCCGCTGAGTTTCTCGGCCCCGTACTTCTGGAGCAGCCCCCGCACCTGGTCGGTGTACCCATCGTGGCTTTTCTCAGCCAGCACCGCCCGGACCTCCTCCAGCGTGATGGCCTTGGTCGGCGAGTCGGCGGGAGCCGGGGCAGGGGGCGCTGCCGGGGCCGGATCGGGAGCGGCGGCGGTTTCCTGGTCACTCTGGCCCAGGGCGGTGGCCACGGCCTGGAGGCTGTCGGCCAGGGAGCGGATGTCCTCGATCACATCCAGGAGCAGCTTGATCCTACTCACAGGCCGCACCCCCCTCCGGCACCTCGGTGATGCACACCGACTCCACGCTGTTGCCAGGGACCAAGATCATCACCTTCTCCTGCCGCCCCAGCAGCCGGGTGAGCAGCTTTTCCCGCAGGGACACATTCCGGCACTGCATGATGCCGCCGCTCTGGGGTTCCTTGGACACGCTGATTTTGAGTTTATGCGTCACGGTCATTCCGTCCTTTCCGAAGGGCGAGTTGGTAGAGCAGCCCTTCAAAATACGGCCACGGGAGGGGGAGCGAATTAACCAGTCTGAAAAACCTTTTTCATCTTTTTCAGTGCGGCGGTTTTCATCTTGGACACCGCCGCGTCAGAGATGCCCCGCTGCTTGGCATAGACTTTCGGCGGAACGCATTCAAAATACAGAGCATGGATAAGGTGGCGCTGGGCTTCAGTCAGCCGGGGCAGCGCCGCCGCCACCAGCTTCTTGGCTTCGTCCTGCTCTAACACCGCATCGAAGCCAAAGTCCTCTGCGGCAAAGGTGGCTCCCTCATATTGGCAGGCATCCAGGCTGATGTGCCTGCGGGTTTCCTTGTGGTTGACGTTGTACTCCTGCCTGTTCAGATCGACCAGGACGATCCCCCATTCATCGGGGACGTCCACCTCAACAGCGCCGGTGACAAACTCATACTTGATTTTCATTTTTGTGTCCTTTCCGCCTGGGGGCGGCAGGGCGGGGACACAAAAATGGCCGGAGCGTATCAGCCCCGAACCATGCACAGCCAAAAAGGGCGCACAGGATCAAGGGTGCTGATAACGCCTCTCCCAGCAGGGAGGGTCGGCGATTATAGCATCCTCGCCCATGTGCGCACACAGGCTACGATATTGTTATCTCAACGGCCAGAGCCGCTTTGACCTACTGCTATATATAAAAGGTTTTTGCAAAAAGGAAAAAGCCGGGGTATAGCAATCCAGTAGCAGTTGAATACTGCCTTGGATTGCCATACCCCGGCTCGGTGGTGGTCTACTCTTTGAACCCCTTATGGCTCGGTCGATACTGGCTGATTCACTTTGAACTTATGTGCTGCTCCCCGTAGAGCGGGTGCGTGATATGCCGTCATCTGATCAAAGTCGAAAATGGCAAACTCTCCACATCGGGGACATTTGTTTGAAGAACGCCCGCTTGAACTTTCAAAGGCCATAACTTTCTCGGTTTTACAGCAGGGGAAAGGAATCATACCTTTAAGTTTTTCTGCACTTGTATTAACCATCTGAACCTCCATTTCATCCGATGACCATATATGGCCTTTGTGTATTATGCTAACTCAAATTCGAGCCACTCGAACATTGGCTCACCGAAGCGGGCTTGGAACATACACTCCAAAATAGTTTCTTCACCCTCAGACAGTGTTGAAATAGGTTCTTCAAGGCGTTTGTTGACAAGACTAATGAAGAACCTGATTGCCTCGTGGAGAAGATGTTCGGCTTCTTTGATACTATGATAGAGTTTGTCAGGTTCTTTTTGCGCGGTCTCAGTTTTGGCAGCACTAGGTTTAGCAGGGACGAGGTATTGTGCAGCAACACGATCCATCTCTGAAAGAACCGTCTCGGCCAGCTTTTTTCTTCTTTTGTTGTCCTGGAGTTTTCCCTGCCCACTTTCTACGCGGTACCACTCGTCCAAAGCATCTTGGTATATCGAATCTTTTTCCAATGCTTCATCAAAATGCATACGGCTCAAAAGGTTTTCTTTGAACTCTGAAACTCCTGTTTCGTCTAACTTCTGGAGATTTCGCACCTCGGCCATGAAATCCTGCATATAGCGCTTCTCGGCCTCATTACAGAAACACCAGTAAATCGCTCGAAGTTCTTCCCGCTTGATATGGGGATGTTGTTCCATATAGTACAAGAAGACATACTTATCCGCATCTTCCAGATGATCATCTTGGTCAGAGTATTCTTCATTGGGTGCAAAAAACCGTTTATCGATGTCATCGGTAAACTGTGGAGACGTTTTTTCAATCCTCGCAATCATGGATACAAACTCCGCCTTGATTTGCATCGCTATCCGCTCCAGATTACATCTGCCCTCGGTGCAACCTGCCGCCATGAAGAGGTGACAGAACCCCTCAATGAAAAAGTCAATACACTCTGCTCCCGCTCCGCGATAATCTCTGCAGCGTAGACGTTTTCCGTCAGGTTTCTTTGCCCGGTCCAGCATCTTGCAGATGTGGTCCAAATCCGATTCGTAAATGATATACCTCTGGTTGGAGACCTGGCCTTCCTTCATGAGACTCAAGTCGGCCCCTATTGCGGCAGCTACCTCATTGAACAGGTCAGCAGCCTGGTTTTTGTTTGTTGCAATTTTCTGTTTGGACTTTTCGTAATATTTTCGGTTGACAAACTCCATATCGATCAAGTTGTCCATTTCTGAGCGCCTCCATGTTTTGTTGATGAATTCATGATACCCCCCAGAGTGGCAGAAATCAAGAAAAGCCGTCCCCCAAAAAATCACCAGGCTACTTGCAATGTTATCGATGGCAATACAGTAATTCGCTTATACACACTCGGTATGCTGTTCGCATGAACGCTAAGTTGCGAACGATTTGGGTAAAATTATAAGCGGGGAAGTCATCCCCGCTTATAACAGGGTCAAAACCCAAAGGCTGATGCATCGTTGACTCTCTCCAGTTCGTCCGCATAGACCTCGATAAAGTCCATTCCAGCATAGGGGACAGAGAAGTCTTTACCTACGATTCCCAATTCCTTCAGCCGGTAAGTCGCCGCCTCCATGGAAACGTCAAAGGTCTCGACCACGTCATGTACGATGGCGATGCTGCGGATAAGGCTCCGTTCCTTCCTGTGCCGCTGCGCCACTAACTCTACGGCGGACTTTGGCATGAGAATGGCCGATGAGAACCGATTGGCCTGGAACTCCATGCGGTCGTGGTCGTTCCAGCTCCTGGAATTCGTCTTGCCCATCTTCGTGTTGTCCCGGCGGCACTGGATCATGGGAGCCATCGTTGAGCCAAAGAACGACATCTGGTTTGGATCATATCGGAAAAAGGCCGAGTGGAAGATGTCGTGTCCTCCTTCATGCCCAAGGGTAAACCGATACCGATGTTTCTGGCTCTCTTCCAAGAGGCTGTTGTCCACAATGACAGTTCGGGCCTTTGCACTGATATACTCAGCCCGGTTAGTCTCAGGCGACCACACGATCACCCTGTCCGTATCATTGAACACCGTCATACCCAGATAGATGCCGTTGTGGGAAAGATACTGGTAGTCCGTAGTCATTCCAAGGTAGCACTCGATAAAGCCCTCTATGTCTACGGGCGCTGGGTTTTTCAGAACTTCCGGCTGGAAATCCCGTACATACTCTTCTCCGATTGTGTCGATTTCTTCCTTCTTCAGAACGGGGACCCCGTTCTTCTGGGTTCTGTACGAGGGCGTGTACATAAATCGCTTTTACCCCTTCCGCTTCTTCAGCTCGGCAACAAACTTCATCCACTCCTCCTCTCCCGCATCCAGGTCACGGGCGGTGCGGAGAGCGGCGGACACATACTCCCGCTCCATGATGTAGCCAGGGAGGTCCGGCGCCACGGAATTACGCTTTCTGCCTGCCAAGTCAAGCATAGTAGATTTTTCGTCTTCCGACAGGAGGAGAACCTGGGAGATGAGTTCCAGCTTGTCCATTTCGGGCGGGTTGCGCCGATCTTTCTCGATGTCGCTCAAATAGGGCGCAGAGATGCCGATGCGCTCCGCCATCTTGCGGAGGGGGATTTGCTTTTCCACACGTTTCCGCTGGATAAACTCTCCGAAATTCTGATACTGTGCGTTCATAATGGTTTCACCTTTTCTTTTCAATTAGGCCATCCTTCGTCATATCTTGTCATTCTTTAGACTGCACTTTCGCCTCATAGCGGTTTGCGTCTCTCATTTGACTGCTCTCGACTGTACTAAGCCCTTCATTTTCAACACTCGGTGAATACGGCAAGAAAGCGTGTGCGCTAACTTGCGAATAAAAGTATAGCACAGACCATGCAACCTTGTCAAGAGTGGGAATATGTCTTTTTTTCGATGCTTCGGGTGAGAATGTAAAAGTTGGGAAGTCTCACAGGCTTCCCAGCTTGATTATTTTGCATTCATTGCCCGAACCATCTGCAGCGCCGCCTGTTTCTGCTTCGGGGTAAGCGACACCCAATTGTCAAACAGTTCCTTCAGTTCCGGGGTCAATTCCACCATCTCGCTCTCAGCGAAGAACTGAGCCAGGGAGATGCCAAAGGCGGAACAAACGGACTCCAGAGTTGAGATGGAGGGAACGGTGTTCCGCTTAAAAATGTTCGCCAGCGTGGACTCGGAAAGGCCGCTCTCTTTCGCCAGCCGATAAGCAGTCCAACCACGCTCCGCCATTAACTGTCGCAGCTTGGAATGTGTGTCCATAATGCCACCTCCCTCTGGTCAATATTTTACCGTTCACTTAAATGGTTTTATACAGTTGACTTGTACGGAATATACCGTTATATTAAACTGTATCAGCCATCACAGGAGGACGGTAAAATGACGGAACGAGAACTGCGGCAGCATCGGTGCTGTTTTACTGGACACAGGCCGGAAAAGCTGGAACGGCCGGAGACAGTAGTCGTAGAGGCACTAAAAAAAGAAATCTGCACAGCGATTGCCGACGGATTTCAAACATTTATTTCAGGAATGGCAAGAGGTGTGGACCTTTGGGCAGCGGAAGAAGTGCTGTCTCTCCGAGATGAGGGCGCGGTAATCCGGCTGATCTGCGCCAGCCCTTATCGAGGGTTTGAGAACCGCTGGAGCCGGGATTGGCAGGAGAAGTATCGGTGGGTTGTGGCGCGGGCCGATTTGGTGCGGTTCATTTGCCCCAGCTACAGCCGGGGCTGCTTTCAGCGGCGCAACGAGTGGATGATAGATCATTCGGCGCGGGTCATTGCCGTTTACAGCGGAGGGTATGGGGGGACGAGGAACACGGTGGAGTACGCCAGAGGGCATGGGGTGCCAGTTAAAATTTTGTAGCAGCAGTGGATTTTTTAAGTCTACGCTATATGTCAGCGGCAAATAAGTGACTTTTATTCCCGGCGGTATCTGGAATTTTGGCGAAATTTGTGGTAGAATTTAATACTGGTGAGGTGTGTCTACAAGAAATGGAGGGATGTCTATGGCAATCCTTGAAGATGTCACCGTAGGCGCAAGCGTATCTGGAATAGCTGGTAACAGTTCAGCGGTTCAGATTGTTGCAGTCAAATGGCATGGATCAAACGCTTTGACTGTTACATATAGAACCACTGATGGTAATGTTGCAGAGCAGGTCCTTTTCCGGGAAGACGAGGTTGGACTCAGTGTGGTTGAGGGGAGCCTCCCCTGGAGCTTCGATGCGGATGCCGGTTTGCTGCGTCTGGCCTCCGAAGCCTATCGAATTAACCTGGCTCACATTTTCGACCCCTATCTTGCGGTACATACTTCAGCGGTCGAACCGCTCCCACATCAGATTTCTGCCGTCTACCAGGAAATGCTGCCTCGTCTGCCGCTTCGGTACATTTTAGCGGATGACCCCGGTGCAGGAAAAACCATCATGACGGGTTTGTTCATCAAAGAACTGATGATTCGCGGTGCGCTGAAGCGGTGCCTCATCGTGTCGCCAGGAAATCTGGCCGAGCAGTGGCAGGATGAGCTTTACCGGAAATTCGGCCTTCGTTTTGAAATACTGACCAATGATCGTTTCGAGTCAGCGGTTTCCGGCAACGTGTTCTTGGAGAGCAATCTTTGTATCATGCGTTTGGATAAACTGGCCCGCAACGAGGATATCCAGGCAAAGCTGAAAATCACATCGTGGGACCTGATTGTCTGCGATGAGGCCCACAAGATGTCTGCCACTGTATGGGGTGGAGAAGTAAAGTATACGAAGCGTTTTCAGGTTGGACGCTTGCTGTCATCTATTACAAATCATTTCCTGCTTCTGACCGCAACACCTCACAACGGCAAGGAAGAGGACTTCCAGCTTTTCATGTCCCTAATCGATCAGGACCGTTTCGAGGGAGTAGCCCGCAGCGGAACACAGGCCGTAGATGTAACAGATGTGATGCGCCGCCTGGTCAAAGAGGACCTACTGAAGTTTGACGGGACTCCACTGTTCCCGGAGCGGCGGGCATACACGGTTAACTACGATTTATCTGACCGTGAGGCCGCTCTGTATAATGCTGTGACGGATTATGTCCAGGAAGAGTTTAACCGAGCGGACAACCTGGAAAAGGATCGCAAAAATACAGTGGGCTTTGCCTTGACCATTTTGCAACGGCGATTGGCATCCTCGCCAGAGGCAATTTACCAATCGTTGAAACGGCGCAGAGAGCGGTTGGAGGGTCGTCTTGCCGAAGAGCGGCTGGGTCGCCGAGGCGCGGAGTATTCCTCCGTGTACTATGATGACTTTGATGATGACGATCTTCCTTCGGCTGAGTTGGAGGACGAGGAGGAGAAGGTCGTTGACCAGGCCACCGCAGCACGAACGATTACAGAGCTGGAGGCCGAAATCACCACTCTGAAAAGATTAGAGCGCATGGCGAACGATGTGCGTCAGAGCGGCGAGGATCGTAAGTGGAGCGAGTTGTCCAAGCTGCTCCAGGATAATGATAGTATGTTCGGAGCCGAGGGCGAACGGGAAAAGCTGATTATCTTTACTGAACACAGAGATACACTCCGCTATCTTCAGAGTAAAATCTCATCCCTATTGGGCAGTGAAGATGCTGTGGTCACGATCCACGGCGGTCTGCTCCGGGATGAGCGGCGCAAGGTCGAGGAGCGCTTCAAGCAGGACAAGGAAGTCCGCATTCTCATCGCCACCGATGCCGCAGGCGAAGGTATCAACCTACAGCGGGCGCACCTCATGGTCAACTACGATCTGCCTTGGAATCCCAATCGGCTGGAGCAGCGGTTTGGGCGGATTCATCGTATCGGCCAGACAGAAGTCTGCCATCTGTGGAATTTGGTATCCAAAGAAACCCGCGAGGGCATGGTGTATGGGCGCTTACTGGAAAAGCTGGAACAGGAGCGGGAGGCGTTGAAGGGCAAGGTTTTTGATGTCCTTGGCAAGCTGTCCTTTGACAATAAGTCGCTCCGGGAGCTGCTGATTGAGGCGGTTCGGTACAACAATCAAGAGGATGTTCGGCGGCGGCTCTTTGAGGTGGTAGATCATTCCTTGGGTCGGGATGCTCTACAGAAACTCCTGGATGAACAGGCCCTGACCCCGGACGCGATGGATGTCCGGCAGGTCATGGCCATTCGAGAGGATATGGAGCGCATGGAGGCCCATCGGCTCCAGCCCTACTTCATCGAATCCTTTTTCCTGGAGGCGTTTCAAAACGTGGGCGGCAGAATCCGTCAGCGGGAAAAGGGCCGTTATGAGATTACCTCCGTACCGTTTGCCGTCCGTAGCCGGGATATGCAGATCGGTACCGGCACGCCGGTTCTGGATCGCTATGAGCGCATCTGTTTCGACAAGTCCTTCTGCAATGTGCAAGGGAAACCCCAGGCCGATTTGATTGCTCCGGGCCACCCGCTTTTGGAGGCAACCATTGACCTCGTCCGGGAGCGGAACATGGATGTGCTGAAACGCGGTGCGGTATTTGTAGATGATAACGACTATTCTTCTGAGGCCAGGCTCTTGTTCTATGTGGAGGACTCTGTACAGGATGGGATCATCCTCCCCAGCGGCAGTAAACGTGTGGTTTCAAAAAACCTCCATTTTGTAGAGTTGAAGGAGGACGGCTCCGCCGCCAATGCGGGGTACGCGCCTTATCTGGATTATCGTGCGGCAACGGAGGAGGAACAACCGGTGATCCGCTCTTTCCTGGAGAGCCAGAAATGGCTCACGGAAAATGTGGAGGACACCGCCACCAGCTACGCCATTTCTGAGATCGTCCCGGCCCATGTGTCTGAGGTGCGCCAGCGTACCACGAAGCGGGTGGACAAGACCGCCAAGGCTGTCAAGGACCGTCTGACCGCTGAAATTCAGTATTGGGACTTCCGGGCGGGCGAGTTGAAAACAAAGGAGGCGGCAGGCAAGGTCAACGCCAAGCTGAACTCTGACATGGCAACCCGCCGCGCGGATGAACTGCAAGCCCGGATGCAGAAGCGGCTGGCCGAACTGGAGCAGGAGAAACACATTTCCGCCCTGCCTCCTGTGATTGTAGGCGGCGCGGTGGTTATCCCGCGAGGTCTGCTGGACAAGCTGATGGGCCGTCCGGCGCTGTTCGGTGCGGACGCGGCGGCGCGGCGCAGGATCGAACTTGCCGCCATGAAAGCGGTGATGGACATTGAGAAATCCCTCGATTTCGATCCCGCTGACGTGAGCGCGCAGAACAAAGGCTATGACATTGAATCCAAAATCCCCGTTGAACTGCGGGATGCGGACGGGACCACGCTCCGCTTTATCGAGGTCAAAGGACGGGCCAAGGGCGCGGTCAGTGTAACGGTCACAAAGAATGAGATTCTGACCGCGCTGAACGAGCCGGAGCAATTTATTCTTGCCATTGTGGAAGTGGACGGGGACAGCACGCACACGCTCTACCTCAAGCAGCCCTTCCACAAGCAGCCGGATTTTGCCGCCACCAGTGTGAATTATGATATCGCGGAACTCATCCAAAATGCAGAAATTGTATGGGAAGGCTCGATTTGAATTGTAACAAAGAGGTGTAGCTTTTGATTATTTGGTTGGATGGGACTCATGGGGTTGGAAAAACGTCTGTTGCAGAGGCAATAAAAGAAAGATGTCCGCAATCAGAAAGTCTGGATTCTGATGTTTACTGGAATGATTTCTTAGAAAAGAATTGTCTCATAGGAGGTGGATGCTTTCCTCAAAATAATAAACCGTTTATAGAAAGATTTAAGCATTTAATTGAGGAAAAGATGCAAAGTGGATGTGCGTTCTTAATCGTGCAAATGGCGCTGACAGAAAAAGAATGTAAAGAACGGCTTTTTGATTGCCTGAAGGAAGCCTATGAAAATACATTCCACATTATTTTGACGGCAGAAATAGAAACATTGATCTCACGCATTAAAAGTGATTCTGATAGAGATCAACAATTTGCGCTTAGTCGTCTCAAATGGAATACAAAATTTTTAGGCCAACATTATTCGGATGCAGCACGGATTGTTACTGATAACAAGTCAATTTCGGATATTGTTGATGAAATTTTTGCTAATTGTAATCTGAAAACTGATTTTTAATGTACAGGTGAAATAAATGGCTATAAAGAAACTAATCGAGGTGGCACTCCCTTTGGAGGCCATTAATAAAGAGGCGGCATATGAAAAAATGCCGGGTATAGGGCCACATCCAAGAGGGTTGCATTTGTGGTGGGCAAGGCGACCATTCACTGCGGCCCGCGCAGTAATTTGGGCATCGTTGGTAGATGATCCCTCCAGCCATCCAGATCAGTTCCCTACAGAGGAAGATCAGAATACTGAACGGGAGCGTCTGTTTAAGATTCTCAGCAATCTTGTAGCATGGAAGAACTCTAACAATGCAGACATATTGGAAGAAGCAAAAGCCGAGATTATGAAATCCACGAACGGCAATCCGCCCGCCTTGCTGGACCCGTTCGCCGGAGGCGGAGCCATTCCACTGGAAGCGCAGCGGCTTGGCTTAGAGGCACACGCCCACGACCTGAACCCTGTGGCGGTGATGATTAACAAGGCCATGATTGAGATTCCGCCCAAATTCGCTGGGCAGCCGCCCATTCATCCGGGAAAGTCTGACCTGGACGATGGTCGCGGCTGGAGCGGAGCGGCGGGCCTTGCGGAAGATGTGCGCTACTACGGCGAGTGGATGAAGCAGGAGGCGTATAAGCGCATCGGGCATCTATACCCCAAGGTGAAGGACGAGCGGGGAAAAGAGTATACCGTTGTTACTTGGCTTTGGGCGCGGACAATAAAATGCCCCAATCCAGCCTGCGAATGTGAAATGCCACTTGTTAAAAGTTTTATTTTGGCTAAAAAGAAAGGAAAACAAGTTTGGGTCAACCCGCTTTTTGAAAATGGAAAAGCTACATATACAATACACAGCGATAACGACTTAAATGTTCAGAATGGAACTATAGGCCGCAAAGGAGCAGTCTGTCCTTGTTGTGGAACTCCTGTTGAATTTTCATACATAAGAGAAGAGGGCCGATTAGGACTTATTTCTGCACGGCTAATTGCAATTGTTGCCGAGGGAGAAAGAGGACGTTTATATCTCTCACCCACAATCGAACAAGAGCAAACAGCAAACATGGAAATGCCTAAAATGGCTCCAGATGGAGAAATGCCTACACAGGCACTCGGCTTTCGCACGCAAGCATATGGAATAAATGAATACAAAAAGTTGTTTACAAATCGACAGTTGACCGCTCTTACTACATTTAGTGATTTAGTGGTTGAGGCACAATCGAAGGTGATTTCAGATGGCGGTTCAGAAGAATATGGGCAAATGGTGGGAGTATATTTAGCATTTGCTGTTGACCGTCTTGCTGATTTCTCAACTTCAGTATCGAGATGGTCTCCGACAAATGAAAAACCCATGAATTGTTTCAATAAGCAAACTATTTCTATGACATGGGATTATCCGGAAGCAAATCCTATGAGCAATTCTGTCGGAAGTTTTTCGACAATTATAGACTACATAGCACAATGTATAGTGCAACTTCCTACAGTGAAAGAGTGTGGGTATTCACGCCAATTTGATGCCCAAAGCGATTGCGAGTTGCGCAATGTTATGGTTTCTACTGATCCTCCCTATTATGACAATATCAGTTATGCTGATTTGTCGGATTTTTTCTACATATGGATGCGGCAGTCTTTGAAAGGAACATATCCCGATTTGTTTCGGACTATGCTTGTACCAAAAGCCGAGGAACTGATTGCAACACCGTATCGTTTTGACGGTAGTATTGAAAAAGCCAGAGAGTTTTTTGAACACGGAATGTTGCAGGCTTGTAAGCAAATTTACCAGTATGCCCATGAAGATATACCAGTTACAATTTACTATGCTTATAAGCAAAGTGAGGCGGATGGAAGTGATAGTCAGATAGCATCTACTGGTTGGGAAACAATGCTCTCCGCAATCATTCAGGCTGGTTTTTCCATTACTGGAACGTGGCCGATGCGCACAGAACAAATTAGTCGTAGTAGAGGGATGGACTCAAATGCTCTGGCCTCCTCCATCGTTCTGGTATGCCGCAAGCGTCCAATTGATGCCCCCATGTGTACCCGCCGGGACTTCATCAACACCCTGAAACGGGAGTTGAAACCCGCCCTGGCAAAGCTCCAAGCCAGCAACATCGCCCCGGTGGACTTGGCACAGTCCGCCATCGGCCCCGGCATGGGGGTCTACTCTCGCTACTCCAAGGTTCTGGAGGCGGACGGCACCCCCATGAGCGTCCGCTCTGCCTTGCAAATCATCAACCAGGAACTGGACCTTTACTTCAACGAACAGGACGGCGAACTGGACAAAGAGAGCCGTTTCTGCGTGGAGCTGTACACCCAGTGCGCCTTCAACGACATCAAGTTTGGAGAAGCGGACGTGCTGGCACGAGCAAAAAACACCAGCGTGGACAAGCTCCGGGCAGACGGTGTGCTGTATTCCGAAAAAGGTGTAGTGCATCTGCTGACCCGCGAAGATCTGCCAGTTGAGGTGAACAAAGATAAGGGCATCTGGCTGTTGACCCAGCAGCTTACCCATGCGATGGAGACGGACGGTGTGGATGGCGCGGCGAAGATCGTGAAGGAGTTTTTCACCTCTGAGCCGGAGCGGGCCAAGGCGCTGGCCTACCGGTTATTCACCCTGGCCGAGCGGCGGGGCTGGGCGAACGAGGCGTTTGCCTATAACTCCCTCATCGTGGCCTGGCCGGACGTACAGAGCCGGGCAGCGGATTTGTCTGCGGCGTGGAACAACGCAGAACAAACTGAGATTTGGACCAGCGGAGAATTATTTAGCGGGGAGGGTTAATAATGGCTGATAATTCGTCAAAAGTACAGCAAGCATTTCGCATCCTGCATCCCTTCTTAGCCGGTTATGTGGCAAAAGAACTCCGGCAGGAATACCGGGACGCTTGGTGGCAGGAAGTATTGACCACACTGAGCGACCAGACGCGGGACCTGCCGGATAACGGTGACTACGCTGTTTTGGTGGATTCCTTGGATATCGCCAACTGCCTGCGGCTATTTGACCGCAAGTGGAACGACCTGTTTCGGAAAAAGCTGTCGCTGGATTACCGAACCTGGGGAAAAGAGTTGATGGGTGTTCGGAATAAACTGGCACACCTTGGGGGACAGGATTTCAACGATGATGACACCTGGCGGGCGCTGGACACGATGTCCCGGCTGTGTGAGGCGTTTGATGCGGAGGCCACAGAGGAGATTCGCAAATTGCTGCGGGAGGCGCGCTACGGTTCGGCAAGCGGTTCCACCGCTGTGACAGAGACACCAATGGCAGCTCCCGTGACCGCAAAGAAAAAGGCTGGTATTCTGGATTCCACACCCATCAGCGGACTTCCTTGCTGGCGGGATGTGATTCAGCCCCACCCGGACGTGGCCCAGGGCCGGTATAAGAACGCTGAGTTTGCCGCCGACATTGCCCAAGTTGCACGGGGCGAGGGTGCCTACGAATACCGGGACCCGGTGGAGTTTTTTGCCCGCACCTATGTGACCGAGGGCATGACCGGCTTGCTGGAGCAGGCCCTCCGGCGTGTGTCTGGCAAGGACGGAGAGCCGGTCATCCAGTTAAAGACGGCCTTCGGCGGCGGCAAAACTCACAGTATGCTGGCGCTTTACCATATGCTCCGGGGCCGGACTCCTATCGGAAAAATTCCGAACATCAAGCCCGTTCTGGATAGGGCCGGAGTAGCCTCCATCCCCAAGGCTAATGTGGCCGTCCTGGTAGGCACAGCGCTGGACCCCACCAAGACCAAAAGGCCGCAGAATTTCCCCGGTATTACGATTAGCACATTGTGGGGTGAGATGGCGGCGCAGCTTGCCGAATCAGCAGGTGAGCCGAAACTCTATGACTATGTAAAAGAGGCCGATAAGAAGGGCGTGTCTCCCGGCTCCGAGGCGCTGAAGAACCTATTTGACGCCTGCGGCCCCTGCTTGGTGCTGATGGACGAGCTGGTGGCCTATGCAAAGAAACTGTATGGTGCAAACGGACTGCCTGCCGGAACCTTTGACAACTTCATCTCCTTCATCCAGGAGGTGACCGAAGCGGCGAGGGCCAGCCAGAACAGTCTTGTGGTGGCCTCTATCCCGGAGTCCGATATCGAAATCGGCGGCGATGCGGGAAAAATTGCCCTGGAAGCCATTGAGCATACCTTTGGTCGCATGGAGTCCATCTGGAAGCCGGTGGCGGCAAACGAGGGCTTTGAAGTAGTTCGCCGCAGACTGTTCCTGGACTGCAAGGACCCGGAGGCCCGCGATGCGGTCTGCGCGAAGTTCAGTCAGATGTATAACGAGAACCAGGGAGATTTCCCGATGGAATCCCGCGAGGTGGAGTATCGGGAACGAATGATTTCCTGCTACCCGATCCACCCGGAGGTGTTTGACCGTCTGTATGAGGATTGGGCCACGCTGGAGCGATTCCAGAGGACCCGTGGTGTCCTGCGTCTGATGGCAGCGGTCATCCATGAACTTTGGATGGGCAGTGATGCCGGACTGCTGATCATGCCCGGTTCCATCCCGATGGATGTGCCAACAGTGCGCGATGAACTGACCCGGCATCTGTCCGAGGGCTGGAATGCGCTCGTTGACCGGGAGGTGGATGGCCGGAACTCCATCCCCTATCAAAAAGACCAAGCTAATCAGCGATATGGTGGAAAGCTGGCCTCGCGGCGCGTGGCTCGTACTGTTATGCTGGGGTCAGCACCTACTTCCCGCGACCAAAATGTGCGTGGTATAGAATCTTCTCGTATTCGTTTGGGCGTGGTTCAGCCCGGTGAGAACATCTCCGTTTTTAATGACGCGCTGAGTACGCTGACAACATCTCTGGCATATCTATACACAAATCCCTCCGGCGACCGCTTTTGGTATGATACACGGCCCACTCTCCGCAAGACGGTAGAGGATCGTGCCACTCAGGTTGCGGCCTCCGATGTGGACTATGAGATCGAAACCAGGCTCCGCGCCGTAAAAAAGGAGCAGCCGTTCGCCGGTATCCATGTTTGCCCGTCTTCCTCACTGGATGTGCCAGATGACCAAGCTGTCCGCCTTGTCGTTCTTCGGCCTACAGATGTTTACAGGGCTTCTAATCCGAATAATTCGGCGATGACCGCTGTTGCTGATATTCTGAATAATCGAGGCACTACTCCCAGAATCTATCGGAACATGGTCGCATTTGTAGCGCCGGAGCAGGATTTGATGCTTTCACTCAAGCAGACAGTACGGCGCTATCTTGCTTGGAAATCTATCAAAGAGGACAGTGAAGATCTCAATCTGGATGCTGCCCAGAACCGAGAGACGGACAACAATCTGGCTCGGTTCAATAGGGCCGTGGATGACCAAATTAAGGAGGCATACTGCTGGCTGCTCATTCCCTACATCGATAAGGCCACAGACCTAAAGACCATTGTCTGGGACACGATTCGCATCAGCGGTGGCAGTGAAACAATTATTGGTCGAGCGGCAAATAAAATGCAGCAGAACGAGCAGATCATTACCCAATGGGCACCAGCTCTGCTCAAGATGGAGCTTGACAATGTGCTTTGGAGTAATTCAAACCATATCCAAATCAAGGCTCTGTGGGATTACCTCTGTACATACTGTTATCTGCCGCGATTGGCAAATGAGGATGTGCTGTTAAATGCCATCAGCTCCGGCCTCGGTTCCTATGAATATTTTGCGTATGCATCCGGATTTGATGGAACCCGCTATCTGGATTTGAAGTACGGTCAGAGCGTAGGAATGGTGGAGCGGTCTGCCTATTTAGTGAAGGTTTCAGCCGCAAAAGACCAGCTTGCGGCTGATGAAGCAAAACGGCAGGCAGAAGAGGATGAGGCAAGGGCCAGAGCAGCACAACAAGGACAAGGCTCTGGCGGCGATGTGATTGTTGCCCCTCCTCAGCCAATTGACGGTGGTGCCCATATCACCGATGTTCCTCCGCAGCCGACTCCGGCTCCAGCGATTGATCAGCCGAAAAATAAGCGGTTCTACATGAGCGTACCATTGGACACCACTCGTATCGGTCGAGATGTGCAGCGGCTCGTTGAAGAAGTCATAACCCACCTCACCACAGCAGATGGGACACGAGTAGAAGTTTCCCTGGAGGTCAACGTGCAAGCCCCCGATGGACTTTCTCAGCAGATTGTCCGCACAGTATCTGAAAACTGCCGGACGCTCCACGTTGAGGACTTCGGATTTGAAGAGTAACATTAAACGCTTTTTTACAATTTTAACGGCTGTTTTAGATAGCCCACGTTCAATCCCAAAAGTTTAACGCTTTACACAAAATTTCAACGCATCCAAGCGTCAAAAAGCAAGAGAAAAGCAAAAAAGCACCGCCACAGGCCGTGAATTACTTTGGCTTGCAGCGGTGCTTTCTCTTGAAATATTCAAAATTACGCCAAAAACAGCGGTTTTTGCAAAGAAGTAGGGACGGAAATCTTGATACCCATTGTATCAAAATCTCCGTCCCTACATGGTTGCGGGGACAGGACTTGAACCTGCAACCTCCGGGTTATGAGCCCGACGAGCTACCAATTGCTCTACCCCGCGATATGGTGCCGGAGACCGGGGTCGAACCGGCACGGGATCGCTCCCACGGGATTTTAAGTCCCGGGCGTCTGCCAATTCCGCCACTCCGGCATGGGTGGCTCCCGGCCCTGAGTGCTTAGACAGGATATCACAGATCCGGCTTTCTGTCAAGAAAAATATTTCGCCGGCTTTCGTCTCCGGTCCGATATCTGTAAAAAGTACGATCCTGGCAGGATCTTATCTTGAAATCCCACATATCTCTATGCTATAATAAAAAAGTTCAAGCATGAGACGGGCCGGGCTCGGCGGGGAGGTGACCACCAGATGAAATACAAGCAGTGGAGGGTGTCGTCTCCCTGTCCGGAGGGGCAGGCATCGCTGGAGCGGGCGGGACTTCCCCCGCTGCTGGCCGGGCTGCTGTCGGCCCGGGGGGTGGTCCATCCGGAGGCGGCCCGCCGTCTGCTCTCTCCCGGCAGCGAGCCGATCCCCGACCCGATGCTCCTGAAGGACATGGACCGGGCAGTGGACAGGGTGCGGCTGGCCCTGGAGCGGGGAGAGCTGATCGCGGTCTATGGAGACTACGACGTGGATGGGATCACGGCCACCTGCCTGCTCACCCAGTTCCTGTCCGCCCGTGGAGGAAGGGCGATCCCCTATATCCCCAGCCGCTTGGGGGAGGGCTACGGTCTGAATCCCGAGGCGGTGGTCCACCTGTCGGAGCGGGGAGCGGCCCTGATCGTCACCGTGGACTGCGGGATCACTGCGGTAGAGGAGACGAAGCTGGCCAACAGCCTGGGGATCGATGTGGTGATCACCGATCACCACGCCTGCAAGGAGGAGCTGCCTCCCGCCGCCGCAGTGGTAGACCCCCACCGGCCCGACTGTCCCTATCCTTTCAAGGGGCTGGCCGGCGTGGGCGTGGCTCTGATGCTGGCCCTGGCGGTGGCTGGAGAGGAGGAGGCCCGGGAGGTCTTCGACCAGTTCTGCGACCTGGCCGCCGTGGGCACGGTGGCCGATGTGATGCCCATGACGGGGGAGAACCGGGCCATCGTGAGCCTGGGGCTGAAGAAACTGGACCCGCCCCGGCGGTTGGGTTTGGCCAGTCTGATCCGATACGCTGGTCTGGAGGACAAGCCGGTCACCTCTGTGTCCGTGGGGTACACTCTGGCGCCACGGATCAACGCCTCCGGCCGGATGGGCATGGCAGAGGTGGCGGTGGAGCTGCTCCTGACCCAGGACCCGGCCAGGGCAGAGGAGCTGGCCGCCCAGCTGTGTGAGCTCAACCGGGAGCGCCAGGAGATCGAGGGGGACATCTTCCAGCAGTGCGTCCAGCGTCTGGACACCGCCCCCCAGCGGGGGGCCATCATCTTGGCCAGCGGCCAGTGGCACCAGGGGGTGGTGGGCATCGTGGCCTCCCGCCTGGCAGAGCGGTACGCCTGTCCCTGCTTCATGATCTGTCTGGAGGGCGGGATGGGCAAGGGCTCCTGCCGCTCCTGGGGCGGTATCGACCTCTTCGAGCTGCTCTCCTCCTGCGCCCATCTGCTGGAGAATTTCGGGGGCCACACACTGGCCGCCGGCTTCACGGTGAAGGAGGAGAACATCCCCGCCCTGGCCCAAGCCCTGCGCCTGCAGGTGGAGACCGCCTGTCAGGGAGAGGCCCTGCCCTCGGTGCTGGAGGTAGACATGGCCGTATCCGCCCAGCACCTGACGGTGGAGGCGGTGGAGGCCCTGGATCTGCTGGAGCCCTGCGGCACCGGCAATCCCCGGCCGGTCTTCCTCCTTCAGGGGGCCCAGGTCCACACCATGACTCAGGTGGGCCGGGGACGGCATCTGAAGCTGCGGCTTGAGAGCCGGGGGGCCTATCTGGACGCCATCTACTTCTCCAGCCAGGGGGCTGAGCTGGGGCTCTACCCCGGCTGCCGGACCGATGTGGTCTTTTATCCCCAGATCAACGATTTTCGGGGGCGGCGGGACCTCCAGCTCCAAGTGGTGGATCTGCGGCTGGTCCCCTCTCTGGCCCAGCTGGAGCGGACCGTCTATGACAAATACCGCCAAGGGGCGGACCTGACCCAGGAGGAGGCCCGCCTCCTCCTCCCCTCCCGGGGGGACTTCGTGGGGCTGTGGCGCTGGCTGGAGCGCCAGTCCACCGCCTGCACTGTGGTGGAGGACACCCCCGCCCGGATCGCCCGGGCAGTGTCCCGGGTCACCCGGAAACGGGAGGCCCCCGCCCGGACCCTGCTGTGCCTGGAGGTCATGGAGGAGCGGGGCCTCATCGATGTGAACCGCCGCACCGACCGGATCCAGATCACCCTGCGCCAGGTGGAGCACAAGGTGGACCTGGAGGCGTCTGAGATCATAAAGCGTCTGCGGAAGATCCTGGGGGAGGGGCTATGAAACGATCGGTGAGGCCAGCGGAAACGATCTTGGAGGACCTGCTGTCTCGGGATCCCCAAAGGATATGGTCTGCCTCCTGTGAGGTCATCCATCTGGGCCAGGAGCGGACGCGGATACTTCCCCTTGTGCCCTATCTGACGGAGATCGGGCGGGCGGCAGAGCATACTGTGCTGGGAGGCGGACTGGCTCCCAACCGGCGGTTTGTCGATATGGCCCTGCGGACCATCCGATTTCACAGGGACAGCGAGGACTGTCCCTGCTGCCTATACCCTCTCCCGGGAGATGACGGGATCTTTGACCCCCAGGAGGAGATGGAACAGGGCTATGTGCGCATCCTGGATCGTATGCTGGACGAACATCATACCGGAGACTATCTGGTGCAGTGTACCAGGTGCGGCAGAACATTTCAGATCATACAGGAGTGGGGGCACTTCGTCTGGTGGCGGTGGACCCCGATCTCTTGAATCTCAACTCACACCGAGGTGATTCTATGGACCCCATTTTGGAACGCTATCACGACCTGGAGAAGAAGGTCGTGGCGTACATGCCGAATCTGGACACCCAGCGGCTGTTCGACGCCTTCACCTACGCGGATTCCGCCCACCACGGCCAGCTGCGCAAGAGCGGCGAGCCCTATATCATCCACCCCATCGCTGTGGCGGAGATCGTGGCGGACCTGGAGCTGGACATCGACAGCGTGGTGGCCGCCCTGCTCCACGACTGTATCGAAGACACCGCCTCCACCCATGAGGAGATCGCCAAGCGCTTCGACCCCACGGTGGCGGAGCTGGTGGAGGGGGTCACCAAGCTGACCAAGATGCAGTTCGTCACCAAGGAAGAGGAGCAGATGGAGAATCTGCGCAAGATGCTCATGGCCATGAGCCGGGACATCCGGGTGATCCTCATCAAGGTCTGCGACCGGCTGCACAACATGCGCACCATGGAGTATCAGTCTCCCCGGAAACAGCGGGAGAAGAGCCTGGAGACCATGGAGATCTACGCCCCCATCGCCCACCGTCTGGGGATGCAGAAGGTCAAGTGGGAGCTGGAGGACCTGTCCCTGCGCTATCTGGACCCGGTGGGCTACAAGGAGATCGAGGAAGAGCTGATAGCCCGCTCCGCCGCCCACGAGGAGTTCCTGGCGGGCATCCAGCAGCAGATCGCCCAGCGGCTGGACCAGGAGGGGATCCGCTGCACCATCTCCGGCCGGGTGAAGCACATCTACTCCATCTATCGCAAGATGTTCGCCCAGAACAAGACCCTGGACGAGATCTTCGATCTGTACGCCTTCCGGGTGATCGTGGGGGACATCCCGGAGTGCTACAACGTGCTGGGCTGCATCCACGATATGTTCAAGCCGGTGCTGGGCCGGTTCAAGGACTATATCGGCACCCCCAAGCCCAATATGTACCAGTCTCTCCACACCACGGTGATCGGCCGGGCAGGCATCCCCTTCGAGGTGCAGATCCGCACCTGGGAGATGCACCAGATCGCGGAATACGGAGTGGCCGCCCACTGGAAGTATAAACAGGGGATGGCCAACAAGAAGCTGGGCACCGAGCACGAGTTCGAGTGGGTGCGCAAGCTGCTGGAGGGCCAGCAGGACACCGACGCGGAGGAGTTCGTCAGCACCCTGAAGGTGGACCTCTTCGCCGACGAGGTCTTCGTCTTCACCCCCAACGGCGACGTGAAGAGCCTGCCCCAGGGGGCCACCCCCATCGACTTCGCCTATAACATCCACTCCGCCGTGGGCAACAGCATGGTGGGGGCCCGGGTCAACGGCCGGATGGTCCCCTATGATCACACCCTGTCCAACGGCGACATCGTGGAGGTGCTCACCTCCAAGTCCGCCAAGGGCCCCAGCCGGGACTGGCTGAAGCTGTGCAAGTCCAACGAGGCCAGGAACAAGATCCGCCAGTGGTTCAAGAAGGAGCGGCGGGAGGAGAACATCGCCACCGGCCGGGCCGCCTTTGAGGCGGAGCTGAAGCACGCCAAGATGACCCTGGCCTCCATCACCGGCGAGGAGGTCCTGCCCCACATCCTCCACAAGCTGCGCTGCGGCACCCTGGACGAGCTCTATGCCGCCATCGGCTACGGGGGGACCACCGCCTCCAAGTCGGTGGCCCGGATCCGGGACGAGCTCCAGCGGCTGGGCCGGCTCCAGGCGGAGAAGGCGGCCGCCGCCGCCCGCACCCTGGAGGAGAGCGTGATCATGCCGGGCAGCGCGGGAGCGGGCAGCGCCGAGGTCCACGGCCCTGTCAAGCCCCGTCATTCCGATTCGGGGATCGTCGTAGAGGGGCTGGGCAACTGCCTGGTGAAGTTCGCCAAATGCTGCACCCCCGTCCCCGGCGACCCGGTGATCGGCTTCATCACCCGGGGATACGGGGTATCGGTCCACCGGGCCGACTGCCCCAACGCCGCCCCCGACAGGCGCAAGCCGGAGGAGGCGGACCGGTGGATCAAGGTCTCCTGGGTGGAGAGCAAGCTGCCCAATTACCGCACCTCCCTGGAGGTCTCCGCCAAGGATCGGGACGACCTGACCCTGGACGTGGCCATGGCCCTGTCCACCGCGAAGGTGAAGGTGTCCGCCCTGTCCGCCCGCTCCATGCCCGACGGCCACGCCGCCATCAATATCGTGGTGGAGGTCAAGGACAAGGCCGAGCTGGAGGGGGTCATCCACAGGCTGAACAATATCCAGGGCGTGTATCTCGTGGCGCGGGCGGCGGGGAAATAGACGCCTGCAGGGGCGGCTATCAGCCACCCTCTGGAAAGACCGAGGCCCCGGAGCAGCGGGCGGATGATATCCGCCCCTGCGCGCCGGCCGCCAATACCAACAAAGGACGTGATCTCATGCGCGCAGTCGTCACCCGCGTCACCTCCGCCTCCGTCACCATCGGCGGCGAGACGGTGGGCGCCATCGACAGGGGCTTTTTGGTCCTTTTGGGCGTGGGCCCGGAGGACACCCAGGCCACAGGGGATAAGCTGGCGGAAAAGATATGCAACCTTCGGGTCTTCGAGGATAAGAACGGCAAGATGAATCTGGACCTGGCCCAGGTGGGGGGATGCCTGCTGGTGATCTCCCAGTTCACCCTGTACGCCGACACCTCCTCCCGCCGCCCCGGCTTCTCCAAGGCTGCCAAGCCCGAGCTGGCCGTCCAGCTCTACGAGTGGTTCCTGGAGCGGTGCCGGGAGCGGGGCTTCCGGGTGGAGCACGGCCAGTTCGGGGCGGATATGCAGGTGGCCTCGGTCAACGACGGCCCGGTGACCATCTTGTTCGACACGGACAAGGCGTAAGGGGCGGTCTCCGCCCCGTTCCCCGGCGATACAGATGACGGGGCGGCACAGAGGCCGCCCCGACAGAGGAGGTCGTTCCATGTTTTTCGGCAAACAGGGGCCCGATCCCAGTCAGCCCCGCCCAGACTGGCCCTGGACCCTCAGCGAGGGCGGGGACGTTCTGCAAAGCTTCACCTGGGAGACCATCGAGCGCGGCCTGACGGAGCTGTATCCGGACAACGACAGCTTCCTCATCCTGGAGCAGAAGGACCCCAAAGACGACAAGAGATACTGGTACATCCAAAGCGCCATCGCCCTCCAGGGGCCCAACAAGGACGACTACATCGTGGGGGTCGGCTGGAGCGGGGAGACGGGCCCGGTGCTGAAGGAGCGCTGCTATCACAAGAAGGACCTGGACACGGTGATCGATATGTTCCGGCAGGCATTCCGGCGCAGGCCCTTGGACCTCGCCGGATATGAGGACTTTTTTTGACGGAGGAGGAGATGATCCCATGAACGTGAAGATCATGCAGGTGGGCCCCATCGGCACAAACTGCTATATCCTGGAGGAGGGCGGCAGGATCGCCGTGATCGATCCCGGGGACGAGGCGGAGCGGATCTTGTCCGTCCTGGAGGAGACCGGGGGGACAGTGGACCATATCCTCCTCACCCACGGCCACTACGACCACACCACCGCCGTGCCCCAGCTGCACGCGGCCCTGCCCGAGGCCAAGATCTATATCCACCAGGCCGACGCCAACGGGGCGGGCAGCCGCCTCTTCCCTCTGGCCGGGGAGGTGGAGGACCTGCTCCTCTATGACGAGGGGGACGTCCTCTCTCTGGGCGGTCTGACCATCGAGGTGATCCACACCCCGGGCCACTCCCCCGGATCCGTCACCCTGAAGGCGGGGGACGTCCTCTTCACCGGAGACACCCTCTTCTGCGGCTCTATGGGCCGCACCGACCTGCGGGGGGGCAGCTATGAGCAGATCATGGCCTCCCTCAAGCGCCTGGGGGAGCTGGAGGGAGACTTCCGCGTCTGCCCCGGCCACGACCGCACCTCCACCCTGGAACAGGAGCGGCAGCATAACCCCTTCCTGCTGGAGGCCATGGGGAGGGCGTGACCCTCAGATCCCCTCTTCCCCCGCCAGGCTGCGGAGGATCTCCTTCCGCAGTCCCAGGCCGAAGAGGTAGGAGGCGCGGACCTCATAGGACAGATGCTGGGTGACCGCCTCCTCGAAGCGGGCGTACCGCTCATGGCCGATGAGCTCCATCAGCTCCTGTGCGGCCCTGTCATATTCCCGTTCCGCCTGGGCATATCCTGGGACAGCATCGCAGAATCTCGCGATCTCAGCGGGGATCTCCAGGTTGTCAAGGAACAGGGTCTGTAGTATAGTTTGGTCCATAGGGACTTCCTCCTTTCATGCATCTTACTTTCATTATATCATGCAAGACTTATTCATGTCAAGGGGTTTTTATGGCTACTTTAGGTGAACGACTGAGATCGCTCCGCAAGGAGAAACGAATGACACAGTCTGAACTTGCAGGACTGCTGGAGCAGTCCGTGCGAGCATATCAGTATTATGAATCAGGACAGCATGTTCCCGAGTTCCCGAATCTGATCGCCCTGGCCGACTTCTACGATGTCAGCCTGGACTACTTGGTGGGCCGCAGTGAGACGAGGGAGCGCCAGCCGTGAAGCTGTATTTTGAGACCTCCAACTTCCCCTGGTCGCCGGAGCGGTATCGGTATGCGGCGGAGCAGATGATGCTCACCCTCTTCCCGGAGGAGCGGCCCGAGTACCCGGAGGGGCCCCTCCCCGGGGACATGATCTGCGAAAAGGACGCGGCCGTCTTCACCCTCCACCGGGGGCGCGCGCGGACCGATCTCAGCGTCCTGGTCTTCCGTCCCCAGGGATATCATAACGGTGTGGCCCGTTTCCCCTCCCAGGAGCTGGACCGCTCCCCCGAGGAGGTCTACCACACCGTCCAGCACGCGCTGAAGCTGGCCTTCTACCGGGCGGGCACCGCCCTGCTGGGCCGGGAGCCCCCCTGGGGGGCCCTCACCGGGGTCCGGCCCGTGAAACTGCCAACCCGGGCCCTCCTGGCCGGTTCCACGCCGGAGCAGGCCCAAAAGGAGCTGGAACAGGAGTACCGCGTCTCCCCCCAGCGGGCCAAACTGGCTGTGGACTGCGCCCGGGCCAGCGTGGAGGCCCTGCGGTCCCTCAGGCCCGGCGAGGTCTCCCTTTACATCGGCATCCCCTTCTGCCCCACTCGATGCGCCTACTGCTCCTTCGTCTCCGCCGACGTGGGCCGCACCCTCAAGCTGGTGGAGCCCTATCTGGAGGGGCTGCTCCAGGAGGTGGAGGAGACAGGCCGGACACTGGAGGAGCTGGGGCTGACGATCCGCTCCTTCTATATGGGGGGCGGCACCCCCACCACCCTGACCGCCGGCCAGATGGACCGGCTGCTGGCCAAGTGCCAGGAGGTCCTGCCCCTGTCGGGCTGCACCGAGCGCACCGTGGAGGCGGGACGGCCCGATACCATCACCCGGGAAAAGCTGGAGGTGCTGAGGGCACGCTCCGTCGGCCGCATCTCCATCAACCCCCAGACCCTCCGGGCGGAGGTGCTGGAGGCGATCGGCCGGGGGCACAGCGCCGGGGACATCCGGACGGCGTACGCCCTGGCCCGGGATGTGGGGTTCGACTGCATCAACATGGATCTGATCGCCGGCCTGCCCCGGGATTCCTTCGCCGGCTTCCGGGATTCCCTGGAGGGCGTGCTGGCGATGGGCCCGGAGAACGTCACCGTCCACACCCTGGCCCTGAAAAAGGGTTCCCGGCTGATGGAGGACGGCGGGGCCCTCCCCGACGGGGATGAGGTGGCCAAAATGCTGGACTGGTCCCGGCAGGTCCTCACGGCCCACGGTCATCTCCCCTACTACCTGTACCGGCAGAAATATATGTCCGGCTCCCTGGAGAATGTGGGCTGGGCCAGGCCCGGGACCGAGAGCCTGTACAACATCGTCATGATGGAGGAGCTGCACACCGTCATCTCCCTGGGGGCAGGCGGAGTCACCAAGCTGATCGCTCCAGGGAAGATCCTCCGCCTGGCCAACCCCAAGTTCCCCCAGGACTACCTGTCCGGTCTGGATAAGGTGCTGGGGCAGAAACAAGATATCAAGACCTTTTATCAGCAATAGGAGGGAACATATCTATGGCCTACCAACTACAGGAGATCGGCCGGCGGATCCAGAGCGATGTGAGGGAGTTTTTGGCCGAATGCGATGAGAACTACGCCCAGCGGGTCTCCCTGGCGGCGGACCGGATCCTGTCCAATCTGGAGCGCAGCCCCATCGTGCTCCTGTCCGGCCCCTCCGGCTCCGGCAAGACCACCACAGCCATGAAGATCGCCGAGGAGCTGCGCCGCCGGGGCGTGGGCTCCCATGCGGTGGCCATGGACAATTACTTCCTCACCCCTGACCCTAAGACCGCGCCCCGCACCCCGGAGGGCTCCATCGACTACGAATCCCCCCTGTGCCTGGACATGGAGCTGCTCAGCCAGCATTTTGCGGCCCTGAGCCGGGGGGAGGAGATCCTGATCCCCAAGTTCGAGTTCGCCCGGCAGATGCGCAACGACAGCTTGGGCGTCCCCCTGAAGCTGGAAAAGAACGAGATCGTCATCTTCGAGGGGATCCACGCCCTCAATGACCAGATCGCCGGCCGGCACCCGGAGGCCGCCAAGCTGTATATCTCCGCCCGGTCCAACGTGAACGAGGGGGCGGTCCTGCGCTTCAAGGGCACCTGGATGCGCCTGACCCGCCGGGCCGTCCGAGACTACAGCTTCCGGGGCACCGGCGTGGCCCAGACGTTGGAGATGTGGGCCAACGTCCGCCGGGGGGAGAAGCTGTATATCTCCCCCTTCAAGAACAAGGCGGATATCGTGTTCGACTCCTCCCTGCCCTATGAGGTGCCGGTGATGAAGAACTATGCCCTCCCGATCCTCCAGAGCGTCCCCAAGGACAACGAGCGCCACGATGAGCTGCTGGACCTGATCCGCGGCTTCGACCACTTCCAGGCCATCGACCCCGCACTGGTGGCCAAGGACTCCCTCCTGCGGGAGTTCATCGGCGGCGGGAGCTATCAGTACCATTGACGCCCCACAGGGGCAGATAAGAGGTTCCCCGCCCCACAGATCCTATACTCGGAGTGATTCCCATGCCATATATGCCCACCTACGATCCCCGAGATCCCCGGTACAAGGCGCCCTATGGGGCGGCGGCCTCGGGGACGCAGGTACGATTCACCCTCCGTCCTCCCCGGATGGAAGGCTACTCCCACGCCAGCATGCACGCCCGGTTCGAGAGCTGGAACGACCAGATCCTGATCATGAAGATGCCCTGGCAGGGCTTTGAAGAGGGCCACGACCTCTTCGAGGCCGAGCTGGACACCGCCGGCTATATAGGACTGATCTGGTACTCCTTCCGGCTGGAGAAGATAGACGGCCGCACCCAGGACCTGGGCCCCTATCAGCTCACCGTCTATGACGGGATGGAGGAGGTCCCCGCCTGGTTCGGCGAGGGGGTCACCTATCAGATCTTCCCCGACCGCTTCCGGCGCAGCCGGATCCCCGATCCGGCGGGCATGGTGGGAGGGCGCACCGTCCACCAGAGCTGGGAGGAGTTCCCCGAGTTCCGTCCCAACGAGCTGGGCGAGATCCGCAACCGGGATTTCTTCGGCGGCGATCTCCAGGGCGTGATCGACAAGCTGGACTATCTGAAGGGGCTGGGGGTGGAGACCCTCTATTTCAATCCCATCTTCGAGGCGGCGGAGAACCACCGCTACGGTACCGCCGACTACGACCGGGTAGACCCTATGCTGGGCACCAACGAAGACTTCTCCCGCCTGTGCCGGGAGGCCCACCGCCGGGGGATGCGGGTGATGCTGGACGGGGTGTTCAACCACACCGGCTACGTCAGCCGCTACTTCAACGGGGACGAGTCTTACCCCGACCAAGGGGCCAGCCAGAGCCAGGATTCCCCCTGCTACTCCTGGTTCAGCTTCGCCCAGTGGCCCCGGAAATATGACAGCTGGTGGGGGATCTACTCCCTGCCCGCCGTCAACGAGAACGACCCCTCCTATCGGGACTTCATCTTCGGCAGTGAGGACAGTGTGGTCCGCCGGTGGCTCCGAGCCGGGGCGGACGGCTGGCGGCTGGATGTGGCTGACGAGCTGCCCGACGACTTCGTGGCCGGGATCCACGCCGCCGCCCGGGCGGAGAAACCCGACGCCGTTGTCATCGGCGAGGTGTGGGAGGACGGCTCCACCAAGATCGCCTACGGGGTGCGCCGCAAGCACATCCTGGGGGGACACTGCGACGGTCTGATGAACTACCCCCTGCGCTCCGCGATCCTGTCCTACTTCCAGGGGGGCGGGGCGGAGGTCTTCGTGGAGGAGATGGAGACCATCCGGGAGAACTACCCCCCCTTCGCCTTCTGGTCCGCCATGAACTCTCTGGACACCCACGACACCCCCAGGATCCTCACCCTCCTGGGGGCGGGGGGAGACTACCGGGACAAGAGCAAGGAGTGGCGCGCCCGGTTCAAGCTGTCCTCCAAGCAGCGGCGCAAGGGCAAGGCCCTGTTCCGGGCGGCGGCCCTGCTGCTGTTCTGCTTCCCCGGCTCCCCCACGGTGTACTACGGGGACGAGGCCGGGATGGAGGGATTTGAAGACCCCTTCAACCGCCAGACCTACCCCTGGGGCTATGAGGACCAGGAGCTCCTGGACTGGTATCGTGCCCTGGGCCGGCTGCGCAGGCGTCACCCCGCCCTGCGCCGGGGGAGCATCCGCTACGTCCAGGGGCGGGGGCCCCTGCTGGCTTTCCTGCGGGAGACGGAACAGGAGCGGCTGCTGTGCGCCTTCAACACCGGGGAGGAGGGACGCGCCTTCTCCACCGAGGAGGGCAGGCCCCGCCTCCTCCTGGGCCAGGCGGAGCTCTCCTCTGAGGACGGCCTCCATACGATCCTCCTCCCCCCCAGGTCCGGCGCGGTCTTCTCCCTAAAATGAATGAAAAAGGATGGCTCAGTCAGCCATCCTTTTTTCGTACTTTTTCAGGAGATCTTCCACTGCCTCGTCCAATAATCTGGATTTTGGGATCCTGGTCTCCTGCGCCAAGGAATCGAGCCCCTTGGCCAAACCATTTTTCAATGAGGATGTGAATCTGGTCCGATTCACTAAGATAGACTCTGCCATGCCCTGCACCGCCTTACACTATTCTATGCTATCTAGTGTAACCAACCATCCCCCAGAAAACAAGTGGTTGCATTTTGATGAAATAGGTGTATAATGATGTAAGGAGGTGCTATTATGGAGATAGAGAAAGGACACATCTGTCAAAACTGTATCCATTTTCGCCAGCACTATGTGAAGTGGGGAGAGGACCTCTACTGGCCGTGCGGTTCCGGACACTGCGTCTATCCCCGGTGCAAGCCCCGGTATAACGATACGAAAGCCTGCCAGTACTATGTCCCCAAAGACTACGCCCCCTGAACAGCAGCAACAGGACAGAGAGCACCAAAAGCCTCCTTTTCCCCGCAAGGAGGCTTGGAGACGGGGGGAACGCCCTCTCAGTCTGGCCTGCGGCCAGCCAGCTCCCCCAAAGGGGGAGCCAAGACGCAGACCTTACCGCATCCGCCCTTGCCTCCCCCTTTGGGGGAGGTGGCATCCGCGCAGCGGATGACGGAGAGGGGAAAAGGAGCCTTGCCCGCTGCGGCGGAGACGGGAGTTTTTGGAGGTGCCGGGCCCCTGGGAGAGGGGGGCGTCTCCTGGGGACTTCAGCCGTTGAACTTCCCCATCCCCCGGTCGATCCCCTCGGCCAGGATGCACTCGATGGCGTCGGCGGCCCGCTTGACGGCGGCTGTGATGGTCTTCTTGTCCTCTCCGGTGAACTTCCCCAGCACCCAGTCGGCCATATCGTAGTCTGGGTGAGGCTTTTCCCCCACCCCCACCCGCAGGCGGGGGAACTGGTCGGTGCCCAGGTGCTGGATGATGCTCTTCAGCCCGTTGTGGCCCCCAGCGGAGCCCTTGGTGCGGATCCGCAGCCGGCCCACGGGCAGGGCAGTGTCGTCGGACACCACCAGCACGTGGTCGGGGGGGATCTTGTAAAAATCCGCCGCCGGGCGCACCGCCTCGCCGGACAGGTTCATATAGGTGATGGGCTCCATCACCAGCACCTTCTCTCCGGCGATGGTGAGGATATTGGTCAGCGCCTTGAAGCGCAGCCGCTGGATGGGCGCGTTCCGGCGCTCGGCCACCTCGTCGGCCACCATGAAGCCCACGTTGTGCCGGGTGCCCTCATACTTGTCCCCCGGGTTGCCCAGGCAGACCAGCAGCCAGCTCACGCCGCCTGCGTCCTTTTTGAAAAACATGGCATCCACCTCATAAAAACGAGGCGGGCCAAGGCCCGCCCCGCCGGATCGCGGCTTTACAGGAACAGGGGAGACACGGAGGTCTCCATATAGATGTGGCTGATGGCCTCGGCGAAGAGGTGGGCCACAGAGATGTAGCGGATCTTGTCACAGCGGACGTCGGGCTTGGGGGGGATCGTGTTGAGGAAGATCACTTCGTCCAGCACACTGTCCTGGATCCGCTGGACGGCGGGGCCGGAGAGGATCCCGTGGGTGGCGCAGGCGGTGACGTCCTTGGCGCCGCCGATATCCACCAGAGCCTTGGCGGCGTGGCACAGGGAGCCGCCGGTGTCCACCATGTCGTCCAGGAGGATGACCCGCTTGCCCCGCACGTCGCCGATGATGTTCATCACCTCAGAGGAGTTGGCCTTCTGCCGCCGCTTGTCCACGATGGCCAGGGGCATGTTCAGCTTCTGGGCGAAGGCCCGGGCCCGGGCCACCGAGCCCACGTCGGGAGAGACCACCATGGTATCCTCCCGGTCGTCCTTGAACTTGCGCTTGAAATAGTCCACGAAGATGGGGGAGCCCAGCATATTGTCCACTGGGATGTCGAAGAAACCCTGGATCTGGTTGGCGTGGAGATCCATGGTCAGCACCCGGTCAGCGCCGGCGGTGGTGATCAGGTTGGCCACCAGCTTGGCGGAGATGGGATCCCGGGGCTTGGTCTTGCGGTCCTGGCGGGCATAGCCGAAATAGGGGATCACGGCGGTGATCCGGCCGGCGGAGGCCCGCTTCAGGGCATCGATCATGATGAGGAGCTCCATCAGCGCGTCGTTCACCGAGCTCACCTTGCCGTCCTTGACGAAGGAGCAGGTGGACTGGACCACGAAGACGTCGGAGCCGCGGACCGTCTCATAGATGGAGACGAAGTTCTCCCCGTCGGAGAACGCGCCCACCTCGGAGTTGCCCAGAGGGGCGCCCAGCTCTTTGCAGATGTCCCGAGCCAGTCCGGGGTTGGAGTTGCCTGTGATGACCTTGATGTCCTTCCCGTGTGCTATCATATGACTTTCATCCTCCCGTTTTCTCAGCCGGCTTTGGGTCCGGCTGTTTATCTCCTGTCTATCATCTCCTGTGAGGCCGCCCCTCACTTCTTCTCTTTCTTCTGCCGGTTCTCCTCGGCCCAGCCCTCCTTGACCTCCTGCCGGGCCCGTCCGATGACCATGGCATCCTCCGGGACGTCCTGGGTCACGGTGGTGCCTGCGGCGATGAAGGCGCCGTCTCCGATCTGGACGGGGGGGACGAAGTTGGTGTTGCAGCCCACGAACACATGGCTGCCGATGGTGGTGCGGTGCTTCCTGAAGCCGTCGTAGTTGCAGGTGACCGTACCGCAGCCGAAGTTGCAGTCCTCCCCCACGTCGCTGTCCCCCACATAGGTCAGGTGGGCCATCTTGGTCCCCCTGCCTAGGGTGCAGTTCTTCAGCTGGACGAAGGCTCCGATCTTAGAGCCCTCCCCCACCATGCAGTGGGGCCGGATGTGGGCATAGGGGCCAATCTGACAGCCCGCCTGGATGGTGCTCTCCTCACACTGGGAGGCGTTGACGGTGCAGCCGTCTCCCACAGTGCAGCTGGTGAGCATGGCCTGGGGGCCGATGCAGCAGTCCCTGCCGATCCTGGTGTCCCCCCGCAGGATCGTGCCGGGCAGGAGCATGGTCCCCGCCTCTACGGTGACCCCCTCCTCCACATAGACGGCGGCGGGGTCCATCATCAGGACGCCGGCTTGGAGCAGCTGCTCCCGTTTGGCCTGGAACTGGGTGGGATCGTCTTTCATGATTTCCTCCTTATCGAGACGCAAGGTGCAGTGCGGCTATTATATCACATGATCTGCCAGATTTCCACCATCAGGAAGTTTTTTTCAAAAAGTTTCAGATCGCAGATCTTTCATCATATGTATTCCAAAACCGACAAAGACCGCCCCCCTGATCCACAGGGAGGGCGGTCCATATCGTTCTGTCAGCAAGTGGGCAGCAGGGGGCGCACGCCCAGCCGCTCCCGCAGGCGGGAGGGCCGGCAGATCCGGGAGACCTCCAGTCCGGCGCAGATGGTGTCCACCAGGTCCACCATCCATGCTTCCAAAGACCGGGGCAGAGCGCCCCCCAAGGGCCACATGTGGGAGAGGATGATGTTCTTCTCCTTGGGGCTGAGGGGGGTGAGGGCGGCGGCGTTCCGGGCTGCGAACCGGGGGTGGTCGAAGCACTGGTTCCCCGGGTGGGCGGACTTGTCCTTGGAATCGTAGAGATACAGGTCGTGGAGCAGGGCCCCCCGGACAGCGGCGCGCACGTCCAGACGGAGCCTGCGGGCGATTCGGTAGGTGCTGAAGGCCACGAACAGGGAGTGATCCAAAGTGGTCACCGGGCCATGGTGCTTCCACCGGCCCATCATCCGCACTTGGTCGGAGTCCAGCAGCTCCCGGGTCAGATCCAAAAACTCCCGCTCCCGCAGCTTACGGCTCAAATAGCTCATTGGGATCATTCCTTTCTTCGTTGTTGCGAAGTATCCTTCGCGCAAGATCGTCCTGCCCACATCATACACTATCCCGAAAAAAATGTCACCTGGGAAATTTTTACGATCTTACCGGGTCTGTCCCGTCCCCTTTATCACGAATTTGAAAGAACACAGCTCCGCCAGGCCCAAAGGCCCCCTTGCGTGCAGCTTTTGGGTGGAGATCCCCATCTCACAGCCCAGGCCGAACTCCCCGCCGTCGGTGAACCGGGTGGAGGCGTTCCAATAGACGGCGGCGCTGTCTACCTGGGCCAGGAAGGCCTGAGCGGCCCGCTCGTCCCCGGTGACGACGGCCTCGGAGTGGCCGGTAGAGTGGGCAGCGATGTGGTCCACCGCCTCTTCCAGGCCGTCCACCACCTTGACGGCCAGGATGTAGTCCAAAAACTCGGTGTCGAAGTCGGCCGGACCGGCGGGGACGCCGTCCACGATCCCGGCCGCTCTCTCGTCCAGCCGCAGCTGGACCGGGCGGCCGAACTTGTTATGCTCCAGCCGGTCTTTCAGCCTGGGCAGGATGTCTTGGGCGATGTCCCGATGGACCAGACACACTTCGGCGGCGTTGCACACGCTGGGCCGGGAGCACTTGGCGTTCTCGATGATGTCCAGGGCCATGTCCTGATCGGCCCATTTGTCCACATAGATGTGGCAGATACCGGTGCCCGTCTCCAATACAGGGACAGCGGCATTGTCCACACAGGCCCGGATCAGCCCTGCTCCCCCCCGGGGGATCAGCAGGTCCACCAGTCCCCGGGCGGCCATCAGCTCGTTGGCAGAGGCCCGGGAGGTGTCCTCCACCAGCTGGAGGGCCTCCTGGGGCAGGCCGGCGGAGGCCAGCCCCTCCTTCAGGGCAGCCACGATGGCGGCGGCGGAGCGGTGGGCCTCCTTGCCGCAGCGCAGGACGCAGGCAGAGCCGGCTTTCAGGGCCAGGGCGGCGGCGTCACTGGTGACGTTGGGCCTGCTCTCGTAGATGATGGCGATCACCCCCATGGGGACGGCGGTCTTCTCGATCGTCAGGCCGTTGGGCCGCTCCACCCGGCTGAGGATCCGCCCCACCGGGTCGGGCAGCTCCTCCACCTCCCGGATGCCCGTCCCCATGGCGGCGATCCGCTCGGGGCTGAGGGCCAGCCGGTCCAGCATCACGTCAGAGATGGTCCCACGGGCCGCCTCCAGGTCCAGGGCATTCGCCGCCAGGATCTCCTCCTGATGGCGCTCCAGGGCGTCCGCCATCGCCAGCAGGGCCCGGTCCTTGGTCTGTGTGTCTGCCAGGGCCATGGCCCCCTTGGCGGCTCTGGCCTTTTGGAGCAGTTCCAATGTCATCATCATCAGTCACCTCGAATTTTGATAAGGGCGGATACCGTCCGCCGTCGTGAAGGGCCGGCGCCGCAGAGACGGATGACATCCGCCCCTGCACGCCCTCAATGGGGCCACACCAGGCTCACCGCGCACAGGGCCAGAGAGGCGGCCATCACCATGTCCACCGCCCGGCGGTGGCCGGTGAACACCTTTTGCAGGGAGGCCCCAGCAAAGAGCCACACTAGGTTGCACACCGGACCGGTGAAGGGGAGGAAGGCCCCCGCCGCCAGCAGGGCCAGGGGGGAGCGAGCGTAGGGCAGGACGTAGCTGCTCAGGGCGGTGATACAGAAGACGATCACCTTCACATTGGTGATCTGGACCAGCAGCCCGACGCGGAAGGAGGGGACTGCCGGATCTCGGTCCGGGTCCGCGCCGCCGGAGCGGACCATGTGCCAGGCCATCCACAGCAGATAGGCCGCGCCCGCCCAGGACAGCGCCCCCACATAGCTGTCCAGCGCCGCTCCCAGCAGCCAGGTCACCGCCACCGCCCCCATGGCGTCCAGGAAAAAGCCGCAGAACAGGCCCCGCCACTGCCGCAGGGCGGGCCCCCGGCCATACCGCAGGGCGGCGGACAGGGAGCACAGGTTGGCGGGACCGGGGGTGATGCCCCCCACGAAGCAGTAGAGCAGAAAGCTGGGGATCAGTGAGACCGGCATAGCAGCCACCTTCCTTCCTTGGGTGGCGCTATTGTACCAAAAAAGAAAACATTTGAAAAGCGAATGTTTTTGAAGTATGATATCGGTGATACCGATCGATCGGAGAGGAGGAATCCGGATGGAGCTGAAGAACCTGCGCACCTTCCAGGCGGTGGTGGACCGGGGGAGCTATCAGCGGGCGGCGGAGGCCCTGGGATATGCCCAGTCCACCATCACCGCCCAGATCCAGCAGCTGGAGGAGGAGCTGGGGGTCCCCCTGTTCCAGCGGGCGGGCCGGCGGATGGTCCTCACCCGAGTGGGGGAGCAGGTCCTGGTCCAGGCCAGGGAGCTGCTCCGGGCGGCGGACCGCCTCCTCCAGCTGGGCCGGGAGGGACAGGGCCTCTCGGGCTCTCTGCGGGCAGACATGGCAGAGACCCTGCTGTGCTACCAGATGCAGCCGGTGATCCGGCGGTTCCGCCGGCTGGCCCCCCAGGTGCGGCTGATCATCCAGAGCCGGAACTGCCAGCAGATCGCGGAGAACGTGCGCTCCGGCGCCTGCGACCTGGGGGTGGGGTATGATATGGACTGGTGCCGGGAGGCCCTGGAGGTGGAGCAGCTGGGGGAGTATGAGGTGATCCTCCTGGCCTCCCCGGAGTTCCGCCACCCGGACTTCATCACCTCCGGCCAGCGCAAGCCGGTGTCTCTGGTCACCGACGAGCCGGACAGCATCTTCCGCCGCCGGCTGGAGGACTACCTCCGGGCCCGGGACATCATCCTGGACCACACCCTGGAGCTGTGGAGCATCGAGACGATCAAGCGGTGCGTCATGTCCGACCTGGGCTTCACCTATCTGCCCCGATTCGCTGCCCAGGAGGAGCTGGCCAGCGGCCGGCTGATCGAGCTGGAGGCCCCGATCTCCGGCGTCCGCTTCCCCGCGCTGTGCGCCCGGCGCAGGGACCGCTGGGTCTCCCCGGCCATGGAGCTGTTCATGGAGCTGCTGCGGGAGGAGCTGTGCTGGGATCAGCCGAACCGCCGGCGGAAGGGGACGATGTTGCCGTCTCTGCCGGGCCGCTCCAGGATGGAGAAGGAGACCTGCTCGAAGAGCCGGCCCCAGCCCGACCCCTCCAGCAGCTCCTGCCAGGAGCGGGCCACGTCCTCCGGGTCGTTGCGGAATACCCCGCAGCCGTAGGCCCCCAGCACCAGCCGGGTGCAGCCCCACCCGGCGAACAGGGCCAGGATCTTCTCCATCCGCCCCTTCATCACCTGTTTGGCCCGGTCCACGCTGTCCCCGTTGCGGACCACGATGCCCATATTGACGGCGGGGGCGGTGATCGCCGGGCAGGTGACAGGGGCGGCCGTCAGGGAAAAGCCGCTGGTGCGGAAGAAGGTCACATCGCCGATGAGCATGGTGTCGGTATACACCGGGTCCCGGACGGCCCGGTTGATCTCATAATACCTGGGCCCCTGGCCGGTGGTCTGGGTCTGGTAGAGATCGGAGCAGAAGGCCAGACACTCCTCCTGGGCCACCGAGCCGTTGAGGAAGCCGCCCCCGGGGTTCTTGGCGGAGGCGAAGTTGAGCACCCCCAGCTCGGGGCACAGGCGCGCTCCGCCGGACAGGCGGAAGATGGCGTCCACCGTCCCCTCTCCCCGGACCTCGATGGCGGCGGAGGGGCCCTCCGCCGGCAGCTCCGTCTCTTGGACCAGCCGGTCCAGCTCTTCGGCGGTCCAGAGCTCGGTGGGCCGGACGGCGTCCAGCTGGATGACCTGGCCGTCCACGGTGTAGCGTCCCGCCCGGCCGATCTCCACCGTCTCCTGGGCCAGGGCTCTCAGCCGTTCCCGATCCATGTCCGTACCCCCAGGAACCGGGTGCCCACCGCCTTGCCCTCGGCGATGTCATAGAGCCGCTCGGGATGCTGGCCGTTGGTGATCACCATGTCGCAGCCCCGCTCAGTGACCATCTTGGCCGCCCGGAGCTTGGTCTCCATGCCGCCGGTGGCCAGGTCGCTGCCCTTCCCTCCCGCCAGGGCCTCGATCTCCGGGGTCACCGCTCCCACTGTGGGGATCAGGCGGGCGTCGGGGTCCTTCCGGGGATCGGCGGTGTACAGTCCCTCGATGTCGCTGAGGAGGACCAGCAGGTCGGCCCCCACCGAACAGGCCACGATGGCCCCCAGGGTGTCGTTGTCCCCCACCTTGATCTCGGCGGTGGCCACCGTGTCGTTCTCATTGATGACGGGCAGGGCTCCCAGCTCCAGCAGCCGGGCCATGGTGTTCTCAAAGTTGCGCCGCCGGTCCTCATGGTCCACATCGTCGCCAGTGAGGAGGATCTGGGCCACCGTGTGGTTGTATTGAGAGAAGAGCTTGTCATAGGTATACATCAGCTCGCACTGGCCCACGGCGGCGGCGGCCTGCTTGGTGGGCATATCAGAGGGCTTGCCCGGCAGGTTCAGCTTGCCCACCCCCATGCCGATGGCGCCCGAGGACACCAGGATCACCTCGTGCCCCGCGTTCTTCAGGTCGGACAGCACCTTCACCAGCTCCTCCACATGGCGGATGTTCAGCCGCCCGGTGGGATGGGCCAGGGTGGAGGTGCCTACTTTTACTACGATACGCATGGTCATATTCTCCTCTTATATTACGATCTTTGCGGCATTTCGCCCTCGGCCCCCCCTTGTGGGGGAGCTGTCAGCCGAAGGCTGACTGAGGGGGGCATCCCCCTCCGGGCCACCTCCCCCCATAAAGGGGGAGGCCGTTTCACCGCAGCTTCAAAGTCTTCTCATAGGCGGCGATCACCGCGTCCATAGCGGCGGCCCGGAAGCCCCGCTCTTCCAACGCGCGGACCCCCTGGATGGTGGTGCCCCCGGGGGAGCAGACCGCGTCCTTCAATGCGCCGGGGTGCTGGCCGCTCTCCAGGACCATGCGGGCGGCCCCCTCCACCATCTGGGCGGCATAGGCCTGGGCCTTGGCCCGGGGCAGGCCGCAGGCCACCCCGCCGTCGGCCAGGGCCTCGATCATCAGGTAGACGAACGCGGGCCCGCAGCCGGATACGGCGCTGGCCGCGTCGATGGATCCCTCGGACACCAGGTCCACCAGTCCGGCGGGGGCGATCAGGGCGGCAAAGCTGTCCAACTCATCCATGGTCGCCCTCTGGCCGCAGTATTGGACCACGCCCTTCCCGATGGCGGCGGGGGTGTTGGGCATCATGCGGATGACGGGGCAGTCCAGCCCGGCCATGTCCAGGATCCGGCGGCAGGTCAGCCCGGCGGCCATGGTCACCAAAAGGAACCGGTCGGTCCGTTCCTCCAGCGCCGGGGCGATCTGCTCCAGCACGCTGGCCATCATCTGGGGCTTGACCCCCAGGAAGATCAGCTTGGCGGTGTGGGCGATCTCTTCGTTGGTAGACAGGGCCGCCCCGGGCAGCTCGGCCGCCAGGGCCTCCGCCTTGGCGGGGGTGCGGTTGGCCAGCAGGATGGTCTGGGCCAGCCCGCTCCGGGCCGCCGCCCAGGCCACGGCGGAGCCCATATTGCCGGTGCCGATAAAGCCGATGGTATGATACATAACAGGTCCTCCTTGTCTGGAGACTTTTTCACTCTCTATTATAGCACGCCCGTCAAGTGGGGGAGCGGCCCTATGTATTTCAAAAAATCTTAAGGAAACCTTAATTGTATTTCCTTCGGCCCTGTTATATACTGACTGTACTAATACAGTTGATACAGTATCCGGAAAGGGGGACTTGTCATGCTGAATCTGGACTACCGGGACGCCCGCCCCATCTACGAACAGGTAAAAGACGGACTGCGGCGGCTGATGGTCACCGGGGTGATCCAGGAGGGGGAGAAGCTGCCCTCGGTGCGCACCATGGCCGGGACGCTGGCCATCAACCCCAACACCATCCAGCGGGCCTATGAGGCGCTGGAGGCGGAGGGCTACGTCTGCTCGGTGCCGGGCAAGGGCTCCTTCGCCGCCCCCAACACCGGGGTGGACGAAGGGCGGAGACGGGAGCTGCTCCAGACCTTCGACCAGACGGCGGGAGAGCTGCTGTTCCTGGGGACGAGCGGAGAGGAGCTGTGGGCCCGGATCCGGGCTTTGGAAGGGGGAAGATCGGAATGATCAAGGTGAACAATGTGGTCAAGACCTTCGACGGCTTCCGGGCCCTGGACGGTCTGACCATGACGGCGGAGAAGGGCTCTATCTACGGTCTGGTGGGCCCCAACGGCGCAGGCAAGTCCACGATCCTGCGGCACATCATGGGCATCTACCGCCCCGACTCCGGCTCTGTGCTGGTGGACGGGGAACAGGTCTATGAGAACCCGGCGGTGAAAGCCAAGATCGCCGCCATCCCAGACGACCTGTACTATTTCAGCTCCGCCTCCACCAAGGACATGATGCGCTTCTACCGGGGGATATACCCCCACTTCGATGTGAAGCGGTACGAGGCTTTGAGAGAGGCCTTCCCCGAGGTGGACGAGCGCCAGCCCATCCGCCGGCTGTCCAAGGGGATGCAGAAGCAGTCCGCTTTCCGGCTGGCCCTGTGCTGCAGTCCGGAAGTGCTGGTGCTGGACGAACCGGTGGACGGCCTGGACCCAGTGATGCGCCGCCAGGTGTGGACCCTCCTCATGGGGGACGTGGCCCAGCGGGGGACCACGGTCCTGGTGTCCTCCCACAATCTCCGGGAGCTGGAGGACGTGTGTGACCATGTGGGGATCCTGTCCCACGGCAAGGTCCTGCTGGAGCGGTCTCTCACCGACCTCCAGGACAATGTGGTGAAGCTCCAGCTCGCCTTCGCCGACTCCCGGCTGCCTGAGCTGCCCAAGGACCTGAACGTGCTCCACACCTCCCAGATCGGGCGGGTGTTCACCCTGATCGTCCGGGGCGATCCGGCGGGGATCAAGACCCGCATGGCGGTGTACAGCCCCATCCTCATGGAGGCTCTGCCCCTGACCCTGGAGGAGATATTCATCTATGAACTGGGAGGTGAGGACTATGCGGTCCGCGACATCGTACTTTAACGGCGCCCTGTACCGGAAGACCATGGCCCGCTTCTGGCCCCTGTGGGGGCTCTGGGGACTGGTGTGGATCTTCCTCATCCCTCTGCGCCTGCTCTCCACCTACTTCAACGACTTCCGCTGGCGCTCTGTCGGCCCCCAGACGGCCCTGCTGCTGGACGCTCTGGACCTCCCCGCCCTCACAGAGTTCGGGATGGGGGCCGCCATCCTCTTCGCCGTGCTGTGCGCTATGGCGGTGTTCGGCTATCTTTACAGCCACCGCTCCGCCTGCTGGACCCACGCCCTGCCCCTGCGGCGGGAGGCCCTGTTCACCACCCAATACCTGGCGGGGCTGTCCTTCCTGCTCCTGCCCCTGCTGGCTGTGGCCCTCCTCGCCGCCATCGTGGAGGTGTCCTTCCTGCCCGCCCAAGAGTGGGGCAAGGCCCTGTCCGCCCTGCTCCTCTGGCTCCTGGCCCAGACCGGCGTGTGCCTGTTCTTCTTCTCCTTCGCCGCCTTCTGTGCCATGTTCACCGGTCACATCCTGGCCCTGCCCGCCTTCTACTTCATCCTCAACGTCCTGGTAGCGGTGGTCTGGTCTCTGCTGGACACCCTGATGACCCAGTTCTATTACGGCTATATCTCCATCGGGGGGATCCTCGATGTGGTCGCTTGGCTCACCCCCAGTGAAGCTCTGGCGGGGGCCCTGCGCTGGGACCTCGGCGAGACCGGATACCGGTTCCAGAGCCCTGAGACCGTGGCCATATATGCTGCCGTGGGCGTGATCCTGGCCCTGGCTGCTCTGTTCGTCTACCGCCGGCGGCATGTGGAGACCGCTGGGGACGTGGTGGCCGTCCCTCTGGTGCGGCCCCTGTTCAAATATGGGGTGTCCTTCTGCGCCGGCCTGGCCTTCGGCATATACACCGCCGCCTTCTTCAACTTCCTCAGCCTGCCCGCCCTCATCCTCTGTATCCTGGTCTGGTCGGTCATCGGCTACTTCGCCGCCGAGATGCTGCTGAAAAAGTCCTTCCGGGTGCTGAGAGCCTGGAAGGGGGCCGCCGCTATGACCACCGTGCTGCTGGTCCTCAGTCTGGCCTGCCTGGCCGACGTCTTCGGGTTCGTATCCCGGATCCCCGATCCCGGCCAGGTGGAGAGTGTCCGTGTCAACTTTGGGATGGGCTATCCCTACGACAGCGGCCGCTCCCTGGACTGCGTCATCACCGCTCCGGACCAGATCGAGCGGATCGTCGCCCTCCATCGGGCCATCGTGGACGACCGGGAGCGCACCGGCCGGGAGGGTGACGGCTTCCAGTCCGGAGATGACTACGCCCGTCTGAATCTGGATTACGTCCTGAAGAACGGCGGGACCTTCAGCCGGTACTACGTCAGCGTCCCCATCTACACCGGCGACCAGGAGATCCCGGGCACCGTGGCCTATGCCATGGAGCAGCTCACCGGCGACCGGGAGCTGACAGCCCTGGCCTATGGCTTCGAGGGCTTCATAGAGGATGCCCGGCTGACCTCCGTCTATCTGGACGGCCTCTACCACGGCGGAGAGATCTTTGGCAGCTATCTCTACCTGGACGACTACCGCCAGGAGCTTTGGGACGCGGTGCAGCAGGACTTCGATGAGGGGACCATCGGTGTGCGCTATCTCTTCGACCGCAGCGAGGAGCGGCAGGCCAACACATACCGGGCCGACCTGGTCTTCGAGAGCTTCCGGAACTACAGCGGGACCTATTCCGGCCCAGCCGATGCGCCGGACAGCTACAGCGAGACGCGCTCCTATTACGGGAGCCTGACCATCACCCTCACCCCCCAGGCCAAACACACGCTGGCCGTACTGGACGAGGCCGGCGTCTGGGAGAAGGGGTATTCCCTGGTCCCCCAGGACGAGAGCGAGGCTCAGTATCCCAAGACACAGACGGTCCGCTGACCCCAACGAAAAAGGAGACGCTCATGCGTCTCCTTTTTTCACTCCAGACAGCTCAGGACGGCCCAGGCGGCCCCCTCCTGGCTGTTGGGCGGGGCGATCCGAGCGGCGGCATCCTTCACGGCCTGAGAGGCGTTGCCCATGGCGATGGACATCCCCGCCGCCTGAAGGGCGGCCAGGTCGTTGTCGCTGTCCCCTACGGCGGCGCACTCCTCCAGGGCGATCTCATACATGGCGGCTAGCTCCCCCAGGGACCGGCCCTTGTCCACCCCTGCCCCCACTACCTCGAAGTCGTGGTCGTTGGAGGAGGTGAGGGCCAGTCCCTCCAGAGCGGCCAGCTCCGCCAGAGGGAACCCGGCCGGGTCCCCGTCCCCGTGGAGCTTGGTCAGAGGCAGGCCCTGCTCCCTCAGATAGGCCACGGGGTCCTCCGCTACCTCTGCGTTGTCATGGAAGGGGGGATAGGGGTAGCTGGTCACCAGCGAGGCCTTGGAGAAGGGGTCTACCACGATCCGCTCCCCGGCAAAGATCATCAGCTCGATCCCCCGGCCCAGGCACAGCTCCAGGGCCCGGCGGGCGGCGGGCTCCGGGATGTCCCAGCGGCGGATCGTTTTGCCGGTGGCGCTGTCGATCAGCAGTGCGCCCCCCAGGGCGGACACCAGGGCGTCACACCCCGCCTCTTTCACGAACCAGAAGGCTTCCGGCGCCGGCCGGCCGGTGTTCAGCACCACCTTCGTCCCCGCGGCCCTCGCCTTGGCGATGGCCGCTTTTGCCGCAGAGGTGACCCTTCCGCCGGGGTCCAGGAGGGTGCCGTCCAGGTCAAGAGAAATGAGTTTTATCATAAGATCAGTCCGTTTCTATCTTTTTTCCGTTTTTGTCAAAGGTTTTCCGCAGGGCGTGCTCCGTAACTCCGATGGACCCCAGCATCACCACGAGCTGTACCCCGATGACGGCGAGACCGGCCGCACCGACGGTGCCCACATCCTGCCCCAGCACGAGCAGCAGCGGCAAGACAGAGGGGATCAGCAGCCACCGCCCCGCTTTATACCACGCTCTGCCCATATATTTTTGGGCAAAGTCCCAGGTCAGCTTATTTTTCATGGACCGGGAGGTGCGGTAGCCGTAGCCCGGGTCGATCTCGGTGGGCGGATTCTTTTGAAACTCCTTCCCGAAGCCGATCATAGCGCCAGGGATGAGCAGGTCCATGGCCAGCACAAAGATCCCAAACAGTATTTCGACCATAATATCCTCCGTTTGAAACAGCCAAAGTCCTTTCGGTCCCTCTCTTTCAAGAAAGGAACGCCCCGCCAGCCAGGCGCGGGGTCTGGGGCAGAGCCCCGACCGTCACAGGAACAAGTTCCCGATCTGATACACCAGCAGGGACACCACATAGGCACAGCCCACCTGCCAGGCGATGGAGAACCAGGCCCACTTCCGGCTCTGCATCTCCTTGAAGAGGGTGGACACCGCCGCCACACAGGGGACGTACAGCAGGATGAACACCAGCATGGCGAAGGCGGACAGGGGGGAGAAGCCGGTCATAGCGGCGGCCACCTCTCCGCTGGCGGCGGTGAGGGAGAAGCCGTAGAACATGGACAGGGAGGAGACCACCATCTCCTTGGCGATCAGGCCGGTGAGCAGGGCCACGGCGGCCTGCCACTGTCCAAAGCCGCAGGGGGCGAAAACGGGGGCGATCAGCCCGCCCAGGGCCCCCAGCATACTGTCGGAGGCGTCCTCCACCATACGCAGGGAGAAGTCGAAGGATTGCAGCAGCCACAGCACCATGGACATGAGGAGGATCAGGGTCCCGGCCTTGATGAGGAAGCCCTTCACCTTCTGCCACACATGGGTGAGCATATTGCCCAGGGAGGGCAGGCGGTAGGGGGGCAGCTCCAGCACGAAGGGGGCGGGCTCCCCGGCGAAGAGGGTCTTTTTGAAGAAGAGCCCGGAGGCGATGCCCACCAGCATCCCGACGACGTACAGCCCGAAGACCACCAGCCCCGCCCAGGGGCCGAAGAAGGCGGCGGAGATGAGGCCGTAGACAGGCAGCTTGGCGGAGCAGGACATGAAGGGCACCAGCAGGATGGTCATCCGCCGGTCCTTCTCGTTCTCCATGGTCCGGGCTCCCATGATGGCGGGGACGGAACAGCCGAAGCCCATGAGCATGGGGATGAAGGCCTTGCCGCTCAGCCCGAACCGGCGCAGGGCCCGGTCCATGATGAAGGCCGCCCGGGACATGTAGCCCGAATCCTCCAGGAAGGAGAGGAAAAAGAAGAGCAGGGCGATCTGGGGCAGGAAGGTGAGCACGCCCCCCACCCCGGCGATGATGCCGTCACACACCAGGGAGATGAGGACATGGGATGCCCCGGCCCCGGCCAGAGTGGGGGCCAGCCACTGGGACAGGGCGTCCATCCCCGCCCCCACCCCGTCGGACAGCCAGGAGCCGAAGGGGCCGAAGGTGATGACGAACATCACCAGCATGGTACACAGGAACAGAGGGATGGCCCAGACCCGATGGGTGACCACCCGGTCGATCCTCTCGCTGAAGGTCAGCTCCCCAGGGATGCCCCCCCGGACCACCGACGCCCCCACCACCTTCTGGATGTACTGGTAGCGGCTGTCGGCGATCAGGGTCTCCCGGTCGCCCAGGTCGCTGGAGTTCTCATACTCCGCCACCAGGACCTCCAGTCTTTCCTCCACCTCCCGGGGGAGGTCCAGGGCCTTCTCCACAATGGCGTCCCCCTCCAGCAGCTTGATGGAGGCCCAGTGGGCGGGGAGGTTGGCGGCGTAGGCGTAGTCGTGGAGGAGCTCGCCCATGCGGTGGTGGATATCGTGGGTATAGTCGTCATAGAGGTCGTCGGGCTCGATGGTCACTCCCAGGTGCATCTGCCGGTGGGCGGTGTGCATCAGCTCCTCGATGCCCTCGCCGGTGCGGGCGGTGATGGGGATCACCGGCACTCCCAGTTCCTTGGACAGCCGGGCCACATCGATCCGGTCCCCCCGCTTCTCTACCTCGTCCATGAAGTTGAGGGCCAGCACGGTGGGCCGCTCCAGCTCCAGGAGCTGGACGGTGAGGTATAGGTTGCGCTCCAGGTTGGTGGCGTCCACGATGTCGATGACGCAGTCCGGGGCCTCTCCGATGATGAAGTCCCGGGCTACGATCTCCTCCATGGAGTAGGGGGACAGGGAGTAGATCCCCGGCAGGTCCACCACCGTCACCGTCCGGTCGCCGATGCGGGCCTCCCCCTCCTTCTTCTCCACCGTGACCCCCGGCCAGTTGCCCACATACTGGTCGGAGCCGGTGAGGGCGTTGAACAGGGTGGTCTTGCCGCAGTTGGGGTTGCCCGCCAGGGCGATGCGCATGGTGCGCCTGTCGTGCTCTCTGGGGTCATAGCGGCCCCCATGGGCCTCCAGCTCGTGCTCGTGGGCCCGGAGCTGGCGGCGGGCGGTCTCCGGGTCGAGGGCCCGGCGGGTCATGGCCCCCCGGGCGGCGCCGGTGCCCCGGGGACGGGGATGGCCCATGAGGATCTGCCCCGCGTCCTCCTTCCGCAGAGACAGCTCATACCCCCGCAGGCCCACCTCGATGGGGTCCCCCAGGGGGGCGATCTTGGTCACCTTCACCTCGGTGCCCGGGGTGAGGCCCATATCCACCAGACGGCGCTTTACTGTCTTCGACCGGTTGTCGATGGACAGGATGGTCCCGCTCTGGCCAGGGGACAGGTCCCCTAAGGTCTGTTTCTCCATAATATATCCCTCCAAGGAGTTAGCTGAGACTTACTTTTCCGGTTTTACCACGATTCGGGGCGGTTGTCAAGAGGATCTTCGCTCGAAGACAGGAAAGATCCCCCCTTCTGAGGGACTGTCTCCCCCTGCCGGAGGGATCCGGCCTGCGGGGAGGAAGTTTTTTGCTGAGCGCAGCCTCCCTCTAAAAGAGGGAGGCTGGTCCGTCCTCTGAGGCCGCCGGGCGGGACATTCCAAATTTTCCCTTGCGATCTCCCTGAGAAATGCGTATAATCAAAGTGTTTTCAGAGGCTTTGCGCGTTCGACCATTCTATTTTATGAATAGGATGGGAATAATAGGAAAGACAGTGAGAAAGGCGGCGGTGTCATGCGGAGAGCGGGGATCCTGATGCCCATCTTCTCTCTGCCCTCCCCCTGGGGCGTGGGGACCATGGGGGCAGAGGCCCGGGCGTTCATCGACTTCCTGGCGGCGGGGGGCCAGAGCTGCTGGCAGATCCTGCCAGTCGGTCCCACCGGCTACGGCGACTCCCCCTATCAGTCCTACTCCTCCTTTGCGGGCAACCCCTATCTCATCGACCTGGATATCCTGGCCGGATGGGGACTGCTGGAGCCCGAAGAATATCAGAGCATAGACTGGGGCCAGGACCCCCAGCGGGTGGACTATGAGGCCCTCTACCGGAACCGTTTCGATGTCCTGCGTCTGGCCGTCTCCCGGCTGGGACGGGGGGACAAATTCGAGATGCGGGGCACCCTTTGGGGCGCGGACTGGCTGGAGGACTATGCCCTGTTCATGGCCCTGAAACACAAGTATGGCGGCGTCTCCTGGCTGGAGTGGCCGGAGGAGGTCCGCCTGCGGGAGCCCGCCGCCCTGAAGGCCGCCCGAGAGGAGCTGGCCGGAGAGATCGACTTCTGGAAATGGGTGCAGCACCTCTTTTACGCCCAGTGGTGGGATCTGAAGGGATACGCCAACGAGAAGGGGATCTCCATCCTGGGGGACCTGCCCATCTATGTGGCCCTGGACAGCGCCGACGTGTGGGCTGCTCCAGATCAGTTCCAGCTGGACGAGGCGGGCCGGCCCACCGAGGTGGCCGGCTGTCCTCCCGACGGCTTCACCGCAGACGGCCAGCTGTGGGGCAATCCCCTGTTCGACTGGGAGAAGATGGCCGAGGACGGCTATTCCTGGTGGCTCAAGCGGATCGCCTGGCAGTTCCAGATCTGTGACACCCTGCGGATCGACCACTTCCGGGGCTTCGACGCCTATTACGCCATCCCCTACGGAGACGAGACCGCCCGGAACGGCCGCTGGCGCCCCGGCCCGGGGATCGGCTTCTTCCGGGCGGTGGACAAGGTCCTGGGCAAGCGGGACATCATCGCCGAGGACCTGGGCTTCCTCACCCCTTCGGTGAAGAAGCTCCTGCGGGCCACCGGCTACCCGGGGATGAAGGTGCTGGAGTTCGCCTTCGACAGCCGGGACACGGGGAGCGACTATCTGCCCCACTGCTACTCCCCCAAGTGCGTGGTCTATGCCGGCACCCACGACAACGACACCATCCAGGGCTGGATGAAGAGCGCCCCCAAAAAGTCGGTGGCCTACGCCAAGGCCTACCTCCGCCTGTCCCGGCGGGAGGGCTGGCACTGGGGGATGATGCGCGCCGCCTGGGCCTCCCCCGCCGACCTGGCGGTGATGCAGTTCCAGGACGTCTTGGGCCTGGGCAGCGAGGCCCGGATCAACACCCCCTCCACCCTGGGGGGCAACTGGCAGTGGCGGGCCCTGCCCGGCAGCTTCGACGAGGCGCTGGCCCAGCGGCTGTATCAGGAGATGCAGGTGTATCAGCGGCTGCCCAAGAGGAAGAGACCGGCGCCCAGGTCCAAAAAGACCAGATAGGGCCGCCCCTGCACATATATCCAACAACGAATCCTACGATAAGGAGATGTTACTCGATGCAACTGAAAGAACGACTTTTCCAGACCACTCAGGCCCGATTCGGCTGTGCGCCCGACCAGTGCGACGACCGCCAGCTCTACGAGGCCCTGCTGATCCTGGCCCGGGATATGGCCCAGGACCGGCCCGCTCCCGCCGGGGAGCGGAAGCTCTATTACTTCTCCGCCGAGTTCCTCATGGGCAAGCTGCTGTCTAACCAACTGCTGGCCCTGGGGATCCACGGCCAGGTGGAGGAACTGCTCTCCGACCTGGGCCGGGACCTGGGGGTCATCGAGTCCATGGAGCCCGAACCCTCCCTGGGCAACGGCGGCCTGGGCCGTCTGGCCGCCTGCTTTTTAGACTCCATCGCCGCCCTGGGCCTGCCCGGCGACGGCGTGGGCCTGAACTATCACTACGGCCTGTTCAAGCAGAAGTTCGACCGGGGCCGGCAGACCGAGGTCCCCGACCCCTGGATCCAGCCGGACAGCTGGCTGATCCCCACCGGGGTGACCTTCGACGTCCCCTTCGGCGGCTTCGACCTGAAAGCGGTGCTCTATGACATCCCCATCCCCGGAGCGGGGAACGGATACGCCGACCGCCTCCACCTCTTCGATGTGGCGGAGCCCGCCGGCGAGCCCTGGGTGGGCATCGACTTCGACAAGGGAGACATCCCCCACCGGCTCACCTCCTTCCTCTACCCCGACGACAGCGACGAGGCCGGCCGCCTGCTCCGGGTGTATCAGCAGTACTTCATGGTGTCTGCCGGGGCCCAGCTGATCCTGTCTGAGCTGGAGGCCCGGGGTCATGCCCTGAATGCTCTGGCCGACCACGTGGTGATCCAGATCAACGACACCCACCCCTCTATGGTGATCCCCGAGCTGATCCGCCTGCTGACCCAGCGGGGCATGTCCTTCGACGACGCCCTGGATCAGGTCCGCCGCACCTGCGCTTACACCAACCACACCATCCTGGCCGAGGCCCTGGAGAAGTGGCCCCTGTCCTTCATCGAGAAGGTGGCCCCCCAGATCGTCCCCGTGATCCAGGAGCTGGACCGGCGGATGAAGCAGGCCCATCCCGATCCCAAGGTGGCCATCCTGGATGACCAGGGCAGGGTCCACATGGCCCACATGGACATCCACTGTGGCTTCTCGGTCAACGGCGTGGCCGCCCTCCACACCGAGATCCTGAAGGATCCCGAGCTCAAGCCCTTCTATGACATCTATCCGGAAAAGTTCAACAACAAGACCAACGGCGTCACCTTCCGCCGGTGGCTGGAGGCCTGCGATCCGGAGCTGGCTGCCCTGATCGACAGCTGCATCGGCCCCGATTGGCGCCAGGACGCCCAAAAGCTGGAGGGGCTGCTGGACTTCCAGCAGGACGAGGCCGTCTTGGACCGGCTGCTGGAGGTGAAGCAGCACAACAAGGACCAGCTGTGCCGGGTGCTGTGGGCCGAGCAGCGGGTGGAGATCGACCCCCAGTCCGTCTTCGATATCCAGATCAAGCGCCTCCATGAGTATAAGCGCCAGCAGATGAACGCCCTGTATATCATCCACAAATATCTGGAGATCAAGGCCGGGAAGCTGCCTGAGCGGCCGGTGACCGTCCTCTTCGGGGCCAAGGCGGCCCCCGCCTATGTGATGGCCAAGCACATCATCCACCTGATCCTCTCTCTCCAGAAGCTGATCGATCAGGATCCTCAGGTCCGGCCCTGGCTGCGGGTGGCCATGGTGGAGAACTACAACGTCACCTGGGCGGAGCGGCTCATCCCCGCCTGCGATATCTCCGAGCAGATCTCGCTGGCCTCCAAGGAGGCCAGCGGCACCGGCAACATGAAGTTCATGGCCAACGGCGCCGTCACCCTGGGCACCCTGGACGGGGCCAACGTGGAGATCGCCCAGCTGGTGGGGGAGGACAACATCTACACCTTCGGCGCCCACAGCGACGCAGTGATCCGCATGTACGCCGGCGAGGAGGACCCCGCTCCCGATGGCCGGAGCTACCGGCCCCTGGAGCACTACCACCGCCCGGCGGTGGAGCCCCTGGTGGACTTTTTGGTCTCCCCAGAGCTGCTGGCCATCGGCGACCCGGCCAGCCTGTCCGCCCTCTGGAAGGACATGAAGAACAAGGACTGGTTCATGGCCCTGCTGGACGTGGAGGAGTATATCGCCGCCAAGGAGCGCTGTATCCGGGACTACGGCGACCGCCGGTCCTGGGCCAGGAAGATGCTGGTCAACATCGCCAAGTCGGGCTATTTCTCCTCCGACCGGACCATCGCGCAGTACAATGAGGATATCTGGCGCCTGAGATAACGGCCTGTATCACAAACGGCGCGCCCCGAGACACCGGGGCGTGCCGTTTCATCTTATCTCCCATCTCCCTGTCAAAGCCTCCGGCTCGTTTTCCACATACCACAGATAACGCTTCAGTACTTGGCGGATATACCCTGGCATGGTCCGGTCTTTGCGCTCCGCCTGTTCCCTGATCTGCTCATACAGCTCCAGCGGCATCAGGACGCCGACGCTTTTCTTGGGGCCCTTCATCATATCTGATCACCTCACAGTTATTTTACTACGATCTGTTGTAAAAATCAATACAACAGATCGTGGTAAATATACTTTTGCTGAGGTGAAGGATATGTACCAAAGGATACGCGATCTGCGGGAGGATTCTGATATGAATCAAACGGAGATAGCGGCCAAGCTGAATTGTTCTCAGCAGACATACAGCAATTACGAATTGGGCCTGCGTACGATCCCTCCGGAGATCCTGATCTCCCTGGCAAAGCTCCACGATACCAGCATCGACTACCTGCTGGGGCTGACAGACGTCCGGGCCCCTTATCCCAGAACATGAACAAACGCAGAAATACTTATTGCAATTTGGGCAGATCTCCGATATAATGGAGCGTAAGAGCGGTCATCCCCGGGCGTCTCCACGGAGCGCCCCATCAACGATCAGGAGGTAACACACATCATGAGAGAAGTCTATGTCGTCAACTGCTGCCGCACCGCCATCGGTTCCTTCGGCGGGTCCCTGAAGGACACCCCCGCCGCCGAGCTGGGCGCTGTCGTCATCAAGGAGGCCCTGAGCCGTGCCAACGTGAAGCCCGAGAACGTGGACGAGGTCATGTTCGGCTGCATCCTCACCGCCGGTCTGGGCCAGAACCCCGCCCGCCAGGCCGCCCTGAAGGCCGGTATCCCCACCGCCGTCCCCGCCTACACTGTGGGCATGGTCTGCGGCTCCGGCATGAAGTCGGTCATCGAGGCCGGCCGGACCATCGCCTGCGGCGACGCTGAGATCGTCGTGGCCGGCGGCATGGAGAACATGTCCGCCGCTCCCTACGCCCTCCCCGCCGCCCGCTGGGGCGCCCGCATGGGGGACAACAAGATGGTGGACACCATGATCAAGGACGGTCTGTGGGACGCCTATAACAACTACCACATGGGCACCACCGCCGAGAACATCTGCGACGTGTGGGGCATCACCCGTGAGGAGCTGGACGAGTTCGGCTACAACTCCCAGAAGAAGGCCGCCGACGCCATGGCCGCTGGCAAGTTCGACGACGAGATCGTTCCTGTGACCATCAAGGTCAAGAAGGAGATGGTCGAGTTCAAGAAGGACGAGTTCCCCCGCCTGTCCCCCCTGGATAAGCTGGCCAAGCTCCGCGGCGCCTTCCCCTGCGGCCCCGAGGGCGTGGAGGACGAGATCGTCCACACCTTCGAGCTCACCGGTGTCCACGAGGCCGACGCCAAGAAGCACGTCCAGCGGGTGACCGCCGGCCAGGCCTCCGGCATCAACGACGGCGCCGCCGCCATCGTCCTGGCCTCCAAGGAGGCCGTGGAGAAGTACGGCCTGAAGCCCATGGCCAAGCTGGTCAGCTGGGGCCAGGGCGGCGTGGATCCCAAGATCATGGGCGTGGGCCCCGTGCCCGCCTCCCGTCAGGCCATGGAGAAGGCCGGCCTGAAGATCGAGGATATGGACCTGGTGGAGGCCAACGAGGCGTTCGCCGCCCAGTCCATCGCCGTGGCCCGGGAGCTGGGCTTCGACATGAGCAAGGTCAACGTCAATGGCGGCGCCATCGCCCTGGGCCACCCCGTGGGCGCTTCCGGCGCGCGGATCATCGTCACCCTGCTCCATGAGATGGCCAAGCGGGACGAGGCCAAGAAGGGCCTGGCTACCCTGTGCATCGGCGGCGGCATGGGCGTCGCCACCATCTTCGAGAAGTGCTGATCTGACACCACCAATCGGATCTGAACCAAATGGGAAGGTCCTGCTGTCTGCATCCCGCCGGCGGCAGGACCTTTCTTCGGTCATGCGGTCTTGATGTATCGCACTGTGTGCTTGGCGGTGACGGGCCGCACCGACATATCGCCCCACGGCCTGCGCCATTCGGCGGCGTCCTGGTGGGTCTCCTGCGGAGTGCCCATGCGGGAGATCCAAGTCCTGCTGGGACACGCTAGTATCCGAACGACTGAGCGCTATGCCGCCCTTGTCGCCCCCGATATCGCCCCGATCCGCAGCGCGAACGCGGTCATGACCCTGGCCTTCGGTCCTCCGGGGCCGGAAGCTCAGACCTGTGCCGTCTGATAGATTCGGGTATCTTCACCTTTGACAGCAAAACGCACGAATATTTTGAGTGAAGCGGGACGCAAAGTATGGGTACGGAAAGCTGTGGGTGGAGCACCTTGCCGCTGACCAAAGTGCCCTCTCGTCCTTTTACGGGCCGCTTGACGTTTGAGAGGAGCGATATGGATGGGATTTCTCAAAGCTGTGAAGGACTTTTTCAAGTTTACTGGCGAGCAGACGGGCCTGCCTGCAAGGCATCTGGAGGGTCTGGAAGGGGTCCTTTACAATACCCGTGTGGGACTGCTTACCGATACAGAAAACAGGCATGTTGCCCTTACCATACATCACCCCCTTAAAAAGGGCGATGAAGTAAGGATCCTCCCCTTTGACCAGATCGCAGGGGTCGATTTCGTCACGTGGGAGAAGACCTTCCGCCGGGCCCGGAGCCCCTTCAGCGAGGGCCTTGCCGGGGGTGTGATCGGCGGGGACACTATGGCGGTGATCAGCGCCATGGATGCCGTGGGCCGTACTCGGATCGAGGATGTCAAAGTCGACTTTGCGGTCCAGATCCGATACCACCCCAAAGGAGATCTTCGAACTGTAAGAAGAATCGTTGTTGGTGATGTTGTGAAAAGTACAGCAAAAAACTGGGCAGATACTCTTTGCTGGCATGCCGGTCTCACAAGGGCCCGTTTCATCGAGCCGGAGAGGACGCCAAGGGGGCCGACCTATCTCTGAAGACCCTTGCGTATCCTGCTCGATCGTGATAAAATAAGTATAATTTAATTAAAGTACCGCCTGTGGATCGGCACAGGATGAAGAGTCGATCGGGACTATGAACTTGGAGGGATATCCTTCAGGTCCATAGTCCCGTTTTGTTTTCAACTATTTTTGAGAAAGGACCTGAAAGGATGACAGACGAGATCGTAAGACTGAGGATCGGCATCACTGGGGCGACAGAGGCCCAGATAGCCCGGCTGGAACGGCTGGACCGGGTGGTGGCCTCCCCCTCGATTTGGCCGGTGTGTGTTGACTCGCTCTTGACCGATGTGGCTGTGTCTCTCGATCCTTCTCTTTCCTACTGTCCAACATGTATCGTGCTCCTACAAGTTCCCGGTCCAAAAAATTTTTTCTGCACTTGCAAAACCGGCGGCTATCGTGTATAATATCCCTCGCACCTGCCGGTGTGATGGAATTGGTAGACGTAGTGGACTCAAAATCCACCGCTGGCGACAGCGTACCGGTTCGAGTCCGGTCACCGGCACCAAGACCCTAGAGCTGTAATGGCTCTAGGGTCTTTCACGTCCTCGCTGTGATCTGCGGCGGCGCTGGTCTCCTTGCCGCCGCCCTCCGCAGTGACGGTGCTGTCCAGTGTCTTGACTTGCTTGACCAGTAGGCCGCTGGGCGTGGGTCCCGACTGGATCGGAGATCCTTCCATGCCGAGGATCATCTCTATAAGATATTTGACTCGATCGCTCGCTGAGCTGCTTGCAGATCGGGAAAGATCCCTGCACAGCCGGCGCGGATATCCTCTGTTGGCTCGAACAGGTCCGGGATCATGATGGTCACACAGCCGGCGGCGATCCCCGCTCGGACGCCGTTGATGCCGTCCTCAAAGACATAGCAGTCTTGGGGGGCACAGCCCAGCCTCTGAGCAGCCAGGAGGAAGATATCCGGGGCGGGCTTTCCCCGGGAGACATCTTCACCGCTGACGATGACATCGAAATATCCGTCGATCCCTGTGCTGCGGAGGTCGTTCATGATCATCTCCCGGGAGCTGCTGCTGGCCACAGCCGATCTGATATGCTTTGACCGGAAAGACTCTAAGATCTCCCGCACCCCCGGTTTTTCAGGGACCCCCTTTTTCAGGATATCAGCTGCGTGGGAGATACAGCTCTCTTGGAAGGCGAAGGGATCCGTTCCTGGGTAGTACCGGAGGATGACCTCCCGCATCCCGGCTCCGCTGGTCCCGGCTATCGCCGCTGGCAGATCCGGCTGCGGGATCTGTCCGAACCGCTTCGCCGTCTCCGTCCAACTGTCCCGAAAGATCCGCTCTGTGTCGAACAGCAGGCCGTCCATATCAAAGATCGCCCCTTGTTTCATGACCTTCGATCCTTCAGCCGGGCCTCCAGGGCTTCCCGCAGATCCTCATAGCCGGGCTTGCCCAGCAGGGCGAACATGTTCTTCTTATAGGCTTCCACCCCTGGCTGATCGAAGGGATCCACTCCGATCATATAGCCGGAGACGGCCAGGCTCTTCCAGAAGAAATAGACCAGCTCGCCGAAGGTATAGTCGTCCAGCCGATCCACTGTGATGACCAGGTTGGGCGTGCCCCCGTCCACATGGGCCAGGAGGGTGCCCTTCATGGCCTGCTCGTTCATCTTCTGGAGAGAGATCCCGGCGGCGAAGTTCAGGCCGTCCGCATCGTCCGGATCCTCCGGGACGCTGAGCGCATGCCGGGTCTGTTCCACCCACAGGACGGTCTCGAACATGATCCGGGAGCCGTCCTGGATGAACTGGCCGATGGAGTGGAGGTCGGTGGTGAAGTTGGCGGACACCGGGAAGAGGCCCTTGCCGTCCTTGCCCTCGGACTCGGCCATGAGCTGCTTGTACCACTCTCCGAACATGGTCAGGGCGGGCTCGTAGCAGGCCAGCAGTTCCACCTGCCTGCCCTTCATCAGCATGAGGAAGCGCAGCGCGGCATAGAGCATCACGTCGTTGCTCAAAAAGTCCGGATCCTCATAGATCTCGCAGGCGTGGAGGCAGCCCTCCATCACCTGGTCGATGTCCATGCCCCCCGCCGCCATAGGCAGCAGGCCCACGGCGCTGAGGCAGGAGAACCGTCCGCCGATGCTGTCGGGGACTACGAAGGTCTCGTATCCCTTCTGCTCCGCCATCCCCCGCAGGGCGCCCCTGGCCTTGTCTGTGGTGGCGTAGATCCGTTCCTGGGCTCCGACCTCTCCATAGCGCCGCTCCAGCTCCGCCCGGAAGATGCGGAAGGCGGCGGCGGGCTCGGTGGTGGTGCCCGATTTGGAGATCACGTTGACGGAGAAGTCCCGGTCCCCGATGATGCTGAGGATATCCCGCATATAGTCGGCGCTGAGGTTACTGCCCGCGAAGTAGACCTCCACGCCTTTTTCACGGAGCTGGTTGCCGAAGGGCCCTTTCACGAATTCCAGCCCTGCCCGGGCGCCCAGGTAGCTGCCGCCGATGCCGATGACCACCAGCACCTGGCTCTGCTCCTGGATGCGCCTGGCCGCCTCCTTGATCCGGGCAAACTCCTCCCGGTCATAGGTGTGGGGCAGGTCCAGCCAGCCCAGCATCTCGTGCCCCGGACCGGTGTGCTCGCTGAGGATGCGGAAGGCATTCTCTGCCAGGGGGCGGACGTACTCCAGCTCATGGCCCCGCAGCCCCGCGTTCTGATGATCCAGCTTGATGGACATGTCCCTCACTCCTCCACGATCTGGAGCACCGAGCCCACCTTCAGCTCAGGCATGGCCTTGTGTTCCACATAGATGGTGCCCAGCAGCTCCACCTCGGTCTGGCCGCTGAATTTGAAGGAGCAGTGCCCCAGTCCGGCCAGGGTGGTGGAGGCCTCGCTGCCCACGGCGGTGATCTTGTAGGACTGGCCGTCTACCTTCAGCGTTTGTCCCGGGGCGATGGTCCCGTGGATGGGGGCCACATCCACCCAGTAGCAGAAGTCCTTGATCTCCTCGGGGGCGCTGTCGCCGAAGAGGACGATCATTTGTTCTTCCCGGAACTCCTCGGCACACTCGCCCTTGTCTTTGATGGTATTTTCATAGATGATCTTCATATCAGAACCTCCTGTTTGTGATGGGACATCCCCCCCGCTGCAGCGTGGGCGGGGAGGGGATGCCAAAGGGAAGGAGATACGCTCAAGTGTACAGGCCGAAGCTGGCGGCATAGGCCAGCAGCACCCGGAGCCAGCCGGTGGCGAAGCGGGAGTACATGACGGACACCACGCCCACCTCGATGGTCTCGGTCTCGGCCTCAGCCAGGCCGAGGCCCACGGGGATGAAGTCACAGGCGCCCTGACAGTTGATGGCGAACAGGGCGGGGAGGGCCAGCTGGGGCGCGATATTGCCCTTGCCGATCTCAGCGCCCACCAGGGTGCCGATGATCTGGGCTATCACGGCGCCGGGGCCCAGCAGGGCGGACAGGCCGGGGATGGAGCAGATCAGGCCCAGGGCCACCAGGCCGAAGATATTGCCGGCCAGGGGGGTGAGGATCTGGGCGAAGGCGTCGCCGAAGCCGGAGCCGTTGATGATGCCGATGAGCATGGACACGAAGGCCATGAAGGGGAGCAGGGTGGTGATGCAGGTCTGGATGGCGTCTCGGGCGGCCTGATAGAAGGTGTTGACCACCTTGCCGGCCCCCAAGCCGATCTTGGTGACCAGGGACTTGTTCTCCTGCTTGGCCAGGGTCTCGGAGACCTTCTGATCGGCGGTGAACCTGGGCGACTCCTGTTTAGCCTCCGCCCTGGGGGCGGGAGCGGGGGAGCCGTCCGCCGGGGAGACCTGCTCGCTGGTGACGGCGGAGACATAGATCTCCGGCGTGATGTACTGAGCCATGGGGCCGGACTTGCCCACGGGCATGACGTTGACCGTGGGGATGCCCTTCTTGGGGTAGATGCCGCAGCGCAGCGTGCCGCCGCAGTCGATGATGGCCAGTGCGATCTCCTCCTCGGGGCACTTGGTCTTGAAGCCGTTCACCGGGGTCAGGCCGGTGAGCTCCACGATCTTGGCCAGGCACTCCGGCTCGGCCCCGCCGCCGGTGATGTACATGACCTTGTTTTTCTCCGCGGTGGGGGCGATGGTCAGCGGACCGCCGAAGCCGCCGGGGCCCCGCTGGATCCGGATGGAACGATAGTCAGCCATTTTTCTCTCCTCCTTACTTCCCGGTCCTGAACTCGCGGCTCAGGGTGACGCCCTGCTGCTTCTCTACCATCCTGGTGGTGAACTCAGTGGTCCATCCGGAGATGAAGTTGGCTGCCAGGCCCACCAGGAGATACCGCACGGCCAGGGGGGTGGTATCCAGGCCCAGGGCGGTGATCCCGTTGGCGATGCCCAGCCAGATGAACAGCTCGGAGGCGTTGATGTGGGGGAACAGACCATTGTTGGTATGGCAGTGGTAGGTGACGGAGGCGTAGAAACAGGGCTTGTAGAACTCAGGCATGAACTTGCCCATAGACAGGGCCATGGGGTTGCCCAGCATAAAGGCGCTGACAAAGGGGAGCACTGCGTACCGCAGGACCGGGTTGCCGGTGCAGACGGTGGCCAGCTTTGTGACCGTCTTCTCTCCTGCGATGGCCATGATCGCGTTCATCAGCACCAGGAGCATGACGATGGTGGGGATGATGCCGGTGACCCAGCTCATGAACTGCTGTCCGCCCAAGGTGAACAGGTTCATGAAGCCAGCGGCTAGATCAACGATAAAGTCCATAGAAATCCGCCTTTCGTGTCAGATCTTGACTGCGCCGGCCAGGGCCCGGCCCGCCCGCTGGAAGGGGGAGGGGGGCTCGGGGATGACCTCGCCGGCCATGGATTTGTTGTAAGTATCGCTGGCGTCCAAGACCGCCTTGCGCAGGTTCTTGCCGTATCTGGGCAGGTCGGCCTGGGTGAGCCCGCCCACATATCTCCCCTCGAAGCCGGGGAGGTCGGTCACCCGGGCAAAGCAGGTGACGCCCATCAGCTTTTTGCCCTCTTGGATGATCCCATCTCCGTCGATCAGGAACATCACGATGGCCCCGGCGTGGAAGCCGCCGGACTTCCGTCCGCAGGCCACTTTGCCCCGGCGGCGCAGTTTGATGAACTCCTTGGAGAAGTGCCGCATCTGGATGACGCTGAGGACCCCTTGCAGCAGGAACATGGCCCCCAGCAGCAGAACGAATCGAAACATGATATGACCTCCCTTTGACAGGGCGCGGCGGCTCGCCGCGCCGGGATAGGAACGATCGGACAGAGCGGGCGCGCCCTGCAGGGTCACGCCTGGCGGTACAGCGCCCGGAGCAAAGCCGGGAAGCTGTCTGCACGCGCGATCTCGTCCAGCAATCGTTTGTCTTTGATGATGCTGATGATCTCCTCATAGACCCGGACCAGCAGGGCATCCTGTCCGGCGTCTCTGGGCAGGCCCATCAGGAAGATGGTGCGGACCTCCCGCTCCCCCTGCCGCACTGGCCGGGGGCAGACGCCAACGGCCAGCACCAGCTTGTCTCCGGCGCACTGCACCGTGTGGGGGATGGCCACCTGATCGTCGAAGACGGTGGAGCCGATCGCCTCCCTGGCCCGAAGACGGGAGAGGAACTTTGGGTCTGCCTGCCCCTGGGCGATCAGGGATGAAGCCATCCGCTCCAGAGCGCGGTCATAGGTATCCACATCGTCCAAGACGAAGAAGCGGCTCTCGTCCAGCAGGCCGACCATGACGAACCAGTTGTTGTCCAGCATGGGGACGTCTACCTGGTCCCAATACCTGGCCTTCTCGATCTTGTGGCGCAGCTCCTGTTCGTTGAAGACCTCCCGGATGTGGATCACAGGCCGTTCTGTCCTGCAGGGCAGCTCCACTGTGGTGAATATCAGGTCGAAGCCGTCCAGCAGCTCCGGGGCGACCTTTTCCCGAGACAGCAGGATCAGCTCTGAGGAGCTGTCCAGCACCCGGCGCAGCTGGGCGGCTGCCAGCCGGGCGGTCACCCGGCCGGTCCCGCACACGACCGCCGCCCGGAAGGGCGCCCCGCCGCCTCCCTGCTCCTCCAGAAAGACGCTGAAATAGGAGGCAAGGTAGCTGTGCTCGTCTTCGGTGACCTCCAGGCCGCAGTCCTCCCGGACCACCCGGGCGGCGATGGAGGCCATCCGCCAGGCCAGCGGGTATTTCTCCCGCATCTCGGTCACGATGGGGCTCTTCAGCTGCACCCGGAAGCGCAGGCGGTTGAGCATGAACATCAGATGATAGAGGAATTCCTCTCTCAGGTCTGGAGCGTGGATCCGCAGCTCCATCTCCAGCCGGATCTGCCGGAAGATCTTGTCCTGGAGCGGCCCCATGGCCGGGTCCAGCTGGATGGAGCGCATCTCCTCCGCATCTGACGGGGTGCGCATCCCGATCACGGGAAGGAGGACGAACAGCTGCTCCTCCACGGGGATGTCGGTATGGAGGGAGTCGCCGATCCGCTCCATCAGGGCATGGACGGTCTCGAACTCCGGGCGGATGGTCAGGCGATAGAACGCGGGGGACAGCTCCCCGATGGGGTGGTCGGTGAGGGAGCGGTCCAGCATGACCGTGAGGGAGCGTTCGAATCGCTGCTGTGTGCTGTATCCGATGGGGCTGGCGGCGAAGGCCTCCCTCACCAGCTCGATGAGATCCTCATCCAGCGGGCGGTCCCGGTAGAGCGAGTCGTAGCACCGTTCCAATATGTACTGCCGGATGTCCTGCTCCCGCCCTTGGAGGGTCAGTCCCTGGCTGGTCCTGCCCTGGATGGACAGGCCGTAAGGCTCGAGGGCGGCCCGCAGGCGCTTCAGATCGCTGACCAGGGTGCTGCGCCCCATGTTCATCTCATAGGCCAGCTCATCGGTGAGCACAGGGGCCTGGGACCGGGCCAGCCGGCCGAACACATAGTCCATCCGTCCGCCGAGAGAGTTGAATCCGCTCTCCTCTGCCAGGAGCCTTGCCCGGACAGCCTGGAACCTGGCCGCATCGAAGACGTGCAGGACGTATCTGCCCTGATCGTTTCGGATGGTGGCACAGTCCCTCAGCTCCGCTTCCAGCTGCTTCACATCGTTCGAGACCGTCCGCTCGCTCACCTGGAGCTTTTTCGCCAGGGCGCTGGAGGAGATCGCCGGCGTTCGGCACAGAGCCAGCAGGATATACGCCGATCGGTTGTCACCAAAGGTGTTGTCCACAGCGGTCCCCCTCTTTCCTGCGTTGTTGTCCTCTCCCTGCCTCCGGCGGAGAGAGGAGGATCACGGGCCTGTTACCCTCTGGACTTGCCGCCCGAGATGTTCAGTGTGGTGCCGGCGATGTAGCTGGCCCGGTCGGAGACCAGGAACGCGACCAGATCGCCCACTTCGTCCAGCTTGCCGTCCCGGCCCAGGGGGATCACTTTGCTGTAGTCGGTGGAGAGCTCCTCCGGCTTGCAGCCCCGAGTGTAGGCCAGCGCGTCGTTGTAGGCCGGGGAGCGCAGGCCGGTGGCCTCCATGATGCCGGGAGCACAGGCCACCACCCGGATGTTGTGTTTGCCCAGCTCCTTGGCCCAGGAGCGGGTGAAGCTGTCCACCGCCCCCTTGGTGGCGGAGTAGGCGCTCTGGCCCTGGGAGCCCTCCTTGCCCGACTCGGAGGACATGTTCACGATCACGCCGCCCCCCTGCTCCAGCATCTGCCGGGCACAGGCCTGGGCACAAAGGAAAACGCCCTTTACGTTGATGTCGAACATCTTGCCGAAGGAAGCCTCATCGAGCTCGTACTCGGGCCGCTCGCCGGCGGCGTCCACCAGCAGCCGGGGCATGTTGATTCCGGCGTTGTTCACCAGAGCGTCGATCCTGCCGTACTTGGCCACCACGGCGTCCGCCATAGCCCGGACGCTGTCGGGACTGGTCACGTCGCACTTGACGCAGTAAGCGCCGTCCAGCTCGCTGCCGGTCTCCACCGTCATGTCGGCCACCACAGCCTGGGCTCCCGCCGCCGCCAGGGCCTGCACCACATGCTTGCCGATCCCAGAGGCGCCTCCCGTGACGATGATCACATGGCCCTCCAGACCCAGCCAACCTTTTTCCATAACGATCTCCTCCTTTTTCTGCTTTGAATCGCCGTTCAAAGCTGCCTATAGGCCTATTGTAGGAAAAAAGAGGTTTGGCGTTAATACGGACTTTTTCCAGGCTGCGGAAAAGTATTAGGCCAGCTTTTTTCCGAAGGCCAGAAAAAAGCTGGCCGATGTGTCGGTGCTGCACAATATTGAAGGGCTGATCTTGTGCAAAACAGATACAGTTTTAATTAAATAAAATATTTTATTAAAGCGATTATGATTATAGGAGGACCCTGCCGATTTGTCAAGGATACATTCCTCACAAAAAGATCGGATTGATTTTTGTCAGATCGCCTGATATACTTTGATAAAACATTTTTGTAAAGCGGGTGTGGAAATGGCACAGACCATCCAGGAGCGCATCTTTCGGCTGATGCTGGGCGGACGGGCTATGACCCGGCAGGACATCGCGGACAGGCTGTCCTTGAGCATGCCTACGGTCCTCCAGAACGTGACCCAGCTCATGGGAGCAGGTATTTTGGAGGAATGCGGCGCGACGCGGTCCAGCGGAGGCCGAAAGGCGAAGATGCTCCGCCTTTGCCCGGAGGCAGGCTGTGTCCTGGGGATCGACATCGGGATCCGTCAGGTGGGATTCGTGACGGCCGACCTGCTGGGAGATCTTCGGCAGTCCGGCTCTGTGGAGCTTCCGTTCCGGGACACGCCGGATTGGTATGCCCGGTTCCAGTGTGCCTTGCTGGAGCACCTTGACCGATCCCAGACCGATCCCAGCCAGATCCTGGGGGCGGGGATATCCTTCCCCGGCATCATCGACAGCCGGAGGGATCAGGTCGTCCGCTCTCATATCCTTGGGGTGGAGCACATGGGACTGGAACGGTTCCAAAAAGTCCTCCCGTTCCCCGTCGTCGTCCACAATGACGCCAACTGTGCCTGTTTTGCCGAACGGAGGGAGAGACAGGGCAGCTATATCTATCTCTCCCTCAACGGATCCATCGGGGGAGGGGTCATGCTGGAGGACAGGCTCTGGATGGGGGACACCTTCCAGGCCGGTGAGCTGGGGCACATGGTCCTGATCCCCGGAGGACGGCGCTGCTATTGCGGGAAACAGGGCTGCGCGGACGCCTATCTGTCTCCCCAGGCCCTGGAACGGGACGGCGAGGAGGTCTATTTGGACCATCTCGCCCTGTTCGTATCCGATCTTCGGATGCTGCTGGATATAGACTTGGTGATCGGCGGGCAGGTCGGGAGCAAGATCGGGCCGCAGTTGGATGCTTTGCGGGAAAAAACGGCTCGATACGATCGATTTACACGGGACATCGACTATATCCTCCCCTGCAGCCAGCAGGAGCACGCCTGCGCCTTAGGGGCCGCCAGATTTGGGCTGGAAGCGTTTGGGAGCCGGCTTCTGCTCAGATCAGAAAAAACAGATTGACTTTTTACGTCCCATATGCTATCGTTAGTTGAGTAAGATATCAGCCGCCGGGCAGCGTCTGTTTCCATTCCGTTAGGCCATAGAAGGGATGGAGAGCAGGCGTTTATTTTTTGGATGGATCGGGGGACAAGATCATGTTTCGTGAGATGCGCCGTAAAAAGCAATCACTTGCTCTGGAAGAGAGCGCCGCAGTGCTGATGCGTGGGACATCGGGCGTGCTGGCTGTGCTGGGGGATGACGGCTATCCGTATGCGGTCCCGATCAGCTATGTCTATGATGGCACGCATATCTATTTCCACTGTGCGAAGGCTGGGCATAAGCTGGATGCGATCCGGCGGGACGCTCGCGCGTCATTTTGCGTCATCGACAAGGATGAGGTGGTCCCGGAAGAATATACGTCTTATTTCAGGAGCGTGATCGCGTTCGGGACCGTCCGTATCATCGAGGACGAAGGGGAAAAGCGGGATGCCATGGAAAAACTGGCTCTGAAATATGCGCCCGACGATACCGCTGAACACCGCAGGGTGGCCATCGACCAGGAATGGGGGCCGCTTTGTATGCTGGAGATGACGATAGAGCACCTGACTGGCAAGGAAGCCATCGAACTGGTACAGGCAAAGGATGTGCCTGGGAAATAGATCTGGGATCCGCTGGAGGATCCAGGCGAGGCAGGTCAGTGCAGCGGCATTGGCCTGCCTCAGCATATCGGGGGCGGGACGCCTGCCGGGAGCTGAGGACTTTCTGTCTGCGGCTGGTTGTGCGGATGGGGATCTAGATGTATAATAGGACAGATCCATGCGGTCGATGCGCGCTTCGTCAGACAGGGATAGGGGGACCAGAGATGGACAGCGAAAGGATCATGGCATTCGTACAGGAGCATCGGGAGCTCCTTTCGATGGCAGCCGGCGCAGCGATCGCCGCAGGGGCGGCGCTGGACTGGGACTGGCTGTGCGGCCCCGCCGGCGCGCCCCGGTCCCACCGCTATGGCAGGGGCGCCCGCCGGGCGATCTTCTTCCTGGGGGGCGTGGTGCTGATGGTCGTGAGCGTCTGGAGCCTGGCGCTGGCCGGATAGCTGCGGCCGGCGCGGACAGGACTGGTTGGAATCGCTTCGAAAGGGGGATACGTTTTATGGATCTCACAGTGACCGTCGATCACAAGCAGCTATTAGACGTCCTGCTGAACGTGGGACTCATCCGGCCGGTGTTCATCTGGGGGGCGCCGGGGATCGGAAAATCCGCCATCGTCCAGGAGTTCGCCGACGCGCTGGGCCTGGAGTGCGTCTCCCTCCTGGGCAGCCAGCTGGCCCCGGAGGACATCATCGGGGTGCCCCAGATCCGGGACGGCTTCAGCCAATTCTGCCCGCCCCGGACCATCGCCCGGGAGGAGCCCTATGTCCTGTTCCTGGACGAGCTGAACGCCTGCTCCTCCGAGGTGCAGAAGGCCTTCTATTCCCTCATCCACGAGCGGAGGATCGGGGAGTACCATCTGCCCCAGGGCTCCATCGTGGTGGGGGCGGGCAACCGGGCCCAGGACAACGCGATCACCCGGTCCATGTCCTCCGCCCTGATAAATCGGATGTTCCATGTGGAGCTCACCGCCAGCCCCCGGCTGTGGCTGGAGTGGGCGGCCCAGAACGGGATCCACCCCTATATCTACGACTATATCTCCAGCCGCCCCGATCACCTGTGGGCCAAGCCCCCCAAGAGCGAGGAACCCTTCTCCACCCCGCGGTCCTGGCACATGCTCAGCGACGCCATCCGCAGCTACGGGCCGGATATCGGAGAGGACGCCCTGCGTATCCTGGCGGCGGGATCCCTCAGCCCCCGGCACGCCACCCAATTCATAGCCTACATCCGCCAGGTGCGCAGCCAGTACGCCCTGGACAAGATCCTCTCCGGAGAGCAGCCCTGGCCCGGCAAGCCGGAGGAGCGGGACGTGCTCTACTTCCTGGCCCAGTCCCTCCGGGCCCGGCTGGTGAAGGAGCTGCCCCCGGAGCGGAGCAAGCTGAGCCATGACAGCCGCGCCCTGGTCCTCCAGGCCAAGGACCGCATCACTGAGCTGGCTGACCTCAGCCTGGAGATCGCCCGGATGGCGGTGTCCCCGGAGGACGGCAAAGAGCTGCCCGACTGGTTCGTGGTGGAGCTGTTCCGGGACCTGCCCCGTCTGGCCGACAAGCGGAACGGATGAAGGGGAAACAGAAGAGGCCCGACCCGGCGCAGGAGGCCTTTCGCGCCGGGGAGGGGCTGGTGAAACAGGACCCGGTGCTGCGCTCTCTGATGGAACGGGCCGTGACCCACTTTGACGACAGCTATCCGATGGCCAGGGAGGATTGGGCCTGGGTGGCCTCCAACGGGCAGATCTACGCCAACAGCCACCGCCGGGCCGCCCCTCAGGAGTGGGCCTATGTGCTGGCCCACTGCCTGCTCCATCTGGCCTTGGGGCACATCCGGGAGGACCGGGAGGGGGACCTCCTGTGGAACGCCGCCTGTGACTGCGTGGCCGCCCGGTATCTGGCCGACCTGCGGATCGGCGCGCCCCCGGGGGAGCTGGATGGTCCACTGCCCCCCAACGCCCGGGAGGAGGAGAAGCTGTACCAGTGGCTGAAGGAGCACCAGGACCCCTCCTATCTCCGCTCCTCCACCATGAGCGGGGGGCGGGCGGACATGGTCTGGAGAGGGGAGCGTCCGGTCGACTGGTGGTATGGCTCTACCGACTGGCAAAAGCTCTTTGCCGAGAGCCTGCGGGATGCCCTGCGCGTCGCCGTGGACTATGCGGGGGGCGTCCGGACTGAGCCAGGCAAAAAAATAGGCCCCATCCGGCGGGCCCAGGAGTGGTTCCTGTCCAGCTATCCCCTGCTGGGAGGCGTCGCCTCCGGGTTCCGGCTGGTGGACGACCATGTGACCGTCCAGCGGATGGGCATCTCCATCGCCGCCATCTCGGTCCAGATGCAGGAGATCTATGTTGACCCTGCCGCCCGCCTCACCGAACAGGAGTGGCGGTTCGTCCTGGCCCACGAGTACCTCCACGCCGCCCTGTGCCACGAGCAGCGGCTGGGCAAACGGGACCCTGAGCTGTGGAACGTGGCCTGCGACTATGTGATCAACCAGTGGCTGCGGGACATGGAGGTGGGCCAGATGCCCGAGGGCCTGCTCTTCGACCCGGAGCTGAACGGTCTGTCGGCGGAGAGCATCTATGACATGCTGGCCGCCGACCTGCGCAGATACCGGCGCATGGCCCAGCACGACATCCTCTTTGGTCCCCCGGACTGGCGGGGGTCTAAGGACTATGTGGATCTGGACAGCTGGTGCCGCTCCGCCATCCAGCGGGGGCTGGACTATCACCAGAGCCATGAGCGGGGCTATCTCCCTGCCGGACTGGTGGAGGAGATCCGCGCTCTGTCCCAGCCCCCGATCCCCTGGGACGTGGAGCTGGCCCGGTGGTTCGACGAGCGGTTCGAACCTCTGGAAAAGCACCGGACCTACGCCCGCCTCAGCCGGCGGCAGTCCTCTACCCCCGACATCCCCCGCCCCTCCTGGCGGTATGAGGAGCAGGCCCAGGCGGGCCGGACCTTTGGGGTGCTGCTGGACACCTCGGGCTCTATGGACCGCTCGCTGCTGGCCGCCGCTCTGGGGGCCATCGCCAGCTACAGCGCGGCCCGGGACGTGAAACAGGTGCGGGTGGTCTTCTGTGATGCCGTCCCCTATGATCAGGGGTATATGGAGGCAGCGGATATCGCAGGGAGCGTCAAGGTCCGGGGCCGGGGCGGGACGGTCCTCCAGCCCGGGGCGGAGCTGCTGGAGCGGGCCCAGGACTTCCCCAAGGAGGCGCCCCTGCTGATCATCACAGACTGTGAGTGCGACCGCCTGAACCTCTTCGGCCGGGACCACGCCTTTCTGGTGCCCCGCGGGAGGAGCCTGCCCTTTCCGCCAAAGGGGCCCGTGTTCTATCTGGAGTAGGCCGAGCCCCCTCGAGCCTGCGGGCCCTCCGGCGGACAGCGCCAGCCGATGGGGTGCTGAAGGCGGAGAGCGGGGCCTGAGGATGAACAGAAAAAAGACCTCCGATCTCTGTGGAGATCGGAGGTCTCTCATATTTTTTGGATGTGAGCCTGCTCATGCCGCTCCATCCTGATCTGCTGTTTTGTGGACGAACGCTGATGCATCATCTTTTCTCATGAACAGCAGGCCGAAGGAACCCGGACCACAGTTGCTGGCGATGGCGGAAGAGGCTTTTTGCAGATAGACCCGCTCGAATGGACAGTGCTGTTGGACCAGATCTTGGATATATTGGAGCTTTTCCGCGTCCAGACCGGAATATGTGATGAACAGGATGCGCCGGTCGATGGTCCTGGTCTCCTGGAGCACCCTCCGGATGTACTTTTTCGCGACGTTCGCAAAGCCGCCTACCTCCACGCCGCCCACCACCATCTTGCTTTTTCTCAGTACGAGGATCGGGTGCAGCAGCAATGCGTCGCAAAGGACCTGTACCCGTTTTGAGATCCGGCCGGATCGGCACATCATATGGGTGTTATCGATGATGAAGGCGGAGGAGATAAGGCGTTCTGCCCGTTTCACAAACGCAGCGATCTCAGCCTTTGAAGCGTGGTGCTCCGCCAGGTGGGCCGCGTACAGCACCGACAGGCCCATACTGCTGGAGAGGTGTCCGGAATCGATCACAGTGACGTTATCGAAAGCTCTGGCCGCTTCAAGGGCATTTTGATAGCCGTTGCTGACGTGCTTTGCCATCGTGATGTGGATCACGTTCTGCGCCTCGGTCAGCTTCTCCGCGAAGAACCGTTCATAGTCCTCCACTTCGGGCGGCTGGGAATATCCTTTCCGGCCTTTGGCGATATGCGCCAGCAGCTCATCCGGGCTCAGCTCCTGGCCGTCCAGGAATCGGCCCTCATCCGTACAGACGTAGTAGGGGCAGACCGAGATGCCGCAGGCCTTTATGAGGGATCCCGGGAGGTCGCATACACTGTCCGTCGTGACCAGGATGGAGCGCCGCTTGGCCCGCTCGAAGATCAGGATATCCTTTTCCAGATCGGACTGTCCGGGATCCTCACACTGCCGCACCAGCTCCTTGGGCAGGATGTTCAGCACGGCCGCCTCCAGCAGTGCGCCGCTGACCGGCTTGGCCAGATAGCCGCTGAACCCCTCCTTCCGGTAGAGCATCTGGTTATCGCTGCCCGCGTTGGCTGTCAGGGCCACCACAGGTACATCCTGACACAATCCGCCCGGCTGCACCCGCAGTGCGTGGAGGCACTCGATCCCGTCCATCTCCGGCATCAGATGGTCCATCAGGATACAGTCATAGTGGTGGTCCCGAGTCAGGGCCAGGCATCCCATCCCGCTGGACGCAGTGTCGATCTGGATCTTCGTGGCCGCAAGCAGTTTCGTCACTACCATCAGGTTCATGTCGTTGTCGTCCACCACCAGGATATGTGCGTCCGGGGCCTCGAAGCTCTGCTGATACGTCCCTCCGTCATGCAGCTTTGCCCGGGAGGCCAGTGTGAACGTCCCCAGCTCTTTCTCGTCCACGATATCCTGCTCCAGCGTGACGATGAACTTGGAGCCCTTGGTATAGACGCTGTTCACGCTGATCTCGCCGCCCATCAGCTCCACCAGCTGCTTGACGATGCTCAGCCCCAGCCCGGTCCCCTCGATATGGCGGTTCTTCTCCTCGTCCACCCGCCGGAACGCATTGAACAGATAGGGGATGTTCTCCTTCTTCACCCCCTGACCGGTATCCTCTACGGAATACCAGACGAGCACCCGGTTGACATCCTGGCGCTCACAGCGGACGGAGAGGGTGACAGAGCCCTCGCTGGTGTATTTCACCGCGTTGTTCAGCAGGTTGATCAGGATCTGCTTGATGCGCACCTCGTCTCCGCAGAGCATGCTCGGGATGGATGGGTCGATATGGAGCTTGAATTCCAGCCCCTTCTCTTTGGCCTTGATCCAGATCATGTTGACGATCTCAGAAAAGAGGGTCCCTGTCTCATAGGATGTGTTGATGATCTCCATCTTTCCCGACTTGATCTTGGAGATATCCAGGATGTCGTTGATCAGGGTGAGCAGCAGCTTGCTGGCCCCCTGGATATTCCTGGCGTTCTCCGCCACGTCCTCCGGGATATCGCCCCGCAGGGTGATCTCGTTCAGTCCTATGATCGTGTTGATAGGGGTGCGGATCTCGTGGCTCATGCTGGAGAAGAAGTGGTTCTCCGCCTGATTCAGCTCTTCGATCTCCTTTTTCTGCTGCTGGGTGAGGGCGTTCTCCTCCTCATACATCCGGTTCAGGAACATGAGCAGCACGCTGGTGAGCAGTCCCACCATGACCATGGAGAAAGCGGAGTCGAAAAAGGAGCGCTGCTGGGAGTTCAGGGCGGCCAGCTCTGGGAAATAGAAAGCGATGCCGTAGCACAGCAGGGTCTCCGCCGCACACAGCACGAAGAATGCAGTCATGCGTTTCCCCTGCAAGGTGATGCAGACGTAGATGAAGCAGAGGACGAACCACTCAGGCACGCCGCTGTAGAACCCGCCCGCGGTGAAGAACGTGAAAGGGAACAGCGCGAGCAGCAGCACCACGATGGCTGTGGCCCCCGCCTGCACGCGCCCTTTTCGGATGCTGATGCGTACGATCGCCGCGATGACCGCCAAGCTTACCGCCAGGATGACGAGATTCAGGATGCTCCTGCCCATCGGCAGGGTGAATATCAGCGCGATCATGCAGATCGCTGTGGCGATGCGGAACATACGCTCGCTCAGGCTGATCTTGTGGTCAGAGATGATATCGAACCATTTTTTTATCACACAGATCCCCGCTCCTTCCAACATGGGTCCCAGAAAAAACGCTGGAACATATCATATCCCGGCGAGTCGGGCGCAGACCTCGTCATAGGCGCGCAGCAGCGCGGCGTGCCGCGCCAGGATGAAGTCCACATCCCCCCGCTTCCCCGCCAGCTCCAGCTCCTTTGCCTGTGCGGAAAGGGCTGTTGCGCCGATGGTGAGCGCCGTGCTCTTGAGCGCGTGGACCTTGATCGCATAATCCGTCCAGTCGGCGGCCTCATACAGGGAGACGATCTCCGCCTTTTTGCTCCCGCTCTGGGCGCAGAACATCCGCAGCATCTCCCGGAAGAAGCCCTCGTCTCCGGCGCAGTAGTCCAGTCCCAGGGCCGTATCGATCCCCGCCCGGGCCAGCCGGTCGTAGGGGAGCCCGGAGCCGACGGCGGGGGGCACCGCAGGCTCGGCCGCCTCCGCAGCCTCTGTACGCTCCGCCGGCACGGGGACGCTGTCGGGCGCACGGGGCCCATCCTCTGCCGGAACGGCCGGCTCCTCGTCCTCCGGCATATCTCTTTCCGGAGGGTCTTCGCCGTATTGGATCGAGCGGTCAGGCAGCACCTTGCGCAGCACACGCTCCAGGACGGTCCGCTCGATAGGCTTGGGGACGAATTCCGTGAAGCCTTCGCTGCGGAACATCTCCCGGGCCCCGCTGACAGTATTCGCGGTGAGCGCGATCACCGGCAGGTCCTGATAGGCCCCGCTCAGGAGCTCCCGGATCTTCTTCAGGGTCTGCACGCCGTCGAATCCCGGCATCATGTGGTCCAGGAAGATGATGTCATAGGGGATGGCCTCGCACCGCGCCACAGCTTCCTTCCCGCTCAGGCAGGTATCCACCTCGATCCCATAGCTCCCCAGCACGCCCTTGGCCACCACCAGGTTCATCTCCTCGTCATCCACCGCCAGCGCCCGCACGCCGGTGCAGGTGAACGGCTTCCGCCCGGCGGCCTGAGACTCCGCGAAGCCGCGCGCCTCCAGGTCTCCATTCAGCAGGTTTGCGACGGAGAGGGCAGAAAAGGGCTTGTGCATGATGAGCAGCTTGCTCCCGCTGTCCAAAGTGAACTCCTTCTCTGCGATCACGACGACACGGAGCGTATCGGCCAGTCCTTCGTAATATGCCCGGTCCTCTTCATACTCCGACTGGGCGATGAACACATGGGTCAGGCTGTGGCTGCGCTGCAGCTTGAACAATCCTTCCAGGTCGTGGGTCTGATAGCCGTTGATGCCAAGCCCCCTCAGCAGGTTCAGGATCAGGCTGTCATAATACCCCCGGACCTCGTCGCAGCTGTACCGTTCCGGTCTGAAATAGCATGCGACGCACACCTGATCGGCATGGTCGAGGACGATGCACGGCTGGTCGTCCGCTACCCCCTGGGGGATCACGATATGAGCGTGCAGGCCCTGATGTCCCTTGCTCTCGAAGTGGATGAAGCCGCCCATAGCGTTCAAAAGCCCCCGAGCGATCGGGAGCCCCAGTCCGAGCCCGCCCACCAGACGGCTGCTCCCGGAGTCTGCCTGGTAAAAGTCGTCATACATCTGCGTCATCTGGGAGTCCGTCATGCCGATCCCCGTGTCGCAGATATCGATGATCAGATTGATACCATAGTGCTCCGGTCGGTATCCGATGCGGACGTTCACGCCGCCCTCCTCGGTGAATTTGATGGAGTTCTCCACCAGGATCTTGAGCACATGGGAGATCTTCTCCGCGTCGCCGATGAGGACCGCGGGCACCTTCGGGTCGATATCGAACACGATCTCCAGATGATTCCGGTTGCTTTGCAGAGCGGTCATCGTGATCACATCGTTCAGCACGGATGTGATCATATATTCCTCCCGCTCCGGCTTCAGGGTGCCCTCTACGATCTCGGTGTAGTCGAGCATATTGTTGATCTGGCTGGACAGGCGCTTCCCGGCCAGCTGGATCGATGTCATATCCGCCTGGATGTCTGGGCGGAGCTCCTTCCCCAGCGCCACCTCACTGAGCCCGATCACCATATTGATCGGCGTGCGGAGCTCATGGGACACGTTGGATAAAAAAACAGCGTTCTGCCTTCCGGACGCTTCCAGCTCGGCGAAGACATGGTCATACCATTTCCGCTGGATGCTCCGCTGCTTGATCCAATAACCCGCCAGCGCCACCCCGCAAAAGGTCACGACCGCCCCAAGCCCCAGGCGGAGCCCATCCTGGAAGCCGATATCACGGGAGATCGTATGGAGGATCAGGGCATGGTATACCAGCACCAGGACATAGAGCGCCGCAAGTACGTACAAGATCCACTTTTTGTTCAGTGAGAACAGCGCGAGGATGATGATACAGGCCACTGCAGGGATGTCGAAAAGGCTGGACCTATGTACGCCGAAGAAAAAGAACTGCAGCAGGATCAGCCCGGCGCAGAGATCTTCATAAAAGATATCTGGACCGAGCTTTGCGATGTGCAGTGACCACACGCTGAAGCACCCGGCTGCCATCAAAGGGAGCGTCCAAAGCTCCCACCCCATCGCCACAGTGATCAGGCCCAGCATCCCGCTGGATACCGTGGTGATGATGGCCAGCAGCAGATGCCTGCTCGTCTGTTCCCGCGCCCTCATCTCTTATCGAACTCCTGCGCTACCCGCTTGATGAGCTCCTGCGGCCGGTAGGGCTTTTTCAGATAGTCCACCGCCCCCAGCAGGAGCGCGCCGACCACATCCTCCACCTCGCCCGAGGCCGTCAGGAAAATGACAGGGATATCCGCAGCGAACTCTTTCATATGTTCGAAGGTCTCCATCCCGTTCATCAAAGGCATGTCGATATCCAGGAGGACCAGGTCTATCTTCTGGTCCCTCAATATGTGCAGCGCCCGTATCCCGGAATCCGCCAGTACCACATCATAGTCTTCTCCCAGGATGATCTGCGTCCGCATCAGATTCATTTGGTCATCATCCACTACTAAGATACGCTTCTGCATATGAGTTCTCCTCCCATTCCATCATCCAGCCGCTCACGACCTGTGTGCTTTATTCTATAGGAAGACCATCGGAAAATCAAGGTCGATCGGAAAACTTTTTGCCTGGAGACAGGTCGGCTGCACCGTTGCAGCGCTCGATGCGGCCGGCCGCAGAAGGAGACCGGCACGGTCCTGTGGCCGTGCCGGTCTGGTCTGTGCCGGTCTGCTCCTCACATCCCCGCGGTCTGACGGCGCCTCACCGGCGGCCGGATCCGGCCGGGTATCGCGGGGCGTCAGGGCGGTGAGGTTCAGAACAGGCCGGTCTGGGAGGTGTACTCGTCGATCCGTTTCAGGACGTCCCGGTTGGAGCCGTTGGTCATGCGGGCCAGGTAGACGCACAGCAGCTCGGCCACCAGCATAGGGGCGACATAGGAATTGTGGAAGCTGCTGCTCTCGCAGCGGGCCAGCAGGAGGACGTCGGCATAGGGCGCCAGGACGCTGGTGGGCTTGTCCGTGATGACGACGATCTTTGCCCCCTGTTTTTTGGCCATCTCGGTGGCCAGCAGGGTGAGGCGGGAGTAGCGGGGGAAGGAGATGGCGATCGCGCAGTCGCCCTCGCCGATATCGCTGACGAAATCGAAGATGTTCTGGCCCCGGTCTACGAAATGATGGACATGAGGGATGGTCTGCCGCAGGATGATGTTGAGGAAATCCGCGATGCTGTCACAGGCGCGGGAGGACAGGATGAATTTGGAATCGCTCTCCAGCAGGAGCCTCCCCGCCTGTTCCAGCAGCTTCTCAGAGCAGTCAGCCAGGGTCATCTGTATGTTGGAGAGGACGTATCGGGCGACAGAATCCATCGTGGACATCTCTTTGCTGCACTTGTTGACCTCGTCGAGCCGCTCCACCGGGATCACGATGGATTCATTGATGATCCCCTTGCTGCCGATATAGATGTCCCGCAGGAACCTTTGGAACTCCGGATAGCCGGAGAAGCCCAGCTGCTGGGTGAAACGGATGACGGTGGAGTAGCTGATCCCCAGCGTCTCCGCCAGCTCCAGAGAGGAGAGGAAGCAGCAGGTCTGGAGATGGTCCACGACGTAATCCGCAACGATCTTCAGCTTGGGGGACAGGGCGTGCTCGGTCAGTAATTTGTTCAGCTGTTCATTCATGGTCGTCCCCAGATCCTTTGTTAGAGCTTTGTATGCGGCGCCTTTGGGCCACAATTTATCCATTATACTGTATCTGAACAAGAGAATCAAGATACCTGGCCGGCATTTCGTCAAAAGTGCATAAAATGCCGGGAGATCTTTTGCAAAAATGTCAATTTACAAATAGAGCGGATCTCGGTAAAATGCGGGTGAAGGATAAAAATGTTTTTATCTATTGTTACAAGAACTAAAATATCTTTATCTTTAGGAGGGCCTGTCATGAAAAAACTTTCCCTGGGCGTGAAGATCCTGATCGGCATCGCGGTCGGCCTTTCGATCGGATTCGTCTCGCCGGAGGCGGCCAGCCTCCTGTCCCCGATCGGAAAGATATTCCTTCGGATGCTGAAGATGCTCATCGTCCCCTTGGTGTTCTTCAGCATCACCAACGGCGTGTGCAAGATGGGCGACGCGAAACAGCTGCGTACGGTCGGCCTGCGGTTCGTACTGTACATCGTCGTCACCTCCGGGATCTGCTCCGCCATCGGTATCGCCGCGGCGGCGGCCGTGGGCCTGGGCAAAGGGACCACCGAGTTCCTGGACCCCTCCGCTCAGGTGGACAGCGTGAGCTATAACTTCATCGACAATGTGATCTCCTGGTTCCCAGAAAACATCGTGGACGCCATGGTCAATGCGAACATGCTCCAGATCATCGTGTTCTCCCTCTTCCTGGGCGTGGCCCTGCTGTATTTGGGCGAGCGGGTGGCCCGGTTGGTCATGCTCATCGATGAGGCCACCGAGACCATGCTGAAGATCACGGAGTTCGTCATGGCCTTCTCCCCCTTCGGCATCGCCTCTCTGATGGCCACAATGGTCAGCACCATCAGCGGAGCCACCATGAAGGAGGTCATCAGCTTCCTGATCGCCGACAACGTCTGCGCTATCGCGATCCTCTTCATTGGCTATCCTCTGATGATCCAGGTGATGACCAAACTCAGCGGCGTCCGCTTCATGAAGAACATCGCGGAGCCCATGATCGTGGCCATCTCCACCACCTCCTCCGCCGCCACCCTGCCCGTCTCCATCCGCACTGCGGAAGACAAGCTGGGGGTCCCCGAGAACATCTACGGCTTCACCCTCCCCCTGGGCAACACCTGCGGCATGAACGGCTTTGCCCTGTTCATCGGCCTGTTCTGCATCTTCTCTTCCCATCTGTACGGCTTCGACATCACCCCCAGCCGGATCCTCCAGTTCGTCTTCCTGGGCATCATCCTCTCCGTCGGCGCCGCGGGCGTCAAGGGCGCGGGCGTGGTCATGTCCACCGTCCTGTTGGAGGCCCTGGGGATGCCCCTGACCATGGTGCCCATCCTGGCCGCGATCTGGCCCGTCATCGACCCCGCCCACACCGTACTGAACAATGTCAGCGACCTGACCGGCACCACCATCATCGCCAGCCAGCTCAAGAAGCTGGACCGGACCGTGTTCAACAGCGCTGCTGAGAAAGGAGCATGATCATGCTGGGATTCAACCGTGAGATCCTGGGGCTCCAGCCCTCTCGTTCCATGACCTTCATGGCCAAGGCCAAGCAGCTCCGGGCCCAGGACCCGGAGGTGGTGGACCTCTCCGGGGGCGAGCCCGACTTCGACACCCCCCAGAAGATCCGGGACGAGCTGTACCGCCAGGTGGCGGCGGGCTATACCCACTATACCGTGGGCGCCGGCCTGCCTGAGCTGCGGGAACGGATCGTAAAGAAGCTGAAGGAGGAGAACGGCTGTGACTATCCCGCCGAAGGCATCGTAGTCACCCCCGGCGGCAAGTTCGCCATCTATCTGGCGGTCCGCACCTTCGTCGATGCCGGGGATGAGGTCATGTACTTGGAGCCGGCCTGGGTCTCTTATCCCTCCATCATCGAGGCCTCCGGCGGCAGGCCCGTGCCTGTGCGCCTCTCCCACAGCGACAACTACCGCATCACCCTGGAACAGCTGGAGCAGCATGTCACGGACAGGACCAAGATGCTCATCATCAACTACCCTAACAATCCCACGGGGCGCGCCCTGAGCCGGGTGGAGGCCGATGCCCTGGAGCAGTTCCTGCTGCGCCACCCCGGCCTGATGCTCCTGTCCGACGAGGTCTACGAGCGGATCCTATACACAGGGAACGAGAACATCAGCATGGGCTCCTACGCCTCTGTCGCCAGCCGGGTCATCACGATGAACGGCTTTTCCAAGAGCGTGGCCATGACCGGCTGGCGCGTGGGCTATCTGGCTACCACACCGGAGATCGGGGCGGTCATGTATAAGCTGTTCCAGCATACCATCACCTGCGTCAGCGGATTCATCCAGAAGGCGGCCACTGTAGCCCTGGACTGCACCGAGGAGATCGAGGAGATGCGCAGGCGCTATGAGCGCCGCCGGGATATGTTCGTCGAAGGGCTCAATGCCATCGACGGTGTCCACTGCGCGCTCCCACAAGGGGCCTTCTATGCCTGGGTGAGATTCGATATCCCCGGGATGGGCTCTGAGGCGGTGTGTGACTACATCCTGAAGGAGGCGAAGGTGGTGGGCGTCCCCGGCGTGGCCTACGGCACTGACGACAGCTGTGTCCGATTCTCCTTCGCTACGGCCGAGGAGGATCTGGAGCGGGCCCTGATTCAAATCAGGGCAGCGATGGAACGAGTAAAAAAATGATTTTGAGAGGTGGATATCATGAGCAAAGGAAATAAGATCGTCGAGAACTTCCAGCGCCCAGATAAGGAGCTGGTACAGCGATTTTCCCGAATCCCTGTGGCGAATATCGACGATTGCGTGGGCAGGACTGGGGCGATGAACGACCGGATTCGCCCCATGAACCGCAGCAGGCTCCTGGGGACCGCCTTCACCATCAAGGTCCCAGAGGGTGATAATCTGATGTTCCACAAGGCGATGGACATGGCTCAGCCCGGCGATGTGTTCGTCATCGACGCCGGCGGGAGCTCCAGCCGTTCCATCTTTGGAGAGCTGATGGTGAACTATTGCCGCATACGCGGTATAGCTGGGATCGTAGTGGACGGCAGCATCCGCGACTCTGACGCCATCGGACAGATGGAGGACTTCCCGGTCTATGCCATCGGTGTGACCCCGAACGGGCCCTATAAGAACGGCCCCGGTGAGATCAATACGCCGGTCGCCGTGGGCGGGATCGTGGTCCGCCCTGGAGATATCCTGGTGGGCGATGCGGACGGTGTTATCGTCATCCGCCCGGAGGATGCGGAGAGCATCGCGGATGCCGCAGAGGCGGTGATCGAAAAAGAGGAACAGATCATGAAGGATATTTTGGAGAAGTGTTCCTATGTCCGCCCCTGGGTGGACCAGAAGATCCAGGAGCTGGGTACAGAGATCATAAAATGATGGGGATGTCCCCATGATAAGATAAAAAGAGGGCGCGACGCGCCCTCTTTTTCGTTGGATATAGGAAGATATAGGAAATGTCCGCTCAACGCCGGTCAGATCTGAAGCATCCCTCTGTCCCGTTTTTCGGCTGGATAGGCCGGTCTGCCTCTAGTGGGCCGTGTCTACGATCGCGATGCTGGAATCTCCATGGTACGCCTGCTCCAAGACCGCGCGGGCCAGGATCTGGAAGGAGGCGTGGGAGGAGGACGCCCCTGCGATCGCGTCGATGCTGCCCTCGCCCTGTCCCTCCAGGAGCTGGCTGGCGTAATATCGGGTATACTCGTTGGGATAGGTGCCGTTGGAATGGAGCATGTTCTGCATATATGCGTTGTCCCAGCTCTTGATGAAGCCGCTGGCATTCTCCGCATTATACTCGACCGAGACGATGCTCCCGCCCTTTACCAGGATCGTGATATATTCCTTCCAGCCGTGACTGAACTCGGATGCCTGGGCGGTATAGTATCCGTCCTGGAGCCCCCCGCGGCCTCCGCAGGCCGCCAGCAGGGACGCTGTCAGCAGCAGGGCTGAGAGCATGGCAAAGATCCGTTTCATCTGCTGCACGTCTCCTTCAAAACAAATTTTTTCACCTGGGCCTGAAGCGCCTCGGCCTCCTTTGCCAGCGAGCCGCTGGACTGCTCCGTCTCCCCCGCGTTCTGCAGGTTGCGGTCGGTGATGGAGGAGATGGTGGCGATCCGCTCCTCCATCACGGTCAGGGCGAGCTCCTGGCCATGCACCGCCGCCGCCAGCTGGTCTGAGATCGTGCTGATCTGCGCAGAGACCTGGGAGATCGTCCGGAGGGAGCCGGCGGTATCTGCGGTCAGCACCACGCCGGTCTGGATGATCGCCTTGGTGTTGTTGACGATCTCTGTAGCGCTCTGCGCGGCCTCGGCGCTCTTGGCGGCCAGCTGCTTCACCTCGTTGGCCACGACGGCGAAGCCTTTCCCGGCGGCTCCAGCCCGGGCCGCCTCCACAGAGGCGTTGAGGGACAGGATATTGGTCTGGAACGCGATATCTTCGATATCCTTTGCGATCTTTGTGATCTGCTGGGCGTTGGCGCTGATATCATCCATCGCGGAGGACAGAGCGTCCATCTGCACATTGGCGTTCTGGATGCGCCGGGTGATCTCCTCCGTCTGGGAGCGGGTCTGACCGCTGCTCTCCGCAACGTCGGTCAGCTGTACCTTCACACGGGCCACCTCTTGGACCAGCTCTTCGGCGGACCGGTCCTGCTCCAGAGAGGCCTGGTGGAGCTGGACAGACTGTCCGTTCAGCTGCTCTGCCATAGCGGTGAGCCGGTCTGCGGCGGCACGGAACCCGAGGAGGGTCTCGTTCATGGACTCTGTGATCGTACACAGGCTGCTGCGGATCAGGACGAAATCGCCCTTGTAGTCCACCTGGGGCCCGGTGCGCAGGTCGCCGCCGGCGACGTGGGCCAGCACCTGCTGGATATCGGATATGTATCGGTTCATGCACTCCAGCGTGGTGTCCAGGGTCTGCGTCATGACCTCCAGCTCGTCCCCGGTGCTGACGGGGAGCACCTCGGTGTGCAGATCGCCGTTGGAGAGGGCCACCATCCGGTCCGTCACCCGCTTCACCGGGCGGGAGATGGACCGGGCGAACCGGAGGATCAGCAGCACAGAGATCGTGAGCCCGGCCAGAGTGGCCAGGACAGAGATCAGCATGGCTCCGTTGATGAAGTGGCCGTAATCAGACTTGGGGATCTGGATGACCAGCGACCATTGGGTCCCCCGGATGGGGGAGAACGCCATCAGCATCTTCTCCCCGTCGATGGGGACCTCTGCCGCCCCTGTCTCACCGGTGGTGACCCGCTCCACTGCGGTCCCGCCGCCGCTGAGCTGGGCCAGCGAGCTCTGGCCGAGGGCGAGGGACTGGTCTGGGTGGCCGGTCACGACGCCGTCCCGGTCCACCATATAGGCCATGCCGCTCCTGCCCAGGTTGATGCTGCTGATGACATCGTCGAGCAGATCGTACTTATATACGCATACCACATAGAGAGCGGTCTCGCCGTCCTCCTTCACGGGCATCCCCATGGTGATGCCCAGCCTGCCTTGGAAGATGGTGGAGGGATCGGTGGTCAGATTGTCTGTCTCCTTCAAGAGGGCAAAAAAGCCGCTGTCCAGAGCTTCCGGGGCGCCGCCGATCCCCTGCACCAGCCGCCCGTCCAGGTCATACAGGGCGATCGTATAGAGCTCGTAGATCTCCGCCGATTCTTCCAGCACGGCTCTGCGGTTTTGGGCGGTCGCCGCAGCGTTGGGGCGGGCCGCCCCCGTCTCATCCGGACCGGCCGTCACCGAATCCATCCGAGGGTCGGCGGCAATGGTCATCATGCGGTCTGCCAGCATGTGGATGTTGGCCTCCACCGTCTTAGCCGACTGCCGGGCCATGGGCTGAAGGCTGTCCAACAGTATGTTGTTGGCAAGGGACTGTAGGGAAAGAGCCATGATCACACAGCATACGACTACTAAGATCAGGATATTGAGGGTCGTGTTCCTCAAGATCCGCCTGTTCAGACTCCATTTCGTCCCCCGCGCGGTGAGGGAGCCCGCTCGCTTTCCCATCACGTTCTGGTCGCTCCTTTTCTGGATGATCTTTGTCCACAGACAGAAGAAAAGCTGCTCGATCCGCCCGTCGAAGCGCATGTGCTGCGCCGGACGGGTGGGTGACAGACTTTGTGGATAGTATAGCACAGATCTCCTGGGAAGGGAAGGGGTTTTTTATCCGAGACTGCCGCTGTTTTCTCATGTTGATCGTTGACACGATCGGGGGACGCATGATATCATAACGGGGATTCTCTGGTCTCCGCGGGAGACCGAGAGGACGAAGGGGAAGGCAGTATCCCAACGCAGTGCGTCCCGGTCCGTGGGGCCCTCCGTGGCGGCGGCCGCCGGGATGCTGTCTGAATGGAGGACAGGCATATGGATCATCCAGGGAGATCGTTTGAACGGGCTGGAGAAGGCGCTCCAGCCGCTGAGGTCCGCGAGCGGTACCGTGAGATGCAGAGCGTCCAGGACCTGGAGGCGGTCATCAACGAGGGCCTTCGCGCCGCTCTGTTGGAGGAGACGCCGGACCAGTCGCTGGAGGTGCTGCTGGAGCATTTGGGGAAGGCGCTGGATGGGGAACGGACCTATATCTTCGAACAGAACAGCTCCGGCGGAGACGACAACACCTATGAGTGGACAGCCGACGGGGTGGAGCCGGAAAAGGAGAACCTCCAGGACGTCCCTGCGGAGGTATGCGCCAGCTGGTATCGGAACTTCAGGGTCGGCAAGCATATCGTCATCGAGGATATGGAGGACATCCGGGAGACCGACCCCCTCCAGTATGAGAACCTGAAGCGGCAGGGCATCCGCTCCCTCGTGGTGGTCCCCCTCTATGACGGAGAGAGGATCGTCGGCTTTTACGGTGTGGACGACCCCCACGTGAGGTCGCTGGAATACGCCTCGAATATGCTCCAGACCGCGGCATATTTTATCGTGTCCTCCCTGAAGCGGCGCGATCTGCTCCGGGAGCTCCAAAAGCGGAGCTATGATGTGCTCCATGCCCTCAGCGTAGACTATCTGGGCATCTATCAGGTGGACCTCGATACAGGCGAGTGTGAGATCTATCGGAACAGCGAAGGGATAGGGCTGGATTGGGCGGTCCACTTCAAGGACGGCTATCAGACGGCTATGGAGCGGTATATCTCCAAGTGCGTGGTCCCCCAGGACCAGGAGATGCTGCGCGCCATGACGAAGAAAGACTATGTGCTGGCCCAGCTCAGAGAGAAGAAGAAATTCTCTGTCCGGTACCAGGTGAAGGATGACCGTTCGGGGCTGAGATACCTGGAGATCCATTTTTCCGCCACAGAGCGGGCGCGGACAGAGAACTGCGCGATCTTTGCGCAGCGGGACGTGAACGCTGTGGTGGAGCAGGAGGAGAAGTATAAGCTGGAGGCCCGGCAGAGCCTGGAGGACATCCTGGAGGGGGCCAGGACCGGTATCTGGACGATCGAGCTGGAGGAGGGCTGCCAGCCCAGGATGTATGCCGACCGGACCATGCGGATCCTCCTGGGCCTGCCGGGGGAGATCGGGCCGGAGGAGTGCTACCGCCACTGGTTCGAGCGCATCGAGCCCGACTACATCGAGATGGTGCAGGAGGCGGTCCGGGAGATGCTGGAGATGGGGCGCGCCGAGGTGATCTACCCCTGGGACCATCCGGCCCTGGGGAAGATCTATGTCCGCTGCGGCGGTGTGCCGGACAAGACCTTCCAAAAGCCGGGCGCCTGCATGAACGGATACCATCAGGACATCACCGAGACCATGGTGACGAGGAAGAAGCAGGAGCAGTCCATCATGGAGCTCCTGGAGCGGGTGAGGCGGGCGAATTCGGCCAAGAGCGAATTCCTCTCCCATATGTCCCACGACCTACGCACGCCCCTCAACGGGATCCTGGGGATGCTGGCCATCCTGGAGAAGAGCGGAGACGACCCGGAGCGGCAGAGAGAGTGCCGGAAGAAGATCCGCGTGTCGGCGGAGCATCTGCTCTCTCTGGTGAACGACGTCCTCCAGGTGAGCAAGCTGGAGAGCGGCCGGCCGGCGGCGGCCGAGGAGCCCTTCGACCTGTGTTCCGCGCTGGAGGACTGCGTCACGGTCCTGTCCTTCCAGGCGGAGGAGCGGGGGATCCGTCTGGAGCTGGAGGAGCCCCGGCTGCGCCACAGCAGAGTGATCGGGGATCCCCTGCATTTGAAGCAGATCCTGATGAGCGTCATCGACAACGCGCTGAAATATAACCGGCCCCATGGCTCGGTATTCGTCCGGGCGGAGGAGACCGCCTTCCAGGACGGCACGGCCAGCTATCGCTTCACGGTGGAGGATACCGGGGTCGGGATCGGAGAGGACTTCAAGGAGCACATCTTCGAGCCCTTCACCCAGGAGGACCAGGGGGCGAGGACCCACTATAACGGCGCTGGGCTGGGCATGTCTATCGTGAAGAAGCTGGTGGACCAGATGAAGGGGACCGTGGAGATAGACAGCCGGGTCGGCAGGGGGAGCGTGGTCCAGATCCTCCTCCCTGTCCGGGTGGACGAGGCGTGGAGCGGACAGTCTGAGGACGGGGACCAGGATGCCCAGAGCGATGTCGCAGGGATGCGCGTCCTGCTGGTGGAGGACAACGAGATCAACTGTGAGATCGTAGAATACATCCTCCGGGAGGCAGGGGCGAAGGTGGTGACCGCCAACGACGGGAAGGCCGCTGTGGAAGCCTTCCGGGCCTCTCCTCCGGAGTCCTTCGACTGTATCCTCATGGATCTGATGATGCCGGTGATGAGCGGATATGAGGCGGCGCGTGTGATCCGCGGTCTGGACCGGACGGACGCGGGGATAGTGCCCATCATAGCGCTGTCAGCGAATGCCTTCGAGGAGGATGTCGCCCTGGCCAAGGACGCCGGGATGGACGAGCATCTGGCGAAGCCGGTGGATATGCGCAAGATGCTGCGGGTCATGAGCCAGTTCAGGCGCCGCCGTCCGGGCGGGACAAGGACAGCTCACAGACGGTGCGAATGTTGAAAACTGTGGAGATGGAAAAAGTATGGAACACATAGCGTTGCCGCGGTCGTTCAAGGTCAGTGTAGCGGTGATCATCTGCCTGACCGTCATCGTGTTCTCCCTCCTTGGGAAGTCCATCCGCGATAGGAGCGAGGATGCGATCGAGGAGATAGGCACTGCTTATATGGCGGGGATGAACGAGCAGGTGTCATTGCACTTTGAAACGATCATCGATCTCCGCCTGACGATGGCAGAGTCCATCGCACATATCGCGGCGGGGGACGGGAGCTCGGGCTATGGGTCGAGAGAGGAGATAGAATACGGCGCGAGGGCAAGACACTTTCTATGCGCCGCCCTGTATTCTTCGGACGGAGAGATCGAGATGATCTTCGGCGACCCCGTGGCCCTCAACCACCCGGAGACCTTTTTAGAGAGCCTGAAGGACGGGGAGCGCAGAGCGGCCTCCGCCGCCGGCAGCAGCGGAGACGGCGTGATCTTGTTCGGCGTCCCCTGTGAGTATCCTATGTCTGATGGGGAGCAGAGCCTTGCCATAGTCGTGGGGCTCTCTACCAAATATATGGGCAAGGTCCTCTTCTTGGATTCAGACAGCTCGCTGAGCTATTCCTTCGTCATACGCAAGGATGGCAGTTATGTCGTGGGGGAGGAGGACGGCGTCCACGACAACTATTTCGACAGGCTCTACAGCCTCTTCGGCGACGGGGAGGGAGGCGCGGCTCCCTATGTGGAAGCGCTGAAGGCGGCCATGGATGCGAACGAGGATCACTCCATCATCCTGAAGAACGGCGGCTCGCGCCGCCACCTGTACTGCACCGCCCTGCCTTACTGCGAGTGGTATCTGGTGACGGTCCTCCCCTTCGACAGGCTGGACCACACGATCTCTGGGATGAGCAGCCACTGGCTCACCAGCGTCTATGTCGCCTCTTTCGCGGTGATCGCCATGCTCCTGTACATATTCCGGCAGTATCTGAAGCTGTTCAGAGGCCAGGTATCAGAACTGAAGCGCATGAATGAGGAGATGGATGCGGCGCGGAGCGCTGCGGAAAAAGCGCAGAAAGAAGCGGAACACGCCAACATGGCCAAACAGAAGTTCCTCTCCAGTATGAGCCACGACATACGTACCCCGATGAACGCCATCATCGGCATGACGTCCCTGGCCATCGACAATGCCCGCGATCCGGAACAGGTCCAGGACTATCTGCATAAGATCGAGCTGTCCAGCAAGCACCTGCTGGGGCTGATCAATGACGTATTGGATATATCCAAGATCGAGAGCGGCAAGATGACGCTGAATATCGCGCCGGTGTCGCTGAGAGAGGTGATGGACAGCATCGTCAATATCATCCAGCCCCAGGTCGAGGCGAAGGATCAGCGGTTCGACACAGACCTTTATGAGATCCTTTCGGAGGATGTGTACTGCGACCATGTGCGGCTGGACCAGGTGCTGATCAACCTGCTGGGGAATGCGGTGAAATTCACGCCGGAGCGCGGCTCGGTCCAGCTGGCTGTGTATCAAGAGGCGCTCCCGGAGGACACCGCCCGGGTCCGCACCCATTTCCTGGTGCGGGACACGGGGATCGGCATGTCTGAGGAGTACCAAAAGAGGATCTTCGAGTCCTTCAGCAGAGAGGATAACGCCCGTGTGCAGAGGACCGAGGGCTCCGGGCTGGGGATGGCGATCACCAAGCGTATCGTAGACGCGATGGATGGCGCCATCTCGGTCCGCAGCGAACAGGGCAAGGGCAGTGAGTTCCACGTCGTTCTCGACCTGAAAAAGGCGGAGCCCGCCCGCGGGCTGCCGTCGGCAGGCGAGGCCGCGGAGAGCGAGAGCGATGTGGCGCTGCAGGGGAAGCGCATCCTGCTGGCGGAGGATAACGAGCTCAACTGGGAGGTGGCGCGGGAGCTGCTCTCTGTCCTCGAGCTGGAATTGGACCGGGCCGAGAACGGGAAGGTCTGTGTGGCCAGATTCGAAGGATCCCCTGTGGGGCATTACGACGCGATCATCATGGATGTGCGGATGCCCGTCATGGACGGCTATGAGGCGACTGCGGTCATCCGGGGACTGGAGCGGGAGGACGCGGATATCCCTATCATCGCGATGACGGCCGACGCGTTTTCGGAGGACATCCAGAGGTGCTTGGAGTGCGGCATGGATGACCATCTGGCAAAACCGATCGACGTCCAGGCTGTGGCCAGCAAGCTGAAAAAATATCTGAAGCATCGTCAGCACGCCTGAGGATGGACGCGAACAGCCCCGCCGGGAGATCCCGGCGGGGCTGCAGTCGTCATCCTATCCCTGTGCCGCTGTGACGATCAGGCCCGGGATCTGCTGGTCCAGCAGGTAGAGCAGCAGAGCGTGCTCCCGCCGGCCGTCCAGGACAGCGGCCTCCTCTGTCCCGGTGCGGAGGGCGGTCAGGCAGTCCTCCGCCAGGGAGGCCAGCCCCTCCGGCAGTCCGCCGGAGGAGAGCAGCTCCTCCGCCCGCTGGACATCCATCCGCTCCAGGACGCCTCCGTCCTCCAGCTCGGTCAGATACACCAGATAGTCCGCGTCCCGGGGGATCTCCTCCCCCGGCCGGACCAAAACGGCCTCTATGCCAACCGTCTCCAGGGCGTCCATGTCCTGGAGCAGATCCTCCCCCTGGAGGGAGGACCGCACCGCCGCCTTTTTCCCCCGGTGCTTTTTCAGGGCGGGGAGGAGGGAGAGCAGCCCCTGCACCCGGCCCATGCCGTCCAGGCCGCGGAGGGAGTCGAGCTCCCCCAGGAAGCTCTGGACATAGTCCACGTCGGTGGGGACCTCGACATATTCCCGGCCCCGCTTCTGGCGGGTCTCCCGGCCCTTGCCGGTGATCAGCAGGACGGAGGGCTCCCGGCAGCTGAGCACCGCCTGCCGGATGGCCTCGCCCCGGTTGGGCTCGATGAGGTACGGGCAGTCCTGCCCGGCCACGTGGCCGGCGATCTCCCGGCAGATGGAGACGGTGTCCTCCTCGCCGGAGTCCTCCTCGGTGAGGACCACCAGGTCAGACCAGCGTCCGGAGATCTCTCCCAGATCCCGGCGGCGGTCCAGAGCCTTCAAGCCGGGGCAGCCGAAAACGGTGACGATCCTCCGCCCGGGATACTCCGCCCGGACGGAGCGGAAAAGGGTCTCGAAGGACATGCGGTTGTGGGCATAGTCCACGATGGCGGCGACCGAGCCGTCAGAGTTGGCGTAGACCTCCATCCGCCCCGGGACCCGGGCCCGTTCCAGACCGGCGTAGATGTGCTGAGGGGGGATGTCCAAAGCCTCGCACACGGCGATGGCAGCCAGGGCGTTCTCCACGTTGAACAGCCCGGGCATGGTGAGGCGGAACTCCCGGTCATACCGGCGGGTCCTGACCTGGAAGAGGATGTCGTCCCCCCGTTTGCGCACCTGAGAGGCATAGACGTCCGCCGCCGGGTCCTTCTGAGAGAAGGCGATCACCGGCCGGCCCGCCGCCTTCGCCGCCTCCAGCACCTGGCCGGCGCGGTCGCAGTCCAGGTCCACGCAGTTCACTGCCCCCTGGGCGAAGATCCGCAGCTTGGAGGAGAAATAGTCCTGGAAGTCGGTGTGCTCGATGGGAGAGATGTGGTCATAGCCGATGTTGAGGAAGGCGGCGGCGGCGAAGTCGGTGCACAGGGAGCGGTGGTATTTCAGCGCCTGGCTGGACACCTCCATCACCAGATAGTCCAGTCCCGCCTCCGCCGCCCGGGAGAAGTGGCGCTGGAGGTCCAGGGCGTCGGGGGTGGTGATGTGGGATTCGAAGCGCTCCACCCCGTCGTAGGTGTCGATGGAGGAGATGATCCCGCACTCCGGCCTGCCCTGGGCCGCCAGGAAGCTGTCCAGGATATGCTTCAGATAGTAGGCGGTGGTGGACTTGCCCTTGGTCCCCGTCAGGCCGATCACCTTCAGTTTCCCCGAGGGGTGGCCGAAGAACAGGTCGGCCAGGGGGGCGATGGTGGACCGCATGTCGTCCACCTGGAGGCAGGGCAGGGGCGAGCCCGGGTAGGGCCGTTCGCTCACGTAGGCGATGGCGCCCTTGTCCTGAGCCATTTGGAGGAACTCCGCCTTGAAGTGGGCCCCCTTGCAGAGGAACAGGGTGCCGGGGACCACCTCCCGGGAATCGTAGGACACCAGCTCCACCGGGGCGGACCGGTCCAGCTCCTCCGGGACGGGGGCGGACAGCAGATCTCGCTCCTCCAGCAGGGCGATATAGTCATTGAGGGAGCGCTTCATAAGAACACCTCAGTTCAGTCGAATCTTGCCCAGGGGACGCCGGGATAGAGAGCCCCGGTCCGGGCAAAGTACAGCACGCACTCCGCCGCCAGGTCCAGGTCGTCCAGGGCGAACCTCTTGGGGACGGGGGACTGTCCCCCGATGCACACCGGGGCCTCCTCCTCCACACTGGAGTACCTCTCGTTGACGGGCAGGCATAGGTGGGCATCCCCCTCCTCGTCCCAGCAGTTGAAAGCGGGCACGGCCCAGCCGTAAGCGATGTCTACAGTAAGGAAGTCTTCATCATCCTCTCCGCCATATTCGCTCATAGACAGACAGACCTCGCGGGCCGCCCCGCTCCGGATCGCCCGGGCCATTTCGTCCAGCACGGCCTGGGTGATCCCGCCGTCGATATGCTCCGTTCCGTCTAGGGACAGATAGCGGACGGCGGCCTCCCCGGAGGGCGGGAGGATCTCACCGGTGGGGATATATCCATAGTCCGGGAAGGTGTCGTCGGTGAACTCGGGCTCGTCCGTTTTGATCTCGCAGGACAGGGCGTCCAGCGCCTCCACATGCTCCAGCTTTTTCCGGGCCGGGAGATAGACCTGCTTCAAGGCGGGGAGCTCGGTCAGAAGGGAGCAGTCGGTAAAGCTGGTGGAGTGGAGGTCCAGTTTTTTCAGCTTCTTGCACCTTGTGAGAAAGGAGAAGTCGTCCACCTGGAGGGGGCCCTCGTCGGGCCGGAGCCGGCAGTCGAAGATCAGGGTGTGCAGGTCCTCCATATAGCCGATGGCGGAAAAGTCCCCTGGGGCCAGCTTGCCCCAGGGACGCTCGTAATAGGGGTCGATGGACTGGGTGAGATCCTTGAGCACCTTGATCTTTTTCAAGTCGTAGATGCTGTCGGCCCAGCGGCCTTGAGAGCGGAGGATGGCCCAGTACAGGCGGCCGTCCATATCGGGAACAGGGGGCATAGCGCTCAACTCCCTCGTCTATTTGATGAAGATATGCCGCAGAGGCTTGTGGCAGGCCTCCACCGCCCGCTGGGCCAGGACGGCCATGGCGTCGGTGTAGTAGGGGGGGAGGTGGTGCCTGTCAGCGAAGACGGACAGCTCGGTGCAGGCCAGCACCCCGCAGTCGCAGCCCTGGGCCAGCAGGTCCTCGTGGATGGCGGCGAACTTCTGGGGGTCGCCGTCCCGGCCGGCCTTCACATCGTCGTAGATCAGGGACATGACCAGCTCCTGGGCCTGGGGGGAGGGGACCGCTGCGCCGATCCCGGCGGCAGAGAACTCCTTCTGGTATAGTCCGGTCCGGATCGTACCGTCGGTAGCCAGGATCCCGGGCCGCCGCAGGCCCTGGGAGGCCAGCAGGCGGGCGGTCTCCCGAATCATGTGGAGGATGGGGATGCCGATGTGGTCCTGGACCCGGTCCAGGAAGAAGTGGGAGGTGTTGCAGGGGACGGCGATCGCGGTGCAGCCTGCTCCCTCCAGCAGCCGGGCGTCGGCCAGCAGCCGCTGGAAGACCGCCTCCTTCTCTGCGTCGCTCCCCAGGATGGCGGCGGTGCGGTCGGGCATGTCCACATCGGAGAGGATCAGTGCGTTGACATGCTCCTGATCCGACCGGGCGGCGGTGCGGTCGATGATGAATTGATAGAAGGTGTTGGTGGCTTGGGGACCCATGCCGCCTAAAACACCGAGACGGTACTGCGCCATACGTTACTCCTCGATGGGTATTTTGTTATACTGGCCGAATCGCTTGATATTGCCCAGGTGGTTCTTGGCGACCCGCAGGCGGCGCTTGAGGGAGGCGTCTTTGGCGTAGACCAGAGAGTGGCTGTCCGCCCCGGCCCGGATCAGGGCCCGCATCTCCTCATGGTACTTCCTGGGGGTGAACTGGAAGGCCACCTTTTTGGGCACCATCCGCCACAGGGAGCGGTCTTTGGTCATGGTGAAGGGCAGGTCCTTCCCCTCGATCCGGTCCTCCACCACCAGCCGGGCGATATTGTGCCCGGCTCCGGTGACATAGTAGTTGCTCCGGCCCTGGCGGCAGTTGATCTCAAAGGCCTTATATCTCCCGTCCCGGCTGTCGTACTTGATATCGAAATTGGAGAAGCCCACGAAATGGAGGGCCTCCAGCAGGTCCCGGATCTTCTGCTCCAGGGCCTCGTCGTGGTCGGTGAGGATGACGGCGTGGTTGCCGATCCCGTGGGGGGAGTGCTCCTCCAGCAGGACGTGGCCCAGACACATGGTGGTCACCCGGCCGTTGCGGTCGGAGTAGCTGGTGAGGACCCGCATATAGCTGTCGTCCCCGGGGATGAACTCCTGGAGGACCATGTGGTCCTGATATCCGGTGGCGTAGACGTGGTCCAGGCTCTGGAGCAGCTCCTCCCAGCTCTGGCAGATGTAGACCTTGGCCAGGGAGTGGTCGCCGCAGGCCCAGTAGGCCACGCTGTCGGCGGGCTTGGCGATGTAGGGCGGGCCCCAGGGGAGGGAGAAGCCGTGGCCCATGGACCTGTCATAGATGAAGGTGGCCGGGTGGTCGATGCTGTACTGGTCGCAGAGCTGGTAGAACGTCTCCTTGTTGATGAGGGAATCCAGCAGACCGGCGTCGATATATGGGGCGATCACATTGGCGGGCAGGGAATCCCGGCAGCGGGCGGCCAGCTGGACGTAGCTGTCTCCGCAGCCCAGGAGGAGGATCTTTTTGTCCGGGAGCTCCTGGGAGACGGTCTGGACGTTGCGGCGGAAGGCGCCCTCGTCCTCGTTGTCCGGACAGACCCGGTAGTCGAGGATGGCGCTGCCGTGGCAGGGGAAGGAGGGATACCTGCCGTAGGCGATGGAGCGCACGCCGTAGGCCTCATGGAAGGCCCGGGCCACGCTGTAGACATTGATGTCGCCGCCGAAGAGCAGCGGCTGGAAGGGGAGGGGGTTGGACATAAGAAAGACCTCGTTCGTATTTTTATAGGGACGGCCCCAGACCGCCCGCAGGTCTGGATCGCGTATCGGGTGGACGTCATCCGCCGCGCCGGGCGGCGGAGGGGCTCACCGGAACTCCCGCAGGACGCCCCGGGCGAAGAGGGGGTCCAGGTCGAAAATGGCCAGGTCGCCGGCGGAGCATTTCAGGCTGGTGACGTCCAGGAGGGTCTGGGTGGAGCCGATGGAGCCGATGATCCTGGCCCGTCCCCCCCCGATGCGGACGGTGCGCCGACGGGCCCGGCGCCACCCGGCCCAGAGGGACCAGAAGCCGGTCTCTCGGGGGCGGGAGAGGCCGAAGCCGTTCTGATATCCCACAGGCAGGACGGCCACCCGGGTGGGCTTTTTCAAAAGGATGGGCCTGTCCGTGCCCAGGGCGTGGCCCTTGGGCAGCCAGCGGACCTCAGACAGAGGGGCCTCTCCGTAGCCCACGGTCTTGAGCCGGTCGTCCCGGGTGCGGCGGCACCGGCCCAGGATGGCGGAGCCCGCCCGCACCCCGTCCAGCCTGGCCCGCTCGTCGTGGAGGAGGGCGAAGGAGCCGGCGGCGTGGACGGTGCCTGTCTCGAAGCCGGCGGTGTGGATGGTGTCCAGTACCTGGTGGAACTGCTCCAACTGGCGGCCGGCCTCCGGATCGTTGCGCTTCATGCCGTGGAGCTGGGTATAGATGCCCTCCAGGGCCACATTGGGCAGGGAGCGGTAGGCCAGGAGGATCTTTTCCGGCTCGTTCACCAAAAAGCCGCCGAATCCCATGCCGGTGTCCACCTGGATGTGGGCGCAGGCGATGGTGGCCCGGGCCTCTGCCAGGGCGTTGAGGGCCAGGCCGGAATCCACAGAGGAGATGGTGCACACCACGTTCAGGTCCACCAGGTGCTCCAGCTCCTCCCGGTCGGTGGTGGAGCGGAGCATGAGGATCTCCTCGTCCACGAAGCCGGCCTGGCGCAGCTTCTCCGCCTCCTTCACATCGCACACGGCGAACCGGCCGATCCCCTCCGCCCGGAGGAGCCTGGCCATGGGGACGATCCCCGCCCCGCCGCCGTCACCGGTGAGCACCCCATAGATGACTGCTCCCGCCGCACGCTCCTTGATGACGGACAGGTTGTGCTTGACTGCGGCCTTGTCGATGACCAGCTTGCGCATAGGATGGCCCCCTTTTTCTTTGTCGGGTGATCTGGGCTGAGATGCTGTCCTCTATTCTACCACCTTCGGGAAAAAATAGCAACACAGAGGGGGGAGATGGGGCATCCCGTGCGGAGAGTTTTTATCCTATGTTTCCCATGCAGGAGGCAGTGGAAACAGGAAACTGGATCGTTTCGCCGGATGCTCCCGGCAGAGATCAGAAAAAACTGGAAAAAATACAGATCCTATCTGTACAAGAGCCCCGCTTCGGCATATAATGGAGGCGGCCCTTCTGTGCGGAGCATCAGAGGATGATGAGGGAGGATACCATGAGCAGAGAGAAACAGAGAGATATCAAGGGCGTCCGGATCCGGACGGCGAACTTTTTTATGATCGGCATGTCCTGCGTGCTGTATATCCTGCTGCTGGCGGCCACAATCCATGTCTCGGCCCGATATAAGGATGTACACCTCTCTATGGATGACTATATCGCCTGTGAGCGCAACGGTGCGCTCCTGCGGGAGGGGTCGGCCTATCTGACCGAGCAGGTGCGCCTGTATACAGTGACAGCCGACCCCCGGTATATGGAGGACTATTTCCAGGAGATCCAGGTGGTCCGCCGGAGAGAGCAGGCCCTGGAGGCCCTGGGGGAGTCCCACAGCAAGGAGACGGCATACAGCTATCTGGTGTCGGCCCTGGACCGCTCCAACGAGCTGGTGGAGCGGGAGATCCAGGCCATGCGGCTGGTCCTGGAGGCCGGCGGCGGTCTGGAGCGGGCCCCGGCCCAGGTGCGCGAGGCCCGGCTCCCGGCGGAGGAGGAGGGGCTGCCTCCGGAGGAGCTGCTGGACCGGGCCCGGGAGCTGGTCTTCGGGCCGGACTACCAGGCGGCCAAGGAGGGGATCGAAGGGGACCTGGAGCGCTCGCTGAACAGCATCCATACATCCACCCACCAGCGGATGCTGACCAGCACCCAAGAGCTGGAGAAGACCATGTCCCGGCAGCGGCTGCTGATCAGCGCTCTGTTCATCGAGACGATTGTCACCTTCGTTATGATCATCCTGCTGATCGTCAAGCCCCTCCAGATCTATGTGAAGTGCATCCGAGAGGACAAGCTGATGGAGATCGTGGGCTCCTATGAGTTCAAATATCTGGCCCTGACCTACAATGACATCTACGAGGTGAACACGGCCAATGAGAACATGCTCCGCTACCGGGCGGAGCACGACCCGCTGACCGGTCTGGTGAACCGCAGCGCCTTCGACCATCTGAAGCAGATCCTCCAGGCCCGGTCGGGCCCTGTGGCCCTGCTGCTGGTGGATGTGGACAACTTCAAGCAGATCAACGACGGCTGGGGCCACGACGTGGGGGACAAGGTGCTCAAGGAGGTGGCCAGGCTGCTGGAGGAGAGCTTCCGCAACACCGACTGCCCCGCCCGGATCGGCGGAGACGAGTTCGCCGTGATCCTTCCCGATATGACGCCGGAGCGGAGGGAGCTGATCGAAGGGAAGGTCGCCAACATGAACGCCAGCCTGACCCATCCCAGCCAGGGCCTGCCGCCGGTGTCCCTCAGCGTGGGCGGAGCCTTCTCCCCCAAAGGCTTCACTGACGACCTGTATAAGAAGGCGGATCTGGCCCTGTATGAGGTGAAGGAGCATGGCCGCTGCGGCTGCCGGTTCTACAGCCAGGACGCGGAAGGATCGGACTGACCCCTACGGCCCCCTGCGGTGAAGAGAGGATGTGACCCGCCATGGATGAGCTTTCCTTCTCCCTGTTCCCCAACGAGAACTTTTTGGACCTGCGGCTGTATCAATACGGCTGGGAGCAGTGCGCCCCGCTGCACTCCTACGGTCCCACGGTGCGCAACCACTATCTGTTCCACTATGTGATCTCAGGGCAGGGCTGGCTGGACTCCAACGACCAGGACGGCGTGACCCGCAAGCACTGTCTGGGGGCGGATCAGGGCTTCCTGATCTGTCCCGGCCAGGTGAACACCTACTGCGCCCACAAGACCAGTCCCTGGAGATATGTCTGGCTGGAGTTCGACGGCCTGCGGGCGGCAGAGTATGTAGACAGCGCCGGCCTCGGGGTCTCCCAGCCCCTCTACCGCCCCCAGAGCCCCGCGCAGGGCCAGAAAGTGCGGGACACCATGCTCTATATCGCCGACCACTCCGACGCCTCCGCCCTCCACCTGATCGGACATCTGTGCCTCTTCCTGGACGGGCTGATCCAGTCCTCCTCCACCCGGCGGCAGCTCCACGGAGGCCAGCTGAAGGATTTCTATATCCAGGAGGCCATCACGTTCATGGAGCACAACCTCCATCGGGAGATCACTGTGGGGGAGATCGCCGACGTGTGCAAGCTCAACCGCAGCTATTTCAGCAAGCTGTTCAAAGACAGCACCGGCTGTCCGCCCCAGGAGTTCCTGATTCGGCTGCGTCTGTCCAGGGCGGCGGAGCTGATGAAGACATCCAGCGATCCGATCGGAGACATCTCCGTCCAGTGCGGTTATCCCAACCAGCTCCACTTCTCCCGGGCCTTCAAAAAGCGCTATGGCATCTCCCCCAGAGAGTGGCGGGGCCAGAATCAGATCCAGAAAAAGCGGTGACCGTCAGGCCGCCGCTTTCGATTCCCTGCTCCCGATATCCTTCGGCTCAGATCTGCCGCGCAGCGGAAAAGAACAGTCAGTCCCTCTTGGGGGACTGACTGTTCTTTCAGGGATCTTGATTCAGCCCTGGCCGTAGTAGGCTCCGGGGCCATGCTTGCGGAAATAGTGCTTATCCTGATAGCGCTGGGGGGCGGGGCAAGCGGAGGCCCTCACCTGGCGGGTGAGGATGGCCATCTTGGCCACCTCCTCCAGCACCACCGCGTGATACACTGCCTGGTCGGCGTCCCTGCCCCAGGTGAAGGGGCCGTGGCTGGCGCAGACCGCGCCGGGGACGGCGGTGGGCTCGATGCACCGCTCCCGGAAGGCCTCCACGATCGCCGTGCCGGTGTTTTTCTCATACCCTTCCTCCAGCTCGGCCTGGGTCAGGTGGCGGACGCAGGGGATGGATCCGTAGAAGTAGTCGGCGTGGGTGGTGCCGAAGCAGGGGATGTCCTCCGCTGCCTGGGCCCAGGCCACGGCGTGGGGGCTGTGGGTGTGGACGATGCCCCCCACCCCCGGGAAGGCCCGGTACAGCTCCAGGTGGGTCTTGGTGTCGCTGGAGGGCTTCCACCTGCCCTCCACCCGCTCGCCGGTCTCCAGGCTCACCACCACCATATCCTCTGCGGTCATGCCCTCATACTCCACGCCGGAGGGCTTGATCACGATCAGCCCCTTGTCCCGGTCGATCCCAGACACGTTGCCCCAGGTGAAGGTGACCAGGCCGTATTTGGGCAGGAGGAGGTTGGCCTCCAGGACCGCCTGCTTGAGCGCTTCTAACATCATTGCACCTCGTTTTCGTGTGTAGGGGCGGGTATTACCCGCCCGTTTTTTAACAGCGCCTGATTTGCATACGGGCGGATGATATCCGCCCCTGCAAGGCAACGGCTGTAGGGCGCGACGACCCCGGCGCGCCGCTCTCCAACGCCGCAGCAGCGGAAAAGAGCGGGCCGCCGGGTCGTCGGCCCCTACAGGCTTATTTCAGCTTCCAGGCCAGATCGGACAGGAACAGGTCATGCTCCAGGCTTTCCACGGTGGTGTCCCTGCCGATGTGGACGAACTCGATGTCCATCATAGTACACCAATCCTTCATCTGCTCGGCGGTGACATCGTAGCTGAGGACGGTGTGGTGCGCGCCCCCGGCGGTGATCCAGCACTCCACCCCAGTAGTGAGGGAGGGCTCGGCCTGCCACATCACCCGGGCTACGGGCAGGTTGGGCATGGGCAGGATGGGCTTGACGCAGTGGATATCCTGGCAGATCAGGCGCAGGCGGCCCCCCATGTCGATGAGGGATACCACGATGGCGTCCCCCTCCTTGCCCTCAAAGACCAGACGGGCGGGGTCCTTCTCATTCATGCCGATTCCCAGGTGGTGGGTCTCGATGCGGGGCTTTTCTGCGGCGCAGCAGGGGCAGACCTCCAGCATGTGGGCCCCCAGGGAGTACTCCTTGCCCTCCACCAGGTTATAGGTGTAGTCCTCCATGAACAGGGAACAGCCGTTGCCGCCCTCGCCCATGGCCTTCATGATGGCGGTCATGGCGGCCACCTTCCAGTCGCCCTCGCCGCCGTAGCCGTAGCCCTGGGCCATCAGGTGCTGGGAGGCCAGACCGGGGAGCTGCTCCATGCCGTACAGGTCCTGGAAGGTGTTGGAGAAGGCCCTGCAGCCCTGTTCGTCCAGCATCTTCTTCATGGCGATCTCTTCCCGGGCCTGATAGCGGATATGGTCGATCTTGTCGGTGGCGATGTCATAGCTGGCCTTATAGGTCTCCATCAGGGCGTCGATCTCCTCCTCGGTGACGGTGTCCATCACCTTCACCAGGTCGCCTACCGCCCAGGTGTTCACCTGCCAGCCCAGCTTGGTCTGGACCTCCACCTTGTCGCCCTCGGTGACGGCCACCTCCCGCATGTTGTCGCCGAAGCGCATGACCTTCATGCTCTTGGACACCGCCGCGCCCACGGCCGCCTTCATCCAGCTGCCGATCCGGGCCTGAACAGTCTCGTCCCTCCAATATCCGGCGATCACCTTCCGGGGCTTGCGCAGGCGGGCCCCGATGAAGCCGTGCTCCCGGTCGCCGTGGGCGGCCTGGTTCAGGTTCATGAAGTCCATGTCGATCTCCTCGTTGGGGATCTCCTGGTTATATTGGGTGGCGAAGTGGCACCAGGGCTTCTGCAGGTCCCGCAGGCCGTCGATCCACATCTTGCTGGGGGAGAAGGTGTGGCACCAGGTGATGATGCCGGCGCAGGTGTCGTCGTAGTTGGCCTCCTTCACCACATCGGCGATCTCCCGATTGGTCTTGGCGGTCACCTTGTAGATCAGGGGGAAGGGCAGGGCCTTGCTGAGCTCGTCGGCCATCTCCTGGGCCCGGGCCGCCACCGTCTCCAGCACCTCGGGGCCGTACAGGAACTGACTGCCGACTACGAACCAAAACGAATAATTCATAGGATCTACCTCCTTCATGTAGGGGCGGATATCATCCGCCTGTAAAAGCAGAAACAGGGCTGGCGGGCGGATATCATCCGCCCCTGCGGGCCGTTTTACAAAACAGCTACAGCGGTTTTCTCCACCTCAAGCAGGGCCTTGTACCGCTGGATGTAGGTGTTGAAACCTGCCACGCAGGCGGGGTCGGGCTGGATGGTGGAGCCGGACGCCCCGGCGAAGACCTTCTTGGACAGGAAGTCCTCCAGGCGCTCGCCGCCCTCCCTGTTCAGCAGGAAGGAGGCCAGCAGGGCCATGCCGTAAGGCCCGCCCTCTCCAGCGGTCTCCATGCAGGTGACGGGGGCGCCGCAGGCGGCGGCCATGTAGCTCTGGCCCACCACGGGGGTCTTGAACAGCCCGCCGTGGCCGGTGAGGGAGTCGATGGCCACATGTTCCGCGGCCAGGATATCCATGCCGATCTTCAGGGTGGACATGGTGGAATAGAGCTGGGCCCGGAAGAAGTTGGCCAGGGTGAATCTGGTCTCGGGGGTGCGGGCCGCCAGGGGACGGCCGGCGTCCATATGGGTGACCCCCTCCCCGGCCAGGTAGTTGCACACCAGCACGCCGCCGCAGTCCGGGTCCCCCTCCAGGCTCTTTTCATAGAGCCTGGTGTACAGCTCGCCGGCGGAGGGCTCTGCCCCGAACAGCCTGGCCGTCTCCCCCAGAACGCCCACCCAGGCGTTGGTGTCATTGGTGCAGTTGTTGCAGTGGACCATGGCCACGGGGGCCCCGGTGGGGGTGGTAACCAGGTCGATCTCCTCATAGACCCTCTCCAGGGGGCGCTCCAGCACCACCATGGAGAAGATGGAGGTCCCGGCGGACACATTTCCGGTGCGGGGGGCCACGGCGTTGGTGGCGGTCATGCCGGTGCCCGCGTCCCCCTCGGCGGGGGCGAAGGGGACCCCGGCGGGGAGCAGGCCGTCCAGCATCCTGAAGCCCTCTTCGGTGAGCGCTCCCGCGTCCGCGCCCGCGGGGAGGACATCAGGAAGGATATCCTCCAGCGTCCAGGGCAGCCCACGGTCTTTTACCAGCGCGTCAAACTTCCCGATCATCCCGGCGTCATAGTCCAGGGCAGCGCTGTCGATGGGGAACATGCCGCTGGCCTCGCCCACGCCCACGGCGTTGACCCCGGTGAGCATGTAGTGGATGTACCCCGCCAGGGTGGTGATGTGGGCCACCTGGGGGATGTGCTCCTCCTTGTTCAGGACGGCCTGATACAGGTGGGCGATGGACCACCGCTGGGGGATGTTGAAGCCGAAGAGCCCGGTCAGCTCGGCTGCGGCCTGGCCGGTGATGGTGTTCTGCCAGGTGCGGAAGGGGGTGAGGAGCTTCCAGTCCTTGTCGAAGGCCAGATAGCCGTGCATCATGGCGGACACCCCGGCGGCGGCGATGTCCTGCCGGTCTTCCACCTGGGACAGGGCGGCCCTCAGGCCGGTCCACACCTCGTCCAGGGAGTAGGTCCAGATGCCGTTCTCATAGGCGGAGGCCCAGGTGTAGTCCCCGGAGGAGACGGGCCTGAAGCCGCCGTCGATGGTGACGGCCTTGATCCGGGTGGAGCCCAGCTCCAGTCCTAAACAGGTTCTCATTGCCACTCCTCCTTATTTCTTGTTCTTGCGCAGCAGGACGATGCTCTGGATGACCAGGAAGAGGCAGAGCATAGCGGCCACGGTGATGTTGGACCACCAGGCCTCGTCGAAGCCCAGGGAGGAGACGATGCGCTTGATGGTGTTCAGGCTGAGCACGCCGAAGAAGGTGCCCACCACGTTGCCCACCCCGCCGGTGAGCAGGGTGCCGCCGATGATGGAGGAGGCGATGGCGTTCATCTCGTCCCCCGCGCCGTTGGCCACGTCGCCGCTGCCCACGTGGAGGAAGTAGAGGATGCCGCCCAGGCCCGCCAGCACAGAGCACAGCACATGGGCCAGGAACTTGGTCCGGCGCACGTTGATGCCCAGCATGTTGGCGCTCTGGTTGTTGCCGCCCACAGCGTAGAAGGCGCGGCCCAGCTTGGTCCAGCGCAGCATGCAGAAGAGGAGGACCACCACCACCAGGGCGACGATCACGCCCACCTCCACATAGGCGGGGATGTACACGCCCAGTTTATTCGGGGCGCCCAGACCGGGGACGGTGATCCGGGCGTCCTTCACCGCCAGGAAGCCCTCGTTGGTCACTCGGACCGGCTCCTTGCTGACGATCGTTGTCATGCCTTTGGCGAAGAACATGCCCGCCAGAGAGATGATGAAGGGCTGGATGCCCAGGTGGGCCACCAGGAAGCCCTGGACCACACCGAAGGCCAGCCCGATGCCCAGGCCGATCAGGATCACGGTGAGGATGTTGCCCCCCTGCCGCTCCAGGTTCACCGCGCTGGTCATACACACCAGGCAGGTGACGGCGCCCACGCTGATGTCGATCCCGCCGGTGATCATCACGATGCTCATGCCGCAGGACAGCACGATGAGGGAGGCGTTGTTGTTCAGGATGTTGAGGAAATTCTGGGGCTTGGTGAAGCTGCCCCCCAGGAAAAACACGGCGGACAGATACAGGAGGAAGAACACCACGATGGTGATGGTGAGCAGCAGATCGGTGTCGCTCATGGCAGCATGGGCCTTGAGCCGCTTCTGTTTATCGACTGCGATCCCTTTCGGCATGTCAGGACACCTCCTTTGCGGCTTTGACAGGGGCTTTTTTCACGCGGGACAGCTTTTCCCGGACCACCGGGGCGCTGAGCACCACCAGCAGGATCACCACCACCGCCTTATAGGCGGGCAGGGCGGTGGAGGGCACCTCGTATTTATAGAGGGTGGTGGTGAGGAATTGGATCACATAGGCCCCCAGGATGGAGCCGTAGATGTTGAACTTGCCGCCGGACAGGGCGTTGCCCCCCAGGGCCACTGCCAAGATGGCGTCCATCTCGATGTTCTCGGCGATTCGGGAGTAGTTGATGGAGCCGCTGCGGCTGACCCGGATGAAGCCGGCCACCGCCACGCACACGCCCAGGATCACATAGGTGAGCAGCTTGATCAGCTTGGGGTCCAGGCCGTTGAGGCGGGAGGAGCTGGGGTTGATGCCCACCGCCTGGGTGTAGAGCCCCAGGGTGGTGAACTTCAGCACCAGCCAGAATATCAGGATGACGAGGGCGGTGATGAAGATGGGGGTGGGCACAGGGATGCCGGGGAGGAAGGTGCCGGCGTATTTGAAGGAGAGGTCGTTGATGATGGGCAGCTGGTTGTTGTTGATCCAGGCGGCGATGGAGCGCCCGGCGGTGTACATGATCAGGGTGGCCACCATGGGCTGGATGTTGAAGTAGGCCACCAGCGCGCCGTTGAAGGCGCCGAAGCACATGGTCGCCGCGATGCCGATGAGGACAGCCAGGATCAGATTCATCTGCATGGTGTCTGCGGTGACCTGGCTGCCGCAGACCATGCGCAGGATCACGCTGCCGGCGATGGCCATGGTCGCGCCCACCGAGATGTCCTGTCCGCCGGAGGAGGCGGTGACCAGGGTCATGCCGATGGCCAGGATGACCAGCTCGGAGGCGTTGTCCAGCACCGAGATGATGTTGCCGCTGAGCACCGGGTTGCCCAGGCTGTTCTCCTTCATGGAAACGGCGAAGAAGGAGGGGTCAGCGATCAGGTTGAAGAGCACCAGCAGGGCCAGCGCCGCCACGGGGATGAACAGCTGCTGCCGGGTGAGCCGCTTCCACAGGCTCTCGTCGGGCCGTTCCACCCGGGCCTGAGGGTCTTTCACGGGGGTCGTCATTCCTCGTCACCTCCTGCGATAGTCGCCATGATCTTGGTCTGGGTCAGATCCTCGCCGTTGAGCTCGCCCACCAGCTTCCGGTCCCGCATGACGAGGAGGCGGGAGCAGGTGCGCAGCATCTCGTCGATCTCCGAGGAGATGAAGGTGACGCTCTTGCCCTTCTCCGCCAGCTTGAGGACCAGCTTCTGGATCTCGATCTTGGTGCCGATGTCGATGCCCCGGGTGGGTTCGTCCAGGATCAGATATTTGGGGTCGGTGAGCAGCCACCGGGCCAGGATGCACTTCTGCTGGTTGCCGCCGGAGAGGGACTTGATGGGGGTGTCCGCCGAGGCGGTCTTGATCTCCAGCAGCTCGATGTAGTTGTCGGCAAAGGCCTCCGCCTGGGCCCTGGAGATGGGCCGGAAGGCGCCCTTCATCACCTGGTAGGCCAGGATGATGTTCTCCCGCACCGACAGGTCGCCCACGATGCCGTCGCCCTTCCGGTCCTCGGGCAGATAGCCGATGCCCTGCTTCATGGCGTCCAGCGGCTTGCGGATCTTGACCTCCTTGCCGTCCATCTTCACGGTGCCGCTGGTGACGTGGTCGGCGCCGAAGATGGCCCGGACGCACTCGCTGCGCCCTGAGCCCAGCAGGCCGGTGAAGCCGTTGACCTCCCCCTTGCGGATGGAGAAGTCGAAGGGTTTGATCCCAGCGCTGCTGCACAGGCCTTGGGCCTCCAGCACGGGAGCTCCCTCCTGGCTGATGGCGGTGCCGCCCGACTCGCCCTTGATATCGGCCATGTCGTCCAACTCCTTGCCCAGCATCTTGCTGACCAGCTGGACCCGGGGCAGGTCCTCGATGACATACTCCCCCACCAGCTGGCCGTCCCGAAGGACGGTGATCCGGTCGCAGACCTCATAGACCTGCTCCAGGAAGTGGGTGACGAAGATGATGCCCACCCCTTTGGACTGCAGGTCCCGCATCAAACCGAAGAGCTTGACCACCTCCTGCTCGTCCAGGGAGGAGGTGGGCTCGTCCAGGATGAGCACCTTGCACTCCATATCCACTGCCCGGGCGATGGCCACCATCTGCTGCACGGCGATGGAGCAGGAGCCCAGCTGCTGCTGGGGGCTGGCAGGGATCCCCAGCGACTCCAGGATCTTCCCCGCGCCGCTGTTCATGGCTCTCCAGTTGGTCATAGCGCCCTTGGTGCGGCCGATGTACATGTTCTCGGCCACCGTCAGGTTGGGGCAGAGGGTGATCGCCTGATAGACGGTGCTGATGCCGGCGTTCTGAGCATCCTGGGGGGAGCGGATGACTGCCGCGCCCTCGATCCCCTTGATGTGGACCTCGCCCCCATCCTTGGGATATACGCCGGTGAGCACCTTGATCAGGGTGGACTTGCCCGCGCCGTTCTCTCCCATCAGGGCGTGGATCTCCCCTTCCCGCAGGGTGAAGTCCACATCCTGAAGGGCGCGTACGCCTGGGAAGTACTTGCAGATGCCGCGCATTTCCAAAACTGCGCCTTCCTGCATAGGGATACGCCTCCATTCTTCAAAAATGCGGCACGCGGCACGGCTGACATGCCGCGCCGCGTGTCGGGCCACGTGATAGATATGTAGTTCGTGGGATCAGGTGCCGTAGGTATCCACGTCCTCCTGAGTGATGGTAGCGGCGTCGAAGCCCCGCTCGGGAGTGTAGATGATCTTCTGGTCGGGCTGCTTGCCGGCGGCCAGGTCCTTGATGATGCTGTCAACGGTCTCGGCCTGCATGGGGTTGCACAGGCCCATATAGTTCCAGCTCCCGTTCAGGACGGCCTCCATGGCCCACTTGTCACTGTCGAAGCCCATGACGATCACATCGCCGTCCTTGCCGTGCTTGATGCCGGCGGCGTCCAGAGCGGCCACAGCGCCCCGGGCCATGCCGTTGTTCTCAGCATAGATCACGTTGAAGGGCTTCTTGGAGTCGATGACGGACTGGACGATGGTGCGGGCGGTGGCCTCGTCCCAGTCAGCGGTCTGCTGGGTCACATAGTTCCAGTTGGACTCGGCGTTCACCTTCTCGTCCAGAGCGCCGGTGCGGCCCAGCTGGGCGTCGGAGCCCATGTGGCCTTGGATGTGGATGATGTTGTACTCGTCCAGGCCCTGAGCGGCCAGCCAGTCCACGGCGGTCTTGCCCTCGGCGGGCATGTCGGAGACGACGGCGGCCACATACATGCTCTCATCGGCCTCCAGCATACGGTCGAAGAGGATGACCTGGGTACCGGCGGCCTGGGCGTCCTTCAGCACGCTGTCCCAGCCGGTGGTGGAGGCGGGGGAGAGGAGCAGGAAGTCCACCTCGTCCTGGACCATCTGCTGGGCGGTGGCGATCTGCTGAGCAGCGTCGTTATTGTTGTAGAAGGTGGCCTTGTATCCGTTCTCCTCGGTGAAGGTGGCGCGCATGGCGGCGTCGTTGGCGGTGCGGTAGCCGGACTCGTTGGGGTCGTTGTTGATCACGCCGACGGTGATCAGTTCGCCGGTGCTACCGCCGGTGGGCTGCTGGCCACTGGAGGAGCTGCCGCCGCCGTTGGAGCCGCTGACGGAGCCGCCGTTGGAACCGCTGACGGAGCCGCCGTTGGAACCGCTGCCGCTGTTGCCGCAGGCGGCCAGAGACAGAGCCATCGCCGCGGCGAGGGCAAGGCTAAGGACTTTGTTCATCTTCATTTCATGTTCCTCGCTTTCTGAATGATTTTGTGCCGGGGTCCGGAGCTGTCATGAGTATATCATTTGTATTCTCGTGCGTCAATGATTTGTATCTAAGTTTTTGAATTTCCAGGAAATAAACAATACAAATTACAAACATATTTGAAACAAAAGAGGAACAAATCTGCGGAATACCAAGAAGAAGTTCTTGATATTTATCAAATCCGGATGTTATAGACATTTTTTCGGAGGAGAACATGTTTGGGACAGGGGCCTGGATATACCCAAAAGACAGGTCGATCTGTATAAACTCTTTTGTACACGCGGCAATTTTTTGGAGGGGTGGAGATCGGGACAAACCTGCGTCGGATATCCGCTCCTCCTTTGTGCAAAAAAAGGGGCCCCGGCGCCTGGGGTCTGTCCGTCCTCCCCCAGAGGAAAAACAAAGACACATACAAATTATTTGTAGTTGTACAGATCGGGAGGATATGTTATAATATCCCAATGATACAGACAGGGCCCCAGTGCTCGGATCCTGTTTGTGAGGATGAGATCCCAGATCTCCCAGGAAGGAGGGCGGCCTATGGCGCCTAAATACCAGTCCGTCGCCGACTCTCTGCGCCAGGAGATCGAGGATGGCGTATACAGCAGCAAGCAGCTCCTCCCCACGGAGCACTCCCTCTGCCAGCGGTTCCAGATCAGCCGGCAGACGGTCCGCCGGGCCCTGTCGGTGCTGGAGGACGAGGGACTGATCACCCGCCGGCAGGGCAGCGGATCCCGCCTGCGGGAACGGATCGGGCCGGAGGCTCTTTTGAACTGTACGGTCGCGGTGGTCACCACCTATATCAATGACTACATCTTCCCGGGGATCCTCCGGGGGATGGAACGGATCCTTACCGCCAACAGCAGCGCCCCCCTCCTCTTCGCCACCCAGAATCAGGTCTCCATCGAGCGCAAGATCCTCCAGACCCTGCTGACCATCAAGGACCTGGACGGAGTATTGATGGAGGGGAGCAAGACCGCCCTGCCTGACCCCAATCTGGATCTGTATCAAAAGCTGATCGACCGGGGGGTACGCCTGGTCTTCATCAACGGCACTTATCCAGAGCTGTCCTCCATCCCCTCCGTCCTGGCCGACAACTACGGCGGCGGGCGGATGCTGGTGGGATATCTCCACCAAAAGGGGCATCAGAACATCGCGGGGATCTTCAAGAACGACGATATGCAGGGGACCCTGCGGTACGCAGGGTATATCGAGGCCCTGCGGGACCTGGGCCTCCCCCTGGAGGACAGACAGATCTGCTGGTATAATACGGAGATGCGGGAATCGTTCCTGTCCGAGCCGTTCTTGGACCGCACCCTGGACAGCTTTTCGGGCTGTTCGGCCATCGTGTGCTATAACGACGAGGTGGCGATCCGAGTCGTTTCCCATTTGAGGAAGCGGGGCGTCCAGATCCCTCAGGAGATGGCGGTGGTGAGCTTCGATGACAGCCAGTACAGCGAGCTGGCCCCGGTCCGGATCACCTCCCTCTCCCACGGGGGGCAGAATCTGGGGGAGCTGGCCGCGGATCTGATGCTGCGCCAGCTCCGGGGGGAGACATGCCGCTCTGTGGTGGTCCCCTGGGTCCTGGCGGAGAAGGAGAGCAGCTGATCCAGCCGATAGATGGAACGAAGCAAGGACCCTTGGATCGGGAGCCCTTGCTTCGTCTTTGTGTCCGGTCTGGAGGACGGGGAAAGCCGTCCTCATCGCCAGAGTTTGGCCGCTTTGGGGTCTTTGAGGAGACACAGCTCCAGGAGGGTCTCCAGTTCGCCGGTGTGATCCTCCTTCGGGTCGTCGTATCTCAGCCGCTCCACGGCCTGGATGGTGAAGGCGTCTTCGCCGTATCGGGCCCAGAGCTCCTGGAGCCGTCTGTTGGGACAGTTCCCCGTGGAGAGCTGGAACCGGATGCGGTTGGTCCTCGTGGGGATATCCGCAGCGGCCGCCAAAAAGGCCTCGTCTGTCACGCTGCACCGGAAGGAGATCACCCCCATCTCCGGACGGCGGTCCTTATAAGCCGCCAAAAGTTCTTTTCTGCGGTCAGTATCCATCTCTTTTTCACCTCACAGGGCATCATACCTCATCCGGGCCGCAAAAACAATCGACGCTCCGTTGACCTGTATGGCCATCCCGCCCTTTGGGGGGGCATCCTGTCGTTCAGAGTTTGTAAATGATGGGGCCGGAGCTCTTGATAAGCGGGAAAAAATAGGCTATACTACCCCTCGGGGAGGGGCGGCTCCGCTGCGCGGTCTTAGCCCTGGGGCCGGAAGAGAGGAGGGCCCTGTCCCTGAGACCTTTTTTCTATGGAGGGAAGTATGGATGCGATTCTTTGAAAACAAAAAACTTGCCGCACGGATCGGGATCGCCACTACAGCCATCACCCTGGCGGGGATGCTGATCCTCTGGCTGGTGGTATCCACCAACGCTGCTTCTGTAGTCAAAAGCGACATCACCAACCAGATGACCGACGCCGTGGAATCCAGAGCCGCCATCATCGATGAATATGTGCTCTCTGCGGAGGAGTATATGACCGCTTTCGCCCTGAGCAGCGAGGTCCGCGACCTGCTCAAGGACCCGGACGACCCGGTCCTGCTGGCTCGGGCCCAGAAATATACCGAGGACTTCGCCGCCGTCAAGGGGGTGTTCGAGGGGCTGTACATCGCCACCCCGGCCACCCATGTCCTGACCCACACCTCCCAGGGGGCGATCGGAATGACGACCCGGTCGGGGGACTCTCTGAAGACCTTCCAGGACACCATCCTGGCCCGGCAGGAGCTGACCGATCTGGGGATCATGAAGTCCCCGGGCACCGGCAGCATGATCCTGTCGATGTACTACCCCATCTTCGAGGGCCGGCGGTGTATCGGCTATGTGGGCGCGGGCGTCTATGCCAGCCACCTGATGGACTCGCTGCTGGACCTGGATATCAAGGGCCTGCCCGACAGCGAATATGTGTTCCTGAACGTGGAGACAGGGGTATACCTTTACCACGAGGACGACGCGCTGCTGAATACAGAGACCACCGACCCCGGATATCGGGAGGTGATCCGCCGCATCCAGGCGGACGGGAGCACCCAAGCCAATACATACTCCTACAAGGATGAGGACAGGGTCGAGCAGCTGGTGGTATATAAATATCTCAAGGACCGGGGCTGGGTCTTCATGGTCCGGGCCAGCGCGACAGAGGTCTACGGCACTGTGACCAATGTCCGCATCCTGGTGGGCGTGCTGTGCGCAGTCACGGCCGCCGCTGTGATCCTGCTCATCCTCCTGCTCCTGCGGCGGGAGGGCCGGGAGCTGATGGTGGTGGAGCGGGCCCTCGGCCGTTTGGGGGATCTGGACCTGTCCGCCGACCAGGAGCTGGAACTGTTCTATGGCCGGACGGATGAGATCGGCATGATCGCACAGACCACCCACCAGGTCTGTGCCTGCCTGCGGAAGACCATCGACGATGTGGAGCGCATCCTAGGCCGGATGGCCGGCGGCGACCTGACCGTGGACGTCACCGAGAACGAGTCCTATTATATCGGCGACTTCAAGGCCCTGTCCGCCAGCCTCCAGTCCATCCACGCAAACCTGGTGGACGTGATCCGGGACATCTCCCGGGTGGCCGGCCAGGTGGGGGCCAGCGCGGTCCGGGTGTCCGACGACGCTCAGGCCCTGGCCCAGGGCACCACGGAGCAGGCTGCGTCGGTGGATGGGCTGGTGGCCAATGTGACGGCCATCACCGCCCAGATCCAGAACAGCACTGTGCGCTGCGGCAGCGCCAGCCAGCTGGTGGATCGGGCCACCGGGTATACCGCCGAGGCGGACATGAAGATGGAGCAGCTGACCGCCGCTACCCGGAACATCGACCAGTCCTCCGCCCAGATCGGCACGATCATCAAAACGATCGAGGATATCGCCTTCCAGACCAACATCCTGGCCCTGAACGCCGCTGTGGAGGCGGCCCGGGCTGGGAACGCGGGCAAGGGCTTCTCCGTGGTGGCGGACGAGGTGCGCAGCCTGGCCGCCAGGTCCGCTTCCGCCGCCCAGAACACCAACGAGCTGATCAGCCGGTCTATCCAGAGCGCCAAGAGCGGGACGGAGTCCACCGACCTGGCCGTCGCTGCGATGCAGGACATCGACAGCTGTATCCAGTCCATCAAGGCGCTGATGGATGAGATCGCCGCCGCCAGCGTCCAGCAGTCGGAGATGATCGCGCTGGTGGAGACGGGGATCCGGGAGATCTCGGCGGTGGTCCAGGACAATTCCACCGCCGCGGAAAAGAGCGCGGCGGTCTCCAAGGAGCTGTCTCAGCAGGCCCGGGCCCTGAATGGCCTGATCAGCCGCTTCCGTATCCGGTGAGGGACCGCACGGTCCCGTCTGTACAGGAAGATCCCCCAGAGCGTGGAGCTCTGGGGGATCCTTTCATTCCACCTCGATGATATGGATCTGGTCGGCGGTGAAGCCGGCGGTCTGCTTGACCACGTCCAGGATCTTGGCGGTGTCCGCCTCGGTGAGCCCGCCCTCGGGGGCGGAGACAGCCAGAGACAGGTCGTCGTCTCCGATGAAGGCCACACAGTCGGTATAGCCCTTGGCCACCACCAGGTTCTCGATCTGGGCCTCGGTCACGGTGTAGTCGGCCATGGTCTGGATGTTGTCATGGAGCTGGCCCTTCACCGTCTCGTCGGCATCCTCCCGGGCGGCGGCGTCCTGGAGGAGGGACAGGGCGCTGTCCCGGGCCTGCTGGCGGTTGAGTCGGGCGGTGGCGAAATAGGCGCTGTTCCCTGTCCCGGAGCTCCCCTGGTCCTCTCCGGCGGTGGGGGCCGTCCCGCTGGTGTCGCCTGTCTCTCCGCCGGTCTGGGCGGAGCTGTCGCCGGTCAGCAGCGGGTCCTGGGTCTTGCCCCCCACCATGGCGGACTGGCCCAGGGTCTTGCCCGCGTCGGTGTCGGTCCCCTCCTTGCCGTAGTTCCAGTTGAGATAGACCGCCGCGCAGACGAACAGCGCGATCGCCGCGACCACTGCGTTCCGCTTCCACAGCTGGGACCAGTCGGACCCCTTTTTGCTCGTTCTCATGATGATTCCTCCTTAATGATCGATCGCATTTTTGGCCGTGCAGGGCGAGGACAGGGCCTTGGCCCTGGACATCACCCGCCCTGACACACAGAGATCCGGTCCGCCCCCAGTCCGGTGAGGGCCCCAACGGCCTGGATCAGCTCCAGGCGGACGTGGGGGTCGCCGCCGCCGGGGCAGACCACCAGGGCGCCCCGGAACTGGGGGGCCACGGTCTGGATCGGGACGATATCCTGCTGTCCGGAGCCCTTGCCCACGGTGACCACCGTGTTGGAGCCCCCGCCGCTGGTGTCCCGCTCCTGATTCCGGGCCAGGACCTGACGGCTGCCGCCGTCCAGGGCGAGGACCACCTGGACCTCTCCCGCCCCCTCGACTTGAGAGAGGGCCCGTTCCAGCTTGGTCTCGAAGGCGTCCAGGTCGAAGGAGGCCCCCTCCGCCTGGGCGGTCTCCTCTCCGGGCCCATCCCCCCCGCCGGCGGGCAGGAGGAGCAGGACGGCCCCCACCGCCATGACCAGCAGCACGTATCCATACTTTCCCAGCGCCCCCTTCCATGTTTGGAGCCCCTCGGGCCACTTCCATCTCACGGCGCTCCCTCCTCGATGTAGGTCTGTCCCTCCGGCGGGACGCCCAGGTCCTCCTGGATAGCCTGGGCCAGCTGTGCCCGGCCCGCCTCGGAGAGGGGGCCGGACACCTGCGTCCGAACGGGGAGGAGCAGGCCGTCTCCGTCCGCCTGGCACTCCACTTGAGCGGTACAGGTCAGGCCCAGCTGCGCCGCCTTGTCCACAATATATGCGGCGTACTCCCCCTCTATGATGGTTTTCATCTGATCGTCCACCTCCTGCGTCAGTTCCGCCTCCCGCTGGTCCACTGAGGCGAGATAGTCCTCCAGCCACCGCTGTCCCTCCCCCAGATCGGGCCCGGCCAGAGGGGAGAGGACGGCTGCCAGCATCACCAGTCCGCACACCAGCCGCCCCACCCGCTCCACCGGCCCCTTGGGCATGAGGGCCCCGGCCAGGGCGCACAGGAGGGAGACGGCGGTGACGGCCAGCAGCCAGCTGCGCACCGCCCCGATCATGGGGCCGCCGCCCCGATGGCGGATACCAGGCTGACCAGCAGCACCAGGGCCCCAGCCCCCGTCATCCCCAGCACCAGGCCGAAGGCGGAGCCGATGGCGTCGATCAGACCGCTGAGGGCGGGCTGAGCCACCATAGCGCACAGCGCTGCCGCCCCCTTATAGACCAGATACTGCAGGGCAAGGCGGAGGAAGGGGGCCAGGCAGATCGCCAGCACCACCACCAGTCCCGCCGCCCCCACGGTGCCCTTCAGGGCCCCCGCCCCGGCCAGCACCGACTCAGAGGCGTCGGCCAAAATGCCTCCCACCACCGGGATCGCCCGGGAGATGGCCATCTTGGCTGTCTTGACGGCGGCGGCATCCACACTGCCCGCGATGGCCCCGCTGGCGGTGAGATAGCCCACGAAGGCCAGCAGCAGGGCGGTGAGGAGAAAGGTGACCAGCCCCTTCACCAGCCCGGCCACCCGCTTCAGCCCCGGACCGCCCACCGCAGCGTGGGCACAGCTCAGGGCCACATAGGCGTAGACCAGAGGGATCAGCAGCCGGTCCATCGCGGCGATCAGCAGCTGGGAGAAGAGGACCGTAGCCCCCTGGCGGACGGCCGCGCCGGTGATATTGCCAGTGGCGGCGGTGAGCACCGCCATGACAGGCAGGAGAAGGGAGGAGAAGCCCTCCATCCGGCCTATGGTGTCCCGGCCCAGGCCGATCATAGCCGCCATGTCCGTCATGGTCAGGGCCGTGATGGCCAGCACCCCGGCGATGGTCACCGCCTGGAGCCCCCCGTCTCCCTCCGGACGGGCGCAGTGGGCCAGAGAGCACAGCAGCACCACCGCGATCAGTTTCAGGGCGGTGGACAGGCTGGCCCGGAAGAGGGCGCCGATCTGGTCCATCCCGTCGGACAACAGGCCGGACAGGCCCTGGTCCAAGGTCTCCCCTTGGAGCACGCCGTAGCCCTCGGCCTCCTCCCACATCTGGTCCAGGCCGGGGACGGCCAGCGCCCCGTGGACGGGGACTATACAGAGGATGGCCAGGAGGGAGGATAAAAACAGCCGTCTCATATCAGCAGCTCCCCCATCATCTGGGCCACCGCCCGCACCAGGGGGAGGGCCACCGTCAAGGCCAGCACCGCTCCCGCCGTCTCCACGAAGGCGGCCACCCCTCCCTCCCCTGCCGACCGGCAGATCTCCACCGTCAGTTTGGTAAGGATGGACAGGGCCACCGTCTTCACAACCGGCTCCAGCAGGGCCTCGGACAGGCCGGCCTGGTCCGCCAGCTCCCGGATGAGGGCCACCACCGCCCCCAGCCCCTCCGCCGTCAGAGCCAGCATCCACAGCCCCGCGGCCAGGGCCAGCAGCAGGGCCAGCTCCGGGGTGTTTTTCCGCAGCACCGCGCTGAGCACCACCGCCGTCACCCCCACGGCGGTGAGCTTGGCCATGGCTTCCATCACAGCCCGAAGAGGTCCTTCACCAGGTCGAAGAGGCTGGCGATCTCCTGGACCACCATCATCAGCACCACCACCAGCCCCGCCAGGGTGGTCATCATCGCCTGCTCGTCCCGGCCGGCCCGGCTGAGCACCTGGTTCAGGACTGCCACCAGGATCCCGATGGCTGCTATCTTGAAGATCAGATCCACTTCCATATCGTCGTCACAAACTCCATTCCGCTCCATCCGGCTCACGCCGGATATCCGCTTCATTCCGTTGCTCCTCCTCTCCGAAACAGACCCGCTCCGCTGGGCACTGTTTCGGTGCTGCCTACGGCGGCATCCCACGATTCAGAGCAGTAAAATCACCAAAAACGCCCCGCCGGACAGGCCCAGGGCCTGATAGACCCTCCCCTGGCGGCGGCTGTCCGCCTCCTGGGCGCCGGCCAGCTCCTCTAAACGGCGGCGGACGGCGGCCAGGGCCTCCTGCTGCCGCTGGATGTCGTACCGGCCCAGGGCGTCCCCCAGAGGGGCCAGGACAGCCTGTCCCTCGGGGCCCAGCTCGTCCAGGCCGCCGGCCAGCCGCCGCCAGAGAGGGGCGAAGCCCTCCTGGTCCAGATGGTCCAGGCCCTGGACACAGCCCTGGAACAGCTCCTTGGCCGGTCCCTGTCCCAAGCCGGCCCCCCTGGTCATGAGCTGGGGGAGGGGAGGGGCGTCCAGCTCCAGCTCCCCCTCCAGCAGGGCCAGCCCCGCCGCCATCTGCCGCAGGGCCCGGGCCCTGCGGCGCAGCCCCGCCGCCGCCTGGATCCCCATCCAGCCCCCGCCTGCCGCCACCAGGGCGGCTCCGATCAGACGTACCATCATCTCAGCTCCTCTACGTTGTAACAGTACCGCCCCCGGTCCCGGCGGATCCCCACCAAAAAGCGGAACAAGCCCTCCTCCAGGAGGGAGCGGTACAGGGGCCGGCGCTCCAGGTCGGCCCGGCCCTCGCCGTGGGCGGTGGCCAGCAGGGTGACGCCGCATCCCGCCGCCGCCGTCAGGGCCCGCACGTCCTCCGGAGCGGTGATCTCGTCCACCGCCAGGACCTGGGGGCCCATCCCCCGGAGGAGGAGCATCAGCCCCTGGGCCTTGGGACAGCCCTCCACCACATCGGTGCGCCGGCCCACTGCCAGCTGGGGACGGCCGCCGTACATGGCGGCCACTTCCCCCCGCTCGTCGGCCAGGGCCACCCGCAGAGGGAGGCATCCCTCCCCCTCGGACACCGCCCGGATCAGATCACGGAGAAGGGTGGTCTTGCCCAGGCCCGGAGGGGCTAGGATCAGGGTGTCGGCCAGCCGGCCCCCGGGGCACAGCCCGTCCAACACCGGGGCGCAGGCCCCCTCCACCTGCCGGGCGATCCGCAGGTCCGCCGAGGACAGGGCCCGCAGGGCGTGGATCTCCCCCTCTCTCATGACGGCGGTGCCGCACAGGCCGATCCGGTGCCCCCCCTCTATGGTGAGGTAGCCCCGGCGGATCTGGTCCAGCACCGCGTGGCGGGAGGCCCGGCTGGCGATCTCCACCAGCTGGTCCAGTTCCTCCCCCTCCACCGGGGGCCCGCCCAGGGGACGCTCCGCCCCGGCGATCAGGGCCGTCATGGGCCACCCGGCCCGCAGGCGCAGCTCCTCGGTCCGGGCCCGGTCCCCCTCCAGAAGGGAGAGGGCCTCCCCCCGCAGCCGCAGGGGCAGCACCTGGACCGCCTGGACGAAGCTGTCTGCCGCTGTCATCTGTGTCATCTCCTTCACCAGCCTTTGTCCCATCCTATGTGGACAGGCCGTAAGTTATGACAGAAAAAAGAGCCCAGGGCCAAAGCCCTGAGCTCTCGGATCGGATACATCTGTCTAGCCGCCCTCGCCGCCGGAGTCCGCGGCCTCTCCGCCGGAGGAGGCACCGCCGCCCTCCGCCGGGGCGGTCTCCTCGGTCCCATCGGCCTCGCCGGAGGTCTTGTCCTCGTCCTTGAGGACGCTCTCACACTCCTCATCGTCCTTCTCGGGCAGCTTGCGCATAGCGATGGCCAGCTTATAGCCCTCCGGGTCGTGCTCCATCAGATAGCGCTCGTCCTCCGGCGGGACCCGTTTCCCCTTCATCATGTTCATCGCGATCTTCAGACATCTCATCTGGACATCCAGCTGCTCGGACATGGCGTCCAGCTGCTCCTCTTCAGCGCTGGGCTGGTCCAGCATGTCCAAGATGCCGCTGGACTTCTCCCCCTGGTCCGCTCCGGTGAGCACAGCGGCCTGTATCCGGGCCCGCTGCTCCTCCATGGTCTGGACACACTGGCGGGACAGCTCCAGCCGGTCGGCGGCAGGACGGGCGGCCCCGGTCCCGCTGTCCTTTGTGTTCTTGGCGGGACAGCTGGGGGAAAAGGCGGTATGTTCTCCTCTCAGGACCTGTCTGATCTCCATGCGCGCACCTCCTGTTATCCTTCCTCATCTGCCCCGTCCATCAGGCCCTGTTCATCTGCCATGATCAGGGCGGCGATGTCCTGGCACTTCTGCTGGAGCTTCAGCTCCTGAGACATAGCTTCCAGTTCTTCGAATCTGGCCGGGTCCGGGATCTCCGGGGGAGGCGGCTGGATCCATTGCTGGATGGCTCGCTCATAGAGCTCTGCGGCGGCCTCCACCTGCTCCTCTTCGGTCCGCACCGCCCAGTGGGGCTTCATCTCGAACCGGTCGATGGAGGCCCGGGCCGGAGCTCCGCTCCCCTGGGAGGGGAGGGGGCCTGGGTCCTCTCTGCTCACTGTGTCGCGCGTCTCCATTCGGGACGTCCTCCTTCTCGTGTCTTCAATCAGATTATCGGCAGGAGACCGCAAAACTTTACCCCTCACAGCCGGACGGGGATCCTCCGGCCCACGGTCAGCCGTCCCGGCTCCACGACACACTCCAGGGCCAGGATCTCCACCCCAGCCTCAGCAGCCCGGCGGAGGGCCGCGCCGAACTCAGGGTGGGTGGCGTCGTTGGGCTCCACGTGGTCCATCCCCGCCATCTGGACGATGAAGCACGCCCCCGCCTCATAGCCCGCCTGGCGGGCCAGGATCAGCCCCTCCAGGTGCTTCACCCCCCGGAGGGTGGGCGCGTCGGGGAAGCGGGCCGTCCCCCCCTCCTCCAGGGTGACCCCCTTCACCTCCCAGAAGCCTCGCCGCATCCCTTCCGGGGCGGACAGCTCCCAGTAGTGATCGAAGCGGGAGTCGCCAAAGACAGTCTCCGGGCGCAGGAGGGTGGGGACGAAGCCCAGTCCCCCTGCTGACGCCCACTCGAAGAAGACCTTGTTGGGGGCCTGGGCGTCCATATTGATCAGCAGGGGCCCGTCGGGCCGCTCCTTCTCCACGGCGATCAGGTCGTATTTGGTCTTGCGGCCGGGGAGGTCCCGCTCTTCCAGCCAGACCTTTGCCCCGGGGACCAGCAGCTCCCGGCACCGGCCGGTGTTCTTCACATGGCAGATCTGGACCTGGTCCTCTGCCTCCACATGGGCGATGAAGCGGTTGGGCCTGGCGATGAACCGCCCCGGCAAGATCCTTTGATAGACCATATCTGTCTCCCCCTCTCTGTATGATGACCAAAGCGGAAAAACGGCCGCACGATACCGTAGTATCATGCGGCCGCCGTCCATATCTAAGATCGATCCCTCAGGTCTGGTCACGCCTTTCCGGCGGCGCCCTCGGCCTTCGCAGCGGCCTTGGCGGGGGCAGGCTTGGGAGCCTCCACGCCCTTAGCGGTGCTGACGGCCTGGACCACGCCCCGGTCCTTGGCCTCCTTGGCGTGCTTCTCCACGTCCAGCTTGTTCTTGGGGCTCCGCACCAGACAGCCGGCGCCCTGGACGCAGCCGCCCTCGCAGGCCATGCCCTCGATGAAGTTGCCCTCCAGGCGGCCCACCTTCAGCTTCATCAGGGCCACCTCGCAGGCGGCGGTGCCGCTGCAGGGCACGGCCTTCACCTCGAAGCTGGAGCCCTTCTCCTTCAGGGTCTGGACCACCGCCTCGGCCACGCCGCCGCTGCGGGCGAAGTTGCGGCCGTAGCCGCTGGCCTCGTCCAGCTCGGCCTCCGCCAGCTTCTCCAGGTCGATGTCCCGGGACTGGAACAGGGCGAAGAGCTCCTCATAGGTGAGGACGCAGTCGATGGCGTTCATGGTGCGGCCCAGCTGGAACTCCTTCTTCTTGGCCACGCAGGGGCCGATGAAGACCACCTTGGCGTCGGGCTCCTTCTCCTTCAGATGCAGGCCGATCATGACCATGGGGGAGGGGGTGTGGGACACATACTGATTCAACTCGGGGTGCTTCTTCTTCACATAGCCCACGAAGCCTGGGCAGCAGGAGGAGGTGAGGACCCCCTTCTCTACCAGCTCCTCAGACTCCCGGTCGGCTACCATGTCGGCGCCCAGGGCCACCTCGGCCACGCCGGAGAAGCCCAGCTGCTTGATGCCAGCCACTACCTGGCCGTAGGTGGCGGGGGCGAACTGGCCGGCGATGGAGGGGGCGATCACGGCGTAGGTCTTATAGCCCCAGTGGGCGCCGCCCTGGATCATCTGGATGGCATCCACGATCCAGGACTTGTCCTGGATGGCGCCGAAGGGGCACTGATACACACAGTTGCCGCAGGAGATGCACTCGTTGATGTCGATGGACGCCTTCTTGTCCGGGCCCATGGAGATGGCCTTGGCGGGGCAGCCCTTCTCGCAGGGGCGCTGGTTCTTCACGATGGCGCTGTACTGGCAGGCGTTGACGCACTTGCCGCAGGTGATGCACTTGCTGTGATCGATGTGGGCCCGGTGGTTGACGATGGTGATGGCGTCCTTGGGGCAGGCGTGGAGGCAGCGGGTGGCCAGACAGCCCCGGCAGGAGGCGCTGACCGTCATCTCGGTGACGGGGCACTCGTCGCAGGCGATGGGGAGCACCTCCACCACGCTGGGGTTGGTCTTGTCGCCGCCCATGGCCATCTTCACACGGCTGCTGATGATGGCCCGCTCCTTGTAGATACAGCAGCGCAGGCTGGCCTCAGGGCCGGGGATGATCTTCTCGGGCACGTCCAGAATCCCGGTCTGGAGCTTGTCCTCCCAGGTCAGACGGGCCACCTCGGTGAGTACGGAGGTCTTCAGTTCTTGGATCTTGGTCTCGAACGTGTGCATATGTCCTCTCCTTCCTCCTGGGCCTGCCGCAGGGCAGGCCCTATGTGTTTCCTGCAATTTTTAGGGGCTCTTCCTGCGCGATGCAGGATTTCTTTCATTTCGCCCCTATTCTACTCGGGCAGGGACCGATCGTCAAGAGACATTTTACACCATTCAGGGTGCTTTGAACAGCCCCTTTTCACGTTTATCACAGTAGGGGGAGGTCTCCATGCCGCCCTGCCGTCCGCGGCATAAGTCCCGGGGCGGCACGGAGACCGCCCCCTGCGGAAGAACAGGCCCTTACCTGTAAAAATACCGCCAGCCCTCCTCCGTCTCCACCCGGCCCAGCCGGACGCCCATCACCTGTTCCAAGGCCTCTCCCCGGTACAGCTCCTCCGGCGTGCCCGTCTGCCGGACCCGGCCCTCCCACAGCAGAGCGGTCTGGTGGGCATAGCGCAGGGCCAGGGTCAGGTCGTGGAGGACCATGACCACCGCCCGGCCCTCCTCCGCCAGGCGGCGGGCCAGGGCCATCACCTCCAGCTGACAGCCCACGTCCAGATAGGTGGTGGGCTCGTCCATGAGGATCGTTGATGTGTCCTGAGCCAGGGCCATAGCCAGATAGACCTTCTGCCGCTGGCCGCCGGACAGCTCCGCCAGCGGTCGGGAGGCCAGCTCCGCCGCCCCCACCCAGTCCAGGGCCCGGCGCACCATCTCGCGGTCCTCCTGGCTGTAGCGCCGGGGGTAGGACAGGTAGGGGAAGCGGCCGTGGAGGACCATCCGGCCGGCGGTGATGTTGGGGACCGACCGGGACTGGGGCAGGTAGGCCACCTTTTGGGCGATCTCTTTGGCGGACAGGCGCTCCAGAGGGACACCGTCCACCAGCACCTCCCCCCCGGACCGGGCCAGCAGGCCATTGACGGTGCGCAGGAGGGTGCTCTTGCCGCAGCCGTTGGGGCCCAGGACGGCCAGCACCTGGCCGGGGCGGAGGTCCAGGGTCACATCCTCCAGCACCGGGCGGCCGGGGTAGCCGGCCCGCAGGTTTTTCAGCTCGATCACAGCCCGCCGCCCCCTCTCCGCTGCTTCAGCAGCAGCCAGATGAAGAAGGGCCCCCCCGTCAGGGACAGGACCACCCCCAGAGGGAGCTCGAAGGGGGCGAAGATCAGCCGGGAGGCCAGATCGCAGACGGTGAGCAGCAGCCCGCCCCCCAGGGCGGAGGAGAGGAGGAGGAAAAAGCTCTCTTCTCCGACCAGGCGGCGCATGATGTGGGGCACCAGCAGCCCCACGAAGCCCAGCAGTCCGGCGAAGCTCACCGCCGCCCCCGCCAGGGCCGCCGCCAGCATGAGCAGGGCCAGCCGCAGCCACTTGGCGGGCAGCCCCAGGCTCTGGGCGGTCTCTCGGCCCAGGAGGAGCAGGTCCAGCTCGTTGGACAGGGATAGGGCGATCAGTAACGCGATCAAGATCACCCAAAAGGCTGGGGCCAGCCGGGCCATCGACAGATTTTTCACCCCGCCCACCCGAAAATCGGTGTATCCGCTGAGGGCGTCGGGGACAAAGGTGACGACCCCGTCGATCCCTGCGTTGAACATGCTGGAGATGGCTACCCCTGCCAGCACCAGGGTGATCCGGGCGGCCCCCGCCCGCTCCGAGATGAACAGCACCAGCAGCACCCCCGCCAGCGCCCCCAGAAAGGCGGCGAGGGGGGTGAGCTGGACGGCTCCGGGGGCCAGGGCGCAGCACAGGGCGGTGGCCAGCCCCGCCCCGGAATTCACCCCGATCACGTTGGGGGCGGCCAGGGGGTTATTCAGCACCCCTTGGATGATCGCCCCGGCGCAGGCCAGCGCCGCCCCCGCCAGCAGACAGCCGCTCAGCCGGGGCAGGCGGGCGTAGAGGACGATGGCGGCTGTGGCGCCCTCCCCCCGGCCCAGCAGGGCGGCGATCACCTCTCCGGCCGGGATGGACACCGCGCCGAAGGCCAGATTCGCCACGCAGGAGGCCAGCAGCAGCAGGACCAGGGCGGCGATCCGCCGGCCCCTACTCCTCAAAGAGGATGTCCGCCAGCTTCTCATAGGCATCCCCCCACAGGGCGTTGGGCTTCAAGCTGTACATCCTGCGCTCCAGGATATAGGACCGGTCCCCCTGCACCGCGCTGAGACTGGCCCAGGCGGGGTCGGACAGCAGAGTGGCCTCCAGGTTGGCCTGGGCGGCCGCCTCATCGGTGCCGTGGTAGACGGCGAAGATATAGGTGGGATCGGCCTGGAGGATGGCCTCCAGGCTCAGGTCCTCCAGCAGAGAGCCATCCTGGTCGGCGATGTTGACGCAGCCCAGGTCCTTCAGCATGGGGCCCAGCACGTTGTCCTCGCTGTTCTTCACCTTGATGCTGCTCCCCGACACTTGGATGGTGAGCACTGTGGGGACGCGGCTGTGGAGCATCGCTCTTTGCCGCGCTCCGTCCACCTGTTCCCATACCCGGGTCCCATAGGTCACATAGTTCTCCGGGTGTCCGGTGAGCTGGGTGAACAGCTCCAGCAGGTCCAGGTAGTCCTGGAAGGAGGAGACGTCGAAGTAGGCGGCGGGGATCCCGGCGCGGTCGAAGGTCTCCTTCAGCTCCAGGTTGGAGGGGGACAGGCTGCTGGCGATGATCAGATCGGGCTCCGCCCCCAGCACCAGCTCCACATTGGGCTTCATGGGGGAGCCGATATTGACGACATCCTCCCCCAGGTCCAGGCCGTAGGACTCCCAGGCGTCATTGGCGGTGGCGGCCAGGACGTCCTCCCCCCCGGCCAGTACCCAAACGTCGGCAAAGCTGCCGATCATCACCACTGCACGCTCCGGCGGGTCGATGGCAAACTCCTGGCCCAGGGCGTCGGTGAAGGCGATCTTGCCTGTCTCGGAGGATGCGTCCGCAGGCTGGGACCGGTCCCCCGGTGCGGATCGGGCAGGGGGCTCCGCCGTCGGACCGCAGGAGGTAAGCAGGAGGGCGAGGAGCAATAGTGTGGTAAATATGCGTCGTTTCATCGGTGATCTTCCTTGTTCGGTTTGTAGGGGCGGATATCATCCGCCCGCAGGATGTCTGCCCGCATCACGACAGGGACGGGCGGGTGATACCCGCCCCTGCAGGGCGTTCAGCAGCAGTCCCAGTTGTAGAGCACCCGGCTGAAATCCAGCCTCTCCAGGTCGGTCCGGGCGATGAAGAAATTGCACACGCCGCAGTCCCCCCAGAGGATGGGGTCTTCCCCGTCCTCACCCCGCATGGAATCGATCTGGAGCAGCAGGGTATCGAAGGGGCTGTCCTCGGTCCGGGGGTCCTCCTGGGTGAAGCTGGGCCAGCCCAGCATCCAGTGACCGCCGTTCATGCAGCCGTCGTCGGTCTCCAGGAAGGACTCAAACAGCTCATCATAGGCGTCCTCGTCCAGAAACTCATAGGACTTCTTCTCCCCTATGTCCACCCCCATCACGGCCTTCACCGCCGCCCGGAAGGCGTCCTCAAAGACGAAGGAGCGGTCGTTGGCAGAGCTGTCCTCCCGCTGGGCGTGGATGGCCAGCTCCTCCTCCAGGGGACTGGTTCTGTAGTCGTCCACCAGGCCGGGGGCGCCCAGGGCGGACACCTGGTCCGGGGTGACGCTCCCGTCGATTTGCGGGTGGTACACCACCCGGTAGTTCTTCTGGTCCGGCTCAGAGCCAAAATTACAGCCGAACACCTCGTCCTGACCGATGAAAAATTGGAGCAGGCCGGTCTTGGGGAAGGGCGGGTCCATGTCCTCCGCCCCGAAGTCGATCTGGGCCAGCAGCTGCATGGGCTGGCCTTTTTCGTCCGCCGGGTAGGGCTGGCTCAGGTCCCAGTAGGGCAGGCCGCCGATCTTGCTGTCGGTCAGACCGGGGACCACGCCTCGCCGGACCCGCAGCCGGTAGGCGGGGATCCTGGTCCGGGCCTGGATGTCCTCCAGCAGGGCCTCCAGAGGGACGTCCCCCTGGCAGGCTTCAAACCGGGCCGCCGGGGCGGACTGGACGGGCAGGTGATCTTCAACGATGTAGCTGCTGTGCTCAACAAATTCGATGCCCAGTGTATCCAGCACATCCGCATTGAGCAGCTGATTCCGGTGCGGCAAACACAGATACCGCAGGGGAGGCAGCTGGGCGAGCAGCGCGCAGTCCCGGAAATCCGTCCACCCCAGATCCAGCGCTCTCAGCTTTTTGCAGCCGGCCAGAAAGGCGTAGTCCTTGTGCCGAAAGCCCTGCGGAAACTGAAGGGTGTGCAGCTTGGGCAGCTCCCCAAGCAGGTCGAAATCGCCGGTCTCGATCTCCAGCCAGTCCCCGACCCGGTCGCCGTCCCGCCAGAGTCCGATGTCGGGCCATTTTTTGATGGCCTTCACCTTTGTCAGGTCGTAGGGCTTGTTGGGAAAGCCCGCCGCGTCCTCGATGGCCTTCAGCAGCTTTGGGTCTATCTTTTTGATGTCCACAAAAACGCCTCCTTAAAAACAGGGCGGCCCGGCCGGGCCGCCCCGCAGTTTCGTGGTCACAGGTATTTGGCGATGATGACGTCCCGGTCAGCGGCGTGGTCGGCGGACCACTGCTCCCAGCTCTGTCCGGCGGCGGCCGCCGCCTTGCCCAGCTCCACCAGCAGGGCGGGCAGGTCGCTCTCCAGGACGGTGCCCGCCTCCTGGCCGAACGCGGCCTGACCCAGCTCGTCTGTGCCGTTCAGGAGCATCTTGAAGGCGGGCTCGGGCTTCTTGTCCACCAGCTTCACGCCCCCCTGGAAGCCGATCGCCCCCGCCTGGTGGGCAGCGCAGCTGGAGGGACAGCCGGAGATCACGATCTTGGGCAGGGCCCCGTCGGGGATGCCGGCCTCCCGGACGGCTTTCACCACCGTCTGGAGGACGCTCTGGCTGTCCCGGACCCCCTGCTGGCAGGTGGCCGCCCCGATGCAGGCCACGCTGTTCTCGAACGCGGTCCGGGCACCGTCCTCGGTGGCGGCCAGTACCTTCTCCGCTTCTGCGGAAGGGATGTTGATGATATAGAGGGTCTCGTCGGGCGCGACCCGGATCTCTGCCCCGGGGATGTCCTTCAGCAGCTCATAGAGCTGCCGGGGCTTCTCCACGGGCAGGAGCCCGCCGATGGGGTGATATCTCACGGCGAACATGCCGGGCTGCTTCTGGGGGGTGGCCCGGGGGTGGTCCACCGGGCCACCGTCCAGCTCGACGAAATGAGCAGAGGCCTCCAGGCCGGTGAGGTCCAGACCGCCCTCCGCCTTGCGGGCGGCCACGCTTTTCAAAAAGGCATCCTTCAGGCCGTCGGGGCCCAGGGTGTCCTGCATATAGCGGGTGCGGGCCTTGGCCCGGTTGTCGTAGTTGCCGTGGGCGCAGAAGGTGTCCACCATAGCCCGGACGTAGTACAGGACCTCCTTGGGCTGGACGTGCTCCTCCACCAGCACCCCCATAGAGGGCCGGGCCGCCCCCAGTCCGCCGGCGATGCGCAGGGCGAAGGTGCCGTCGGGCTGGGCCAGGAAGCCCATATCACGGAAGGCGCTGTGGACGCTGTCGTCCACCCCGTTGCAGAAGGCGATCTTCAGCTTGCGGGGCATCTTGATGTCCCGGCAGATGGACAGCAGGTACTTTGTCACCGCCTCGGCGCAGGGGATCACGTCGAAAGCCTCGCCGGGCTGGACCCCGGACAGGGGGCTGGCCATCACGTTCCGGGGGTTGTCGCCGCCG
>RAYO01000002.1 GCA_003612335.1 bacterium 1xD42-67
CAGCCGATGGCCTCCTCCATGATGACGGGGACCTGCTCCGCCGCCAGGTCGTGGAGCTGGATGGTCTCGCAGGTGGTCAGCTTCATCCGGCCCACCTGCTCCCGCTCCACCGTTTCGGCCAGGAACTTCAGCCGCTCCAGGGTCAGCCGCCCCGCCGGCATGCGCAGGCGGAGCATGTGCTTGGAGGGGTCCCGCTGGGCATAGGAGCCCAAGCCGCCTGAGGTCCCCTTATAGGCTTTCCGGTCCAGCTCTCCCTTGTCGAAGGAGCCGATGGTGCTCTTGAAGTCCGCGATCTCAGCGCGGAAGGTGTTCGTCCACTGTTCGTTCATTAGGTCGTCCTGCCTTTCCCTGATCGTATCTGTGATCTGCCGGGAGCCCTCCCGGCGCACCTTGGATAGTTTCCCTCATTATACCAAAAGCCAAACCAAGATACAATCCCTGAGAGCGGTATTTCTGCCGGTCTTTTCCCGCACCAAAGCCCCCTTCTCCACATAGTCTGAGGCGTAATAACGTTGATACGGAGGGTCGCTTATGACTGCTTTGCCACATATCCGATATTTTCTGGGGGCCAACTCCCCCAGCGGCTTCTATTCTCTGTACGACCAGCTGATCTCCCCGGAGGAAGCCCGGGCCGTCTACATCCTGAAGGGGGGGCCGGGCTGCGGCAAGTCCACCCTTATGCGCAGGGCCGCCGCCCAGGCGGAGGAGGCTGGGCTGGATACGGAATACATCCTCTGCTCCGGCGATCCGGATTCCCTGGACGCCGTCCTCCTTCCCGCAAAAGGCGTGGCCATCGTGGACGGGACAGCGCCCCAGGGCGTCGTTACCTTGGGACACTTGCGCATTTCTCTGTAATCTGATATACTGGCCTGGATTTTATACCGTTGGATCCAGCGGCAAAGAAATGAGGAAAACAAGTATGTATTCCATTGATCTTCAGAAGAAAAAGGGCTTCATCTGCGATATGGACGGCGTCATCTACCACGGCAATCAGGTCCTGCCTGGGGTTCCGGAGTTCATCCGGTGGCTCAACGAGGAGAAAAAGTCCTACCTCTTTTTGACCAACAACAGCGGATCCACCCCAAAGGAGCTCCAGCAGAAGCTGGCCCGCATGGGCCTGGACGTGTCCGAGGAGCATTTCTACACCAGCGCTCTGGCCACGGCGGCCTTTTTGAAGAGCCAGGCCCCGGGCTGCTCCGTCTATGCCCTGGGGGAGGCGGGCCTGCTCAACGCCCTGTACGACGCGGACATCACCATGAACGACATCGACCCCGACTATGTGGTCATCGGGGAGAGCCGGAACTACTCCCTGGATACCATCACCAAAGCCATCAACCTTGTTTTGGGCGGGGCCAAGCTCATCGGAGCCAATTCCGACGTCTCGGCTCCGGGAGAAGAGATGACTGTCCCGGCCTGCGGCGCCCTAGTGGCCCCCATCGAGATGGCCACCGGGACGAAGGCCTACTTCTGCGGCAAGCCCAACCCGCTGATGATGCGCACCGGCCTGCGGCTGCTCAAGTGCCATTCAGAGGACGCGGTGATGGTGGGCGACCGGATGGACACCGATGTGATCTCCGGCCTGGAGAGCGGGATGTCCACCATCCTGGTCCTGTCGGGCATCTCCACCCCGGAGACGCTGAAGACCTTCTCCTACCGCCCGTCCATGATCCTGAACGGGGTGGGGGACATCGTCCGGGCCGCCAAGGGGGAGGCCTAAAACCTCCAGGTCACCCTGATCTCCTGCCGGCCGGTATTCGGGTCCCGCTCGCAGACCTCGATTTTATCCACTAGTCCCACCACCAGTTCCCGTGGGACGGTTTCCAGCCGCAAAAGCTCTTTTGCCCGCTCTATCAACTCGCCTTGCTGTTCCGGAGGCTCCCTCTCCGCCAGCGCTTCCCTGATGGAATCAAGCCGCTGCTCCAGGCGGCTTTTTTCCTCCAAAAGGGACTGGTCCAGCTCCACGAACTGGCTCACGCTGAGGATACCGGCCACTCTGTCCAAGTACAGCGTTTTCAGCGCCTGGCTCCGCTTCTCCAACCGGGCGGTCAGGGCCTTTTGCTCCTGCTCCAGCGCCTCCCGGCGAGTATCCTTTTGCGGCTGGAGGTCCTTGGGATCCAGCTGATAGTAGGTCTGGACGTAGTAGCGGATGCGCTCCGAGATCAGGTCGATCAGCTGGTCCAGGCGCACCGAGTGCCGGGTACACAGTTTTTGACTTCTGCTGTCGGCATACAGCTTGCACCGCAGATAGGCCCGCTTGCCGTTGGAGCACTTGCTCATGGTGGCGCCGCAGTCGGCACACTTCACCAATCCGGCTAACAGGTGGGTTTCCCCTGTTCCGTCCGTCCGGGTACGCAGCTTCAACCCCCGCTGGACCGCCTCAAAGGTCGCCCGGTCGATGATGGGCTCGTGGGTGCCCTCCACTCGATACCACTTACTTTCTGGGGTATCAATAATAACCTTGGACTTGTAGCTGACCTTTCGCCGTCGGCCCTGGATCATCACGCCCGTGTACATCTCGTTCGTCAAGATCCGCCCCACCGTCACCTTGTTCCACAGCCCGAAATCGTGCTTGACGGGATGGTTGCAGGTCCAGCCCTGCTCCGCCTTGTAGCGGGTGGGATTTGGGATACCCCGTTGGTTCAGCAGATAGGCGATGTTCTGCCGCCCGTGACCCTCCAGCGACCATCGGTAGATCTGCCGCACCACCTCCGCCGCCTCCGGGTCTGGGATGATGTGGTTTTTGTCCGCCGGGTCCTTTTGATAGCCGTAGATGGGTGATCCGCCGATGTATTTGCCCTCCCGCCGCTTCAGGTCAAAGACCATGCGGACGTTTTCAGACAGGTCCTCCAGATACCACTCGTTTACCAGACCATTGATCTGCCGGGCTTTCTTATTACCCTTGACCTCCGTGTCAGCGTTGTCGGCCACAGCGATGAACCGGATACCCCAGATGGGGAACAGGCCGTGGATGTACTTCTCCACCAGTTCCATGTCTCGGGTGAAGCGGGACTGGCTCTTGCACAGGACGATCTGGAATTTCTTCTGTTTGGCCGCCTCGATCATGCGGTTGAAGTCCGGGCGGTTACTGTCGATTCCTGAGAGGTCCTCGTCACTGTAGATGGCGTAGATGTCCCACCCGTGATCGATGGCGTAGCGGGTCAGCAGCGACTTCTGGTTCTGGATGCTCTCCGACTCGGGCTGATGCTTGTCTTCGTCCTCCTTGCTCAGTCGTGTATAGATCGCACAAAGGATCGGCCCCACCTCCTCACCTGCGGAGGGCCTTGGCCAGCCAGGCGGCGACAGCCTGACGGACCAGGCGCTCTGACGGACCTGGGGCCGGCGGATGGTGCTCCTTCAAGATCAGATCGGTCTCTTTCATACGATCGCCTCCAGGAAACTGTATGCGGGCACAGGGAGGGCTATGAAAAAGGCAGACGTACAGGACGTCTGCCTTTGGTTCGGAACGGTGAGCGCTTCATTTCCGGAGCAGCCCCAGCAGGACCTCCCGCTGGTTTTCCGCCTCTCCGCAGACCACCCGCTCCAGCAGCGCGTTCAGCGTCCGGCCCACCTCCGGGCCTGGTGCGATCCCTGCCGCGATGACATCCCGGCCGTTGACGGCCAAGTCTTTCAGGGAAAAGCACTGTCCCTGGGCCAGGATCTCCTCCGCCTTCGCCTGCAGCGCGTCCAGCTCCGCCAGCCGGTCCCTGACCAGCTCCCTGGCCTGTCCCATGTTGTCTGCCCGCTTGACCTCCAGGAGCTGGAAGAAGGTCTCGGGTCCCAGGCGGCTGAGCCATTTCCGGACGGCCTGGCTCCGGAGGGGGATCTGCACGTCGTGGCGCTCCACCAGGGTGACCACCTGCTCCCGGGTCCTGTTGTCGAATCTCAGCGCCCGGAGCATCTCGTCCGCCAGCTTGGCACTGACAGCGGGGTGGCCGTAGAAGTGGTCGATCCCGTCTTCGTCGGTGGATCGGCAGGCGGGCTTGCCGATATCGTGGAGGAGCATGGCCAGTCTGAGGATCAGGTCGGCCGGTGCCGCCTCCACCGTGTGGATGGTGTGTTCCCAGCCGCCCCAGCAGTGCCAGGGGTTGTTCTGCTCCAAGCCGATCAGCGGCCCCAGCTGGGGCCAGAACTGGCAGAGCACATCCGGATACTGCCGCAGGACGTCCCCGACGTGCTGCCCCACCAGCAGCCTGCACAGCTCCGCATCGATCCGCTCCGCCGCCACCCGCTCCAGCATATGGCAGTTCTCGTGGATGGCCTGGGCGGTGCGCGCCTCGATCCCGTAGCCGAACACGGCGGCGAACCGCAGGGCCCGCATCACCCGCAGGCCGTCCTCCTGGAAGCGGTGAGTGGGCTCGCCCACACAGCGGATGAGGCCGGACCCGATGTCGTCCTCGCCGCCAAAGGGGTCCCGCAGATCCCCCTCCAGCCCCATGGCGATGGCGTTCATGGTGAGATCCCGCCGGGCCAGGTCGGCCTCCAGACTGGAGACGAATTCCACATAGTCCGGGCGGCGGCTGTCGGAGTAGGGGCCCTCGGTGCGGTAGGTGGTGATCTCATAGGGCTCGCCCTCCTCCAGCACAGTGACGGTGCCATGCTTCAGCCCGGTCTCGACGATCCGCTGGCCGGCAAAGCATTTTTCTGTCTCTTCCGGGCGGGCAGAGGTGCAGATGTCCCAGTCGTGAGGTTCGACGCCCCGGAGCAGATCCCGGACACAGCCGCCCACCAGATAGGCCTCGTAGCCGGCGCTGGTCAGGGCCTCGAGGATACGCCGCGCTCCCGCAGGGATCTCAGATCTCATCCCGCACCACCCTCTCGTTGACCTCCATCTGGAATGCCTCGATCCGGGCCAGGTCGGGCGTCTCCGGGAGGGATGTGTGTTCCTTGGCGCGATCCAACCGTTTTTCCAGTTCGTTCAGCAGGTCGTAAAAGGCGGAGTTGAAGGTGTGGTCCTCCTTCTGATAGCGCCCCTTCCGGATATCCATGAGCAGGTCGTGGTCCGCCGCCCGGAAGGTGACGATCTCCTCCTTCTCCAAAATGTCCAGGCACATGAGATAGAGGCGCACCAGGTGCATGGCGTGCTTGTTCAGGTGGGCATCGTCCTTTTTCTTGTTCCGGTGGTGGATCTTATCATAGTTCCGGGCGATCTCCGCCAGCTCGCTGACCATGCCGGTAAAGGTGCGCAGAGGGACCTGCTCCATATGGATATCCGCCACCACCTGAGGATCGCCCTCCACATCGGCAACAGACAGTTTGATCTGCTCCGGAGCAAAGCTGCGGTATCGCTCCGGGAAAGTGGAGACGGCGTTCTCACAGGAGCCTATGATGTGCCGTTCCTTTGCCTCAGCGGGGTAGGCGTCATGGGCCAGGGCGTTCTCCAGCCGCCGGAGCTGCTGGCTGGCGTAGCCGCCGAAGGAGGCGGCCGCCCGGCGGGAGAGGAACATCTTCCGCTGATTGATGAGCTGTTTCCCGATGGGGTGAGGACCAGATAGTGCTCCGGCCTGCAGCCCAGCAGCTCGATGACGTTGGGGTTGCAGCTGGTCAGCAGGGCAAGGAGCTTGTTGAAGGCATACACCACAGTATCCGTCCCGGTATCCACCACCTGCTCGAAGCTCCCCGTCCCCAGCAGGTCCGCCTTGCTGTTCAGGGCGCAGCCCCGGATGTCGATGTCTGAGCCCTCCACGTTGGTGCCGTAGGCATAGCTGCCCCCATAGGTCAAAAAGATGATGTTCCGCCCCAGGCGGGGATCGGTCTTCAAAGATCGGTATCCTGGCCGGCTGAGCAGATCCAATATGAACACCTCCGATCTGCAAGATCCTGTATCAAAGATATCATCAGGGATAGATTATCCGATACAGGGCGCCAAGTCAAGGGAAACCGTGTCTTTATGGAACAGCGCCCCACGTGGTGGAGCCCAAATATCCCGGCGCGGTGGAGCGGTATGTGAACATGGGGGACTGCTATGACAAACAGGCCCTCTGGCCCCTGCGGCAGGAGATCATGGACTGCATGGCGGGGTATAAAGGCTGTTACCAGCGGGCCTACCGCTGTTTGGGGGCGGCGGCGGAGATCATGGAGGACCAGCGGGCCACCCTGATCACCGATGCCCTGTCTCAAAAGCTGGCCAAGCGGGCCAAGGGGATCCTCTCCCGGGAGGTGCCCCGGCGGAAGACGGAGGAGCCCGGCCGGATCCGCCAGCGGTTCCTGGGCGCAGTGACCCACCGGGGATCTGTGTGCCTGTACAGCACCGCACTGGCCCAGTGCGAGCGGATCTACGCCCTGTCAGACAGCTGCGGGCTGGCCCATGAGCTGCTGATCCACCTCCTGGCCGGGACGGCGGCCAGCGGCTATGACGCGGTGGCCTGTCCCGACCCGATGGCCCCTGACCGGCTGGCCCATATGCTGGTGCCCCAGCTGGGGCTGGCCTTCCTCTCCGCCGCCGGAGAGCTGCCCCCGGAGATCCGGCCCTACCGCCATATCCGCCTGGACGCTGCGGCGGACGGTGAGCTCCTGCGGCGCAGCCGCCCCCGCCTGCGCTTCGCCAGGAAGGTCTCCGCTGCTCTGGCGGAGGAGGCAGTGGCCTCTCTGGCCCAGGCCAAGGCCATGCACGACGACCTGGAGGCCATCTATAACCCCCATGTGGATTTCGGTCTGGTGGAGCGGACCGCCCAGGACATCTGGGAGGAGATCGCATCCTTCTGACCGCGGCTGCGGGCCCTTCTGTCCAGAGGGGCCCGCAACTGTATCTCTGTCCCGCCGCGGTCCCGGACAAAGATCGCGGCGGAGGAACGGATCGGGATATGGCGCGGCGGAGAAAAATGTGGTATACTATGGTCAGACGCGATTGAGAAGGGCGTGGGGCCCATCGAGGAATGGAGGTATCCTGGTTTGGACTATGAACAGACATTAGGCCGGCTGTGCGCCCTGTCCGGGCCCAGCGGTTTTGAGGAGAGGGCGGCAGAGGCGGCAGCGGAGCTGCTCCGCCCCCTGGTGGATGAGGTGTACGCCACCCGGCTGGGCAGTGTGGTGGGGGTGCGCCGGTGCGGGCAGGAGGACGCCCCCAAGCTGCTGCTGGACGCCCATCTGGACGAGATCGGATTCATCGTCACCGGCCACGAGGAGGGCTTCCTCCGATTCGCCCCCCTGGGCGGAGTGGACTCCCGGATGCTGCCCGACCGGGAGGTGGTCATCCTCGCCGACCCGCCCATCTCCGGCGTGGTGGCCTGTATGCCCCCCCACGTTCAGACGGCGGAAGATATGGACAAGTCCCTGCCCATTAAGGATCTGTTTATAGATGTGGGCCTGTCTCAGGAGGAGGCCCAAAGGCGCATCCCCATCGGGACCCCCGCCGCCTACCGTGGGGGCTGTACGCCCCTGGGGGAGGATCTGCTGTGCGGCAAGGCCCTGGACGACCGGGCGGGCTTCGCCGTCCTGCTGGACGTGCTGGAGCGGCTGAAGGACGAGCCCTTGGGGGTGGATCTGTACGTCCTGGGCTCCACCCAGGAGGAGACCCATTCCACCGGGGCCATCACCGCCGCCTATGAGATCGCCCCCCGGATGTGCGTGGCGGTGGACGTCACCCACGGGGACAGCCCGGACGCCTCTAAACACGAGACCTTCCAGCTGGGGGGCGGGCCGGTGATCGGGGTGGGGCCCAACTGCGCCGTGTCCATGTCCGGACGTCTGAAGGCCCTGGCAAAGCAGGCGGAGATCCCCTTCCAGATCGAGGTCATGGCTGGGTCCAGCGGGACCAACGCCTGGCCCATCCAGATCAGCCGGGAGGGGGTGGCCACAGCGGTGCTGTCCATCCCGGAGCGGTATATGCATGCCCCAGTGGAGGTGGTCCACAAGCGGGACCTGGAGGACGCCGCCAGGCTGCTGGCCGCCTTTGTGGGAACATTGCGATAGGGGGAGGAGCAAATGACAGATCTTTTAAAAAAACTGTGCCTGCTGAACGGCGTCTCTGGTGACGAGGACGAGGTGATGTACGGCATCTTGGATCACATCCGCACGATCCCCCAAAAGCAGGAAGGGGAGATCGCCCTTTTGGACAGGGGGAGCCCCCTGCGGAATCTGACGGTGTTCAAAAAGGGCAAAAAGTCCACCGGGAACAAGCTGATGCTCTGCGCCCACATGGACGAGGTGGGGGTCATCATTACCCGTATCACCGACGAGGGCTTCCTCAAGTTCGACTTCGTGGGCGGGGTGGACCGGAGAGTCGCCATCGGCAAACCGGTGGTCATCGGACACAACAAGGTCCCTGGAGTGATCGGCCTGAAAGCTGTCCACCTGGTGAGCCGGGAGGAGCGGAAGAAGGTCCCCAAAACGGAGAGCCTGTATATCGACATCGGGGCCAAGGATAAAGAGGCCGCCGGGAAGCTGGTGGAGCTGGGGGACTGCGGCGCCTTCGTCTGCCAGCCGGAGGAGTTTGGCGGCGGCCTGTTCAAGGCCAAGGCCATCGACGACCGGGTGGGCTGCGCCGTCATGCTCAAGCTGCTGGAGGAGGACCTGCCCCTGGATGTGACCTTCGCCTTCACCGCCCAGGAGGAGGTGGGCACCCGGGGGGCCTTTGGGGCCGCCTTCTCGGTGACGCCCGAGATCGCTCTGGTGCTGGAGACCACCACCGCCGCCGACCTGCCCGAGGTGGAGGGACACCGCCGGGTGTGCGCCCCGGGGAAGGGGCCGGTGATCTCCTATATGGACGGGGCCACTATCTATGACCGGGACCTCTTCGAGACCCTGCGCCGTCTATCAGAAGAGAACGGTATCCCCTGGCAGACCAAGGAGTATATCGCCGGGGGCAACGACGCCCGCACCATCCAGCGCACCAAGGCGGGGGTGAGGGTGGCCGCCCTGTCCGCCGCGACCCGCTATCTCCACGCCCCCGCCAGCGTGGGCAGCGTGGCGGATTTTGAAAATATGCTCAAGCTCACCCGGTTGTTCCTGTCCGAGATGGCCCAGCGGCTGGGCGAGGAATAAAGGAGGGGGAGTATGCACTTTTACTGCACCTGTGGAACGTGTATCCACGATATTACAGATAACATCCCCCATAAAGCTTACCTTTTGTCCGATGAGGACGAGGATCGCTACTGCGAGGCCATAGAGGCGGTTATGCGGGATGAAAGCCTCACTATGGACGAGCGGGTGAACCGAATTGTGATCAGCCTCCAGACCCGTTATCTGTCCCGGTCCATCTACCAGTGTCCAGACTGCGGCAAGTTATTTGTGGATGACAACAACTATAAGCTCCACAGCTTTGTCCCTGAGGAGCCAGTGGACAAACATCTGCTGACTGCCGCCCGGGAGGATTAAAGCGATTGGAATTTCTCTATGAGGGCGAGGGCCTGCGGGCTTTTTTCCTGGATCTGCATGTGATGTAACATATAATAAAGCATATATGATAAAAGGAGTGATCTTTGTGCGGGAAAACCTCAAAATTGAAGACCAGGTGGAGCAGTTAAAGGAGTATCTGGGCTGTCCCTGCACCTACTTTCCGCCTATGGCGGACGACCAGCCCATTTTGGACGCATACCGGCAGGCCCGGGTGCGTGGGGAGAAGGAGGGTTTTCTCCCTATGCTGGTGGCGGTGGACGAGATCCTGATGGAGTGCTTCGAGATCAGCGGTGAGGACCATACTACCGCCCAGCTCCGGCAGGAGCTGCTGGCCGCGCCTCTGGGCTCCGGAAAGGGATTCCTCCAGAAATGGCTGAAAGAAATGAAAGAGGAGCTGGAGGAGGATGAGCCCGACTATTGGGCGCAGCTGATGGGCGAGGTGTCCGGCGGCGAGGGGATCGACCGCTTCCTGAGCCTCCGGGACTTCGACGGCAAAAAGACCGTGCCCGTGGTGTTGGCGGAGATCCCGGTCAAACATCCCTGGGAGGTCTTTGCGTATCTGCCCTTCGGCGGCTGGAACGAGTGCCCCGCCAACGAGGACCACATGGCTGTGGCAAAATACTGGTTTGAGGAGCATGGCGCGGTGCCCGCCCTCATGACCCACGATGTGCTGGAGTACAGTCTGCCCGCCCCCGTCTCTCAGGAAAAAGCGATGGAGGTGGCCTGGGAACAGTTTACCTACTGCTCCGATATCGTGGAACAGGGCGTGGGCACAGTAGGCGCGCTGGCGGACGGACTGGCCCAGTCGAACTTCTGGTACTTTTGGTGGGATTGAGACCCGCATGAGGCCGCGCCCGGCGCCCGCCGCAGAGCGGACGCCGGGCCCCCTCAGCTGGGCGTCTCTGTCTCTGGGAATCAAAAAAATCGGGAGAACATATTGATTTTTTCCCCAATGTCTGGTATCCTAAGGGGGCTCTTCCCGATGGCGGAGCGCGCCCAGGGCATGGTCCCCTGAGGACCGCCTCCTTCGGGCGGATGGGCAGCGGTATCGAAGTGGTCATAACGGGGCTGACTCGAAATCAGTTTGCAGGCAACTGCACGTGGGTTCGAATCCCACCCGCTGCGCCAGATCGCCGTGGACGTCGAAACGTTCGCGGCGATCTTTTTGCTCCTGCTCGCCCATGGCCCCGGTCTGCTCTTGGATCCGGCCCTGGGAGCTGCGTCTTGAGCGATCGGCACAGTGTGGAAAACAGCCTGCAAGCGGATCTGCACCGCCTGCAGGCTGTCAGGCTGTTCTGATCCTCACCATGGGAGCATCCAGGATGCGGAGGTCTCATCCTGCCTCCGGCGGGGAACGCGAAAAGATCTCCTGAGCGGACGTTCCCAGGAGCAGGACTGGTCTTGTGGCCCTGTCCAGAAGGTGGTATGATATAGTCGCTGAAGCATGAGACCACCAGATGTGGACTATTTTGGAACAGAGAGGGAGAGACCATGATAACAGGCGAACTGAAGAACAAGATCAACGCCCTTTGGGAGATCTTCTGGACCGGCGGCATCACCAATCCCCTGGACGTGGTGGAGCAGATGACCTATCTGATGTTCATCCACGACCTGGATGAGACGGACGGGCGCAAGGCCAAGGAGTGCGCCATGCTGGGCCTGCCCCACCAGACAATCTTTGCTGCGGAGGTGCAGATCGGGGACCGCGCCGTTCCCGGCAGCCAGCTCAAGTGGTCGGTGTTCCGGGACTTCCCCGCCGACCGGATGTATGCCGTCATGCAGGAGCAGGTGTTCCCCTTCATCAAGGGCCTCCACGGGGACAGGGAGAGCGCCTACGCCCGGTATATGGACGACGCCATCTTCAAGATCCCCACCCCCCTGATGCTGGACAAGGTGGTCACTGCCTTGGATGAGATCTACCGCCAGATGGCCCAGCTCCAGGATGGGGACGTGCGGGGAGACGTGTATGAATATCTGCTGTCTAAGATCGCCACCGCCGGGGTCAACGGCCAGTTCCGCACCCCCCGGCACATCATCAAGATGATGGTGGAGCTGATGGACCCCGGGCCGGATGAGATCGTCTGCGACCCGGCCTGCGGCACCTCCGGCTTCCTGGTGGCGGCGGGGGAGCACCTCAAGGAGCACCACAAAGAGGAGATCTTCTTCGATCGGGAGAAAAAAGCCCACTATATGAACGGCATGTTCCACGGCTACGACATGGACCGCACTATGCTGCGAATCGGAGCCATGAACATGATGGCCCACGGGGTGGACAGCCCCACCATCCAGTACCGGGACAGCCTGTCCGACCAGAACACCGACCGGGACAGATACTCCCTGATCCTGGCCAATCCCCCCTTCAAAGGCAGTCTGGACGCCGACATCGTGTCCGCCGACCTGCTGAAGCTGTGCAAGACCAAAAAGACCGAGCTGCTGTTCCTGGCCCTCTTCCTGAAGATGCTCCGGGTGGGCGGACGGTGCGCCTGCATCGTCCCCGACGGCGTGCTGTTCGGGTCCTCCAAAGCCCATAAGGATATCCGCCGGGAGCTGGTGGAGCGCCACCGGCTGGAGGCCGTCATCTCCATGCCCTCCGGCGTGTTCAAGCCCTACGCCGGGGTGTCCACCGGCGTGCTCATCTTCACCAAGACCGGCTACGGCGGGACGGATCGGGTGTGGTTCTACGATATGCGCTCCGATGGCCTCTCCCTGGACGACAAGCGCGCCCCCGTAGCGGAGAACGATATCCCCGACATCATCGCCCGATTCCATGACCTGGCCGGGGAGACGGACCGGGCCCGGACCGAGCAGTCCTTCCTGGTGCCTAAGGAGGAGATCGTGGAGAATGGCTACGATCTGTCCATCAATAAGTATAAAAAGACCGAGTATGTCCCCGTGGAGTACCCGCCCACCAGTGAGATCTTCGCCCAGCTCCGGGAGCTGGAGGCGGAGATCCAAAAAGGTCTGGAGGAATTGGAGGGGATGGTGTGATGAAAGTCAAGTTGGGTGATGTTGCATCATTTTCGAAGGGAGCCCAAATTAACGGAGATGAATTGATGCCCGATGGTGAATATTCTTTTTTGAATGGCGGTATTTATCCTTCAGGCAAATGGAGCGCTTATAATGTGTGTGGTAGAACGATAACGATCAGTGAAGGCGGCAATTCAAGCGGGTATGTTAATTATATGAAGCAGCCATTTTGGTGTGGCGCGCATTGCTACTATCTATTTGACTTGAAATGTGATAGCAAATATTTGTTTTATGCACTAAAAAGTCAACAAGAGCGCATTATGCAATTGCGTTCAGGCGCATGTATGCCCAATATACGCAAGAGCGATCTGGCACGATTTGAACTTGACATCGATCCTGATATTTCGAATCAAAAAACGGTCGTACAAATTCTGGATAGAATCACCCGGTTGATCGCCCTCCGCGAAAAGCAGCTTGCCAAACTGGATGAAGTGGTCAAGGCAAGGTTTGTGGAGATGTTTGGGGATTTGAATATCAATCCTATGGGATGGGAATTTCAAAAGCTATCAAGTTTATGCGATGTTCGAGATGGGACACATGATTCACCAGAATACCAGAACGAAGGGTATCCTTTATTGACATCTAAAAATTTCTCTTCTGGTATTATCGATTTTTCGGATTGTAATTTGATTTGTGAAGAAGATTTTGAAATGATTAACCGCCGCTCAAAAGTTGACTATGGGGATATTATTATGCCAATGATTGGCACCATTGGTCATCCGGTGATCGTTGATATAGATAGGCCATTTGCAATTAAAAATGTGGCGCTGATTAAGTTCAATAACAAGGAAATTTCCAACAATTTTGTTAAAACGGTTTTAGACTCGGATTACTTTTTAAACGTGACAACAGCCAACAGTCGAGGGGGAACACAAAAATTTATTGCGTTAGGCGATATTAGAAATATACCTATTCCTATTGTACCAAAGGAACTTCAAATAGAGTTTGCTGATTTTGCTAAGGAAGTTGAACGACAAAAGTTGACGATCCAGCAGAGTTTAGATAAAATGGAAGTGCTGAAAAGATCGCTGATGCAGGAATATTTTGGGTAGACCCTCTCCGCCCCAGTGTGCGCACTGGGGCACCTCTCCCAAAGGGAGAGGCAAGGGGGAGGCTGGCAGGTCAGTGGACCTTGGCTCCCCCTTTGGGGGAGCTGGCTGGCCGGAGGCCAGACTGAGAGGGCGTCCCCCGCTGAACGGGCGGACCGAAAGGGCATCCCGGGGAGGGATTCCAATGACCGTAAAAAAGAACAGCCGAATGCTCCCACGGGCAAGGGAGCTGCGTCGCGATATGACACCGCAGGAGCGAAAGCTGTGGTATCTATTCCTGCGAAAATATCCGGTGAAGATATACAAGCAGCGGATCATTGACTCATTCGTTGTGGACTTCTACTGCGCCTCCGCGAAGCTGGTCATTGAGCTGGACGGTCCCCAGCACGATACAGAGCAGGGAAAAGTTTATGACGCAGAGCGCAGCGCCTGTTTAGCGCGCTACGGGCTGGAAGTGATACGGTTTACAAGTAGTGAGATCGACACGGGATTTCACGCAGTTTGCAGAAAAATTCATACTGTGATCCAAGAAAGACAGGGGGTAACGCCATGACCAACTTCGACCGTTTCCTCTCCGACCCCCAGTTCACCTCCTTCGCGGAGGCGGCGGTGGCGGCGGAGAAGATCCTGCAGATCGACGTGGCCGCCTGTATCCTGAACTGCCGGCGGGCGATGGAGCATGGGGTCAAGTGGATGTACTCGGTGGACAGCGCGCTGGTCAAGCCCTGGCAGGACAACCTCAAGGGGCTGATGGATGCAGAGGAGTTCCGGGACATCGTGGGAGGTGACGTCTGGAAGCGGATGGACCACATCCGCCGCATGGGCAACGCCGCCGCCCACGGGGGCAGGGCGCTGGTCCGGGCCCAGGCGGAGCTGTGTCTGGAGAACCTGTACATATTCCTAGATCTCGTGGCCTACTGCTATGGGGAGGACTACCAGGAGGGGGAGTTCGACCGCGCCCTCCTCCAAGAGGAGCAGGCATCCTTTGGCTCCCCCTCTGGGGGAGCTGTCGGGCGCAGCGAGACTGAGAGGGCCGATGTGGACCTGGACGCCCTCATCGCGGAGAACCAGGCCCTCAGGGCGGAGCTCACCGCCCGGCGGGAGGAGCAGGAGAAGAGCTATGTGCCCAAGCCCCTGGACCTCACCGAATACGAGACCCGCAGGCTGTATATCGACGCCATGCTCCTGGACGCCGGGTGGACCCGGGGACAGGACTGGCTGGACGAGGTGGAGCTGCATGGCATGCCCAACAAGTCGGGGACGGGCTATGCGGACTATGTGCTCTACGGCTCTGACGGCCGGCCTTTGGCGGTGGTCGAGGCCAAGCGCACCTGTGACGACCCGGCCCGGGGCCGCCAGCAGGCCAAGCTGTACGCCGGCATTTTGGAGGAGCAGTACGGCCGCCGCCCGGTGGTCTTCCTCACCAACGGCTTCGACACCCGGATCGACGACGGCGTCTGCCCGGAGCGGAAGGTGGCGGCCATCTTCTCCAGGCGGGACCTGGAGAAGTGGGCCAACCTGCGCTCCATGCGGACCAGCCTGGCCCATGTGACGGTGGACAAGGGCATCGCCGGGCGCTGGTATCAGGAGAGCGCGGTCAAGGCGGTGTGCGGCGCTTTGGAGCGGGGCCGCCGCAAGGCCCTGCTGGTCATGGCCACCGGCTCAGGCAAGACGCGGACGACGATCGCCCTGTGCGATGTGCTCCAGCGTCACGGCTGGGTGAAGAATATCCTGTTCCTGGCCGACCGGAACTCTCTGGTCACCCAGGCCAAGCGGAGCTTTGCCGATCTGCTGCCCAGCCTGTCGCTGACCGATCTGTGTGAGGAGAAAAACGATACGTCTGCCCGCTGCGTCTTCTCCACCTATCAGACCATGATGAACTGCATCGACTCGGTGCGGGACGAGGAGGGCAAGCTGTTCACCTGCGGCCACTTCGATCTGGTCATCTGTGACGAGGCCCACCGGTCCATCTACAACAAGTACCGGGATATCTTCTCCTACTTCGACGCCCCGCTGGTGGGCCTCACCGCTACCCCCAAGGATGAGATCGACAAGAACACCTATGAGGTCTTCGAGCTGGCGGACGGTGAGCCCACCTTCGGCTACGAGCTGGCCCAGGCGGTGACCGACGGATTCCTGGTGGACTTCATGTCGGTGGAGACCAAGCTGAGATTCCTGGAGGAGGGCATCTCCTACGATCAGCTGTCGGACGAGGATAAGGCGGCCTTTGAAGATACCTTTCGGGGCGGGGACGGGGAACTGCCGGAGAGGATCGGTCCCTCCGCCCTCAACGAGTGGGTCTTCAATGAGGATACCATCCGGGAAGCGCTGGATATCCTGATGACCTACGGACTGAAGATCGATCACGGCGAGAAGCTGGGCAAGACCATCATCTTTGCCAAGAACCACATCCATGCCGAGAAGATCCTGGAGATCTTCGGCCGGGAGCACCCCCATCTCCCCGGCTATGCCATGGTCATCGACAACTATCTGACCTATGCCCAGAGCGCGATCGACGACTTCTCCGACCCGGATAAGCTGCCCCAGATCGCCATCTCGGTGGACATGCTGGACACCGGTATCGACGTGCCCGAGGTGCTGAACCTGGTATTTTTCAAAAAGGTCATGAGCAGATCCAAATTCTGGCAGATGATCGGCCGGGGCACCCGGCTGTGTCCGGGCCTGCTGGACGGGGCGGACAAGGAAAAATTCTACATCTTCGACCTCTGCGGGAATTTCGAGTTTTTCCGCATGGACGGCAAGGGCGGGGCCGCTGTCAGCCGTCTGCCCGTCCGGGGGGCGGTCTTCCAGCTCAAGGCCCAGATCGCGTATCAGCTCCAGGAGCCGGCGCATCAGACAGAGGAACTGACCGCCTTCCGCCAGAGACTGGCGGAGGATATGGCGGCCAAGGTCCGGGGGCTGGATCGGGGGGACTTCGCGGTGCGCCAGCATCTGCGGTATGTGGAGAAGTTCAGCAGCGCGGAGGGCTGGGCCGTCCTGAGCTATCAGGACACGCTGGATATCAGGGAGGAGCTGGCTCCGCTCATCGCTCCGGATGGAGACGACCCCAAGGCGCTCCGGTTCGATGCGCTGATGTATGGGATCGAGCTGGCCTGGCTCATCGGCGAAAAGCATGCCCAGGCCCGAAAGGACCTGCTGAAAAAGGTCAGAGGGATCGGCGGCATGACCAGCATCCCTGATATCCAGGCCCAGTCTGAGCTGATCGGCAAGATCCTCCGCACTGACTATCTGGACGGCGCGGGGATCGGCGAGCTGGAGCACATCCGGGAGGGCCTGCGGGATCTGATGAGATACATCCCGACAGAGATCGCCCGGTACACCACCAACTTCGACGATGAGATCCTGTCCATAGACTGGAAGGAGGCCCAGCTGGAGAACGACGACCTGAAAAACTACAAGGCCAAGGCGGAGCACTATGTCCGCCAGCATCAGGACGAGGCCGTCATCGCCAAGCTGAAGGGCAACATCCCGCTGACGGCGGAGGATGTGACCGCACTGGAGCGCATCCTCTGGAGCGAGGTGGGCAGCCGGGAGGACTATGAGGCGGAGATGGGGGCCAAGCCCCTGGGGGAGTTCGTCCGGGAGATCGTCGGCCTTGATATGCGGGCGGCCAAGGAGGCTTTTTCCGAATACCTCACCAGCACAGATCTGGACAGCCGTCAGATCTATTTCGTGGACCAGATCGTGGAGTATATCGTGCGCAACGGGATGATGAAGGACCTGTCCGTCCTCCAGGGGCCGCCCTTCACCGACCGGGGCAGTGTGGTGGAGGTGTTCACCGACCTCTCCCTCTGGCTGGGGATCAAAGCGGCGATCGACCGGGTCAACGCCAATGCGGCGGTATCATAAGATGTCTGCTTTCGGGTGAAAGGGATGCAGGCAGCCTATTGCTTTCTGTCCCGGGCTGTGCTATACTTAGAACGGTCGTACTGTTTTTCGACAGGACCAGCCATGCAGAGGATAAAAAGTAAAGGAAGAGGAGAGATCGAAACATGTTTTGTCGTAATTGTGGGACACAGAACCAAGACGGAGCGGGCTTCTGCTGCTCCTGCGGCGCCCCTCTGAGCAGTGGGGGCCCGGCTGGCGGAGGCGCTGCGGCCAAGGCCAAGAACATCAATGTGAAGCTGATCGGGATCGTGGCCGCGGTGGTCGTGGTGCTCTTCGTGGCGTTCAAGCTCCTGTTCGGCGGCGGAGGCGGCCCGGAGAAGAGCGCGACCAAGTTCGTAAATTCTATCTTCAAGGGGGACGGCAAGGCGATCGTGAACATGCTCCCGGACAAGGTGATCGAGGAGATCATGGACGAGGAGGATATGACCAAGAAAGAGATGATCGAGGAGCTGAACGATTATCTGGAGGACAAGAAGGACGACATGGACGACAGATATGACAAGTGGAGCGTCAAGTGCAAGGTCCTGGATACGGAAGACTTTTCCAAGCGGGAGCTGCGGGATCTGGCCGATCGGTATGAGGACTCCTACGACATCGACGTGAAAGCCGCCAAGACAGTGAGCGTGAAGGCCACGCTGAAAGCCGACGGAGAGACGGGCAGCAATACCATGGACATCGTCATGGTCAAGATCGGGAGCAAGTGGTATGTGGATTACAACTCTGTGAGGTATTTCCTCTAAAAAAGAACGATGGGAGGCGCGGCCCCGATGGGGCCGCGCCTCTGTCAGACCGAGAGGCCCCGCCGGATCCGGCGGGGCCTTTTCTCATCTGGCCTCCCGCCAGGGGACATCCTTGAACTGCTCCCCGGCCTCCAGCACCTGGATGATCCCGGCAGAGAGATCCAGCAGGCGGGCGGAGAAGAGGGCGGCCTGCTCCTCTGGGATCAGCACCGACAGCAGCACGTCAGCGCCGTAGTCCGCCTGCTCCTCCACGCCGCCAAAGCGGGACACCTCCCGGCGGACCTCCTCGAACCGGGCGTAGGTACAGGGGACCTCCATGGCCACCCAGCGGCGGACCACCGAGATCCCCGCCCCGTCCAGGGCGTCTTTGGCGGACTGGGCATAGGCCCGGACCAGCCCCCCGGCCCCCAGGAGGATCCCCCCGAAATAGCGGGTGACCACACAGACCACGTCGGTGACCTCCTCCCGCTGGAACACGTTGAGCATGGGCTGGCCGGCGGTGCCTTGGGGCTCGCCGTCGTCGGAATACCGCTCCGCGCCCCCCTCCCGGAGGCGGTAGCACCAGCAGTTGTGCCGGGCGTCATAGTGCTTCTTTTTCGTCTCCTCGATCCGGGCCCGGGCCTCCTCCTCGGTGGCGGCCCGCCACACCTGACCGATGAATCGGGACCGCTTCTCGATCAGCTCCGTCTCGCTGTGCCCGGTGGGGATGTAGTATCCTGTCATGGCAGTCACCTCTCGTTGGGGAATATTTCGATCTCCAGCGCCTCGCAGATGCGGAAAAAGACATCTATCGAGGGGCTTTTTTTCCCGCTCTCTATCTCATTCATGAAGGATTGTGTGATTCCGACCACTTGTGCCAGCTTATATTGGCTCCAACCGATCTTTTCTCGTTTGCTGCGAATCACTGCCCGATAATTTTCCATATCTATCACCCTAAGCTATTATAGGCCAGACCAGTGTTTTTGAAAATATATCGCTTTAGGCGATTGACATTGCAGAGCGATCACATTATAATCGCTATAAGCGATATATAGAGGAGGAAGATCATAGATGGAGATCAAAAAGACCACTTGGCTGGAGGACTTCGACGAGACCCGCCGGGACATCCTGGAGGACGCCCTCCTCCTGGACGCCCTGTCCGCATATCTGACCAGCGGCGGTGAGTTCACCCAGGGCGAGCGGGGGGAGTATCTCCCCCAGGTGTTCCGCCGCCTGTGCGGCTATCTGTCCCAGCACGCCCTGGAGCTGCACCGGCTGGAGGAGCGGCTGGGGTCGGAGCTGCCATAGCGGCAAAATTTTTCAGGGCTGTGCTATTTACTTCTCCACTTTCCTATGTTACACTTTACACAAGTAAATTTCTCTGAAGACGCGATCGGGAAAGGGAGGTGCGTCATGGCGAGAGCGGACAAGCGGGCGCGCAGTATGGCGCTGTATGAGACGATCTTGAAGCTGAAGGATCTGGACGAGTGCTGCCGGTTCTTCGACGACCTGTGTACCCCAACAGAGCTGCGCTCTCTGGAGCAGCGGTTCGACGTGGCGGTGTATCTCCAGCAGGGGCTGGTCTATCTGGACATCCTGGACCGGACCGGGGCCTCCAGCGCTACGATCAGCCGGGTCCGGCGGTCCATGCTGGACAACGGCGCAGGGGGGATCATGCGGGAGGTCATCGCCCGGGAGGGGCTGCACGAGAAGGAGGAGGCGTAGGGGCGGCCTGTGGCCGCCCGCAGAAGCGTTGACCCGGCGTGTAGGGCGGGACGACCCGGCCCGCCGAACTAGTCAGTGTTCCAATTACGCGGCGCGCCGAGGTCGTCGCGCCCTATAAAACCATATGGAGGAAAGCAGGAAAAGGATATGAAGCAACTGATGTTGGGCAACGCCGCCGTTGCCCGGGGACTGTATGAGGCGGGGTGCTGCGTGATCTCCAGCTATCCCGGCACCCCCAGCACCGAGATCACCGAGGAGGCCGTGAAGTACCCTGAAATATACTGCGAGTGGGCCCCCAACGAGAAGGTGGCTATGGAGACCGCCTTCGGGGCCTGCCTGGCGGGAAAGCGGGCCTTCTGCGCCATGAAGCACGTGGGGCTGAACGTGGCCGCAGATCCCCTGTTTACCATGAGCTACACCGGGGTCAACGCCGGCCTGGTCATCGGTGTGGCCGACGACCCGGGGATGCACTCCTCTCAGAACGAGCAGGACTCCCGCCACTACGCCCGGGCCGCCAAGGTGCCTATGCTGGAGCCCTCCGACTCCGCCGAGGCCCTGGAGTTCGCCAAGCTGGCCTATGAGCTCAGCGAGCAGTTCGACACCCCGGTGCTGCTGAAGATGTGTACCCGTGTGGCCCACTCCCAGTCCATCGTGGAGACCGCTCCCCGGGTGGAGCCCGCTGTGAAGCCCTATGAGAAGAACATCGGCAAGTATGTGATGATGCCGGGCAACGCCATCCGCCGCCACCCCTTCGTGGAGGAGCGCACCCGGAAGCTCCAGGCCTGGGCCGAGACCGCCTCCATCGACCGGGTGGAGCCGGGCAGGGACCACAAGATCGGGATCGTCACCTCCTCCACCAGCTACCAGTATGTGAAGGAGGTCTGCGGCGATACATATCCCATTTTGAAGCTGGGCATGATCTGGCCTCTGCCGGACCAGAAGCTCATCGATTTTGCAAGATCGGTGGAAGAACTGGTGGTGGTGGAGGAGCTGGACCCCATCGTCTCGAATTACTGCAGCGCCCTAGGTCTGGCCCCCTCCGGGGAGTACGATCTCCCCCGGCTGGGCGAGCTGAGCCAGAACATCGTGGCCGACCGCCTGACTCACACCTTCCCCATGGGCCGGACCATTGATGACCCCATCCCACCCCGGCCCCCTGTCATGTGCGCCGGCTGTCCCCACCGGGGACTGTTCTACACCCTGAGCAAGAACAAGTGTACCGTCCTGGGGGACATCGGCTGCTACACCCTGGGGGCGGTGGCCCCCCTGTCCGCCATGGACATGACCCTGTGCATGGGGGCCTCCATCTCCGCCGTCCACGGCTTCAACAAGGCCCGGGGGGCGGAGGCGGAGAGCAGGACCGTGGCCGTCATCGGTGACTCCACCTTCATGCACTCAGGGCTCACCGGCCTGGCCAACATCGCCTATAACCAGTCCAACTCCACCGTGATCATTCTGGACAACTCCATCACCGGCATGACCGGCCACCAGCAGAACCCCACCACCGGCCGCAACATCAAGGGGGATCCCGCCGGGAAGATCGACCTGGAAGCCCTGTGCAGAGCGATGGGCTTCGAGCGGGTGCGGGTGGTGGACCCCTACGACCTGAAGGCCACCGACGCGGCCATCAAGGAGGAGCTGGCCGCCGCCGCTCCCTCGGTCATCATCAGCCGCCGGCCCTGCGCCCTCCTCAAGTATGTCGAGCACAGCGCTCCCCTTGCCGTGGACCCCGTCAAGTGCGTGGGCTGCCGCAGCTGCATGAAGATCGGCTGTCCCGCCATCTCCATCAAGGGGGGCAAAGCCCAGGTGGACGCCACCCTCTGCGTGGGCTGCGGCGTGTGCGAGCAGCTGTGCGGCGTGAAGGCGTTCCGGAGCACCAAAAAGGAGGGCTGAGAGATGGAGACTAAAAATATCATGATCGTTGGCGTGGGAGGCCAGGGCTCCCTGCTGGCCTCCAAGCTGCTGGGACACCTTCTCATGGAGCAGGGGTTTGATGTAAAAGTGTCCGAGGTCCACGGCATGTCCCAGCGGGGCGGGTCGGTGGTGACCTATGTGCGCTATGGCAGCAAGGTGAGCTCCCCCGTCATCGACAGGGGGGAGGCGGACTATATCGTCTCCTTCGAGCTGCTGGAGGCCGCCCGCTGGCTGAGCTACCTCAAGCCCGACGGCCAGATCGTCACCTCCACCCAGCAGATCGACCCCATGCCCGTCATCACCGGCGCGGCCTCCTACCCGGAGGACCTGGTGGAGAAGATGCGCGCCGCCGGGGCCAAGGTGGACGCCCTGGACTGTCTGGCCCTGGCCGAGGAGGCCGGGTCGGCCAAGGCGGTGAACATCGTCCTCATGGGCCGGCTGTCCCACTACTTCGACCTGCCCGACGAAGCCTGGCAGAAGTCCCTGGAGGCCATAGTGCCCCCCAAGTTCCTGGAGCTGAATAAGAGGGCCTTTGAGCTGGGGAAGAAGGCGTAACGGTGTTCGCCTGCAAAGTGATGATAAAAGGGGCTCTTGAATCGGTAAAAGCCCGTTTTGAGGGATACGAGGACATGGAGTTTTCCCCGAAGGGGGACTGGGTGCTGGCGGAGGACTCCTCCGGCACACAGTTGTTCGGCTGGGAGGTGTCCGCGTGGCTGGAGCTGGCCGGAGAGGACGAGCTGATCTACGCCTACTACGACGAGGACATGAACGCGGAATTTATCTTTGTCCAGAATGGCCTGTGTATGCGGGCCTATCAGGAGTATGACGGCGAGGTGGACACTGATGAGGGGGAGGATTCAGATATCTCCATCGCCGGATGGACTGACATAGCCGACTACATGGATGAGCATATGGTGTAGGATCAAGCTCTTGTCCCGCCCGCAGGCGGCAAGGCTCCTTTGTAAAGGAGGCTTTTGGGAGCAACCCTTTAAATTTAATTGAATTCAGAAAGGAAGCATAAACGATGGGACTTTTTTCCAACCTCTTTAACCTCTTTGGTGGCGGCGCCAAGAAAGTGGAGGAGGTCAACGACGCCAACGCTCAGGCTCTGAAGCAGTTTTTTAAGGAAAACCTGCCCAGCGAGTTTGTGAACTCCGCAAAATACGCTATCTCCATTACCCAGGGGGACAAGGGCTACGAGGCCCGGATCAACATGGACATGGGGGCGGACGGCTCCACCTACGACGGTTTTGCCAAGGAGAACTTCGCGGAGCTGGCAGACTGGGAATCCGAGCGGGTGTTTGACCTGCTGCCCGAGCCGCCGGTCACCGTGACCGTCATCTTCGACATGGACTTCGGCGGCAAGAACAAGATCACGGTGGATAAGGGCCGGGCCCTGGCAAAATAAGAAGAAAAACGAAGTTTTTCGCTGAGTTTTCTTTTGGTCCTTTTCCACTCCGTGGACCTGAAACTCTAAAGCTCATGCTCCGCATTCGCTAAGAGTTTCACGTCTTTTCCAAAAGAAAAGAACATACACATACATTCGAGAGGAATGATCCCAATGGAAAGATATTACCAGCCCGAGATCGAGTGCGCATCCCGGGAACAGATCAAAGCCTGGCAGGACGAGCGGCTTGTGAAGCAGGTGCGCCACGTCTGGGACAATGTGCCCTACTACCGCAAAAAGATGGAGGAGAAGGGGCTCACCCCCGACGATATCCGGTCCAGCGACGACCTGTACAAGCTGCCTTTCGTCACCAAGGCCGACCTGCGGGAGGCATACCCCTATGGGCTGGTTGCCAAGCCCCTGAAGGAGTGCGTGCGCATCCAGTCCACCTCGGGCACCACAGGCAAGCGGGTGGTGGCCTTCTACACCCAGCACGACATCGACCTGTGGGAGGACTGCTGCGCCCGGGCCATCATGGCCGCCGGCGGCACCGACGAGGACGTGTGTCAGGTGTCCTATGGCTACGGCCTGTTCACCGGCGGGCCGGGCCTCAACGGCGGCTCCCACAAGGTGGGCTGTCTCACCATCCCCACCTCCTCGGGCAACACCGAACGGCAGATCATGTTCATCCAGGACCTGAACGCCACCATCCTGTGCTGCACCCCCTCCTACGCCGCCTATATCGGCGAGACCATGAAGGAGATGGGCCTTGCCCCGGAACAGATCCCCCTGAAGGCGGGCATCTTCGGGGCTGAGGCCTGGAGCGAGGAGATGCGGCAGGACATCCAGAATACGCTGGGGATCAAAGCCTATGACATCTACGGCCTCACTGAGCTGTCCGGGCCCGGCGTGTCCTTCGAGTGCTCCGCCCAGAGCGGGATGCACATCAACGAGGACCACTTCATCGCCGAGATCATCGACCCCGACACCGGCGAGGTCCTCCCCGAGGGGAGCAAGGGCGAGCTGGTGTTCACCTCCATCACCAAGGAGGCGTTCCCCCTGCTGCGCTACCGCACCCGGGACATCTGTATGCTCACCCGGGAGAAGTGTTCCTGCGGGCGCACCCACGTGAAGATGTGCAAGCCCATGGGCCGGTCGGACGACATGCTCATCATCCGGGGGGTCAACGTCTTCCCGTCTCAGATCGAGACCGTCCTGCTCAACCACGGCTACCCCGCCAACTACCAGATCGTTGTGGACCGGGTGAAGTCCACCGACACCCTGGACGTCCAGGTGGAGATGACTCCCGAGATGTTCACCGACAATATGGGCGAGATCGACCGCCGGCAGAGGGAGCTGGTGGACGGCCTGCGGTCCATGCTGGGCCTGGCCGCCAAGGTCACTCTGGTGGCCCCCAAGTCCATCGTCCGCAGCGAGGGCAAGGCCGTCCGGGTCATCGACAAGCGGAAGATCTGAGCGCTGCCTCCCCCTTTATGGGGGAGGTGGCCGCGAAGCGGTCGGAGGGGGTGTCCCCCCTCACCTGGCTTCGCCAGGAGCTCCCCCACAAGGGGGGAGCCAATTGAAGCAGGAACAGGAGGAATCGATATCATGAGCATCAAGCAGATCTCGGTCTTTTTGGAGAACGTCCCCGGTGCGCTCTACGCCATGACCGGCGTTTTGGCTCAGAACAAGATCGACATGCGGGCCTTCACCCTGGCAGAGGCCAGCGACTTCGGGATCGCCCGGATCATCGTGGACGATCTCTATAAGACCACCACCGTCCTCAAGGACGCGGGCTATGTCCACTCCATCAGCGATGTGCTGGGGGTGGTCATCCCAGACAGCCCCGGCGGACTGAACCGGGTCCTCCAGGCCCTCACCGATGCCCAGGTGAACGTGGAATATATGTACGTCTTCCTGGGGCACAAGACCACTGGGAGCGCCTATATGATCTTCAAGGTGGCGGACATCGCCGCGGCCTCCGCCGCCCTGGCCGCCCGGGGGATCCGCACCATAGAGCAGGAGGAGCTGGAGAAGCTCTGAGATGGAGATATCCGCCCCGGCCAGGACCGGGGCGGATATCCTCTATTTTTTCTTTTTCGGTCTGGCCCAGCCCGCTTTCCGGACAGGACGGGCGGGCCCTTCTTTTTTCTCCATGCGGGTCCTGGAATCAGAACGGGGCCCTCGGCTCTTTTTGGGCTGGTCCTTGGAGGGGGAAGGGCTGTGGGCGGCCCCCTTTGCGGGCTTGTCCGGCCTCACCAGGCAGCGCTTGCCGTAGCCGATCAGGTCTTCGCGGCCGGTCCTGCGCAATGCCTCCAGCACCAGAGCTCGGTTCTGGGGCTTGCGCCACTGCATCAGGGCCCGCTGGAGGGCCTTGTCGTGGGGCGTTTTGGGGACGAAGACCGGCTCCATGGTCCGGGGGTCGATCCCGGTGTACCACATGCAGGTGGCCAGGGTGCCGGGGGTGGGGTAGAAGTCCTGGACCTGCTCGGGCATGTGCCCCTGCCTGTTCAGCCACTCCGCCAGCTGGACGGCGTCCTCCAGGGTGCAGCCCGGGTGGGAGGATATCAGGTAGGGCACCAGATACTGGTCCTTGCCGTAGCGGCGGTTGAGCTTGAAGTACTTCTCACGGAATTTCTCATAGACCTGGATATGGGGCTTGCCCATGTAGTCCAGGGTGTGGGCCACGCAGTGCTCCGGGGCCACTTTCAGCTGGCCCGAGATGTGGTGCTGGACCAGGTCGGTGAAGAACTCCCCGCTGGGGTCCTTCATCAGGTAGTCAAAGCGGATCCCGGAGCGGATGAACACCTTCTTTACCTTGGGGATCTCCCGCAGCTTGCGCAGGAGCAGCATGTAGTCCGTGTGGTCGGCGTCCAGGTTGGGGCAGGGCTCCGGGGCCAGACAGGCCCGGTTTCGGCACATGCCGCTCTTCAGCTGCTTCTGGCAGGAGGGCCGGCGGAAGGTGGCCGAGGGGCCGCCCACATCGTGGATGTAGCCCTTGAAGCCGGGATGTCGGGTGAGCAGCTCCACCTCCCGGATGACGCTCTCGTGGCTGCGGCAGGAGATGGTCCGCCCCTGGTGGAAGGCCAGGGAACAGAAATTGCAGGCCCCAAAGCATCCCCGGTTGTGGGCCACCGAGAAGCGCACTTCCTCGATGGCGGGCACGCCCCCCAGCTCGTCGTACATGGGGTGGGGCTCCCGGACGTAGGGCAGCTCCGCCACTCGGTCCAGCTCGGCGGTGGACAGGGGGAAGGCCGGAGGGTTGACGATGAGAAAGCGGTCCCCGTGTCTCTGGACGATGGCCCTGCCCGACACTGCGTCGTGCTCCTGGTACTCCGCCATGTTGGCCCGGGCGTAGGCCGTCTTGGAGGCGGAGACCTCCTCGAAGGAGGGGACCTCCACCCGGGGATAGGCGCAGACGCCGGGATACCTGCCGATGATGCAGGTGCCCCGCACGTCGGCGATCTCCTCCACCGGAGTGCCCGAGGCCAGACGGGCGGCGATCTCCAGGGTGGCGGCCTCACCCATACCGTAGGTGAGGATGTCCGCCTGAGAATCGAAGAGGACAGACCGGCGCACCTTGTCCTCCCAGTAGTCGTAATGGGCGAAGCGGCGCAGACTGGCTTCCAGACCGCCGATGATGATGGGGATATCCCCAAAAGCCTCCCGCACCCGGTTGGAGTAGACCACCGTGGCGTGGTCGGGCCGCAGGCCCGCCCTCCGGCCGGGGGAGTAGGCGTCGTCATGGCGGCGCTTTCTGGCGGCGGTGTAGTGGGCCACCATAGAGTCGATGTTCCCCGCCCCGATGAGCACCCCCAGCCGGGGCCGGCCCAGAGCGGAGAAGGGCTCCGCCGATCTCCAGTCCGGCTGGGCCAGGACGGCCACCCGGTAGCCCTCTGCTTCCAGGATCCGGCCGATGATGGCGGGGCCGAAGGAGGGGTGGTCCACGTAGGCGTCGCCGGTGATCAGCAGGAAGTCGTAATGGTCCCACCCCCGGCGGGCCATGTCCTCCCGGGACACCGGGAGGAACAGATCGGGGTCGAAGGGCATGGGCGCCCCTCCTTTCCATCCAGATGAGAACGCAGCTGGACGGGCGCGGGATGCGCTCCTCCAACTGCGTCTATAGTTGGCGTGGCCGAAAAGCGGCCTGCGCCAGACTTCATAGTCAGCGCACAGGTTTTGCCAGCCAGCGGCTCTGCCGATGGCTGAAGATCGGTTTTACCGATCTTCAAGTGTGCTGACTATACTATATCACAGAGGCCCTCAGATCCGCAAGGGGGACTTTCTCAGCCCGCCGGGGCGCGGAGCGTCCAGACGCTGTCCTGGCCCCTGCCGCAGGCGGTCGGGCCATCAGACGGGTCGGCGGCCGGAACAGGTATGTTCCGTCTCTCCCGATCATTTTGGAAGCTGAGGGGCCATGGTGCGGGTGTGGCGTATCTCCTCCCAAACAGTGGTCTTTTTCCAAAAGCTGGCGGCGGTGATGGGCAGCCAGGTGAGGAGGAACAGCCAGTAGGCAGCCAGGCCCTTCCACAGCCGGTGGTCCCACTTGCCCTCTAAGGTGATGACGGTCCCGGCGGCGATCGTGGCGGTGAGCGCGGCCCAGGCGATGTTCCCGCAGGCCCCCGCCAGAGCCAGGACCAGGGCCTCTGGGAGGGTCCGGCCCCCCAGGGCGGCGGTGAGGGCGGTGCAGAGCAGTCCGGCCAGGGCAGCCAGCTGGTAGGCAGGGAGGAGGAGGGTGGCCTCGAAGTCGAAGAGGGCCAGCCGGGGCCGGGCCGCCTGGCGCTCCTCCAGAGCGGGCAGACAGAGCCGGGCCACCTGAAGGGTGCCGCTGGACCAGCGCCGCCGCTGTTTGAAGGACTGCTCCCAGGTGAGGGGCTGTTCGTCATAGGTGACCGCCCGGGGCACATAGGCCACCTTCGCCCCCGCCAAAACGGTCTGGGCGGTGAGCTCCAGGTCCTCGCTGATGGTCTCGGTGCGCCAGCCACCCAGCTGGTCCAGCAGCTGCTGGGACACCATGAAGCCGGTGCCCCCGATCATAGCGGACACCCCCAGCCCCGCCTTGCCCCCGTTGTGGAAACGGTCCATCATCCAGTAGTAGATGGAGGAGGCGCCGGATATGGCGGTGTCATAGGGGTTCTTGCTGTCCCGGTAGCCCTGGGCGGCCTTCACGCCGGTCAGCCGGGCGGCGTTCATCTCCGCTAAAAAGCGGCGGTCCACCACGTTGTCCGCGTCGAAGACCAGCCAGGCGTCGTACTGCCGGCCCCGGAGGCGGTCATAGGCGAAGCGGAGGACCTCCCCCTTGCTCTTCACCGGGACGGTGCACTCCAGTACCCGGGCCCCCCGGGACCGGGCCGCGCCGGCCGTGTCATCGGTGCAGTTGTTGGGGACCACCCACACGTCATAGAGTTCCGCCGGGTAGTCCTGGGCCAGCAGGCTGTCGATCAGGGGGCCGATCACCTCCGCCTCGTTCCGGGCGGCGATCAGCACCGCGAAACGGGTCTGGGGCGGATGGATCCCATAGTCTGTGGGCTTTTTCACACAGGCCAGGCCGGAGATCAGATACCACAGGCCCCACAAGCTCATCAGCGCCCCCATCGTGCCCGTCAGGGCCAGCGCGGCAGGGAATAACCAGTCCATGACCACGCCCTCCTCTCTTTTGATCTTGGCTCTAAGGATAGCAGGGCTTTTTTAAGGACGCCGTGGGAGGAAGATCAAGATTTTATTAAGGTTTCTTTAAAAGTTGGGGGTTTCGGAGGGGGCGGTCCTGTGGTACAATAGGGCATCGATCGCCGGGCCAGGCTCGGAAAGGAAGGGATCTTATGATACGGATCGGGAATCTGTCCCTGCCTGTGGACGGGGACTTCGACCTGCTGCGCAGGCGGGCGGCCCGGGCCCTGGGGGTGCGCCCCGGGGTCCTGGGGGAGCTGGAGATCGTCCGCCAGTCCATCGATGCCCGGGACAAGTACAATGTCCACTATGTCTGCACTGTGGAGCTGTCCATGGCCGACGAGGCGGCCCTGGTGCGTTCCGCCCCGGGGCGGAACGTGACGCTGACGGAGCGGGCCCCCTACACATTCCCAGAGGTGGCGCGGAGCTCCTCCCTGGCCCCAGTGGTGGTGGGGATGGGCCCGGCGGGGCTTTTCGCCGCGCTCTTCCTGGCCCGGAACGGCCTGCCCTGCGTCATTTTGGAGCGGGGCCAGGACATCGACCGGCGCACCCTGGATGTGGGAGAGTTCTGGACCACCGGGGCGCTGGACGAGGGCTCCAACGTCCAGTTCGGCGAGGGAGGCGCGGGCACCTTCTCCGACGGAAAGCTCACCACCGGCACCCACGACCGGCGCATCTCCGCCGTGTTAGACGCCCTGGTGGAGGCGGGGGCCCCCGCCGACGTGAAGTGGTCCCATAAGCCCCACATCGGCACCGATATCCTCCGGGAGGTGGTGAAGACCATCCGGAAGGAGCTGACCGCCCTGGGCTGCGATGTGCGCTTCGGCCACAAGCTCACCGGCCTGACGGTGAGCGGCGGGGCCCTGGCCGGCATCCGTGCGGAGGGGCCGCAGGGCCCCTATCTCCTGGCCTGCGACGCCCTGGTGCTGGCCCCCGGCCACTCCGCCCGCGACACCTTCGCCATGCTCCGCGACGCTGGGGTGCCCATGGAGCAGAAAAAATTCGCTGTCGGCCTGCGGGTCGAGCACCGGCAGCGGGACGTCAGCTTCCGGCAGTACGGAGGCTGCTGGGAAAAGCTCCCCCCTTCGGACTATAAGCTGGCCTGCCACCTGCCCTCTGGCCGCTCCGCATTCACCTTCTGTGTCTGTCCCGGGGGACAGGTGGTGGCCGCCGCCTCGGAACAGGGGGGCGTGGTCACCAACGGTATGAGCCATCGAGCCCGGGACGGGGAGGAGATCAACGGCGGCCTGCTGGTGGGGGTGGGGCCGGAGGACTTCCCGGACGGGGATGTGCTGGCCGGCGTCCGCTTCCAGCAGGAATGGGAGCGGGCGGCCTTCCGGCTGGGGGGCGGTGGCTTCCGGGCCCCTGTCCAGCGGGTGGAGGACTTCCTCCAGGGCCGCCCCTCCGAGGGGCCGGGGGGCATCCTGCCCACCTACCGCCCCGGCGTCACCTGGACGGATCTGCGGCCCTGTCTGCCCGGCTATGTCACCGACGCCCTGGCCCAGGCGATCCCCCTGCTGGACCGGAAGCTCCGCGGCTTCGCCGCCCCGGACGCGGTCCTCACCGGGGTGGAGACCCGGTCCTCCTCTCCGGTGCGCATCCTCCGGGACGGGAGCCTCCAGTCCGCCCTCCGGGGCCTCTACCCCTGCGGCGAGGGGGCGGGCTACGCTGGGGGGATCGTCTCCGCAGCTGTGGACGGGATCCGGGTGGCAGAGGCGGTGGCCGGCGGGATCTGAGCATCGAAAAGGCCCCCTGGACACGGATACCGTATCCAGGGGGCCTCCTGTCAGGGGCTATGTAGAGGGATCAGACGATGCGGCGGCCGCCGACGAAGCCGGTGGTGTAGTAGGCATCGCTCAGCTTGCTGATGATGACGCCCACCTTGGCGGTGGAGGCGTGGATGAACTGACCGTCGCCGATGTACAGGCCCACGTGAGTGGCGCGGACACTGGGGTTGTTCTTGTTGAAGATCACGATGTCGCCGGGCTGGAGCTCGCTCATGGAGACGGGCACGCCGTTGTCCAGCTGGCCGGAGCAGGTGCGGCTGATGCTGTAGCCGAACTGCTTGTAGACGTAGCTGGTGAAGCCGGAGCAGTCGAAGCCGCTGGGGGAGGCGCCGCCGTGGACGTAGCGGTAGCCCTTGAACTGGAGGGCGTAGTCGGCGATCTGCTGGCCCAGGCCGGAGCGGGCCACCTCATCGGCCTCTGCCTTCACCGCGTAGTCGGCGCTGATGTAGCCGTCCTCGATCTTATACCAGCCGTAGAGGATCTCCTCCACCTCTACGATCCGGCCGGCGTACAGGGTGCCCACCCGGTCGAACTCGGTGCCGGGGCCGGAGCGGACGTTCAGCGGGCCCTCGGTGATCCGGGCGTAGATCTTGTCGTCCTCCTCGGTCTCCTCCGCCTGGGGGGCCTCCTCAGTCAGGGGGACGGCGGCGGGCGCCACCTCGGACCCCTCGGGGACGGTGAGATATTCACCGGACACATAGCCGGTGCTCCCCTCGAAGGAGATCTGATACCAGCCGTTCTCCAGGGCGGAGAGGATCTCCACCTGGGTGCCGTGGGCCAGCTGCTTCAGGATGGCGCTGGTGGTGTTTGCCTCAGCACGCATCCGCAGGTAAGAATCTTCGGTATCGACGGTGCCGGTGACGGCAAGGGCAGGGGCGGCCAGAGCGCCTGCCAGCAGGACACTGGCAGTCAGACGGGCCAAAGCGCGATGGAGATGCATATCGACGTCCTCCTCTTTTCTATAACAGACGGTTTATCAGCAGTATCTTCTCGATGTTATTTGCCGGACAGGGCCCGGTCCAGCCACACGGAAGCCACATCCATAGCGGCATAAAGGCTGTCCTTCTCGCTCTTCTTCACCACCCGGTCCCGGCTCTTCAGGTCGGGGTCGGTGAGCTGGAGCTGGACAGATACCCGGTCCGCAACGGGCAGGTCGCCCTGCTTCTTGCTGGACAGGATCTGGATCATGATGATGTATTTCTCCGCCATGGTCCCGTAGTAGATCAGGTCGTCTTTCCGGCGCAGGGGGTGTCCCTTATAGGAAAGAGGCAGATCGGTGTTCGGCATGGTGTCGCCTCCTTAGCGATCAAAAAGTTGTAACCGAATTGTAACACATTTGTTACCTCTTGTCAAATCTTTTCCGAAAAAAACAAAAGGGTTTTTTCTGGAAAGATCTGGGCAAGATGATGGCAAAAAAAGAAGATAGACCTTGACAGCCTACCTTTTATATGGTAAGATAAAATGCTTTTATGCCCCTGCACGCAGGAGGGGCCCTTTCCCATCATTTACAGCGACAGTGTAGCACACACTGGGGAGAAAGACAAGAGCAGGCGCGAAGTTCCAGTCCACCGGCTCGTGCGTTCGCAATGCTCCGTTTTCTCCCGGATCGTGCAAACTGACGGCAAGATTCCCCGTATCCCCCGAATTTCGGCAGAAAAAAGTGAAGATCGACCGTCGATCCAGAAGAAAGTGAGTTGATTTTTCAGCATGGTCGTCAAGGACGTGATGTACGGCAAGACCCCTCGAAAGAGCTTTGCCCGCTACGAGGAGATCCTGGAGATGCCCAACCTGCTGGAGGTGCAGAAGACCTCCTACCAGTGGTTCCTGGACACCGGATTGAGAGAGGTGTTCCGCGATGTGGGCTCCATCGTGGACTACGGCGGGAACCTGGAGCTGTCCTTCGTGGACTTCTCCATGGACGAGCAGCCCAAGTACGACGTGGAGGAGTGCAAGGCCCGGGACGCCACCTATGCCGCTCCCATCAAGGTGAAGGTCCAGCTGCGCAACACCCAGAACAACCAGATCAACGAGCAGGAGATCTTTATGGGGGACTTCCCCATCATGACCAACTCGGGCACCTTCGTGATCAACGGTGCCGAGCGGGTCATCGTGTCTCAGATCGTCCGCTCCCCCGGCATGTATTACACCCGAACGGCGGACAAGGCGGACAACCTCACCTTCTCCACCACCGTCATCCCAGGCCGGGGCGCCTGGCTGGAGTATGAGACCGATCTGAGCGATATCTTCTATGTCCGGATCGACAAGAACCGCAAGCTCCCCGTCACCTGTCTGATCCGGGCCCTGGGCCCCCGGACCGACGCGGAGATCCTCGAGCTCTTCGGCGAGGACGACCGGATCCTGGCCACCCTGGAGAAGGATGCCTGCAAGACCTATGAGGAGGCCATGCTGGAGATCTACCGCAAGCTGCGCCCCGGCGAGCCCCCCACCCTGGACTCCGCCGAGACCCTGATCAACGCCACCTTCTTCGACCACCGGCGCTACGATCTGTCTACGGTGGGCCGCTATAAGTTCAACAAGAAGATGGCCCTGTGGGCCCGGCTGACCGGCTGCAAGCTGGCCCAGCCTCTGGCCGACCCCCGCACCGGCGAGATCCTGGCCGAGGCCGGCGAGGTCCTCACCCGGGAGCGGGCCCAGGAGCTGGACCGCAAGGGGGTCAACCGGGCCGTCGTGGACGCCGACGGCAGGCCGGTGATCGTTTTCGCCAACGATATGGTCCGGCTGGAGGACTTCGTGGACTTCGACCCCGCCGAGGCGGGCATCGACGAGATGGTCTCCTTCCCGGTGCTGTGCCAGCTGCTGGACCAGTATCAGGGGGAGGAGCTGAAGGAGGCCGTCCGCCGCAGCAAGGTGGAGCTGATCCCTGACCACATCACCCTGGCCGATATCATGGCCTCCATCAACTACCTCAACTGCCTGGCCTACAACATCGGCACTCCTGACGACATCGACCATCTGGGCAACCGCCGCCTGCGCTGTGTGGGCGAGCTGATCCAGAACCAGTTCCGCATCGGCTTCTCCCGCATGGAGCGGGTGATCCGGGAACGGATGACCACCCAAGATCTGGACGTGGTGACCCCCCAGAGCCTGATCAACATCCGGCCGGTCACCGCCGCCATCAAGGAGTTCTTCGGATCCAGCCCCCTGAGCCAGTTCATGGACCAGACCAACCCCCTGGCCGAGCTGACCCACAAGCGCCGCCTGTCCGCCCTGGGCCCCGGCGGTCTGAGCCGGGACCGGGCCTCCTTCGACGTGCGTGACGTCCACTACTCCCACTACGGCCGCCTGTGCCCCATCGAGACCCCCGAAGGTCCCAACATCGGTCTGATCTCCTACTTGGCCTCCTACGCCCGGATCAATAAATACGGCTTTATTGAGGCCCCCTACCGCAAGGTGGACAAGGAGACCGGCCGTCTCACCGACGAGATCACCTATATGACCGCCGACATGGAGGATGAGTATATCATCGGCCAGGCCACCGAACCGGTGGACGAAAACGGCTGTCTGGTCAATGAGCGCGTCACCTGCCGCCACCGCAACGAGACCATCTCGGTGGATAAGCACCGGGTGGACTATGTGGACGTATCCCCCAAGATGATGGTGTCGGTGGCTACCGCCATGATCCCCTTCCTCCAGAACGACGACGCCAACCGCGCCCTGATGGGCGCCAACATGCAGCGTCAGGCCGTGCCCCTCCTCCGGCCCGAGGCTCCTATCGTGGCCACTGGCCAGGAGCACAAGAACTGCATCGATTCCGAGGTGGCGATCCTGGCCGAGGGGCCGGGCACTGTCACCAAGGTGTCCGCCCGGTATATCACCGTGGCTTATGACGATCCCAAACTGGGGACCAAGAGATACCGCCTGACCAAATACCTGCGCTCCAACCACACCACCTGCATCAACCAGCGGCCCATCGTGGACGCGGGCCAGCGGGTGGAGTTCCAGGACGTGCTGGCCGACGGCCCCTCCACCGACCGGGGAGAGGTGGCCCTGGGACGGAACATCCTCATGGGCTTCATGACCTGGGAGGGCTATAACTACGAGGACGCCATCCTCCTCAACGAGCGGATCGTCCGGGACGATGTGTTCACCTCCATCCACATCGAGGAGTATGAGACCGACGCCCGGGACACCAAGCTGGGCCCCGAGACCATCACCCGCGACATCCCCAACGTGGGCGAGGACGCCCTGAAGGATCTGGATGAGCACGGCATCATCCGGGTGGGCGCCGAGATCCGGGCGGGCGACTATCTTGTGGGCAAGGTCACCCCCAAGGGCGAGGCCGAGGCCACCGCCGAGGAGAAGCTCCTCCGGGCCATCTTTGGTGAGAAGGCCAGAGAGGTCCGTGACACCTCCCTGAAGGTCCCCCACGGCGAGAGCGGCATCGTGGTGGACGTGAAGGTCTTCACCCGGGAGGGCGGAGACGAGCTGGGCCCCGGCGTCAACCAGACCGTCCGGGTCTATATCGCCCAGAAGCGGAAGATCTCGGTGGGCGACAAGATGGCCGGCCGCCACGGCAACAAGGGCGTGGTGTCCCGGATCCTGCCCCAGGAGGATATGCCCTTCCTCCCCGACGGCACCCCCCTGGACATCGTGCTCAATCCCCTGGGCGTGCCCTCCCGCATGAACATCGGCCAGGTGCTGGAGGTCCATCTGGGCTACGCCGCCAAGACCCTGGGCTGGAAGGTGGCCACCCCCATCTTCAACGGCGCCACCGAGCAGGACATCCAGGACTGCCTGAAGCTGGCGGGCCTGGCCCGGACGGTGGGCCGGGACGAGCCGCTGATCGGCAAGCAGCTCTATCTGTCGGACGAGGAGGAGACCGCCGAGAAGGCAGCCGTCTCCAGCAATACGGACGTCCGTCCCCTCACCCCCGACGAGATGGCTGACAGCGTTCAGGTGGCCCAGTGGCAGCAGGACGGCCGGCTGCGCATCATCGACGGCAAGAACTGGCTCTATGACGGCCGCACCGGCCGCCGGTTCGACAACCCCGTCACCGTGGGCTACGTCTACTTCCTCAAGCTCCACCATCTGGTGGACGACAAGATCCACGCCCGGGCCACCGGCCCCTACTCCCTGGTCACCCAGCAGCCTCTGGGCGGCAAGGCCCAGTTCGGCGGCCAGCGCTTCGGCGAGATGGAGGTGTGGGCCCTGGAGGCCTACGGCGCCGCCTACACCCTCCAGGAGATCCTCACCGTCAAGTCCGACGACGTCACCGGCCGTGTGAAGACCTACGAGGCCATCGTCAAGGGCCTGAACGTGCCCAAGCCCGGCGTGCCCGAGTCCTTCAAGGTGCTGATCAAGGAGCTGCAGTCCCTGTGTCTGGACATGAAGGTGCTGGACAAGGATGGCGGCGAGATCGAGCTGAAGGAAGAGGACGAGGACACCTATCAGCCCGTCCGGGACGACTATTACGACCGGGAGGAGGACTTCGGCTATCAGAGCGGCGGGGCAGACGACTTCGCCTCCGCCGGGGGCTTCACATTCAAGGGGGACAGCGACGACGACGACCTGTCTCTGGGCACGGCAGAGGAGCCCGCGGAAGATGCTCTCTTCGCGGAAGACGACTATAACTGAGGACGGGAGGAAGACTACCTATGAGCTATGCTGAATTTGACGCGATCCGGATCGGCATCGCCTCCCCGGACCAGATCCGTGAGTGGTCCTTCGGCGAGGTGAAGCGCCCGGAGACCATCAATTACCGCACCCTCAAGCCCGAGCGGGACGGCCTGTTCTGTGAGAAGATCTTTGGCCCCACCAAGGACTGGGAGTGCAACTGCGGCAAGTATAAGAAGATCCGCTACAAGGGCAAGGTGTGCGACCGCTGCGGCGTGGAGATCACCAAGGCCAAGGTCCGCCGGGAGCGGATGGGCCACATCGAGCTGGCCGCCCCGGTGAGCCATATCTGGTATTTCAAGGGCATCCCCTCTCGGATGGGCCTGCTGCTGGACATCAGCCCCCGGATCCTGGAGAAGGTGCTGTACTTCGCCGCCTATATCGTGATCGATCCCGGCTTCTCCCCCCTGTCTAAGAACCAGATCCTCTCTGAAAAAGAGTATCGGGACATGCGTGAGAAGTATGAGGACGACTTCGACGCCGGCATGGGCGCCGAGGCCGTGAAGAAGCTGCTCCAGCAGATCGATCTGGAGGAGCTGTCTGAGCAGCTGCGCAAGGAGCTGAAGGACGCCTCGGGACAGAAGAAGCTGAAGATCATCAAGAGGCTGGAGGTGGTGGACGCCTTCCGCATCTCGGGCAACAAGCCCGAGTGGATGATCATCGACGTGCTGCCTGTGATCCCCCCCGAGATCCGGCCCATGGTCCCCCTGGACGGCGGACGGTACGCCTCCTCCGACCTGAACGACCTGTACCGCCGGGTGATCAACCGGAACAACCGCCTGAAGCGGCTGATCCAGCTCAACGCCCCCGACATCATCGTCCGCAACGAGAAGCGGATGCTCCAGGAGGCGGTGGACGCCCTGATCGACAACGGCCGCCGGGGCCGGGCGGTCACCGGCGCCAACAACCGGGCGCTGAAGTCCCTGAGCGACATGCTCAAGGGCAAGCAGGGCCGCTTCCGCCAGAACCTTCTGGGCAAGCGGGTGGACTACTCCGGCCGTTCGGTCATCGTGGTGGGCCCCTCCCTGAAGATCTACCAGTGCGGCCTGCCCAAGGAGATGGCCATCGAGCTGTTCCGCCCCTTCGTCATGAAGAAGCTGGTGGACGACGGCCTGGCCAACAACATCAAGGCCGCCAAGAAGATGGTGGAGAAGGGCGAGGCCGCCGTGTGGGACGCCCTGGAGTTCGTCATCAAGGACCACCCCGTCATGCTCAACCGCGCCCCCACCCTCCACCGCTTGGGCATCCAGGCATTCGAGCCGGTGCTGGTGGAGGGCCGGGCGATCAAGCTCCACCCCCTGGTGTGTACCGCCTTCAACGCCGACTTCGACGGCGACCAGATGGCCGTCCACGTCCCCCTGTCCGCCGAGGCCCAGACCGAGGCCCGGGTGCTCATGCTCTCCGCCAACAACCTCCTCCGGCCCCAGGACGGCGGACCGGTGACGATCCCCTCCCAGGACATGGTGCTGGGGGCTTACTACCTGACCTACAGCCGGGAGGAGGGGGATGTGGACCACGCCTTCGCCGACAAGGACGAGGCCATGATGGCCTATGACTCCAAACTGATCACCCTCCACACCCCCATCCGGGTCCGGATGTTCCGAGAGGTGGACGGGGAGATGCGGCACAAGCTGGTGAAGACCACGATGGGCCGGCTGATCTACAACGAGGCCATCCCCCAGGACCTGGGCTTTGTGGACCGCACCGACCCGGAGACCATGTTCGACCCGGAAGTCAACTTCGTGGTGGGCAAGAAGCAGCTGGGCAGGATCATCGACAAGTGCATCACCCGCCACGGCTTCACGGTGGCCTCCAGCGTGCTGGACGCCATCAAGGACCTGGGCTACCACTACTCCACCACCGGCTCCCTCACCGTGGCCATCGCTGATATGACCGTCCCCTCCAAGAAGTATGAGCTCATCCGGGAGACCGAGAAGGAGATCGTCAAGATCGACAAGCTGTACCGCCGGGGCAATCTGACCAACGACGAGCGCCACCGCCATATCGTAGAGGCCTGGGAGAAGACCACCAAGGACGTCACCGACGCCCTCCAGGCGTCTATGGACCAGTACAACCCCATCTTCATGATGGCGGATTCGGGCGCCCGCGGCTCCATGGCCCAGATCCGTCAGCTGGCCGGTATGCGCGGCCTGATGGCCGATACCGCCGGCCGTACCATCGAGATCCCCATCAAGGCCAACTTCCGCGAGGGCCTGTCGGTGCTGGAGTACTTCATCTCCTCCAGGGGCGCCCGAAAGGGCATGGCCGACACTGCTCTGCGTACCGCCGACTCGGGCTACCTGACCCGCCGCCTGGTGGACGTCTCCCAGCAGGTGATCATCCGGGAGGCCGACTGCGGCACCCAGGACGGCATCCTGGTCAGTGAGATCGAGGAGCACGGCCAGGTCATCGAGACCTTCGCCGAGCGGATCCATGGCCGCTATCCCACCGATGACGTGGTGGATCCCGCCACCGGCGAGGTCCTCTTCACCAAGGACACCATGCTCCGCAAGGACGACGCCGAGACCCTGGAGGCCCATGGGATCCATCAGCTGAAGATCCGTTCCGTCCTCACCTGCCGGGCCCGGAGCGGGGTGTGCGCCCAGTGCTATGGCATCAACCTGGCCATCGGTGAGCCCGTAGGCACCGGCGAGGCGGTGGGCATCATCGCCGCACAGTCCATCGGCGAGCCGGGCACCCAGCTGACCATGCGTACCTTCCACACCGGCGGCGTGGCTGGCGGCGACATCACCCAGGGCCTTCCCCGTGTGGAAGAGCTGTTCGAGGCCCGCAAGCCCAAGAAGATGGCCCAGCTGGCTGAGGTCTCCGGCCGGGTCTCCATCGAGGAGACTAAGCGCAACGTGATGTGCAACGTCACCATCACCCCCGAGGACGGGGAGCAGCCTGTCTCCTATGCGCTGCTCTACTCCTCCGGGATCAAGGTGCAGGAGGGCGACATGGTCACCAAGGGCCAGGAGCTGAACGAGGGCGTCCTGTCCCCCCACGAGGTGCTGCGGATCCGCGGCCTGTCCGACTGCCACAACTATCTGATCCGCGAGGTCCAGAAGCCCTACCGCCAGCAGGGCGTGGACATCAACGACAAGCATATCGAGGTCATCGTCAGCCAGATGATGCGTAAGGTCCGGGTGGAGGAGGCCGGGGATTCCGGTCTGCTGTCCGGGGCCACGGTGGATATCACCGAGTTCTGGGACGCCGAGCAGGCCGTCCGGGACCGGATCGCCGCCGGGGAGAAGAACGAGATGGGCGAGGACCTGGTCCTGCCCACCTGCACCCGGGTGCTCATGGGCATCACCAAGGCGTCGCTGGCTACCGAGTCCTTCCTGTCCGCCGCCTCCTTCCAGGAGACCACGAAGGTCCTCACCGAGGCCGCGATCAAGGGCAAGGTGGACCGCCTCCAGGGCCTGAAGGAGAACGTGATCATCGGCAAGCTGATCCCCGCCGGCTCCGGTCTGGCCCAGTACCGCCGGGAGGACGTGATCGACGACGAGGGCAACCTGATCGCCCAGGCCCGCCGCCGTCCCGAGCGGGAGATCAATATGGACTTCAGCGTGGACGAGGAGGACGAGGGCCCCGCCGCCGGAGAGGACCTCTTCGCCGACGTGGAGCTGGGAGCTCTGGAGCTGGAGAGCAAGCCCCAGGAGGCCGAGGTCTGACCTACCACTGGACACAGAACGATATCCGCCGCCGGGCCCTGGCCTGACAGCCTGTCCCGGCGGCGGATCATAAAAGAGGACGCTCCCCTTCTGCGGAAGGGGAGCGTTTTTTGCTGGCTCAAACGATGTTGTTTTTGTTGACATATCATCTAGAGCATGGTATATTGAGTATACCTATAAATAACAAGCATTGATCATAGAGAGGAGGATGGAGCCATACATCGATAGACGATGGAAAGATCAAGATCTCATATCGATCGACGATATAGCGGAAGGGGACGCGGGATAGATGACGAATAAAACACGGTTGGGCACGGGGCTCATGATCGCTGGAGCCATCCTGTTGGATGGAGCGTTATTAAGGAAAACGCTGATGTGGCTGGCCCAGGCGATACCGTTGACACCAATGGGAAGGTTGCGTGATACAGGATGGATATCATCAGTATCAGGTGTGCTGATGATCGTGGGTCTAACGCTTGGCGTCCGTGGTGCAAAAGATCGATCGGACAAGGTGCGTCTGGGCATAGGGCTCATGATCGCTGGAGCGATCCTGCTCAACGGGACCCTTTTGCAGGAGACGTTGATATGGCTGACGCCAAATGTGACGCTGCTGACCGATAGCAATGTGATGCCGTGGATCGCGGGAGGGATGATTCTCACCGGTCTGGTGGCAGCTGTCTATGGCGCAGGAAAGAAGCCGCAGGATGAGGACGGTGAGCTCCACAGATAGGGCAGTCGGCACAAGGCAAAAAAGGACGCTCCCCTTTGGCGGAAGGGGAGCGTTTTTTCGTCCACAGGCGGGGGAGAGAGGGCCAGTCCAGGAGAGAGGGAGGACCGGGCCGGCCCGCCTGCGCCAGATCCGGAGAAGGCCTGGATATTGGTCAGACTGCAGATCGTGATCCGTTCTGCAAGATCTATTATAGCAGCGACCGGATAAAATGGGTGTGAACGAAGGAGGGAGGGGCGTAAAAAAGCTGTTAAAGGGGGATCAGTCATCCAGCATCCGATAGCCGATGCCCAGTTCGGTGTGGATATACTTGGGCTCGGAGGGGTTCTCCTTCAGCTTGCGGCGGATATTGGCCATATTGACCCGCAGGATCTGATTGCTGCCGCTGCCGCCGTAAGGCCCCCAGATGTGCTCCAGGATGAAGTCGTAGGTGAGCACTTTCCCGGCGTGGATGGCCAGCAGCTCGACGATCTTGAACTCGTTCTGGGTGAAGTGGATCTCCTCCCCCGCCAGGAGCACCTGGTGCCGGGCCAGGTCGATGGTCAGGTCCTTGATCTGATAGACGTCCCGCTGGATCCCCTGGCTCAGCTTCAGCCGCTCGGCCCGGCGCAGGGCGGAGCGGATCCGGGCCAGCAGCTCCGACACGCCGAAGGGCTTGACCACATAGTCGTCCGCCCCCATGTCCAGGGCCCGGACCTTCTCCGCCTCCCGGTCCCGGGCGGAGATGATGATCACCGGGACCTCCCGGGGCAGGTCCCGGAGCTGGGCCAGGATCTCCAGCCCGTCCATGTCGGGGAGCCCCAGGTCCAGCAGCACCAGGTCGGGGCCGTGGGAGAAGAAGAGGGACAGGCCCTCTCTGCCGGTATAGGCGGGGATGGCCCGGTAGTCATTGGTGGCCAGGGCCCGGCTGATGAAATTGCTGATGGCCCGCTCGTCCTCGATGATGAGGACGGTCTGTTTCTCGATCATAGCTCGATCTCTCCATGTCGGCAGGTGAAGGCCGCCGTCTCCGGCGGCCCGTTCTCAGGATCCAGATCCCGGTGGGTCTGGACCGGCTTCAGGGCCGGTCCTCCTCCATCGGCAGGCCGAAGCGCACCACGGCGCCCCCTTCCGGGTGGTTGACGGCGGTGAAGGAGCCGCCGTGGGCCTTGATGATGTTCTGGCAGACGGACAGACCGATCCCCATCCCCCGGGTGGAATCCCCGGACAGGGAGCGGGGCATGGGCTGGCCGGCCTGTACAGCCTGACACACATCGGGGGACAGGCCCCGGCCCCGGTCCTGGACCTCCACCACCGCTTGGTCCCCCTCCCGATACAGCCGCAGGGCGATATGTTCGGTGTCTCCCGAGTGGCGGATGGCGTTCTCCAGCAGGTTGACGATCACCTGCTTCACCAGCAGGGGGTCCATGGGCAAGTAGAGGATGTCCTCGGACAGGTCCAGTTCGACATGGCAGTCGGGGAAGCGCCGCCGGGTGGTGAGCAGGGCGTCTCCCGCCACCTCTTCCAGCATCTCCTCCCGCTTCTTCAGCGGGAGGGTGCCGTCCTGGACCCGGGTGACCGACAGCAGGTTCTCCACCATGACGATCAGGCTGTCGGCGTCCTGTTTGATGTCGTTGAGCATGGCCACGTTCTTGGGGGAGACCTCCGGGCTGGACAGCAGCACCGAGACGGCCCCGGAGATGGAGGTGAGAGGAGTGCGCAGGTCGTGGGAGACGGCCCGGAGGATGGTCTCCCGGATGGCGGTGCGGTCGGACTGGAGCTGGATGGCGGCCTTCTCGGCGTTGAGCTTCTCGTTCTGCTCATAGAGGACTTTGGCGTTCCTCTCCCGGCGGACGGCCTCGGTGGCCTGCTTCTTCACCCGGGCGGTGAGGGCACAGACCACGCAGGAGATGGCCACCATGGACAGCATGGCCACCGGATACCCCGTCCGGCTGAGGGAGAAGGCGTCGTAGGGCTCCATGAAGTAGATGTTGATGAACAGCGCCCCGATGATGGAGGCGGCGATCCCATAGAAGTAGCCGGAGGTGAGCAGAGAGATCAGGGCCACTGCCAGCACGAAGACCAGGGCGGAGTTGTTCTCTCCGCCGGTGTGGCCGATGAGGATCCCGCTGACCCAGTAGGCGGCGCACAGGAACAGGGCCGTGATCCCCAGGTTCCGGGGGACGGCGGGGATCCGGTGGCCCTGCACGTCTGCCCAGTGATATAGGTCCTTGAAGGGCTGGAACATGGCGCCGCCTCCCTGGTCGCTCTTTCGTCCTCGATATGATGATGCGCTGTCGCGGTCCATGGGGACCGCTCCAGACCGATTATAGCAGAGATCGGGGCAAAGGTAAAGCGCGGTGGGAGGAAGATGGAAGATCTTAACGGTGTCGAAACATGCCGCAGCTCAGGACAGGGGCTCCATGGATACCACCGTTCCGGACACCACGTCCACCACGATCCTGGTGTCTCCCCAGTCCTCGCCCTCGCGGAAGCCGCCGGCCGCTGCCGGATCCACGATCTGCTCCCGGACCCTGGTGACGAAGGACAGCTCCTTGCCGGTCTCGTCGAGTTGGATGTCGGCGGGATCCAAAGACCAGTAGGAGCCATAGACATAGCCCTCGGGGAGCAGGCTGCGGATGTCCAGCTCGGTCCCGTCCAGAGCCACATAGCGGAGGAAGCTGTTCCCGCCGTGGGGAACGCCGCCCTGGGAGACGCTGTAGGCCGTGCCCAGTCTGCCGGGATAGCGGGTGAACTCCGTGACCAAAAAACTGACCTTCTTCGCATCCCGCTCCGCCTTCTCCAGGACCCGCTCCATGGGGCCGTCTTTGGCCTCGATGGCCTTGTCCGCCTTGCTGAACACCGCCGCCGCCTGGGCCCGGATCAGGGTCTGGTCTCCGGCGAAGGTCCCGGCCCCGTCCACCCCGGACAGCAGCCCCAGGGCGAAGCAGGCGGCCACCGCCTGTTGGTACTGCTCCGGGATCTGGTCCCAGTCGCCGATCCTCGCCCGGACCGCCGCCAGCTCCTCTGGATCGGGGAGGGGGAGCTCCCTGCGCTCCGCCAGGCGGTAGAGGACCACCGCCATCTGATACCGGGTCATGGGGGCCTCCCAGTCCGCGATCCCCGCCCCCTGGGTCAGGCCGGCCCTCTCTATCGTCCGCTGATAGGGGGCATACCAAGGGCTGCCGGCAGGAAGGGGCCCATCCGGATCCTGTCCCATCTCCCGCCAGCAGAAGGCCTGGGCCACGATGACGGCGAACTGCCCAGGGGTGAGGGGAGCGTCGGGGGCGAACACCGCCAGCTGGGACTCCTGGTCATACCCAGTGCCGGAGATGATGCCCTCATCATAGGCCTGCCGGATGGCGCCGGCCGCCCAGTGGTCGGGAGGCACGTCGGCGAAGGGGCTCTCCTCCGCCGCCAGGGCCGGGACGGCCAGAGACAGGGCGAGGGCGGCGGTCAGGGCGAAAGACAGCGTACGTTTCATAGCAATGCCTCCTTTTTTCTTAAAGTATAGCAGATTCCCTCTTGCAATACAAGGCGATCTGTGGTATAAATCTTATCCATAGGGCGGTCCGGACTGGGCGGCCCGGTCCAAATGTGAAGAACGGGAAAATAGCGGAGGACACTCATCAGAGAGAGGCGGCCACCGGCTGAGAGCCGCCTTGGAGAACGGTCCGCTTGGTTCGCCCGGGAGCGGCCCCTGAGAGGGGGACGGCCCTCCGCCGTTATCGGAGATCAGAGCGCGCACCCCACGGTGCGAATGCGGGTGGTACCGCGGAAGGTCAGCCTTTCGTCCCGAGATACAGGGGCGGAGGGCTTTTCGTTTGCTTGAGGACTTTTTCTGGAGGAGAGGAAGGATCATGGTGAAGAGGCTCTGTCGTTTGACATTTGCGGTCCTGTCATGTCTGGCTCTGCTGGTCTCCTGCCGCCGCCCTCTGCCGGGGACAGCGCCGCCCTTCATCGAGGCGGGAGGCCCGGGGACCGGTGCGGCCGTCTCCCGGGAGGAGGAGCCCCCCTCCAGACCGGACAGCGGCGCCCCGCCTCTGGAGGAGGATCCCGCTGCCGGCCCGGCAGGCCCCGTTCCCCCCGCCGGTCAGCTCTCCGACAGCAGCACCTCGCCCCCACAGGGGAGCGAGCTCCCTCAGGACCCGCCCACCGCCGTCCCGCCGGAGGCAGAAGGGCCTGGGACCTCAGAGCCGGTGCTCCCGGAGCCCGAGGTCCCGGAACCGGTGAAGACGAACACCAAGCTGTATGTCCTGATGTACCACCACTTCGTGCCGGAGGGCCGGACCTGCAACCAGTGGATGCTCACCGACGTCCGGTTCCGGGAGGATCTGCAGTGGCTGACGGACCACGGCTGGACCACGGTCCTGCCCAGTGAACTGACCGCCGGGACGGGCCTGCCGGAGAAGGCGGTGATGCTCACCTTCGACGACGGCTACCGGAGCAACTACGAGATCGCCTACCCCCTCCTCCAGGAGTTCGATGCGAAGGCGGCGATCTCCATCGTCACCCAGTATACCGCAGACCAGTATCCCGAATGCCTCACCTGGGACATGTGCCGGGAGATGGTCCAGTCCGGCCTGGTGGAGATCGGCTCCCACACCAACAGCTGCCATGGGGACCGGGGGATCGAGCGCCAGAAGGGGGAGGACAGAGAGACCTACCGGGCCCGGGTCCAGCCGGACATCCAGACCAGCATCGACCTGATCGAACAGAACGTGGGGACCAGGCCCATCTTCTTCGCTTACCCCAACGGGATCAAGGACAGGTGGGCCGCCAACTACATCGCGGACCACTTCCCCATCACCCTGGTCACAGTGGGCGGCTGCTCTGACCTCAAGAACGGGCTGTACAGCCTGCGGCGGTACAACGTGTCTATGGAGGTCCCTCTGAGCGAGGTCCTGCCGGGATAGGGAAGAGGAGGGACGCACGGCGGAGCATGGACAGGATGTCTGTCCCCGCTGCGGCGGGACGAGGATGGTCATGGGAGCTCGGCAGCGGGGCAGGGCGTGGCTCTGCCTGGCACGGGGACTGAGCGCCGGACAGGAGCTCATCCACGTCATCTGAAAAAGCTGCGGCACGGTGGTCCGCTCCTATGTGGACTGCCCGGAAGATCTGAAAGATTTGTGATAAGGAGTTTTACCGATGAAAGAACAGTTAGCGAAGATCAAGAGCGAAGCCCTGGCCGCCTTCGGGGCGGTGACCTCGCCCGCCGCCCTGGACGAGCTGCGGGTGAGATACCTGGGCAAGAAGGGGGAGCTCACCGCCGTCCTCAAGCAGATGGGCAAGCTGTCCGCTGAGGAGCGGCCCGCCATGGGCGCGCTGGCCAACGAGGTCCGCTCCGCCCTGGAGGAGGCCATCGAGACCGCTTCCCAAAAGCTGGAGGCTGAGGCCCTGGAGGAGCGGCTGAAGGCCGAGGCCATCGACGTCACCGTTCCCGGCAAGGCCCCCAAGCTGGGCCGCGAGCACCCCATGTACAGCGCCCTGGACGAGATCAAGGACATCTTCGTGGGCATGGGCTTCACTGTTCTGGACGGCCCCGAGATCGAGCTGGCCGAGCTGAACTTCGACCGGCTCAACGCCGAGGAGGGCCACCCCTCCCGGGACTGGAGCGATACCTTCTACTTTGACGAGGACAGCCGGGTGATGCTCCGCTCTCAGACCTCCCCCATGCAGGTGCGGGCCATGGACTCCAGACAGCTGCCCATCCGCATCATCGCCCCCGGCCGGGTCTACCGCAAGGACGAGGTGGACGCCACCCACTCTCCCATGTTCCACCAGGTGGAGGGGATGGTCATCGACAAGAATGTCACCATGGCCGACCTGAAGGGCACCCTCAACCTGCTGGCCGAGGAGCTCTTCGGCAAGGGCACCGTTACCCGCTTCCGCCCCCACCACTTCCCCTTCACCGAGCCCTCCTGCGAGATGGACGTGCAGTGCCACAAGTGCGGCGGCGCGGGCTGCCCCACCTGCAAGGGCGAGGGCTGGATCGAGCTGCTGGGCGCGGGGATGATCCACCCCAATGTGCTGCGCATGGCCAACATCGACCCCGAGGAGTGGTCGGGCTGGGCCTTCGGCATGGGCCTGGAGCGCACCGCGATGCGCCGGTTCAAGATCGCCGACCTGCGGCTCATCTTTGAGAACGATGTCAGATTTTTGGAGCAGTTCTGATGGAGCTTCCCTCCACATACTGCATCGAAGCGCTTACCTGCCGCTGCAAGACCTGCGGCACGGTCTTCCATGAGACTTTTCCGGCCAACTATGAGCTGGCGCAATTTTCCTGCGGGGACGGCCGGAAGCGTTTTTTGCCCGTCTACGGCCCCGGCGGCTACTTGGACCTGCTGGAGCGATTCGTTCCGGAGTGGAGCACAAAGCAGACGATCACACAGCAAATCAGCGACAGGCTGACACAGGAGCTGTCCAACTGGCTCCCCTATTCCGTGACGCTGTATGCAAGGGCAGACATCCGCTGTCCCTCCTGCGGCGGGCGGGAAGTAAAAACAGAGCAGGAACAGACCCTTCTGAATCCGCCGGTGGAATGGCTGGAAATTCCGTAAGGCGCACTGCGCTGCAAAAAACGGCGGGCCCAGTGGTCCCGCCCTATCCGCCCCTACAAACAAAACCTGATACCAAGAGGAGTTTTAAATATGAATCTATCCAGAAAATGGCTCAACGAGTTTGTTGAGATAAACGCCGGCGACCGAGAGTTCGCCGAGGCGATGACCTTATCCGGCTCCAAGGTGGAGCTGACCCACGACATGGGGGAGGAAATTTCCAACGTGGTGGTGGGCCGCATCCTGTCCATGGAACGCCACGAGAACAGCGACCACATGTGGGTGTGTCAGCTGGACGTGGGCAAGGACGAGCCCGTTCAGATCGTGACCGGGGCCTGGAACATCCACGAGGGCGACCTGGTGCCCGTGGCCCTGCACAAGTCCACCCTGCCTGGGGGCAAGAAGATCGAAAAGGGCAAGCTGCGGGGGGTGCTGTCCAACGGGATGCTGTGCTCCCTGAAGGAGCTGGGCCTGGACGAGCGGGATTTCCCCTATGGGGTGATCACCGCCGCCGCCCTCCTCAACGACTACCACCCCATCGACCCGGACAAGCCCTCCATCCCGGCGGATATCAAGCCTGGAGACAAGATGTTCGGTTCGGTGGAGTGTGCAGGGGTGGCAAATGTCTCTCCCTCTGGAGAGGGCAAATGGGAATGCACACTCATCCGCACGGAGGATGACGGACCCTGTGCCACTACTCTGGTAACCGACTGTCAGAATCTCCACAAGTGGGATCTGGTGGCTTACAACACAAAGACGAACACTATTTGTACCCTGGCCGACCTCCGGGCGGAGCAGAAGGAGTTCCCCAACTGCATCCCCGACGGCATCTTCGTCCTCCAGGAGAACTGCAAGCCCGGGGACGACATCAAGACCGTCACCGGCCTGGACGACCACGTCGTCGAGTTTGAGATCACCCCCAACCGCCCCGACTGCCTCAGTGTGATCGGTCTGGCCCGGGAGGCGGCGGCCACCTTCGACAGGCCCTGCCGCTTCCACCAGCCGGAGGTGAAGGGGGGCGGCGAGGGCGTCCTCCCCGAGCTGCTGGACGTGGAGACCCCCGACCCCGAGCTGTGCCCCCGGTACACCGCCCGGATGGTGCGGAACGTGAAGATCGGCCCCTCCCCCAAGTGGATGCGGGAGCGGCTGCGGGCCATGGGGGTCCGGCCCATCAACAACATTGTGGACATCACCAACTACGTCATGCTGGAGTACGGCCAGCCTATGCACGCCTTCGACTACCGCTACGTGAAGGGCGGGAAGATCGTGGTCCGCCGGGCCCAGGACGGGGAGGAGCTCACCACCCTGGACGGCAACGTGCGCAAGCTCACCTCCAACATGCTGGTCATCGCCGACGACACCCGGGCGGTGGGTCTGGCGGGCATTATGGGCGGCCTGAACTCCGAGATCGTGGAGGACACAGTGGACGTGGTCTTTGAGTCCGCCAACTTCGACGGCACCACCATCCGCAAGACCGCCCTGGCCCTGGGGATGCGCACCGAGGCCTCCGCCAAGTTTGAGAAGGGGCTGGACATCCTCAACACCCTCCCCGCCGTCAACCGGGCCTGTGAGCTGGTGGAGCTGCTGGGGGCCGGCGAAGTGCTGGACGGGGTGATCGATATCCTCAATTACGTCCCCCAGCCCACCCTGCTGAAGGTGGAGCCGGACAAGATCAATGCCCTGCTGGGCACCGATGTGTCGGAAAATGTGATGTACACCATCCTCCAGAAGCTGGGCTTTGAGACCACTAAGGAGCGGGGCGTGGTGAAGGTGCCCTCCTGGCGGGGGGACGTGAAGGAGATGGCCGACCTGGCCGAGGAGGTGGCCCGGTTCTACGGCTACAACAACATCCCCACCACCCTCATGCGGGGCCAGACCACCCTGGGGGGCTACTCCCCCGAGCAGAAGCTGGAGCAGAAGCTGGGGGCCGTGTGCCGGTCCTGCGGCTATGACGAGATCATCACCTACTCCTTCATCTCCCCCACCTGGTACGACAAGATCGGCTGGCCGGAGGCCCATGCCAAACAGGAGTTTTTCAAGATCATGAATCCTCTGGGGGAGGACACCTCCATCATGCGCACCACCACCCTGCCCTCCATGCTGGACATCCTGGCCCGGAACTACAGCTATCGGAACAAGGACGTGCGGCTCTACGAGCTGGGCCGGGTCTACCTGCCCGGCGGCGAGGACGGCCTGGCCGATGAGAAGAAGGTGCTCACCCTGGGGGCCTACGGTGAGGGCTTTGACTTCTGCGACCTGAAGGGAGCCGTGGAGGCCATCCTGAAAGAGATCCGGGCGGAGGAAGTCTGGTTTGAGGGGTGGCGTATTGGTGACGACGCCTACCACCCCGGCCGCTTTGCCACCGTCTGGGTGGGCGGCGTGGAGGTGGGCCATATGGGCCAGATCCACCCCAACGTGGCCAGGAACTTCGGTGTGGACGCCGAGCTGTACTGCGCCGAGCTGGACTTTGATAAACTGTTCCAGGTCCGCGGGGCCGACCCGGAATATGTCCCCCTGCCCAAGTTCCCCTCTGTCACCCGGGATATCGCCGTGGTATGCCGTGAGGCGGTCACTGTGGGGGCGCTGGAAAAGGCCATCCGCAAGGGGGCCAAGGGGCTGCTCAAGGAGGTCTCCCTCTTCGACATCTACCGGGGCAAGGGGGTCGACGAGGGGAAGAAGTCCGTCGCCTTCAGCCTGGTCCTCCGGGCGGACGACCGCTCCCTCACCTCTGAGGAGGCCGACGAGGACGTGAAGGCCATCCTGGAGGCCCTGGAAAAGGACTGCGGGGCGAAATTGCGCTGAGCGGTGTTCTATAGGGGGCGGCCCCTGCGCCGCCCCGGCCCCTGCGTTTTCCTTTAATCGCTTGTTTGCGCTGACACCTGTTGTAGGGGCGGATATCATCCGCCCGCACGTCAGTCCACAAAACATTTGAAACGGGCGGATAATATCCGCCCCTACATACCGTCCAATAAGGAGACCATCATGATCCGATTCGAATGCGACTACACCACCGGGGCCCACCCCAAGATCCTGGAGGCGCTGGTGGACACCAACGGGGAGGCCTGTCCCGGCTACGGGGTGGACAGCCACTGCGAACACGCCCGGGCCATGCTCCGGGCGCTGTGCCAGGCTCCAGATGCCGGGGTCCACTTCCTGGTGGGGGGCACCCAGGCCAACACCACCGTCATCGCCGCCGCTCTCCGTCCCCACCAGGGGGTGGTGTGCGCCGAGACGGGGCACATCAATGTCCACGAGACGGGGGCCATCGAGGCCACCGGCCATAAGGTGCTGGCCCTGCCCGCAGCGGAGGGCAAGATCACCGCCCAGCAGATCCACGACTGCTGCGAGGCCCACCACACCGATGTGGCCTGGGAGCACATGGTCCAGCCGGGGATGGTCTATCTGTCCCACCCCACCGAGCTGGGCACGGTGTACACCCTGGCCGAGCTGGAGGCCATCCATGAGGTCTGCCAGCGGTGGCGGCTGCCCCTCTTCGTGGACGGGGCCCGGCTGGCGGCGGGACTGGCGGCGTCGGATATCGCCCTGCCCGACCTGGCCCGGCTGTGCGACGTGTTCTACCTGGGGGGCACCAAGGCGGGGCTCCTCTTCGGCGAGGCGGCGGTCATCCCAGATCCCAACATCGACCACGACTTCCGCTACCTGATCAAGCAGCACGGCGGGATGCTGGCCAAGGGGCGGCTGCTGGGGGCCCAGTTCGAGGCGTTTTTGACCGACGGGCTCTTCCTGGAGATCGGCAAGAGGGAGGTGGCCCAGGCCCTGCGCCTGCGGGCGGCTTTTGAGGCGAAGGGCTGGCCCCTCTTCGTCGCCTCCCCCACCAACCAGCAGTTCCCCATCCTGCCCAACGGGGCCGTGGCGGTTTTGAGGCACAAGTACTCCTTTGAGGTGTGGGAGAAGGTGGACCAGGCCCACACCGCCGTCCGCTTCTGCACCAGCTGGTCCACCACCGACCAGGATGTGGACGCGCTGATCGCCGATATCCAGCGGCTGTAACAGGAAAACTGCCGGCCGGTCCTGATGCTCCAGGACCGGCCGGCAGTCTCTTGATGAGGGCACATACCGGTATCTCCCCGCCCAGAGGGCGGGGAGATACGAGAGGGTCGGGGTCAGTAGAAAAGGATCTCAGAGATCACAGCGTCCTGATACGTGGTCCCAGGGTAGAGGGACGTGATGGTCAGTTCGACGCGGTCTGTCTCCACCGGGAAGTCGAGGGGGATATCCTGCAGGGCATCCACGTCCTGAAGGAGCATGGTCTGCTGGACGCCGTCGGAGAAGGTCAGGGTGAAGGAGGCGGGGCGGTCGTTCATCTGATACAGCTCCTCCGACTTCTGATAGCCGGCGTTGATCCGGATCCCGGAGATGAGATAGGCCCTGTCGAAGACGAAGGTGATGGATTCTCCTATGCCGGGCCCATCGATCCCCTCCACCCAGGCGGTGCGCAGATCGCCGTCCACTGTGCGGTCCGGGGTGTGGTACAGGTCCAGCCCGGGCTCGCGGAGGAAGGAGGAGGCGGTGATGGCGGTCACTGCGTCCATAGACACGGGGGTCGGGCTGCTGCCCTGGGCGATGAGGTCCTCCACCTGGCGGAGCTTGTCCTGGAGATCGGAACGGCCCGGGAGGGCGGTCAGGCCATGGTCCAGCAGGACCTTCGCCTCCTCCAGGTGGCCCTCCTCGACCATCCAGTCCACGTCGGATAACAGCGTGGAGGCATATCCCTCCTCATGGTCCTCCAGGGCGTCCTTCAGCTCCCTGGAACGGGGATGGTCCTCCAGGGCCTCCCGGATGACGGCCAGCGCGTTGTCGTACTCCCTGACGCTGGCGAAGACGCCCGCCTGAGCCAGGGCCTTCTGGATCTCGCGCTCCTCCTCGTCCTCCTCCTCGCTCTCGTCTCCGGGGCGGTCACGGTCGTCCCGGTCCTTCTGGTCCCTGTCTTCGGAGGAGGAGGCGTCCGCCCCGCCCTCGAAGGAGGGCAGGCCGTTTTGGACCACATACCAGATCCCCCCGGCCGCTGCGGCGGCCAGCAGGAGCAGCAGGACGATCAGCGCCACCGTGCCCGTCCCACGCTTCCCGCCCCTCTGGGGCGGCTCCGGGCTGGGGCGGGGGGCGGGGCGCTCCGGCGGCGGAGCGGCCCTGTCCGGGGCCCCTCCTCCTGCGGGGGGCAGGTCGGCGAACAGCTCTTCGGGCAGAGGGGCGCCGTCGTTGGCGCAAAAGCGGCTGCGTTCATAGAGCACCGTGCCGCAGACAGGACAGCGGGGGATCTTCTTTCCGCACCTGCCGCAGAATCTTGCGTTGGGATCCAGTTCCTGGGTACAGATCGGACATCTCATCATGATCCACTTCCTTTATCTCGTTCACTGCCCCATTCTACTATGTCCCATCCTGGTTGTCAATGCGGCCGCCCTGACTGGCCGGCCCGATATTCAGAAAAACTTAAGGATCTTTTCCGTTTTTTATCAGGATCCTATGCTATACTGTCTTTGATATTAGGGAGGCGATACCGAATGAAACGATGCTTATCTCTTCTGCTGGCGCTGGTCCTGCTGCTGCCCGGCTGCGGGAGAGGGACCAAAGAGGACGAGAGCGCCAGTCAGGACACCGGGCTCCCCAGTCAGGACGCTGAGACCATCGTTCGAGCGATGCTCTCCTCCTTAGAGGAGGATGGGGAGGCGGATGCCCTTGTCTGGTATCTGGAACCGCTGGATGTCGGCGCCTATCTGGCCGACTTCTATGATCTGGAGGACCTGTGCTGGGCCGACGGGGCGGTGGTCCGCATGGATGGGGCCCGGGCCTTCGAGCTGGCGGTGCTCTTCCTGGATGAGTGGGACGTGGGCCCCACGGCGGAAGTCCTGCAGCAGTATCTGCTGGACCGGAGGGGCTCCTTCACCGGCTACTTTCCCGACCAGGCGGCGCTGCTGGACGATGCCCTGATCCTCACTGAGCGGAATTGTGTGGCTCTGATCGTCTGTGAGGACCCGGATGCGGCCAAGTCCGCCTTTGAGACCTGCTTCGACGAGGGGGCCAGCGCCGTGTGGGCCCCTGCCGTGCTCCCCTCCGGCTCGGAGGAGCGGAGCCAAGACGGCCGGCTGACCTACGTGTGTCCCGGCAAGGACGACATGGCCCTCTTCGACGATTCCGCCATCCTGGCCGCCTGGGAGAGCGGGGATGACAGCGCTCTGTCTAAGGATGACAGGGCGGTCCTGGATGCGGCGGAGCGAGTCTTTGAGGAGTGCGTCACCCCGGAGATGAGCGACTACGATAAGGAGCTGGCCCTGTATACCTGGCTCACCACCCACGTGGTCTATGACTACTCCCATCATGAGAAAAAGGGCGCGCCCCGGACGGCCTATGAGCCCTACGGCCCCCTGGTGGACGGCAAGGGGGTCTGTCTGGGCTTCGCCGAGACCTTCCGGCTGTTCATGGATATGGCGGAGATCGAGTGCATCACCGTCACCGGGGCGGCGTTCCAGAGCCGGGAGGACCACGCCTGGAACATGGTGGAGCTGGACGGAGAGTGGTACTGCGCCGACCCCACCTGGGACCTGATCGGCGGGGCGGACAGGGTGCCGGAGGGCTTCGATACCTCCAAGCTCTTCTCCTATTTCAACGTCACCAGCGACTGGATGGCCCAGACCGACCACCAGTGGGACTATGAGGATGTTCCCGAGGCCACGGCGGAGGACCACGGCCGGCCGGAGGGATGAGACGGGAAAGGGCCCGGACAGCGGCTGCTGTCCGGGCCCCGGCATATCGTTGGATCTACACGAATTTTCGTATCATCTCCTGTCGGCCCAGGACCAGGACGGAGCCCTCCCGGTCCAAAACGGTGTCCGGCCCCACCCCCATATCCAGCTTCCCGGCCCTGCGGATCCCCAGGACGTTGATCCCATACTTTTTCCGCAGGTCCAGCTGGAGGATGCTCCGCCCCGCCCAGCGCTCCGGGACAGACAGCTCGAAGATCGAGTGGTCCTGGTCCAGCTCGATGTAGTCCAGGATGTGTTCGGAGGTACAGCGGATCGCGGTCCACACGGCCAGCTGCTTCTCCGGATAGACCACCTCGTCCGCGCCGCAGCGGCGCAGGAACTTCTCCTGCACGCCGCGGGAGGCCCGGGCGATCACCTTCCGCGCCCCCAGCTCCTTCAGCAGGTCGGTGGTCTCCAGGGAGTTCTGGAAGTCGTCGCCGATGGCCACGATGCACACGTCGAAGTCCCGCACCCCCAGGGAAGACAGGAACCCCCGGTCTGTACTGTCGCCGATCTGGGCGTTGGTGACGATGGGGAGGATGGCGTCCACCCGCTCCTCGTCGCTGTCCACCGCCATCACCTGGTGGCCCAGGTCGCTGAGCTTTTGGGCCACATGCCGGCCGAACCGGCCCAGCCCGATCAAAAGTACCGTTCTCATAAGATCCTCCTCATCTCAGCCCACCATCAGTCTCTCCCGGGGGAGGCGGGAGGCGTTCCCCCGGCTGTCGCCGGACAGGGCGGCGAAGATCAGGGTCAGCGCCCCCACCCGGCCGGAATACATCAGCACGATCAAGATCCCCCGGGACAGCAGTCCCAGCTGGGGGGTGATGCCCAGGGTGATCCCCACCGTCCCCACCGCCGAGGCGCTCTCGAACAGGCAGGTGAGCAGGGGCAGGCCCTCCAGCCGGCTGATCAGCAGCCCCCCGGTGAAGAACAGGAACAGATACAGGGTCAGGATGGCCATAGCGCTGCGCACCGTCTCCTCCTCCACCCTGCGGCCGAAGAAGTGGGTCTCCTCCCGGCGGCGGAAGATCGCCAGAGCGGTGGAGATCATGACGGCCAGGGTGGTCACCTTCATCCCACCAGCCGTAGACCCAGGCGCGCCGCCGGTGAGCATGAGGACGATCATGATGGCCAGGCCGCCCTCGCTCATCCCGTTCAGGTCCAGGGTGTTGAAGCCCGCGGTCCGGGCGGTGACCGACTGGAAGAGGGAGCCCCACAGCCGCTCTCCTGCTGGGAGGGCGGCGAACTCGAAGAAAAAGAAGTACACCGCGGGCAGGAGGAGGAGCAGGCCGGAGGTGACCAGCACCACCTTGCTCTGCATCCTCCAGCGCCGGACGCGGAGGCCGTTGTCCCGCAGGTCCATCCAGGTCATGAAGCCGATCCCCCCGATGACGATCAGCGCCATGACAGGCAGGACCACTGCCGGACTGGCGGCGTAGGCGGTGAGGGAGGAGAAGGGGGCCCTGGTCCCCATCAGGTCGAAGCCGGCGTTGCAGAAGGCGGAGACCGAGTGGAAGATCCCGTACCACAGCCCCTGGGGCAGGCCCAGCTCCCGGCAGAAGGGCAGGGCCAGAAGGAGGGCGCCCAGGCCCTCGAAAAGGGCCGTCATGGCGATGATCCGTCCGGTCAGCTTGACGATCCCGCCGATCTTTGGGGCGGCGATCGCCTCCTGCATGGTGCTGCGCTGTTTGAGAGAGATCTTCTGTCCGGCGGCGGATCCGATCACCACCGTGAAGGTGACCACCCCCATCCCTCCCACCTGGATCAGGAGCAGGAGGACCATCTGCCCAAAACCGCTCCAGTAGGTGGCGGTGTCCTGAACGATCAGTCCCGTGACGCAGACGGCGGAGGTGGCGGTGAACAGGGCGTCGGCGAAGCCGGCGCCCGAACCGTCCTGGGTGGCGAAGGGCAGCATCAGTGCCAGGCTCCCCGCCAGGATCGCCGCCGCGAAGCCCAGGATGATGATCTGGGAGGAGGACAGCCTGCGCCTCTTCTTCCCCATGCGGATCCCCCCTCTGTCCTGACATCTCACCTATCCATTATAGCCCAAAATATGCCGGCGTCAATGGTCAGATGGGGCCGCAGGACCTCCGCCGGGAGGATCCGTTCGTGTCCCCCGCCGGAGCTCGTCCCTCTTTTCCTCTTGAAAAGCCTCCGCAGATGTGCTAAAATCTAGATATAGGCAGAATAGACACGGCTCGCCCCGGATATATATATCCGGGGGTGTCGTGCTGAGATGGGAGAACGTGAGGACCAGGACCGCAAATGCCCAGCACGGATCTCTTCGATCACACATATCGGTAAAAAATGTCGGGCGAATCGCGAAAGATCTGTCAGCAGTTCGCCCGGCCTTTTTGTGTCCTATCCAGATATGGACGAGGGGGGACCTCTGTGAACAAGAAAGAGCTGCTGGACCGCTGTGCCCGGAACGGGGAGGAGCGGATCCTGCTGGGCCGGACGCTGGACAAGCTGGACCAGGTCCAGAGCCGGGGCGTCCCCGCCCATACTCCATTCCTCTCTCCGGGGGAGCAGGCGGCAGTGACGGATCTGCTCAACGCCTGGGGCAGGCCCCGGCACCTGTTCTGGGGCGGCTATCCGGACAGCGAGCGGAACGTCTGCCTCTTCCTCCCTGACTGGCTGGAGGCGGAGGACGTCCGCTCCGATCCGGAGGGCCCGCTGGCGGCCCTCCAGGCTGTCTTCCCCGCCAATGCTGCCCTGAGCCACCGGGACATCCTGGGCTCCGTCATGGGCCTTGGGCTGGGCAGGGAGGTGCTGGGGGACATCCTCCTCCCCCGGCCGGGGGCATGTCAGGCGGTGGTCCTGCGGGAGAGCCTGCCCATCTTCCTCTCCCAGTGGGAGAGCGCCGGGCGATGGCGGCTGTCCCTGTCTGAGATCCCCCTGGACCAGCTCGCCCCCGCGCCCGCCCAGGTGAAGACCATCCGGGACACGGTGGCCGCCCTCCGGCTGGACGCCGTCACCGCCGCTGGCTTCTCCCTGTCCCGGGGGAAGGCCGCCGCCCTCATCGCCGCCGGCCGGGTCTCTCTCGGCCATCGGGAGTGCCTGAAGGCGGACCGTCAGGTGGCGGAGGGGGACGTGATCGCCTGCCGGGGGCTGGGCAAGTGTGTAGTCAAAGAGGTATCGGGCCAGTCCAAAAAGGGCCGGACCATGCTGGTGATCGAGAGGTATATCTAAAGCCCGCGCCCATCGCCGGAGGGGCCCTGACGCGCCGTGGAAGGAGACGACATCATGGACCAAAAGAAGATCGACCGCATCAATGAGCTGGCCAGGAAGGCCAAGGGCCCGGCGGGGCTGACCCCCGAGGAGACCGCCGAGCGGGACGCCCTGCGGCGGGAGTATGTGGCGGCGGTCAAGGCCAGTCTCACCGCTCAGCTGGATGATACCTATATCCAGTATCCAGACGGCTCCCGGCGAAAGCTGGAGAAACGGGGCGGACAGCCCTCCTGACGCATTTTTAAATTGACAAACCCATCCATTTTTGAGATAATGGCCCCTGCAAGACAGCGGGCCCGGGCCCGATCACGAGTAAGGAGGCTGACCCTATGGCTGGAATCAGATTCACCACCGACTCCGCCTCAGATATCCCCGCCCCCCTGCGGGAGGAGCTGGGGATCCTGGTGCTCCCCTTCCCCATCGCCAGCGGAGATAAGGAGTATGAAGACGGCTTCGACTTCACGCCGGACCAGTTCTACGACATGCTCCTGGCCGCCCCTAAGATCCCTACCCATGCACAGCTCAATCCCTATGTCTTCACGGAGGTCTTCGAGGCGGCCTATGCGGAGGGCTGCGCCGACCTGATCCACACCTCCATCAACTCCAAGGGCTCTGCCACCTGTGCCAATGCCTTCCAGGCCCGGGAGGAGTTCTATCAGGACCACCCGGAGGCCCGGGACACCTTCCGCATCCACATCATCGATTCCCTAGACTACACCATGACCTACGGCTGGGCCGTGGTCCAGGGGGCCCGGATGGCCGCCCAAGGGGCCGCCGCCCAGGAGATCGTGGACTATATCCAGGACTGGGTGGACCACGTCCGGGTGATCTTCGCCCCGCTGGATCTGCGGTTCGCCAAGAAGTCGGGGCGGATCTCCGCCGCCGCCGCCTTCGTGGGGGAGGCCCTGGGGCTGAAGCCCATCATGACCTTCCTCGACGGGGAATCCAAGATCCTGGAGAAGGTCAGGGGGGAGAGGACCGTGGTGGCTAAGCTGGCGGAGATGTGCCGGCGGGAGCGTCAGCCCGGCACCCCCTATCTGGTGGTCCGGGGCAACAACCAGGAGCAGACGGATAAGCTGCTGGACGCCTGCCTCCAGGAGCTGGGGGAGGAGCCCGCTATGATCTACCCCATCGGCGGCGTGGTCGCCATCAACGCCGGTCCAAACCTGATCGGTGTGGTATACCGCACATGAGGATCCCAGGGCCCGGCCGCTTTTTCGCGGCTGGGCCCTGTTATTTTACAGATCTCCCCTCTGTCCTGTGGTATGCTGTATCTTGGATCGTCAGAGCGGGGGAAAGAGCGCGCCTGCGCTGGTCCGGCCGATGGGCTGCGGGCACGCTGCACGCGCTGCTGCGCCGGCGATCTGGTCTCCAGCGGGAGCCGCTCCGGCGGCCCCCTGCGGCGATACGATCGGGCGGAGCCTGTCCGCCCCCTGTTACGAAGGAGGAGCGCTCCATGGGATACAGACAGCTCACCTGGCCCCAGAGGGGGCGGCTCTGGCTGCGGCTGGGGATCCGCCTGGGGCTGACTGCTCTGGCGGTGTGGCTGGGGGCCCGGTCCGGCCGGCAGATCCTGGCCCTCTTCGCCCCCTTCCTCTTCGCCCTGGCCGCCGCCGCCCTCCTGGATCCCCTGGTCCGGCGGCTGCAGCGGGCTCTGGGCTGGGACCGGCACGTGCTGTCCCTGCTCCTCCTGTCCCTCCTCTTCGGGCTGATCGGCGGGGGACTGGCCCTGCTGGTCTACGCCGCCGCCGGACAGCTGGTCTCTCTGGTACAGGACTGGAGCGGCCTGCTGGACGGCCTGCAGTCCGCCCTGGACCAGGGGGAGGCGCTCTTCGCCCGGTCTGCCGCTCTGCTGCCCCCCCAGATCACCCAGCTGGCGGAGGATGTGGGGGACAGCCTGTTCCAGTGGCTGGCCGAGGCGGTGCCTGCCGCCCTGAAGGATCTGGGGATGGAGGCCGGGGAGCGGGCTATGGGCCTGCCCGCCTTTTTGATGGCGGTGGTGATCTTCGTCATGGCCACCTTCCTGCTGACGGCGGACTACCCCTATCTGCGCAGCCGGACCGCTCAGCACCTGGACGGATCCCTGCTGCGCTTCCTGGGCCAGGTGAAGACCACCGCCCTGGGAGCCTTCGGCGGCTATGTGAAGGCGGAGCTGCTCCTGTCTGTGGGGGTCTTCTTCATCCTGCTGGCCGGGTTCCTCCTCACCGGACAGCCCTATGGGCTGCTGCTGGCCCTGGGGCTGGCGGTGCTGGACTTCATCCCCATCATCGGAGCGGGGACCGTCATGGTGCCCTGGGCCTTCGGCGCCCTGTTCCTCCGGGACCTGTCCACCGCCGTGGAGCTGATGGCCATCTGGGGGGTCGTGGCCCTGTTCCGCCGGGTGATGGAGCCCAAATTCGTGGGGGACCAGACCGGGCTGTCCCCCATCCTGTCCCTGGTGTCCATCTATGTGGGCATGGAGCTGGGCGGGGTGCTGGGCATGGTCTTCGGCCCGGTGATCCTGCTGATCTTCCTCAACCTGGCGGGGATGGGCATGTTCCAGGGCCTGCGGCTGGATCTGAGGGCCGCCGCGAGGGATATCGCCGCTATCCTCCGGGAACGGCCCGAGGGCTTTTGAAGCCCTGCCTGGAGGGGCGCCGGCAAAGGATCGGGCAGACCGGGAAAGAACAAAAAGATCGCCGCGAACGATATGACGTTCGCGGCGATCTGGCGCAGAAGGGGGGATTCGAACCCCCGCACGGTTTTACCCGCCTACTCCCTTAGCAGGGGAGCCCCTTATAGCCACTTGGGTACTTCTGCATGGCTGTAAGCAAGAGCTGCTGATATGGCCCGCTGAGAGAAAAAAGTGGCGGAGAGAGTGGGATTCGAACCCACGGCTCTTGCGAGTCACTGGTTTTCAAGACCAGCTCCTTAAACCACTCGGACATCTCTCCGGATAGGGACGATCGAAACAACGCTCTTGATTTTAGCACGCTTTTTTCGATTTGTCAAGAAGTTTTTAGACAGCCATTTTTTGCGCCGATCCCGCAAAAAACTGCTTGACAATTTGCTGTCACTGGGATATAATCCTCTCTGCGTTCAAAGACAGCAGGGGCCTTCGGGCATAATTCCTGCCGAGAGTGCTTTCAAAGGGATATGCTTTTGATCGTACTGTCCTTCTGTCTTTTTGACAGAAGGTCATTTGTTTCGCACCAAGAAATTCTGGAGGTGAGACTAAAAATGCCTAATGCAAAGGTCCTTTCTGAGAAGAAGGCCGTCGTGGCCGCTCTGGAGGAGCAGCTGAAGGGCGCCGCCAGCGGCGTGCTGGTGGATTATAAGGGCATCACCGTGGCTGAGGACACCGCGCTGCGCGCCGAGCTGCGTCAGAGCGACGTGCAGTACTCCGTGGTGAAGAACACTCTGGTCCGCTTCGCTCTGGACGGCGCCGGTCTGAAGGAGCTGGACGAGGTGCTCAACGGGACCACGTCCCTGGCCACCAGCGCCGGCGACCCCATCGCCCCCATGCGGGTGGTGAACAAATACGCCAAGCAGCTGGGTGAGGGGAAGTTCAGCATCAAGGGCGGTTTCATGGATGGCAAGGTGCTCTCCCTGGAGGAGATCATGGCTCTGGCCGAGCTGCCCTCCAAGGACGTGCTCCAGGCTCAGGCCCTGGGCATGATGCTGGCCCCGATCACCAGCCTGGCCATCGTGCTGAAGGCCATCGCCGAGAAGGGCGGCGAGCCCGCCCCTGCCGAAGAGGCCGCTGCCCCCGCTGAGGAGGCCCCCGCCGCCGAGTGAGCGGCAGATCCGCTCCCATAACGGGAGATATCAAATCCAAAATACACAATTAGGAGGTCTATTTATCATGGCTAGTGAGAAGATCAATGCTCTGATCGAGGAAGTCAAGGCCCTTACCGTCCTGGAGCTGTCCGAGCTGGTGAAGGCTCTGGAGGAGGAGTTCGGCGTGTCCGCCGCCGCTATGGCCGCTCCCGCCGCCGGCGGCGCCGCTGCTGAGGCCGCTGTGGAGAAGACCGAGTTCGATGTGGTCCTGGCCGGCTTCGACGCCGCCGCCAAGATCAAGGTCATCAAGGCTGTCCGCGAGATCACCGGTCTGGGCCTGGCTGAGGCTAAGGCCGCTGTCGAGGGCGCTCCCAAGACCCTGAAGGAGGCTGTGTCCAAGGACGAGGCCGAGGAGCTGAAGAAGAAGCTGGAAGAGGCCGGCGGCAAGGTGGAGCTGAAGTAAGCTCCTCCGTTCCGACCAGATGTCCCGGTCCAAACGGACCTGTACGAGGGCCTGAGCGGTCACAGACCGCTCAGGCCCTCGTTTTTGTCAGATCGGGGGAAAGACCCAGGGAGAATTAAGATAGACAAACCAGTCGTATCGTGGTAGAATGGGGGCGCTCCGAAGGCCGGAGCGCCCCTTTCTGTCTGTGAAGGGCGGGGATGGGGCACACTGTTAGGCGAGAGCCTGTACGACGGAGGAAATTCTATGCTGGAATTACAGCACATCAGCTACAATGTAGAGCAGGATGGCGACGACAAGGGCATCCTGCAGGATATCGACCTGAGGATCGATGAGCGGTTCGTGGCCATCACCGGCCCCAACGGGGGCGGCAAGTCCACCCTGGCCAAGGTGATCGCCGGGATCCTGACGCCCACCCAGGGCCGGATCCTCTTCAACGGGGAGGACATCACAGACCTGTCGGTCACCGAACGGGCCCGGAAGGGGATCAGCTTCGCCTTCCAGCAGCCGGTGCGCTTCAAGGGGCTGACGGTGAAGGATCTGATCACCCTGGCCAGCGGCAAGGACATCGGCGTGCCCGAGGCCTGCGACTACCTGTCTGAGGTGGGGCTGTGCGCCAAGGACTATATCGACCGGGAGGTGGACGCCTCCCTGTCCGGGGGCGAGCTGAAGCGGATCGAGATCGCCACCATCATGGCGCGCTCCACCGCCCTGTCCGTCTTCGACGAGCCGGAGGCGGGCATCGACCTGTGGTCCTTCTCCAACCTGATCCAGGTCTTCGAGCACCTCCATGAGAAGATCAACGGCTCGATCCTCATCATCTCCCACCAGGAACGGATCTTGAACATCGCCGACCGGATCGTGGTCTTGGCGGATGGCCAGGTGGTCAACGACGGTCCCCGGAAGGACATCCTGCCCACCCTGCTGGGGGGCGTCCCCGGCGTGTGCGGCGCGCTGGCGGATAAGGTGCGGTGATCCATGCAGGGGCGGATATCATCCGCCCGCCATAACACGACCGATCTTGAAACGGGCGGATCATATCCGCCCCCTACAGACAGATTCCCAAGGAGGAACATGATATGGACGCGATCCAAAAGAGCTTATTAGAGCAGGTGGCCGGGCTCCACGAGGTCCCGGAGGGGGCCTACAACATCCGGGCCAACGGCCAGAAGGCGGGCCGGAACACCACCGCCAACATCGATATCGTCACCAAGACGGACAAGGACGGCATCGACATCATCATCAAGCCGGGTACGAAGAACGAGTCGGTCCACATCCCGGTGGTGCTGAGCATGAGCGGCCTGAAGGACATGGTGTACAACGACTTCTTCATCGGCGAGGACAGCGACGTGACCATCATCGCCGGCTGCGGCATCCACAACTGCGGGGTGCAGGCCTCGGAGCACTCGGGCATCCACACCTTCCACGTGGGGAAAAACGCCCGGGTGCGCTATGTGGAGAAGCACTACGCCGAGGGGGACGGCTCCGGCGAGAACATCATGAACCCCACCACGGTCGTGGAGCTGGACGAGGGGGGCTACATGGAGATGGAGACCACCCAGATCAAGGGGGTGGACTCCACCATCCGCACCACCACCGCCAGACTGGGTCCCCGCGCCACCCTGATCATCAAGGAGAAGGTGATGACCCACGGCAGGCAGCTGGCCAAGTCCGACTTCACTGTGGATCTGGACGGCGAGGGCTGTCACACCAATGTGATCTCCCGCTCGGTGGCCCGGGACCAGTCCAAGCAGATCTTCCTGGCCCGGATCAACGGCAACGCCGCCTGTTATGGCCATTCCGAGTGCGACGCCATCATCATGGACGAGGGGGTGGTGTCCGCCATCCCAGAGGTCACCGCCAACTGCCTGGACGCCCAGCTGGTCCACGAGGCGGCCATCGGCAAGATCGCCGGTGAGCAGCTCACCAAGCTGATGACCCTGGGCCTCACTGAAAAGGAGGCCGAGGAGCAGATCGTCAACGGGTTTTTGAAGTGATGCAGGGGCGGGCAGCCCTTGCCCTGCATCATGTTCGTTTTGCGTTGTTTTGGAAAGGAGCGCCCTATGGGCCACCAGATCCAGGCCATCATCGGCAAGCGGGAAGCTATCCAGGTCTTCGCGGACTGCTGGGCGCAGGCGGAGATCATAGACCTGCCCCAGGACTGCGGCATGGTCTTTCTCACCGATGCCCTCTTTGACGGTATCACCGAGCTCTTTGACGGGCCCGACCGGGAGGAAGCCTCGCCCTTGGTGCTGTTTACCTCCGCCATCCGCCGAGCCCTGGAGGAGGCCGCCCGCCCTGGCCCCCTGGTCTATATCGAGACCGACTATGCCGGGGGCTATGGCACCCAGGCCGGGATCCTGCTGGAGCGGGGACAGGTGGCTCTGGGCCCGCTGGAGGGGGCGGGGACCATCGACCGTCTATTGGAGACCATTGGGGTCTGGCGCCGGCCCGGAGAGGACGAATTTGACGCCCTGGGCCTGGGCCGTTACCGCCATATGCCTGGGGGATAAAAGGAGGGATCTTTATGCTGCCCTTAGCCACCGCCGCACAAATGAAGGAGCTTGACCGCCGGGCCATTGAGGAGCGGGGAGTCCCCTCCCTGGAGCTGATGGAACACGCCGCCCAAGCCGTGGCGGACGCGGTCTGGGCGGTGCTCCATCCGGAGGAGGATGATTTCCAGGTCATCGGCCGCGGTTTCAGTACCATGATAGTCCTGCGTAAAAAGGACGACCTGCCCCCCACCGGCGAGGAGGAGCGGCAGGTGGAGGAGCTGCGGGAGATCATTGAGGGAAAAAACACCGACCCCACCCTCCGGATCGCGGTGTTCTGCGGCCCGGGCAACAACGGCGGGGACGGCGTGGCCGCCGCCCGTCTGCTGATGGGGATGGGAAACTGTCAGGTCCGGGCCTTCTTTGTGGGCGACCGGGCCAAAATGACCCCAGACGAGAAAGCTATGGAGGACAAGCTGATCGCCGCCGGAGGCTGTCTGGAGGACTTCTCCATTGACATGACCAGCCAGGAAGCCCTGGAGGGCTCCCTCACCTTTGAACAGCAGAAGATCACCACCTGGCTGTCCACCTGCGACTGCATGGTGGATTGCTTGTTCGGCATCGGCCTTGCCCGGCCGGTGACGGGGCCCTTCCTGACCGCTATCCGCCTGATGAACGGCCAGTCCTGCCCAGTGGTGGCCTGCGATGTCCCCTCCGGGGTGGACACCGACACCGGGAAGATCCTGGGGGAGGCCGTCCAGGCCAAGATCACCGTCACCTTCACCCGCCCCAAGCCGGGACTGTACTTAGGGGAGGGGGGCGCCCAGGCCGGGGAGGTCCGGGTCGTGGACATCGGCATCCCCCGCGATCTGGAGCATCAGATGTTCCGGGCGCTGCCCCGGCTGGAGGTCGTGAACGAGGCCGGTCCGGTGCTCCCCCGCCGTCCCCGCACCGCCCACAAGGGGGATTTTGGAAAGGTCTTCATCCTAGCCGGCTCCAAGGGCTATACCGGCGCGCCCGTCCTGGCGGCACGGGCCGCTCTGCGCACCGGAGCGGGGCTGGTGTATTTAGGGGTGCCCCGGGATATCTACCCCATCATCGCCGCCAAGTGCGACGAAGCCATGCCCTTTCCCCTGCCGGAGGACTACAGCGCCATCCTGGAGAAAGCCAGGAGCTGTGATGTAGCCCTGATCGGGCCCGGCCTGGGCCGGGCGGCCGAGACGGAACAGTTGGTGCTGTCCCTGCTGGCCGGTCTCTCCATCCCCATCGTCCTGGATGCCGATGGCATAAATGCCCTGGCGGGGCATATAGATGTACTGGACAGGCGGGGGGCTCCCACCGTCCTCACCCCTCACGAGGGGGAATTTTCCAGGCTGACAGGGTGTGCCCTGCCCATCAAGGACCGGCTGTCCGCCGCCAGAGAGTTCGCTCAGGCCCACGGCTGTGTCCTGGTCCTCAAGGGGGCGGGCACCGTCACCGCCGCCCCCGACGGCTCCGCCTGGATCAACGACACCGGCAACCCTGGCATGGCCAAGGGGGGCTCGGGGGATGTGCTGGCCGGGATGACCGCCGCCCTTCTGGGCCAGAAGCATCTGCGGGGGGAGCGGGACAACACCGCTGAGCTGGCGGCGGCCGCCGTCTGCTTCCACGGCCTGGCGGGGGACCTGTGCGCCCGAAACTTGGGGGAGTACGCCATGCTGCCCTCCGACCTCATCGAGGCGCTGTCCCAGGTGCTGCGGGAACGGACAGAGGAATCGTAGGGCGGGACGACCCCGGCGCGCCGCGTTATGCGGAACCGTAGGGGCGGATATTATCCGCCCGAAAAACGCTGCATCGGAACGACGGGCGGATGATATCCGCCCCTGCATACACGACGGATCTCGATCTTGGAGGTAATACCGTGCGCAAATGTCTGGTTTGCGTACTAATGACGACCCTCCTCCTGGCCGGCTGCGGCAAAGCGGGGGGGAACGAGGCAGAGGAGCTGGCTCTGACCATCCGGGGGGAGCATCTGGGGATAGACCGCTGCACCGCCCAGGTGTCTGTCACCGCCGACTATGGCCAGCGGGTGTATGAGTATGAGATGGCTGTGGCGGTGACGGGGGAGGAGACCCTCCTGGTCCTGTCCGCCCCTGAAACGGTGGCCGGGCTCACCGCCCGGATCTCCGGGGAGGACAGCGTCCTGGAGTTCGACGGCCTGTCGGTGGAGACCGGGCCCCTGGACCCGGACGGCCTCACCCCCGTCTCTGCCGTCCCGGCCCTGCTGGAGGCGGTCCGGTCGGGCTATATCACCGCCTGCGGCCTGGAGGAGGACGGGGCGCTCCTCCGGGTGGACTGCGGGGACCCGGAGGGCACGCCGGGAGAGGGCACCGAGATCTCCCTGTGGTTCGATGCAGCCGCCCACGTTTTGGTCCGAGGGGAGATATCGGTGGACGGAGCCTGCGCGGTCCGGTGTGAGGTGGACAGCTTCACCGTCGGCGGCTGACGGGAGACATAGGAGGACCTGCGGGGCCTGCTTGAGGCAGGCCTTCCAGTTTAGAGAAAGAAGGGCGTACATATGATCGACAAGAGAGAATCCCGGGCCTGGGCGGAGATAGATCTGGACGCGCTGGCCCACAACTACCACGCGCTGCGGGATTGGATCCAGGCCAGCAGTGCGCCCGAAGCTCCCGTGGCGCTGCTGGGGATGGTGAAGGCCAACGCCTACGGCCACGGCGCTCCGGCCATCGGCCGGAAGCTCCAGGAGCTGGGGGCGGACATGCTGGCGGTGGCCTGTCTGGCGGAGGCCGTGGAGCTGCGGGAGGCGGGGATCACGATCCCCATCCTCTGTCTGGGCCAGACCCCGGTGGAGCAGGCGGAGGATCTGCTGGCCTACGACGTCACCCAGACGGTGGGAGACCTGGAGATCGGCCGGGCCCTGTCCGCCGCCGCTGTGGCCGCTGGGAAAGAGCTGGCCATCCACATCAAGCTGGATACCGGCATGGGCCGGCTGGGCTTCATCTGGCGGGAGGGCAGTCAGGCCGGGACGGTAGAGCAGGTCCGGGCCCTGTGCGCCCTGCCCGGCCTGCGGGCGGAGGGGCTGTTCACTCACTTCGCCGCCGCCGACGAGGACGTGGACTACACCGAGCTCCAGGGCCGCCGTCTGCGGGAGGCCAGGGCTGTCCTGGAGGAGGCGGGGATCCACCTGAAGCACTACCACTGCGCCTCCAGCGCCGCCGTGCTCAACTACCCCTGGACCCATATGGACATGGTCCGGCCAGGGATCGCCATGTACGGCCACTACCCCGACCCGGCCAGCGAGATCCGGGGGGAGCCCAGCCTGCGGCCTGTGATGGCCCTGAAGGCCCGGGTCACCTCGGTGCGGACCATGCCGATCGGCACCAAGCTGGGCTACGGCTGCACCGCCACACTGAAAAAGGAGTCCCGGGTGGCGGTGCTCTCCATCGGCTATGCCGATGGCCTGCCCCGATCCCTGTCCAACAAGCTGGAGGTGAAGCTCCACGGGATCCCCTGTCCCATCCTGGGCCGGATCTGCATGGACATGTGCATGGCCGACGTTACCGCTGTGCCCCAGACCAAGGTGGGGGACGCGGCGGTGGTCTACGACGGCGACCTGAACCGGATCGCGGAACTGGCAGGGACCATCACCGATGAATTGGTCTGCCGGGTCACGGCCCGGGTCCCCCGGGTATACCGGGAGAACGGGACCAGGATCGGCTGATCTTTGGAGAAAAGCCCTGGGACAGGCCCTCTGGCCGCCTGTCCGCCGCCGTGACCGTCCGGCTCGTCCCCACATAGGATGATGTGGAGCGCGGGGGCCCCAGGCCCCCGGGGCGCAGGGCGCGGCGGGCTCCGGAGCGGGCCGGGGCCGGAAGGGCCCTGTGACGGCCCGGATCCTCTCCCCAGTTTGGGATATCATACCATAAAAACACCTGTTTTTATGGTATGATCCCCGCTGCCCCGTGGGAGAATCATAGTACAGCGCTACATAAGACCAGCAGCGAGCTGGCAGCGGCGCGGTGCTATCTTCCAGCGGAGTGTGAATGTACTTGGATAACAGCGTGAAACGAGGCGACATCTTCTACGCCGATCTCAGCCCGGTGGTGGGCAGTGAGCAGGGGGGCGTGCGCCCGGTCCTCATCGTGCAGAACGACACCGGAAACCGGCACAGCCCCACCGTCATCGCCGCAGCCATCACCTCGCAGACCGGGAAGGCCCGGCTGCCCACCCATATCTCCGTGGCCCCCCTCAGCTGCGGCCTGCCCAAAGAGTCGGTCATCCTGCTGGAGCAGGTGCGGACCCTGGATAAACGCCGCCTGCGGGAGAAGATGGGCCGTCTGGATGACGGCGTCATGAAGCAGGTAGACGCCGCGATCGCCGTGAGCTTCGGCCTCCACCCGGAGACGATGGTATAGTCGAAAGGTCCCGCCTCCCAGGCGGGACCTACATAAAGGAGAACGCACTTATGAAAAAATTGGACAAGAGATGGACCGTCCGCCTGGGCGCCCTGGCCCTCAGCGCTGTCCTCCTGGGGACGGGGGCGGCCCTGGCCACAGGCGGGGACCAGAGCGACCCGCTGATCACCCTCAGCTACTTCAATGAGACCGGGATCCCCCAGGTAGTGGAGCAGGTGGAGGAGAAGATGATCCCCAAGCAGAAGGAGCTGGAGCAGGCCCTCAAGGCCCTGATCGATCAGTATGCCCAGGGGGGAGGCCAGACGGATGTGCCCTCCTCCGGGTCCGCCTCCTATACCTTGGTGTCGATGACCAACGGACAGATCATGTCCCTGGGGGTGGGCTGTGAGGTCCTCCTCCGGGTGGGGAGCGCTTCCGTCCAGGCCAACACCAGCCCCGCCCTCATCGATCTGTCCACCGGCGGGACCATCAACAGCGGCGCTGCCCTCACCAAGAACCATCTGTACATGGCCACCATCGCCGACCGGACCCTCACCGCCTCCGCCAACGACGTGAAGCTGCTGGTGCGGGGGAGCTGGTCCGTCGCATGAATCAAGACGAAAGACGCCCGCCCGGGGAGACCCGGGCGGGCGCGCTCATCGTTCCAGTATGCTCCCTGTGCCGCCCATGAGAGCGGTGAGCTCTTCGATGCGCTCCAGGGGGAAGGGGGGCTGGGCCAGGGGCCGCAGGGCCACCGACATCAGCTTCATGGGGTTGTCGTCGGCGGCGGTGCGGTTGGAGCTCAGCTTGCCGCACCGGCGGCACCGGTGGATGACCGCCCACTCGCCGCCTCTGCGCACCCACACGCCGATGGGCTCCATGATCCCGCCGCAGTCGGCGGCCCTGTCGCCCGGTTCCTCGTCCACGTGGAGGCTGCACAGGCAGTTGGGGCAGTGGTTGCGGTGGGCGCTGCCCGCCGCCTCGGGGACCACCAGCCGGCCGCACACCCTGCAGGTGAAGCTGTCGCGGCAGGGGTGGGTCTTAAAGTATCCTTTTTCGAATGTTTTCCGTTTGTTTTCCCGATTCATGGGATGATATCCTCCTAAAAGATGATCTCTCTTTCGGGAGGCGCCGCGTAACAGTTGGGCGAAACCTCCCGGCTCAACCCACAAGCTCCGAATCAAAATAGTATTTCATAACGATCCCTTTCTGATATCGATCTGCTGTGTCAGCCACAGCGGCCTCTATCATACCACAGGGACAGAGGTTTTGCAACCCGCCATCTCAACGGTGCCTTTGAAGGAAAGCGCTGCTGAGATATGGCTCCGGCGGTCTCTGCAAAAACGCATTGATACGATAGGAGCCCTATGCTATAATTGGCTCGACAGAACGGGATCTGTATTGGAGGTACTGTCAAATGGATCTTATCAAAATGCTGCGTGAAGATCATGACTTATCGGACTTGCTGCGTGATGTTTGTGATGTGGAGATCCTTCCAGGATCTGAGACACCTCAAGACGAAGACGGACATCTGACCTATAGCATCTCTGGAGAAACATTTGCCAGAGCAGGCAGCGGAAGTGAATACATTTTGCTGGAAGACGGTTCGATAGGCTTTTGGGGAAGTGAAGGTGGATGCGGCAGGATAGCGGATGACCTGAAAGAGTTCTTTGGATTCATGGTAAATTGCCCCTATTGGCTAGATTATTTAGATGAAGATGAATACCAAGACAGGGACGGCCTCAGTGAGTTTGCAAAAGAAGTTTTTGAGGAACACGTGGAGAACGCCAAAGATATCGGCTTTGATCTGCCGGAGGCACAGCAGAGATTAGCGATTCGCTTAGGGATAGAGAGAAAAGCGGATGTTGTAGATATATTGATGCGGTTTTATGATCGCACAAAGCGTGGACCTCGCTTTATTTCGACATATACAGAAGATGATGGCAGTACACATAGTGGTACTGGTTCATTGTTTGACCGCTAAAACAGGTGACTGCCCACTGAGAAGATCGTCTGTCCCCTCCGCCAGGGGCGGGGGGGGTAGGAGGCAGAGACGCTGCATTTGGGATGCTCCTTTTCCGCGGCTTTTTATTGCTTTTCCGGTCTCCAGCGAGTATAATGGGAAGATCCGAGGAGAAAAGGAGTTTTCACCATGAAAGAGATCAGACTGCCCCAGGGGTACAGGCCCCTGTTGTCCATCTATGAGACCCAGCGGGCCATCGACCTGGGCAACCGGCTCTTTGCCGACAAGCTGGCCGGGGCCCTGCGGCTCCACCGGGTGTCCGCCCCCCTTTTCGTCTCTGCCGCCTCCGGTCTGAACGATGACCTGAACGGCGTGGAGCGGGCGGTATCCTTCGACATCAACGGCGTGGAGGGGGACGCCGCCGTGGTCCACTCCCTGGCCAAGTGGAAGCGGTTCGCGCTGAAGCGCTACCAGTTCCACCCGGGGGAGGGGCTGTACACCAATATGAACGCCATCCGCCGGGACGAGGAGCTGGACTCCCTCCACTCCGCCTACGTGGACCAGTGGGACTGGGAGAAGATCATCACCCGGGAGGAGCGGAACGTGGACTTCTTGAAGAAGACGGTGTGCTCCATCGTGGAGGCCCTGTTCGAGACCCAGTCCTTCCTGCGCACCGTCTTCCCCCAGCTGAACGTCCTGCCTCTGGTGTCCACCGATATCGCCTTCATCACCGCCCAGGAGCTGGAGGACCTGTTCCCCGGCAAGGCTCCCAAGGAGCGGGAAGACGCCTTCGTCAAGGACCACCCTACCACCTTCCTCATGGGCATCGGCGGCAGGCTGCGCTCCGGTGAGCCCCACGACGGCAGGGCCCCTGACTACGACGACTGGGAGCTGAACGGCGACCTGCTGGTGTGGGACAGCGTGGGAGAGCGGTCCTTCGAGGTGTCCTCCATGGGCATCCGGGTGGATGAGGAGAGCCTGGCCCGTCAGCTGGAGCTGGCCGGCTGTGAGGACCGGCGGGAGCTGCCCTTCCACAGGATGCTCCTCGGCGGTGAGCTCCCCCTGACCATGGGGGGCGGCATCGGCCAGAGCCGGGTGTCTATGCTCCTGCTGGGCAAGGCCCATATCGGCGAGGTCCAGTCCTCCCTGTGGGACGAGGCCAACATCCAGGCCGCCGAAGCGGCGGGGATCACGCTGCTGTAACAGGGACCGTCCCGCCGCAGCGAAAAAGCCTCCTTTTGAAAGGAGGTGCCCCAGTGGGCACACTGGGGCGGAGGATCGTATTTCGCCGCAGGCGAAATGTATGAAATCAACAAGGTTTAAAAAACCTTGTTTACTTCGTATGTTCGACTTCGCTGAACGCGATCCTCAGTCAGCCTGCGGCTGACAGCTCCTTTCCAAAGGAGCCTTATTGCCTGCGGACGGGACGAAAGGAGAGACCATGCCCATCACCATCACCCAACTGGATATCGACGAGGTCCTGCGGTATATGGGATGTCCGCCGGAAAAGGCGAACGGAGCCCTGCGGGCTCAGGCAGAGGACTGCGCCCGAGAGGTGCTGGAGACGATTCGGCCCCGGTGGAGCTGTCGGACGGTGGATATCGCCTTTGAGGCGGGAGGCGTCCGGCTGGAGAGCGGTCTCCTCCTGCCCGGGGAGGACCTGAGAGCCCATCTGGCCGGCTGTGGACAGGCGGTCCTCTTCTGCGCAGCCCTGGGGGCGGAGACAGACGCCCTGATCCGCCGGGCCGAGCGGCTGGACATGGGCCGGGCCCTCATGCTGGACTGCTGCGCCAGCGCGGCGGTGGAAGCGGTGTGCGACCGGATCGAGGAGGAGCTCCAGAGGAGGTCCCCCGGCTGTTCCTTCCCCTTCCGGTACAGTCCGGGCTACGGAGACCTGCCCCTGGAGGTCCAGGGCCCTCTGCTGGACCTGCTGGACGCCCCCCGGCGGGTGGGGCTGTGCGCCACCAGGACCCACCTCCTCACCCCCCGGAAGTCGGTGACCGCCATCCTGGGGGTGGCTGAGGGAGAGATCGAAGAGAAAAAACGCAGCTGCCTGGGCTGTCCCGCCCGGGAGAGCTGCCCATACCGAAAGGCGGGCGGACATTGTGGGATTTCGTGAACTGTTGAGGGCCCCCGGCCCTGTGATCCTGGACGGCGGTATGGGCACCATGCTCCAGGCCAAGGGCTTGGGGATGGGGGAGCATCCGGAGCTGGCCGCCCTGGAGCGCCCGGACTGGCTGCTGGAGATCCACCGGGCCTATGTGGAGGCGGGGACCCAGGTCCTGTGCGCCAGCACCTTCGGCGCCAACCGGGAGAAACTGAGGCGCACCGGGAAGACGGTGGAGGAGGTGATCCCTCCCTCCATCGCCATCGCCAAAGAGGCGGCGGGAGGGAGGGCCCTGGTGGCCCTGGACCTGGGGCCCATCGGCCAGCTCTTGGAGCCCACCGGCACCCTGGACTTCGAGACAGCGGTGGACATCTTCGCCCAGCAGGTGCGGTGCGCCGTCGGGTCGGGGGTGGATCTGGTGAAGATCGAGACCATGACCGACCTCCAGGAGTGCCGGGCGGCCCTGCTGGCGGTGAAGGAGAACAGCGATCTGCCTGTGCTGGTGTCCCTCACCTATGAGGAGCGGGGCCGGACCTTCCTGGGCCACTCCCCTGCCTGCGCCGCCCTCACTCTGGAGGGCATGGGGGCGGACGCCATCGGCATCAACTGCTCCCTGGGCCCCCGGGAGATGCCCGCCCTGGTGGAGGAGCTGGTCCGCTGGACCACCCTGCCCATCTCGGTGAAGCCCAACGCCGGCCTGCCCGACCCGGGCGGGGCGGGGTATGATATCACAGCGGACCAGTTCGCCGAGGCCATGGCCCAGCTCACCGAGCTGGGGGTGAAGTGCTACGGCGGCTGCTGCGGCACCACCCCGGAGTATATCGCCAAGATGTGCAGGGCCCTGGAGGGGAGGACCATCCGGGAGATCCCCCGCCATGTCCCGGCAGCGGTGTGCAGCCCAGTGCAGGTGGTGCCCATCGACCGGGTGCGGGTGATCGGCGAGCGGATCAACCCCACAGGCAAGAAGCGGATGCAGGAGGCCCTGCGCCGGGAGGACATCGACTATATGCTGGACCAGGCTCTGGAGCAGACCCAGGCCGGGGCGGACATCCTGGACGTGAACGTGGGCCTGCCCGAGATCGACGAGGCCGAGATGATGGTCAAGGTGGTGAAGGCCCTGCAAGGGGTGACCGACGCCCCCCTCCAGATGGACTCCACCCGTCCCGAGGTGCTGGAGAAGGCCCTGCGGGTCTACTGCGGCAAGGCGATCGTCAATTCGGTGAACGGCGACAGGGAGAGCCTGGACGCCATCCTCCCGATCGTGAAGAAATACGGCGCGGCGGTGCTGGGCCTCACCTTGGACGAGCGGGGGATTCCCAAGACCGCTCTGGACCGGATAGACATCGCCCGTCGGATCCTGAACAGGGCCCTCAACTACGGGATCCGGAAGGAAGACGTCTACATCGACTGCCTCACCCTCACCGTCTCGGCAGAGCAGGCGGCGGCCGCTCAGACTCTGGAGGCCCTGGAGCGGGTGAAGAAGGAGCTGGGGCTGAAGACCGTGCTGGGGGTGTCGAATATCTCCTTCGGCCTGCCCGCCCGGCCCCTGGTGAACCAGAACTTCCTCACCATGGCGATGACGAAGGGGCTGGACATGCCCATCATGGATCCCAACCGGGACGCGATGATGGCGGCGGTCCGGTGCTACCATCTGCTGATGGGCATCGACACCGACGCCCGGGAGTATATCGCCGCCTATGCCGGCGCCGATGTGTCCTCCACGATCGCGGCCAAGAAAGATGCCCCCCTGCCCGCCGCCCCCGCCGGGGAGAGGACCCTGGGGCAGATCGTGGCCGCCGGACTGAAGGGAGAGGCGGGCCCTGCCGCCCAAAAGCTGCTGGAGACCATGGACGCCATGTCGGTGGTGGATCAGGTCCTCATCCCCGCCCTGGACAGGGTGGGGGCGGATCTCGAGGCGGGACGGGTCTTCCTGCCCCAGCTCATCCAGGCGGCGGGGGCCGCTCAGGCCGCCTTCGAGGTCATCCGGGCCCGGATATCTGCCCAGCCCGGGGGAGAGGGCGGCTCGAAGGGGACCATCGTCCTGGCCACCGTCAAGGGGGACATCCACGACATCGGCAAGAACATCGTCAAGGTGCTGCTGGAGAACTACGGCTACCCGGTAGTGGACCTGGGGAAGGATGTGGAGCCCGCTGCTGTGGTGGCGGCAGCGAAGAAGCACAGAGCCCCGCTGGTGGGGCTGTCCGCGCTGATGACCACCACCCTGGGCAGCATGGAGGAGACCATCCGCCTCCTCCGTGAGGAGGAGGTCCCCTGCAAGGTGGTGGTGGGGGGCGCGGTGCTCACCGCCGCCTATGCCGAGCGGATCGGAGCCGACTTCTATGCCAAGGACGCCAAGGAGAGCGTAGACGTGGCCAGAGAAGTGATCGGATGATACAGGACGAAGATCACGAGGGCGGACCGGTCTTCACCGGTCCGCCCTCGTCAGGTCTGTGGATATCGTCTCGTTCACTCAGAGGAGATCATAAAATAGTACACTGGCTGGCCCCCGTCCAGGAGGGTGATCTCAGCATCGGGGCAGGCGGCGGCGAAGATCTCCTCGGCCCGCTGGGCCTGCTCCTTGGTGACGTCCTCGCCGTAGAAGATCGAGATGAACTCGGCGCTCTGGTGGCCCTCGGAGTGGGCCAGCCGGTCCAGTATGGCGTCCAGGTCCTGGTCGGTGCCGAAGAGCTGGTGCTCCACCAGGGCCAGATAGTCCCCCTGGTGGATGGCGAAGCCGTCGAAGTCGGAGTCCCGAGCGGCGTATGTGATCTCGCTGGTGCGGACGAGGGAGGAGCCGTCGGTCATGGCGGCGGTGTTGTCCTCTTCCTCGGCATCGGGGTCGGCGCACAGCATGGCAGAGATGCCCTGGGGCACCGTTTTGGTGGGCAGGACGATCACCTTCTTGTCCTCGCACAGGGGGATGGTCTGCTCTGCGGCCATGATGATGTTCTTGTTGTTGGGCAGGACGTAGACGATCTCTGCCGGAGTGGCGTCGATGGCCTTGAGGATGTCCTGGGTGGAGGGGTTCATGGTCTGTCCGCCCCCCACCAGGCTGTCCACCCCCAGGTCCTGGAAGACGGCCTCCAGCCCGGCCCCGGCGCACACCGCCACATAGCCGAACTTTTTCTCCGGAGCGGCGTGGATGGGCCCTGCGGGGGCGGCCTGCGCCAGCTCCTTCTCGATGGCCTCCAGGTCGTCGGTGCTCTGGACGTGCTTTCCGGCGGCCAGATCCTCGGCCTGGGTGCGCATGTTCTCGATCTTGGCCAGCTCCAGAGTGCCATACTTCTGGGCCTCGCTGAGGGCGCTGCCCGGTGTGTTGGTGTGGACATGGACCTTGAAGGCCTCGTCGTCCTCGCCGATGACCAGACTGTCGCCGATGGACTCCAGATAGGTCCGGAAGGGTGCCAGATCCACCTCTGCCTTGGCCTTGCGGACGATGAACACGGTATCGAAGGCGAAGGTGATGTCCTCCACACTGACCGCCTCGAAGTCGGCCTTGTCGTTGGGGACAGCCTCCTCGCCGGCGTCCTCGGGCATAGGCAGGCCCCGGACCTCGTCCAGCATCCCCTGGAGGATCGCCAGGAAGCCCTTGCCGCCGGCGTCCACCACGCCGGCCTTTTTCAGCACCGGGTTCTGGTCGATGGTGTGGGACAGGGCCTCCTGCCCCTCCTGGATGGCGGCCTCCAGCACTCCTTCGAAGGAGCTGTCATCCCGGGCGTGTCCGGCGGCCCTGGCGGCGGCCAGGCGGGAGACGGTGAGGATGGTGCCTTCGGCGGGCTTCATGACGGCCTTATAGGCTGCGGACACGCCGAAATCCAGAGCGATGGCCAGGTCCCGGCCGTCCATGGTCTCCTTCTCCTTGATGGCCTTGGAAAATCCCCGGAACAGCAGAGACAGGATCACTCCGGAGTTGCCCCGGGCCCCCCGAAGGAGGGCGGAGGCGGTGCCGGCTGCGGCCTGGCCCACCGTGTCGTAGTGTTTTTTCCGCATCTCAGCGGCGGCGGCCCCGATGGTGAGGGTCATGTTGGTGCCGGTGTCGCCGTCAGGGACGGGAAAGACGTTCAGATCGTTGATCGCCTGCTTCTGGGAGTTGATGGCGGCGTGGGCGTGGATGATCGTCCGCTGAAAGACCGCCGCATCGATATACTGTACCATAGTCGGCATATTCCTTTCTGCAAATGATCAGAAGCGCATGGAGTCCACACAGACGTCTACCGAGGCGACCTCCACCCCGGTGGTCTTGCTGACCACATAGCGCACCTCGCTCATGATGGACCGGCACACGGCCATGAGGTTGACCCCGTTCTCCACGATGATGTGCAGTTCGATGGAGACGGTGCCGTCTTCATTATAATAGACCTTGACGCCCTTGGACATGGATTCCCGCTTCAGCAGGTGGACCAGGCCGTCGGTGGTGGAGCGCACCGCCATGCCCTTCACGCCGTAGCAGTTGGTAGCGGCGCTGCCGGTGACGGTGGTGAAGACGTCGCTGCTGAGGCGGATCTCGCCCAGCTCAGTTTCCAGTTTCATAGGGGGGGTACCTTCCTTTCCATGAGGATAGGGTCGCTCATATCCTGTACATTCCATATTGTATTCGATTTTGAAGGAAATTACAAGACTAAAGTTGTCCGATGACTGCCTGGTTTCGACGCATAATTTCCAGAAACTGGAATATAATGGGGCCCACATCTACAGGGCCTGTCCAGCGGCCGGCCCGTCTAGGAGGGGACAGGCATGACAGCCAAGACCATCTACAGCAAGCTGAACGAGCTGCGCCGGCAGTCGCCGCCGGCGAGGACCAGGAGGCTGTCCGCCTCTGCCTTGGTGCTGGGGGCGGAGACAGGGATCCACCTGCTGCTGGCGGCGGTGCTGGCGGGGGCGTCAGTGTTCGAGGGCCGGGCCCCCTTCGGGGCGGCCTTCGTGGGGGCGGCGGGGTCCGGGCTCTACGGCGGAGCGGCCCTGGTGGGGGCCTGCTTCGGGTCTCTGGCCACCCTGGACTTCTCCAGCGGCCTGCGGTACTCCTCCGCCGCGATCCTCACCTTCGCCCTGGCCTTCGCCTTCTACGACTGGAAGGTCCTGCGCCGCCCCTGGGCCATGCCTGGGGCGGCGGCCCTGCTGGTGGGGGCCACTGGTCTGATCGTCCAGTCCCAGCGGGGGTGGCGGCCGGTGGACGGGATCTATCTCCTGCTGGAGGTGGTCCTCACCGGGGCGGCCTGCTGGGCCTTCCGGGCGGCGCTGGCCCCCATGCGGCGGCAGAAGGAGAAGGCCCCCGGCGTCCGGCTGGCGGGGATGACCGCGCTGCTCTGTGTCTGTCTCATCGCGCTGGTTCCGGTCCGCCTCTATCAGGGGGTCTCGCTGGGCCGGACCTTGGCCATGCTGGCGGTGCTGGCGGCGGCCTGGCAGGGGGGGACGGCCGCCGGGGCCATCCAGGGGGCGGCGATCGGTCTGGCCATGGACCTGGCGAGCCAGGGCGCGCCGCTGTGCGCTATGACCTGCGGCCTGGCCGGTCTGGCGGCGGGGCTGTGCCGGGGCCGGGGACGGCTGGAGCCCGCCCTGGTCTATGTGCTGGCGGCGCTGGCGGCGGTGCTGTGGACCTGGGATCGGGGACTGGAGCCCGCCCTGGTCTATGAGATCCTGAGCGCAGCGGCCCTGTTCCTCCTGCTTCCCCAGCGGTCCCTCCGGCGGCTGGGGACCAGCCTCTCTCCGGAGCTGGCGGGATCCGCCGACCTGCGGGCCCAGCGGGTGGTCCAGCAGAGGCTGGAGAACACCTCCCGGGCCTTCCGCACCCTATGCGACTCCCTGCGCACCGCCTTCCGGGGACCGGACAACGACAACGACGTGGCCACCGTCTTCGACCGGGCGGCGGGGCGGGTGTGCCGGGGGTGCTCCCTCCGGGACCGGTGCTGGAAGTCGGAGTACAACACCACCTTCAACGCCCTGAACGACGCCACCCCCGCCATGGTGGAGCGGGGACGGGCGGAGGCGGGGGATTTTCCCCGGCATTTTGCCGACCGGTGCGTCCATTTCGCCCCCTTCGTGGCGGCGGTGAACGAGGAGCTCACCGCCCTGTTCTACCGCCGCCAGTATGACGCCAGGATCCGGGAGAGCCGGGCGGCGGTGTGCCGGCAGTACGCCCAGCTCTCTGACCTGCTGGGGGAGGCGGCGGCGGAGCTGAGCCGGGAGCTGGCCCCCGACCCCGTGGGAGACCGGCGGCTGCGGCAGCGGCTGTCTGAGATGGGGCTGGATGTCCGGGCCTCGGTCTATCGGGACGGGCGGGGGCTGCTCCGGGTGGAGGCGGAGGGCCCGGACTGCGCCGCCCTGTCCCGGCCCAGCCGCCTGTCTGACCTGTCCGACGCCCTGGGGGCGCCCCTGCGGGTGGAGCTGGAGGGGGAGGGAGCCGTCTCCCTCCTCCAGCAGGAGCCGCTGATGGCGGTGGCGGGTGTGGCGGCCCGAAAGAAGTCCGGCGAGACGGTGAGCGGCGACGCGGGCACCTATTTCAAGCGGCCTGACGGCAAGCTCTACCTTTTATTATGCGACGGCATGGGCAGCGGGCCGGAGGCCAACCGGGAGAGCACCCTGGCCGTCCGCCTGCTGGAGCAGTTCCTCCAGGCGGGGGTGGACGCCCGCCGGGCCCTGGCCACCCTGGCCTCCGCCCTGGCCCTCCGGGGGGAGGAGACCGGCGGATTCACCACCATCGACCTGCTCCAGCTGGACCTGTTCACCGGCGAGGGGGAGCTGTACAAGCTGGGGGCGGCCCCCACCTATGTGAAGAAGGGGGACAGCGTCCAGCGGCTGACGGGCCGGTCGCTCCCGGCCGGGCTGGCGGAGGGGACCGCCGAGGCCCTGGACCAGTTCGCCCTGCGGCTCAGCCCTGGGGACTGCGTCCTCATGGCCAGCGACGGGGTGTGCCCCGGGCCGGAGGACGGCTGGCTGCGGGAGCGCTTCGCCCAGTTCGACGGGGCCAGCCCCAAGGACCTGGCCCGGGAGCTGGTGACCCAGGACCGCGCCGACGCCACCGACGACCGCACCGCCCTGGTGGTGAGGATCGACAGGCGGAAATAAAAGACCGCCCGGATCTCCGGGCGGTTGACAGATCCGAAAAAATCGGATACAATATAAATAGAAGGAAAAACGATCCGCGTGTATCTCAGGATATCGGAAGGGGGCTGTGAAGATGCCGTCTGAGAAGGAATTGCTCATGTATCAGAAGTCCACTGTGCTGGATCTGCTGCAGATCATCAAGAAGGATCCGACCAGGACCTACACTGCGGGAGAACTGGAAGAGCTGATGATGGCCTATGTGAAGGGCCTGGAGCAGAAGTGACGATGCGCGGAGGGGCCGGGAGACCGGCCCCTCTTCCGTCCGCCGCCTGGACAGCGGCGGTCTTTTCATCCCCCGGGAGGGGGGGCGGCCGTAATATTACCGTTCTGTTACACTTGGCCGGGACCCATTGACTTTCCCAAGGGGGTCTGTTATGATGCATACACGAGGTCAGACGGCCTTTTCCATCTGCCGCGGGCAGGGAACGACCCGAGCTCTTCCCCAGGATGCAAGGGGAGTGACACGGCCGTGTCAGGGCGGAAAAGTCGAAATACCTCGAAATTTTCGGTAAAAACGCTGATTTTTGTTACAAAAATGTTAGATCCTCAAGGTCTACCACTTGCGTACGGAGGACAGCGGGACGGCCGAAAAACGGCCTCTCTCATGGCCGAAAAATTCTAAAGGAGGAAGATCCGAATGAGAAAC
>RAYO01000003.1 GCA_003612335.1 bacterium 1xD42-67
ATGTTAGATCTTCAAGGTCTACCACTTGCGTACGGAGGACAGCGGGACGGCCGAAAAACAGCCTCTCTCATGGCTGAAAAAATTACAAGGAGGAAGATCCGAATGAGAAACCTGAAGCGGGCTCTCAGCCTGACCCTGGCCTCTGTCATGCTCCTGGGCATGATGGTGATCGGGACCAGCGCCGCGAGCTACCCCGACGTTGACAAGGACAACAACGTCGAGGCGATCGAAGTCCTGCAGGCCGTTGGCGTGATGCAGGGCGACGACAAAGGCAACTTCGACCCCGATCGTTCCGTCTCCCGCAACGAGATGGCGATCGTCATGGCCAAGCTGCTGAACCTGGACTATAACTACTACAGCGAGAGCTGCCCCTTCTGGGACGTGCCCGACTACGCCAAGCCCTACGTGGGCGCGTGCTACGCCAACGGCATCGTGTCCGGCTACAACGCCACCACCTACGGCGGCGCTGACACCGTGACCGCCGTGCAGGCCGCCAGCATGATGATGCGTGCTCTGGGCTACTTCCAGTACGAGAGCGATTACAAGGACGGCTTTGTGATCGCCACTGTGAAGCAGGCTTCCAAGATCGGCCTGTTCAAGGACATCAACGCCAACCAGGACTCCCCCCTGACCCGCGACCAGGTGGCTCAGCTGGCGCTGAACACCCTGAAGACCGGCATGGTGGAGGCGCAGAAGAACAACGCTGACATCACCATCGGCTCCGGCGACACCGCTGTGACCATCAACGGCGCGGTGACCTATGTGTACGTCACCAGCGGCGACACCAAGTTCAACAGTGCCATCGACAACATCGGCGCCACTTCTCTGGGCCAGTTCAATGACGGCCTGATCGTGGAGCTGGGCGAGAAGCTGTACAACGGCGATCTGAAGCTGGTCAAGAACGACACTGACGACTTCGGCCGTCCCTCCCAGACCTGGACCTACAAGAACGACAAGGTGGGCACCTACGCCAACAAGGGCGAGCTGATCGCCTCTTATGACAAGAAGGTCTCCAAGGGCGACCTCTACAGCCTGCTGAGCAGCGCTGTCCGCTCTGACCTGGAGAACACTGCCGAAGGCAGCGCTAAGCTGACTGTCACCGTGAATGGCGGCTACACTAACGGCAAGGCGGCCGGCAACACCAACGCCGATGCCTCTTCTTGGTATGTCCGCAACAGCAGCGAGGCCATCTACACCCCCGTCGCTGACTCCACCCGCCGCGGCACCCTGACCGAGGTCTATCTGGACAAGGACAACAACGTCGACATCGCCATCATCGACACCTTCGTCTATCAGGCCACCAGCGACTACAGCTCCAGCCGTGACGACGTGCGGATGGCTCCCGCCGGCGACACTGTTCTGGCTCTCAAGGGCGGCGAGCTGACCCTGAAGGGCGAGGACTTCAACATCCAGGACGTCAAGACCGACGACTACCTGCTGATCACCGCCGCCAGCGCCACCGGCTCCGCCTATGAGGTGCAGAGCGTGCAGGTGGCTGAGAAGGTCACCGGCGAGGTCACCGGCTACACCGCCAACGACTCCGTCACCATCGACGGCACCACCTACAACTACTCCGCCACCGCTCTGAAGAGCGCCGGCGGCGTGCGCACCACCGCCTACACTGTGGGCCAGGACGCCGTGGTGGTCCTGGACAACTACGGCAACATCATCGCTGTGGACGAGGCCGTGTCCTCCAACAGCTTCGTGTTCATCAAGGACTTCGGCAGCACCAGCGGCCTGACCACCAAGGTCCTGGCTGACGCCTACTTCACCGATGGCACCAACGAGGAGATCACCATCGACCGCGTCGATAACGAGAAGAGCGCCTCCGTCCTCCTGGCCAACAATGTGAACGGCAAGAAGGCCATCAACAAGTGGTACACCTACAGCGTGAACAGCGACGGCAAGTACGTCCTGTACACCCCCAGCAACCGCACCAACGCGAATCAGCCGTACACTGCCAGCGGCGATACTAAGATCGTCATCAACGGCAAGGTGGACTTCCTGGCCGCTCCCGGCACCGCTATCGCCAACGACAAGACCATCATGCTGGTGAAGGACAATGAGGGCGACATGAACGTCTACACCGGCACCGCCAACATCCCTGACGTCAACCTGCCCGATACTAAGACCGCCACTGTGTACTACCTGAACGGCTCCAAGGGCTACGCTGAGTATGCTTTCGTGGACCTGGAGGGCACCAACGCTTCCGTGGTGGGCGGCGGCGACGAGACCAGCTTCCTGTATGTCCTGCGGTTCAAGGGCACCACCTACGGGGCCAATGCTACCCAGTACTTCACCTACTCCACCCTGGATCCCGAGTCCGGTGAGGAAGTGGTCCGCACCTTCGAGAGCAAGCTCTTCCGCGATGATGTCGGTGACGGGACTGCTCATCCCTACTCCCTGCAGTATAAGCCCAGCACCAACAAGGACGACCGCATCACCAGCCTGCCCGACGTTCCCGACGAGGCCAGCGGCAAGTACTTCAACAAGGCCATCAGCGGCCAGGCTGTCAAGTATGACGGCGGCGCTCTGACCATCGGCAGCAACAAGTTCGTGGTGGCCAAGGACAGCAAGATCACCCTGGTCATCAAGAACCACGCCTCTACCACCAGCCTCCTGTCCGATCCCAAGATGGACCACGAGGTCTACTTCAACACCCAGGGCGTGACCGTTGACAGCACCCTGAAGGATCTGCTGATGACCGGTACCATCACCGGCGCCACCAAGTCCTCCAGCAGCACCGTCATCGACACTCTGTACATCACCGTGAACAGCGTGTCCGCTGATATGGGCGGCGCTACCCCCGGCGCTTACAGCGACATGAGCATTACCGTTGGTGATGCTGCCGCCGACGCTACCGCGACCACTGCCGCCAACGTCCCCACTGGCTACACCCTGACCGCTTCCTCCAGCGACACTGCTAAGGCTACCGCCGCTGTGGACGGCACCACCGTGAAGGTCACCCCCGTGGCTGAGGGCACTGCTACCATCACCGTTACCCTGACCAAGACCGCTACCGGCGATACCGTGACCACCACCTTCGACGTGACCGTGAGTGCGGCTAAGACCGCAGATGAGCTGGCTGTTGAGGCTGCTGTCGCCGCCCTTGAGGCAAAGACCGGCAATGATGTCACTTTGGCCGCTCAGGACACCGCCTATGCTGACCTCGACGCTCAGGATGCCGCCGCGAAGAGACAGGTCGGTGTACTCGTTGGTGCGTTGACTGACGCCGGCGCTGGCGTGGCGGTCGATACCAGCAAGGCCAGTGATGGGTTCACTGCTGGCTACAAGTTCGCTGCTACCGCTGACGGCGCTAAGGCAGTTGTCAACGGTGTGGACACTGGCGATGCGGACGCCGCCGCTGGTACTGACGGTATCAGTATCGTGACTGTCGCTCTGAAGAAGGGCGATGCCACTGGTGAGGCTACCATCACCTTCACTGCTAAGGCTCGGGCGTTCAAGGACAATAACACTAAAAATGCCTCTGCTGTTAGCAAGCTCCAAGCTGTGACTACTCTTGTCGATGGTGTGACTCCTACACCTCCTACCAAGACCTCTGATGAAGCGGCGGATAAAACTTCTGCTATCAACGCTGTGAAGACTGCTGTTGAGGCAGACGGTGGATATTCCGGACTTGATACCGACGCTAAAGCAGGAATTAAGTATGCCATCAAGGAGACGGATTCTGACTGGGCGAACGGCACTCTTGTGGTGACTGTTACCGTTACCTGGAAGAACACCGGGCTCACTGAAACCACTGACGTTTCCCTGACCCTCAGCTGAGAAAACAACCCCCGGACCGCAAGGTCCGGGGGTCCTTTTGCCCTCTCCGTCACAGCTTCGCCGTGCCACCTCCCCCAAAGGGGGAGGCAAGGGCGGCTGCGGAGAGGTCTGCATCTTGGCTCCCCCTTTGGGGGAGCTGGCTGGCCGCAGGCCAGACTGAGAGGGCCCTGCCCACAGGCGGGCCGGGAGGCCCTCATCTCATGCCGTAGACGGTGGCGGTGGCGCGCAGGAGGGTCTGAGTGCTCAGGGGAACGAGGCGGAACCCTTTGGCGGTCTGGAGGCTGGTGCCGAAGGTGAAGACGGTGCTGTTGTTGGAGAGCAGGACCCCCATGAAGGGCAGGTCGCTGCGGCACATGGGGAACTGGACGAAGACGAAATCCTTGCTGTCCGAGATCGGCTCGCTGTCGCGGATCCCGCCCCAGGAGAACAGGCGGCAGGTGCCCGAGGCCGAGTCCGTCTCGGCACGGATGACAGTGACCACGATCCTCCACCGGGCCCAGTCCACATCCTCGAGGGATATGGCGGCGCCGGTCTTGCTCTGGGGGTAGGACACGGTCTTGATCGTGTGCAGAGCGGCTTTGTCCTCCAGAGCGGCTGTCCTTTGGAGCAGAGCGTCCAGGGCCGTTTGGGAGGCTCTGGTGTCCGCTTTGGCGTCCACGGCCTTGATCGCGGCATCGATCTTGGCGTTGTCGGCGTTGAAGTCGATGCGCTGGACCTTGTCCCCCGCCGCCCACTGGTTCAGTTGGTAATACTTGGTCTTGTCCATGGTGATCCCTCCTTGTTTTGTCGAGGGGATGTGCCCTCTACTACCGGCGGGCAGGAGGGGAAAGGGGGACGTTCCCATACATTTAATGGGAATGGGGGCGCACTGCGCCCATTTTGTTTCTCTTGCATTTCAGGCGGATCTGGGATATGATGATATCTGAATCAATGACTGAAGGGGGCCCTCTTATGCGGGACGGTTTTATCAAGGTGGCGGCGGGCACGCCGAAGATCAAGGCAGCGGACTGCGTCTACAACGCGGGACAGATCGTCGCTCTGATGAAGGAGGCGGCGGCGCAGGGGGTGAAGGTGCTGGCCCTGCCCGAGCTGTGCGTCACGGGCTACACCTGCGGGGATCTGTTTTTGCAGGAGACCCTCCTCCGTGGGGCGGAGGAGGCTCTGAGCCGCATCCTGGAGGAGACATCCACCCTGGACATGCTCACCGCCCTGGGCCTGCCGGTGCGCAGCAAATGGGACCACAAGATCTATAACTGCGCGGCGGTGATCTGCCGGGGGGAGATCCTGGGGCTCAGGCCCAAGGTGAATATCCCCAACTACGGTGAGTTCTACGAGGGCCGCTGGTTCGCCTCCGGAAAGGACCAGGACGTCACCCTCCATCTGTGCGGCGACGACATGGTGGACATGTGCCCCCGGGGGCTCTTCGCCTGTGAGGACATCCCAGATCTGATCGTGGGGGTGGAGATCTGCGAGGACCTGTGGGCCCCGGAGCCCCCCTCCGCCGCCCTGGCCCAGGCGGGGGCCACCCTGATCCTGAACCTCTCCGCCTCCAACGAGGCGGCGGGCAAGGCCGCCTACCGCCGCCAGCTGGTGGCAGGGCAGTCCGCCCGGCTGGTGTGCGGCTATGTCTACGCCGACGCCGGCGAGGGGGAGTCCACCACCGACCTGGTCTTTGCCGGACACGATATCATCGCGGAGAACGGGACCGTTTTGGCGGAAAAGCGGTTCGATACAGGGCTGACCATCAGCGAGATCGACCTGGGCCGGCTGACCCATGAGCGGCGGAGGATGAACACCTTCCCCCCCTATGATGAGGAGCACAAAGATCACTGGCGGTGTTCCTTCAGCCTGGGACCGGCGGACACCGTCCTCACCCGGCCCGTCCACAAGGATCCCTTCGTCCCGGCGGACACCGGAGACCGGCGGGAGCGGTGCGAGGAGATCTTCACCATCGCCGCCCTGGGGCTGAAGAAGCGGCTGGAGCACACCGGCGCTTCCTGCGCGGTGGTGGGGCTGTCCGGCGGGCTGGACTCCACCCTGGCACTGCTGATCGCCGCCCGGGCCTTCGACATGCTGGGCCGGTCCCGGAGAGAGATCCTGGCCGTCACCATGCCCTGCTTCGGCACCACCAGCCGCACCAAGTCCAACGCCCAGATCCTGGCCGAGCGGATCGGAGCCGAGTTCCGCACCGTGGACATCGGCGAGGCAGTGCGGGTCCACTTTCGGGACATCGGCCAGTCTATGGACGACCTGTCGGTCACTTTCGAGAACGGTCAGGCCCGGGAACGCACCCAGGTGCTGATGGACCTGGCCAACCAGCGGGGGGGCATGGTCATCGGCACCGGCGACCTGTCCGAGCTGGCTCTGGGCTGGGCCACCTACAACGGCGACCACATGTCCATGTACGGAGTGAACGGCTCTATCCCCAAGACCCTGGTCCGCCACCTGACGGACTACGCCGCCGGCGAGGCGGAGAGGCGCGACCCAGAGCTGGCCGCCGTCCTCCGGGACATCTTGGACACTCCCGTCTCCCCGGAGCTCCTCCCCCCAAAGGAGGGGGAGATCGCCCAGAGGACCGAGGACCTGGTGGGGCCCTATGAGCTCCACGACTTCTTCCTCTACTACGCCATCCGCTGGGGCTTCTCCCCCCGGAAGGTGTTCCGTCTGGCCCTGTACGCTCTGGAGGAGGACCACGACCGGGAGACCATCTTGAAGTGGCTGAAGAACTTCTACCGCCGCTTCTTCACACAGCAGTTCAAGCGCTCCTGCCTGCCCGACGGGCCCAAGGTGGGCTCCCTGGCGCTCTCCCCCCGTGGGGACTGGAGGATGCCGTCGGATGCGGCATATGCCCTGTGGATGCAGGAGCTGGAGGAGCTGTGACAGAGCCGGACCGGCGGCGGAGATCCGATCCCGGTATCATGGCCCGCCCTGGATATCAGGACGGGCCATATCTTGCACTCCGTGATATGATCTTTAAAATGATATTTAGTCATTTTTCATATTGATAAAAACCGGCGGAAAGGGTATACTGTATCCAGTAGAAGGATCGAAGCCTGTGCCCTCTGGAAAGGAGCGTGTCCAATGCGTACCGATACTTTGACCATGTCCGCCCCGCTGACCATCCCCAAGCCCCGCCGCCGGAAGGAGGTCCGGGATCCCTACGACGGGCTGCGCCCCTGGTCCGCCATCACCCACGGCCTGGGCGCAGCGCTGGCTGCGGCGGGCACCGCGGCCCTGCTGATCTCAGCCGCCGCCCAGGGCAAATGGCTGCTCTTCGGGCTCTTTGCGGTCTACGGCCTGTCCATGGTCTGTCTGTACACCGCCAGTACCCTATATCACTGCCTCCGGGTCTCGGTCCCCGGGCGGTCCGCCCTGCGGAAATACGACCACTGCTCCATCTACCTGCTGATCGCAGGCAGCTATACCCCCCTGTGTCTCACCGTCCTGCGGGACATCGGCGGGATCCCTCTGGTCGTCGCCGTTTGGGTCCTGGCCGCTGCGGGGATCGCCCTCACCATCGCCAAGCTGGCGATCCCCAGGTGGCTCACCAGCGGGATCTATCTGTTCATGGGCTGGCTGGCGATCTTCGCCATCGTCCCGATCTACCAGGTCCTGCCCCCCGCCGGCTTCTTTTGGCTCCTGACCGGAGGACTGCTGTATACCGTGGGCGGCGTGCTCTACGCCGTCAAGTGGCCCCTCCGTGACAGCCCACGCTTCGGCTGTCACGAGATCTTCCATGTATTCATCCTGCTGGGCAGCATCGCCCACTTCGTCATGATGTACCGGGTCGTGCTCTCGCTGTGACCCCTCAGCCCCCGTAAGGGGGCTTTTTTCATGGACAGACAGGGGCTACCTCCGCCCTGTGTCTGTATCAATGGCCGTTCCCATACCCAGAGACGATATTTTCCGCCAATGTCGTGTCTTGACCTCCTCTCGATTTTCTTCTATTATAGTGTCAGAGCGGCAAAAAGCGATCAAGCCCGCTTGGAGATCCCCGCGACCAGCAACTGCGGCAAAATCGAAGGAGGAAAGACTATGGCATTCAACTACGATATCCCGGTCCTGGAGCTTCTGGACATCCTGGGCTGTCCGCCCGACCCCGACTACCAGCCAGACCCCCGGCTCCCCGCCCTGCTGAACGATTTCCTGAGCCGGGCCTATAACAGCCCTCTGTTTAAAACGGCGGACATCTGGACCAAGCATCCCGCCTGGACCTCCTACGAGGTCCTTGAGGAGCGGATCGAGGAGGACCGGGAGTACTACGAGGAGCACCCGGAGGAGCTGGAGGAGGACGACGCCTTTGGCCCCTTCTTCAAGCTGCCCAAGGAGGAGTGGCCCACCCTGGTGGAAAACTACCAGGAGATCGGCAGCGACTACGCCGCCGGAGTGGTGGAATTTGGCATCCGGGAGGGGGACCTGGACCAAGCGGACCCGGTCGTCTACATGCTCCACGAGGAGGACGCGCCCATCGGCTGGAAGCAGTTTGCCCCCGATTTGACCGGCTATCTGAAATATGTCCTGTGCGCCATCCTGTGCGGCGAGAGCTACCACACCGGACAGAACGTGCTGGAGAAAGCGGGCTGGACATATACAGCGTGCGAAAAGCCGGCAGACGCCCCCATGATACCCTGCATCTTCGATCTGGCCGTGTGCTGCGGCTATGACCCGGACACCAGGACCGTCCTGGCCATCTTGTCTGACGCCGAGTGCAAGGCGTACCAGATCGCCAAAAAGGACTGAGGCGTACATGGCAAAGAAGAGCACCCGGAACACCCGGGGAAAGATCATCGACGCGGCCTGGAAGCTGTTCTACCGCCAGGGCTACGACGACACCACCGTGGAGGAGATCATCGAGGGATCGGGCACCTCCCGGGGGTCCTTCTATCACTACTTTCCCGGAAAGGACGGTCTGCTGTCCACCCTGGCCGACGTCTTCGACCAGAAATATGAGGAGCTGATGGAGAACATCGACCCGGAGATGGACCGCTTCGATCAGCTGATGTATCTCAATCGGGAGCTCTTCGCCATGATCGAGAGCGCCATCTCCCTGGACCTGCTGGCCCGTCTCTATTCCTCCCAGCTGGTGACACGGGGGGACAAGTCCCTCCTGGACCAGGGCCGCACCTATTACAAGCTCCTGCGGCAGATCGCGCTCCAGGGACAGGCCCGGGGGGAGCTGCGGACCGACGTCACCGCCAATGAGGTGGTCCGGGCCTATGCCCTGTGCGAACGGGCCCTGATCTATGACTGGTGCCTGTCCGGCGGAGATTGGTCCCTCACCCAGTATGCTCGGACCATGATGCCCATGTTCCTGCAGGGCTTCCGGGCGGGTGCCCCCTGCCCATACCGGGGGATCCCCTGTGCGCCAGACAAAACTTTGTAGGAACGTACAAAACAGTATGTTAGAAAATGTACAGGCTGTTTTTCTTGGGATATCAAGAGAAACAGCCTGTTTTTATCCTGTCCGTCCGGATTTTGTTCTGGCTTGTGTTCTGGTCGTCTTTCTGGTATGATATCTATCGATCTGCTTTTTGCGGGCCTGTTGTCCCGCAGTGCAGTTATTATGGGAGGGATCTGAATGACTACTGCGCAAATGTGTATCATGGGGACCATCATCCTCTACCTCTGCTTCGTGATCTTCACCGGCGTGATGATCGGCCGCCGGTCCAAGAAGAGCGCGGAGGGCTTCTATCTGGGAGGCCGGGGGATGGGCCCCCTGGTCACCGCTATGAGCGCCGAGGCCAGCGACATGAGCAGCTACCTGCTCATGGGCATCCCCGGCCTGGCCTATCTGTCCGGCGTGGCTGACGCCAGCTGGACCGCCATCGGCCTGGCCGCGGGCACCTATCTGAACTTCCTGCTGGTGGCCAAGCGGCTGCGCCGCTACAGCGTGGAGCTGGACGCCATCACCATCCCCAGTTTCATCTCCAAGCGGTACGGCGAGAAGAAGCCGGTGATCATGTGCATCTCCGCCCTGATCATCCTGATCTTCTTCGTGCCCTATGTGGCCTCCGGCCTGGCCGCCATCGGCAAGCTGTTCAACAGCCTCTTCGGCTGGGACTACATGGCGGCGGTGGTGATCGGGGCCCTGGTCATCATCAGCTACACCTCGGTGGGCGGCTTCTCTGCCGTGGCCACCATGGACCTGATCCAGTCGGTCATCATGACGATCGCCCTGGCCATCATCGTGGTCTTCGGGATCGTCCAGGCCGGGGGCCTGGGTGCGGTGATCGACCACGCCAAGACCCTGCCCGGCTTCCTCAGCTTCGGTGAGACTTATAACGCGGCCACCGGCTCCGCCGACCCTTACGGCTTCATCCGCATCGTGTCCATGATGGCCTGGGGCCTGGGGTACTTCGGGATGCCCCACATCCTGGTGCGCTTCATGGCCATCCGTGACGAGGACGAGCTGAAGCTGTCCCGGCGGATCGCCTCGGTGTGGGTGGTGATCTCCATGGGAGTGGCGGTCTTCATCGGGATCGTGGGCCGCGCCGTCTCCGCTGTGGAGCGGATCCCCGCCCTGGAGGGCAGCGCCACCGAGACGGTGATCGTGAAGCTCTCCGACCTCCTCTCCAGCTATGGGATCTTCCCCGCCGTCGTGGCCGGCTGCATCCTGGCAGGCATCCTGGCCGCCACCATGTCCACTGCGGACAGCCAGCTCCTGGCCGCCTCCTCTGCCTTTTCGGAGAACCTGGTCCAGAACGTGTTCGGCGTCAAGCTGACCCAGAAGCAGACCATGATCATCGCCCGGCTCACTGTGGTGGTGATCGCGGCAATCGCCCTGTTCCTGGCCGCCGACCCGGACAGCAACGTGTTCCAGATCGTCTCCTTCGCCTGGGCTGGCTTCGGCGCCACCTTCGGGCCCGCCATGCTGTGCGCCCTCTTCTGGCGGCGGAGCAACCGCCAGGGCATCATGGCCGGACTGGTGGCCGGCGGAGTGATGATCTTCGTGTGGAAGTTCCAGATCAAGCCCCTGGGCGGCATCTGGGACATCTATGAGCTCCTCCCCGCTTTCCTGGTGGCCCTGGCCGCGATCGTGGTGGTCTCTCTGGCCACCCCCGCCCCCGAGAAGGCGGTCACCGATCAGTTCGACGCCTACAACAAATAACAGACTGCCAGGGGCGCGCCGGAACGGCGCGTCCCTGTGCCCCCAAGGAGGTACAGGTGATGGGCCCTGTTTTGAATCTTCTGATCTTCCCCCGCCAGCGGCTCAAGCGTGTCCAGCCGGAGGTGGACGCCCTGTCTGACGCTGTCATGCGCCTGTTCGACATGGACATGTCCGGGACCCTGTGGACGGAGCAGCGGGAGGGGACCTTCGCCCGGCTCACAGGGGGCGCCTCCCCGGAGATGCTGGCCCGCATCCCCTCGGCCAAGGCGGAGTGTACCGCGCTGCTGGTCTTCCGCCGGGAGGAAGGGGGCTGGGGCTACCGGCTGTGCTGGAAGGGCACGGTGGAGGACGCCTTCGAGAGCTGGACCGAGAGCGCCGCCACGCCGGAGCAGCACGCCGCCCGGATGGTCCGGCGCTTCCCTAAGCTGGACCGGGAGGCCCTCCTGGCCTGTCTGGTCCAGGAGACGCCGGGGGAAGATGTCCTGGAGCGCTTTTTGGCCGCAGCGGTCCCCTGGGCCTGCGGACTGGCCGCCTCGAAGCAGCTGGTCTCGGTCTCCGCCGCCTCGGGCCCGGACCGCTCCTCCCCCCAGGAGAATGCCCCGGACCGGTCGGAGGGCCAGCGCCCGCCGGAGCAGGAGCCGGGACTGGAGGTCTGCCTGCCCTTCCTCACCGGCGTCCGGGCCCTCCGCCGCCCTCCCGTCTTCCCGCTGTCCCTGTTCCAAAAGCGGGCCGCGGAGGAGATCTCCCACCAGGGCTGGACCGTCCAGGAGCTGGAGGAGGTTTTAGACCGGTTCTACAGCGGCCGGCTGGCCTGGCTGGAGCTGGACTTTTCCCTTCAGGGAGAGGGGACCTTCATCCGCCGGCTGAGGAAGACGGTGTATCAGCCCGTCCGGGCCACCCTGGAGCTCATCCGGGAGAAAAAGCGGTGCATGTGCCTGTTTTTGGACGACCAGGATTCCTGCCTCTACCGGCTGATCGCCGACCGGACGCCCTATATGGAGGAGGAGTCGGATCAGCTGGAGCAGACCGTCTTCCTGGGCCAGACGGTGGACCGGTATACGGTCTTCCAGGAGCCCCAGCCCGCCGCCATCCCCCGGGAGGTGTCCTTCCTCCTGTCCCGGCTGGACTGCCGGGACAGCGCCCTCAGTCCCACCCTCCGGATGGGGGTCTGGAGCGGCGAGGGGACCATCACCAACACCGCCGCCGACAGACAGCGGCACCAGGAGGTGCGGGAGATCTGGCGGCTCAAATGACAGCGCAGGCCCGGAGCACCGCCCCGGGCCCTTTTTTTGAGACGGATCTGGCAGATGGGGGTTGAAGGATGGGCAGAGACCTGCCATAATAGAGAGAAAGAGCGGAAGGAGGAGAGCGGATGGGACATATCTGCATTGGGATCATGGCCCATGTGGACGCGGGCAAGACCACCCTCTCCGAGGGGATGCTGTATCTCAGCGGCGCGGTGCGCAGGCTGGGCCGGGTGGACCATGGGGACGCCTTCCTGGACACCGACGTCCAGGAGCGGGAGCGGGGGATCACGATCTTCTCCAAACAGGCGGAGCTCACCTGGGGGGACACCTCCTTCACCCTGCTGGACACCCCAGGGCACGTGGACTTCTCCGCCGAGATGGAGCGGGTGCTGGGGGTGTTGGACTGCGCCGTCCTGGTGATCAGCGGCGCCGACGGCGTTCAGGCCCACACCCGCACCCTGTGGAAGCTGCTGGCCCGGCATCAGATCCCCACCTTCCTCTTCGTCAACAAGATGGACCTGGCGGGGGCGGACCGGGACGCCCTCCTGGCCCAGCTCCAGGATAAGCTGGACGGCGGCTGTCTGGACTTCTCCGCCGGACTGGAGCCCATTCTGGAGGACCTGGCCTCCTCGGACGAGGAACTGCTGGACAAATACCTGGAGTGGGGGGAGGTCACCTGGGAGGACGCCGCCGCCCTCGTCGCCCGGCGGCTGGTCTTCCCCTGCTTTTTCGGCTCGGCCCTGAAGCTGGAGGGGGTGGAGGCCCTGCTGGACGGCCTGTCCCGCTATGTCCCGGCGCCGGAGCACCCCGCCGACTTTGGGGCCCGGGTCTTCAAGATCGCCCGGGACGGGGCCGACCGGCTCACCTATGTAAAGGTCACCGGCGGCTCCCTCAAGGTCCGCACCCTGCTGGGGGAGGAGAAGGTCAACCAGATCAGGATATACTCCGGGGCCAGGTACCAGACGGTGGACGAGGCCCCGGCGGGGACGGTGTGCGCCCTCACCGGCCTGACCAAGACCCGGCCGGGGGACGTCTTCGGGGCGGAGCCCCCCGCCGCCGGGCCCGAGCTGGAGCCAGTGCTGACCTACCAGGTCGTCCTCCCCCCGGGCTGTGATGTCCACGCCACGCTCCGCGATCTCCGCCAGCTGGAGGAGGAGGACCCCCAGCTCCGGGTGGTGTGGAGCGAGGCGCTGGGGGAGATCCACCTCCAGCTCATGGGTGAGGTCCAGCTGGAGGTGCTCACCCGGCTCATCCGGGAGCGTTTCGGGACGGAGGTCACCTTCGGGGCGGGCAGCATCGTCTACCGGGAGACCATCACCGGCCCGGTGGAGGGGGTAGGCCACTTCGAGCCCCTGCGGCACTACGCCGAGGTCCATCTGCTCTTAGAGCCCGGCCCCCGGGGGAGCGGGCTGCGCTTCTCCTCCGCCTGCCCCACGGATCAGCTGGACCTGAACTGGCAGCGGCTGGTCCTCACCCACCTGATGGAGAAGGAACACCGGGGGGTGCTCACCGGCTCCCCCATCACCGATATGAAGATCGCACTGGTGGCGGGCCGGGCCCACGTGAAGCACACCGAGGGGGGCGACTTCCGCCAGGCCACCTACCGGGCGGTGCGCCAGGGGCTGATGCAGGCGGACAACCTGCTGCTGGAGCCCCACTACGACTTCACCCTGGAGCTCCCCCCGGACTGCGTAGGCCGGGCCATGAACGATTTACAGACCATGGGGGGCAGCGTGGAGGGCCCGGAGCAGGAGGGGGAGCTGTCCGTCCTGACGGGCCACGCCCCGGTGGCCGGCCTGCGGGACTACTGGCGGGAAGTGACAGCCTACACCCGGGGCCGGGGCCGGCTGTCCTGCGCCCTCCGGGGCTACGAGCCCTGCGCCAGCCAGGAGGAGGTGGTCTCCCGCCTGGCCTACGACCCGGAGCGGGACGTGGACAACCCGCCCGACTCGGTCTTCTGCTCCCACGGGGCTGGGGTGACCGTCAAGTGGTACGAGGTCCGGGACCACATGCACGTGGACAGCGGCCTTCGGCTGGGGACGGAGCCGCTCCCGCCGGAGCCAGCCGCCCCCTCGGGCGGGGAGCGGCAGTACCGGGGGGGCAGTCTGGAGCAGGATAAGGAGCTGCTGGCCGTCTTCGAGCGGACCTACGGCAAGGTGGAGCGGGAAACTGCCTTCCAGCCCCAGCGGAAGCCGGCCCGCACCAGCCTGGACGAGGGGAAGTATACCATCCGGGAGCAGAATACCGGTCCGGAGTACCTCCTGGTGGACGGCTACAACATCATTTTCGCCTGGGACGAGCTCACCGCTCTGGCCCGGCAGGACATGCCCGCCGCCCGGGGTGCGCTGGAGGACATTCTGTCCAACTACCAGGGCTTCCGCAGGTGCGTGGTGATCCTGGTGTTCGACGCCTACAAGGTGAAGGGGAACCCGGGTTCGGTGGAGAAAAAGAACAACATCTATGTGGTCTACACCAGGGAGGCCGAGACGGCGGACGCCTACATCGAAAAGGCCACCTATGACCTGGGCAGAGACCACCGGGTCCGGGTGGCCACCTCCGACGCTCTGGAGCAGATGATCATCCTGGGCCATGGGGCCCTGCGGCTGTCCGCCCGGGCCTTCAAGGCGGAGGTGGAGCAGGCCCAGGGGGAGATCTCCGCCTTGGTGGCCAAGCTGAACCGGCGGAATATCGGCGACCGAAAACTGAGACATACGGCGAAGATCATTGAGAAGAAGTAACAGAGACAGCCTGCTGGACCAGGCTGTCTCTCTTATTGCTCCCATTCGCTCTTATGTTCCTCCCACCGGGCAGGAGGATCCCTTGCTACAGTGCCCGCAGCGCCGCACCTGCCAGCCGGGCCAGGGAGGCGGCCACGGTGAGCAGGTCCTTGGGGGCCACATCCTTGACGGCCCGAAGGACATCGGCCAGGTTCTGGGGCTCCAGAGCCTCTGACACCAGCTTGGCGTCGCCGGAGGACAGCAGCTCATAGAGGGTATCCGCCACCGTCTCCCGCTGTTGGTTGGTCAGCCCCGCCAGCCAGTCCTTCAGGGCCCGGTCGATCATCCGGCTCCCGGCGTCCACCTCCTCCAGCCGGACGAAGTCGGGGCCCCGTATCTGCCAGGAATAGAGGTCGTGTTGGAACAGGCCCTCCTGGTCGCTCTCTACCACAGTGTGGGGCTCCTCGTGGGCCAGGAGCAGCCCCACCACCGAGGACCTGGGGACGAAGCTGTGCAGGCGGGTGCGCAGCTCCTGATAACCCGGCCGGGCCAGGAGATAGGGCCCGAATCCCGGGCCGTCGAAGGACCAGACCGTCCCGATCCTGTCCCGGGCCCTCACTGGGCACAGAGAGGCCCCCGCTGCCGCCAGATTGCCCCCCTTGGAGTGTCCCCCCAGCCGCAGAGGGGCGGGAGAGCGCTCCGCGAAGGTCCGGATATACTCCGCCGCCTCCAGTTGGGCGGGGACCACATCCAAAAAGCTCAGGTTGAAGTCCTCCTTCCAGCCCACCAGGGTGCCGTCGGTCCCCCGGAAGGCCAGGAAGGCGGAGCCATCCCCCGGCAGGACGGTGAGGGCGGCGAACTGGCTCTCCTCTTTGGGGACGAACCGGTCCGCATAGCGGCACAGCCCCATTTTGGCGAACCGGGGGGCGCCGGCCAGGGCCTGGAGGAGGACCAGGTCCTCCTCACACCGGCAGCGGCCCCGTTGGTCCTCCGGCAGGGCCAGATATGTCTCCGCCGCCCGGCCCAGAGGGACCGGGTCCTCCAACCCGGCGGGGATCAGCCCGTCGAAGTGGATATAGGACAGGGCGGACAGGACCAGCGCGTCCACCGCAGAGAACGGGACCTGCTCCAGGGTCAGATCCCCCCGCCAGGCCAGATAGTCGATCACATTCCCCAATGGGCCCTCCTCCTCTCTCCTCAGCCTATGCGCCAGCCGGAAAAAAGCTCATATCCTTTGGAGGGGACGCATAGGATGGAACAGCTAGAGTCGGGGAGTGTTGCGCGTTGAAAGGAAATATGGAGGAGCGGGCCGAGCGTCTGGCGCTCTATATCCTGGAGAACCGGGCGACGGTTCGGGCCGCCGCCCAGAGATTCGAGATCAGCAAATCGACCGTACACAAGGATCTGTCCGAGCGGCTGCCCGCCTTCAACCGGACGCTCTACCTCCAGGTGAAAGAGGTCCTGGAGGCGAACAAGGCGGAGCGTCATATCCGGGGGGGCCTGGCCACACGGAAAAAATACAAAGGAACATGAGAGAGGGCCGCCCCAGACGGGGCGGCCCTTCTGTGATGTACACGGTCACATAGCGTCTTCGTCGATGATCTGAGCTTTGATCAGGTTGGTGTAGCCGCTCTTGCCCAGGGGGATCCCGGCGGTGATGACCACGGTGTCGCCGTTCTCCACCAGCCGCTCCTTCAGGGCCACCTCGGCGGACAGGGAGAAGATCCGGTCGGTGGAGGTGACCTCTCCGGTGAGGAAGGGGATCACCCCCCAGGAGACGTTCAGCTGACGGCGGACCTTCTCGTGCATGGTGAGGGCGGCGATGGGGCAGGCGGGGCGGAACCGGCAGATCATCCGTGCGCTGCGGCCGGAGTTGGTGGCGGCCAGGATCGCCTTGGCCTCCAGGTCCTTGGCGGTGAGGCAGCAGGTGTGGGTGATCGCGTCGTTGATGTCGGAGGTGGGGATGACCCGCTGCTTCTGGAACTGCTTCCAGTAGTCGATGGCCCCCTCCGTCTCGGTGACGATGGTCACCATGGCGGTCAGCGCCTCGATGGGGTACTTGCCTCCGGCAGTCTCGCCGGAGAGCATCACACAGCCGGTGCCGTCGTAGACGGCGTTGGCCACGTCGGACACCTCGGCCCGGGTGGGACGGGGGTTGCGCATCATGGAATCCAGCATCTGGGTGGCGGTGATCACTGGCTTGCCCGCCTGGAGGCCCTTGCGGATCATCTGCTTTTGCAGGATGGGCACACGGGCGGCGGGGATCTCCACCCCCAGGTCTCCCCGAGCCACCATGATCCCGTCGGCGGCGGCCAGGATCTCGTCCAGGTTGTCCACCCCCTCCTGGTTCTCGATCTTCGCGATGATCCTCACATCGTCCCCACCGCAGTCGTGGAGGACCTGGCGGACCGCCTCCACATCCGCCGCCCGGCGGACGAAGGAGGCGGCGATGAAGTCGAAATCGTTCTCCACGCCGAATCGGATGTCGTCCACGTCCTTCTCGGTGAGGGCGGGGAGCTGGATATGGACGCCGGGGATATTGATGGACTTGTTGGCGGACAGGGTGCCGCCGTTCTCCACGGTGCAGAGGATCCTGGTCCCCTCGATCCGGTCCACCCGGATGGCCACCAGGCCGTCATCGATCAGGATCTCCTGCCCGGGAGAGAGCTCCTCATGGAGCCGGGGGTAAGAGACGGACACGCAGCTCTGATCCCCCGTCACGTCCTCGGTGGTCAGGGTGAAGGGATCCCCCGCCTCCAAGGTGATGGATCGGGTCTCGAAGCTCCTGATGCGGATCTCGGGGCCCTTGGTGTCCAGGATGGTGGCCACCGGACGGCCCATGGTATCCCGGACGGCCTTGAGCATGTTCAGCCGCTCCAGATGCTCCGGATGGCTGCCGTGGGAAAAGTTGAACCGGGCCGCGTCCATTCCGGTGCGGATCAGGGTGCGGATCATGTCCTCACTGTCCACTGCGGGGCCCAGGGTGCAGATGATCTTCGTTCTTCTCATAGTGATCTCCTCCTTCGGGAATCATCGTTCTTTCCTTGCGTACGCCCCCTATGTTACAGGAAAAATCTCCGGTTGGATAGGGCAGAATTCCATAAAAATGTAAGCGTCTCCAGGAAAAAAGTGTGCTGTCCCTCCAAGAGAGACAGCACATTTTACACTTTTTTAACACATTTTTGCCCCGGCAGGGATCTTGTCGTCCAGGATCAGCAGATTCAGGCGCTCCTCTCCCTTCTCGGTGTGGACAGCGGAGATGAGCATCCCCTGGCTCTCTTGGCCCATCATCTTCCGGGGAGGCAGGTTGACGATGGCCATCAGGGTCTTGCCCACCAGCTCCTCGGGCTTATACCACTTGGCGATCCCGGACAGGATCTGCCGGTCGGTGCCGGTGCCGTCGTCCAGGGTGAAGCGGAGCAGCTTGTCGCTCTTCTTCACCGGCTGGCAGTCCTTCACCTTCACCGCCCGGAAGTCGGACTTGCAGAAGGTGTCGAAGTCCACCTTCTCCTCCAGTTGGGGCTCGGTCTCCAAGTCGGGGAGAGCGGCCTTTTTGGCGGCCTCGGCGGCCGCCTCCAGTTCCTTGAGGGCCTTTTCGGTGTCGATGCGGGGGAACAGGTTCTCTCCCCGCTGAACGGCGACGGTCTGAGGCAGAGCGCCCCACTGTGCCGCGCTGTCCCAGGTGGAGCACTTCTCGCAGGCGCCGATCTGCCGCAGCACCTCAGCGGCGGAGGTGGGGATGAAGGGGGTGAGCAGGATGGCGCACACCCGCAGGGTCTCCAGCAGGTTGTACATCACGTGGGCCAGCCGGGGGCCGTTGGCGGTGATATCCTTGGCCAGCACCCAGGGGGCGTTCTCGTCAATATACTTGTTTGCCCGGTCAATCACCTTGAAGATCTCCGCCAGGCCGTTCTGGAAGGCGAAGTGCTCCATCTGCTCCTCGTAGCGGCTCCGGAGGGCAGAGGCCAGAGCGATCAGCTCCACGTCGCAGGCATCATCCCCCGGTTCAACAGTCACACCGAAGCAGTTGGGCTGGGCGCAACGCTCCGCAAGTCGAAGCTCCTCCTCGGACGGGCCGCAGCCGGCGGGCAGCTGCCCGCCGAAGTACTTGCCCACCATGGACACGGTGCGGCTGAGCAGGTTGCCCAGGTCGTTGGCCAGGTCCACGTTGATGGTCTGAATCAGGGCCTCGTTGGAAAAGTTGCCGTCGGACCCGAAGGGGAAGGTGCGCAGCAGGAAGAAGCGCAGGGCGTCCACCCCGAACATCTCCGCCAGGATATAGGGGTCCACCACGTTGCCCTTGGACTTGGACATCTTGCCCCCGTCCAGCAGCAGCCAGCCGTGGCCAAACACCTTTTTGGGCAAAGGCTCTCCCAGGCTCATAAGCATGGCGGGCCAGATGATGGAGTGGAAGCGGACGATCTCCTTGCCCACAAAGTGGACGTCGGCGGGCCAGAATTTGTCGTAGTCGTCATACTGGTCGTTATCATAGCCCAGGGCGGTGATATAGTTGGACAGGGCGTCCACCCACACATAGACCACGTGGCCGGGGTCGAAGTCCACCGGGATGCCCCAGGTGAAGGAGGTGCGGGAGACGCACAGGTCCTCCAGGCCGGGCTTGATGAAGTTGTTCACCATCTCGTTCACCCGGGAGCGGGGCTCCAGAAAGTCGGTGTCCTCCAGCAGGTGCTGGATCTTGTCCGCGTACTTGGACAGCTTGAAGAAGTAGGCCTCCTCCTCCGCGTCCTGGACCTCCCGGCCGCAGTCGGGGCACTTGCCGTCCACCAGCTGGCTGTCCGTCCAGAAGGACTCGCAGGGCTTGCAGTATTTGCCCACATACTTGCCCTTGTAGATGTCCCCGTTGTCGTGCAGCTTCTTGAAGATCTTTTGGATGGCGGACACATGGTAGCTGTCGGTGGTGCGGATAAACCGGTCGTTGGAGATGTTCATCAGCTTCCACAGGTCCAGAATGCCCCGGTCCCCTCGGACGATGTTGTCCACAAACTCCTGGGGGGTGATTCCGGCCTCCCGGGCTTTGTCCTCGATCTTCTGGCCGTGCTCGTCGGTGCCGGTGAGGAACATCACCTCACAGCCGGTGAGCCGCTTGTACCGGGCCATTGCGTCGGTGGCTACGGTGCAGTAGGTGTGGCCGATGTGCAGCTTGTCGCTGGGGTAGTAGATGGGGGTGGTGATATAATAACGTCTCTTTTCCATGATAACGGTCTCCCTTGCTTTTCATGATGTGTGGGAACGCTGTGTCGGGGCGCATGCCCTGCGCCCGCCGTCCTTCGCTCGGGCCGTCTCTGCGGATGCGGACAGAATCCGCAGAGACGGCCGAACGTCATCCATCCTGTCCTTCCTCCTCCAAGGGAGGCATTCGCTCGGACATGAGCCGTTTGGGCCAGGGGGGGCCGAAGGCGGTACGCAGCAGCACCCGGACCAGAGCCAGGGCAGACAGGGAGAAGGCCAGGGTGGCGGCGGCGGTGAAGAGGGTGGGGCGGTCGGCCAAGGAGACGATCCCCAGGACGGTCCCCAGCAGGGCACAGAAGGCGGTGCGCTTCCGGGCGGTCCGGCCGAACAGGGCCCCGGCGGCGTAGTAATGGGCCAGGGTCAAAAAGCAGATCGCGAACAGGCTGGGGCCGTACCTCATCAGCACCGGCTCGGTGCCGTGCTCCAGGTGGCAGACGAAGAGCCACACCAGTCCCATCAGGGCGGGGAAGGAGGACAGGCGGCAGGCGGTGCCGTCCAGCTCCCCCCGATAGGCCATCCGGCCCATGAGGAGGACCCCCAGGCCCGCCGGGACGCACAGCACGGAGGCGATGAGCTGGGCGGCTGGGAAGGAGACCTGATAGCTCCCTGGGGCGGAACGCCAGAGCTGGAGGTCCGCCGCCGCCTCTTTCAGGCCCAAAGCCCCAGCGGCCAGGAGGAGGAGCCCGGCGGCGGCCAGGGCGGTCATCTGCCCGGCCTCCGGACTGCCGAAGACGGACAGGTAGTCCGTCTCCCCCTGGAGGTCCCCCTGGACCAGCAGCAGGAAAGCCAGGGCCAGCAGGGCGGTCAGTCCCAGCAGGAGCCAAGTGGATGTGGCCCCAGGGACGAACAGGCCCGTCTCCGGCACGTAGGCAGAGGCCAGCTGCTGCCGGCGCAGCAGGAAGCCCGCTCCGCCTCCGCCCAGGGCCAGGCAGGGCAGCAGGATGTCTTTTCTCATCGCGTCAGCTCCTCTCCTTGGGAGGGTCATCCTCACAGAATAACAACCATCATATACCAAACCGGCGGGAAAATCAATCCTTTTTCTGGCGCTACAGCCCCGGTCCCCGGCCGGAGCCCCCCCGCTTCCTGCCGAACAGGAGCCAAAGGGCGATGAAGAGCAGGATGAGCCCGATGATGGTACACAGGCCGCTGATCACCTCGGAGATCAGGTGGTTCATATAGAGGATGGAGGCCGCCGCCAAAAACACCAGGTCGAAGTACAGCAGCATCCGGCCGGTGGGGTCCCAGCGATTCTTGGCCCGTTCCCGCTCGCTGGCCAGCTTCTCCTGTTCGGCCAGCCGCTTGGCGGCCACTGTGGGGCTGTGCTGACGCTTTTTATATCTCTTTTTCGCCATATCTGTTGCTCCTTTCAGCGTTCGTCCAGGCTGTCCAGGATCCTGGCTCCGCCCACCACCGTGTCCCCATCATAGAGGACCACGGTCTGGCCGGGACAGATGGCCCGTTGGGGGCTGTCGAAGGTGAGGCGGAGGGACTCCTCACCGGTCTGCTCCGCGGTACAGGGCTGCTCCGCCATGCGGTAGCGGATCTTGGCCCGAAGACGGACCGGGCCCTCCAGCCGTCCGCAGGGGATCAGATTCAGCCGGTCCGCCGTGAGGGTCCGGGCAAAGAGGCCGCCGCCGCCCGAGAGCACCACGGCGCCCTCCTCAGGGCGGATCTCCTTCACATACAGCCGCCCCCGGCTGGAGGATACTCCCAGTCCCCGGCGCTGGCCCACGGTGTAGTCCACGATCCCGGTGTGCCGGCCCAGGACCTGGCCCTCCTCATCCAGGAAGGGGCCGGCGGGGTAGTCTTTCCCGGTGTGCCGGCGGAGGAAGGCGCCGTAGTCCCCGTCGGGGATGAAGCAGATGTCCTGGCTGTCCTTTTTCCGGGCGCTGGTCAGACCGGCCTGCCGGGCGATGGCGCGCACCTCTTCCTTTGACAGCCCCCCCAGGGGGAAGAGGGCCTGGGAGAGCTGATCCTGGGTGAGCATGGCCAGGACATAGCTCTGGTCCTTCTCCGGCCGGGCCGCCTTGCGGAGGAGCCAGCGTCCAGAGCCGGAGTCGTGCTCCACCCGGGCGTAGTGGCCGGTGGCCAGACCGGTACAGCCCAGCGCCCGGGCTGCCTGGAGGAGCGCGCCGAACTTCACCGCCCGGTTGCACCCGACGCAGGGGTTGGGCGTGCGGCCCGCCTCATACTCTGCGGCGAAGGGCTCGATCACTCCAGCCCGGAACGCTGCGGACATGTCCAGGGTCCGGTGAGGGAAGCCCATCTGGGCGGCGGCGGCGGCGGCATCTGTGCCGTCCTCCCCGCCGTCGAAGAGGTGCAGCGTGAGCCCCAGCAGGGCCCGTCCCTCCCGCTGGAGGAGGAGCGCGGCGGCGGAGCTGTCAACACCGCCGCTCATAGCGACGGCCGTCGTTCTGATCATAGAGACCTCCATGGGCATTTTGCCGAATTTTCATCCAGAGTATACCACATTTCTCCCCGTCTGGCAACTGGAACCCTTGCGGCAGGCGGAAAAGAGGGAGCCAAAGCCAGAAAATACATCTTGTATTATCTTGGACTTCGTATCAGGAAGAGACACAATATCTTGTAGACAAATGAGGGGCGGGTGTGCTATAATCCCTCTTGCGCTCCAGTTTGAGAGGGACCGCCCCGGCGGGTGCGCGGTCTTTTCGCGTCTTTCTGACGCCTTTACCAATGAGAGGAGAACAGGGATGAAAGTCATCAAACGAGACGGCACCAGCGTGGACTATGACCGAAGCAAGATCGTCACCGCGATCGAGAAGGCCAACGCCGAAGTGGCGGAGGAGGACCGGCTGAGCCGGACGGACATCGATGCGATCATCGATGGGATCGAGGCCCTGAAGCGCCCCCGTATCCTGGTGGAGGATATCCAGGATCTGGTGGAGCAGGGACTGGTGGAGCGCAACAAGTTCCACCTGGCCAAGACCTATATCATCTACCGCTACAACCGGGCCCTGGTCCGGAAGGCCAACACCACCGACGAGTCGATCCTCTCCCTCCTGCGCAACGAGAATCAGGAGCTGGCCGAGGAGAACTCCAACAAGAACACCATGATCGCCGCCACCCAGCGGGACTATATCGCCGGCGAGGTGAGCCGGGACCTGACCCGGCGGATCCTCCTCCCCGAGCACATCTCTAAGGCCCACGACGAGGGGGCGATCCACTTCCATGACGCGGACTATTTCGTCCAGCCCATCTTCAACTGCTGTCTGATCAACATCGGGGACATGCTGGAGAACGGCACCGTGATGAACGGCAAGCTGATCGAGAGCCCCAAGACCTTCCAGGTGGCCTGCACCATCACCACCCAGATCATCGCCTGCGTGGCCTCCAACCAGTATGGGGGCCAGTCGGTGGACCTGCGCCACCTGGGCAAGTATCTGCGCCGCAGCCGGGAGAAATTCAAGGCCCACATCGCCTATGAGTGCGCTGGAAAAGTGGACGAGGCCACCATGGACCGGCTGGTGATGGACCAGCTCCGGTGCGAGCTGAAAAACGGGGTCCAGACCCTCCAGTATCAGATCAACACCCTGATGACCACCAACGGCCAGTCCCCCTTTGTCACCCTCTTCCTCAACCTCCAGGAGGATGACCCCTATGCGGAAGAGAACGCCATGATCATCCAGGAGGTCCTCCGCCAGCGGCTGGAGGGCATCAAGAACGAGAAGGGGGTCTATATCACCCCCGCCTTCCCCAAGCTGGTCTATGTGCTGGACGAACACAACTGCCTCAAGGGGGGCAAGTACGACTACCTCACCGAGCTGGCCGTCCAGTGCTCCGCCAAGCGGATGTACCCCGACTATATCTCCGCCAAAAAGATGCGGGAGAACTACCAGGGCAACGTCTTCTCCCCCATGGGATGCCGGTCCTTCCTAGCCCCCTGGAAGGACGAGGAGGGCAATTATAAGTTCGAGGGCCGGTTCAACCAGGGGGTGGTCTCCCTCAACCTGCCCCAGATCGGCATCCTCTCCGGCGGCGACGAGGAGAAGTTCTGGTCTATCTTGGAGGAGCGGCTGGACCTGTGCTTCGAGGCCATCATGTGCCGGCATAACGCTTTAAAAAAGGTGCGGTCTGATTCCTCCCCCATCCACTGGCAGTATGGAGCCATCGCCCGCCTGCCCAAGGGGGCCTCCATCGAGCCCCTCCTCTACGACGGCTACTCCTCCATCTCCCTGGGCTACATCGGCCTGTATGAGGTCACCAAGCTGGTGAAGGGGACCAGCCACACCCAGCCCGGAGGCGCCGAGTTCGCCCTGAAGGTGATGCAGCGCCTGCGAAAGGCCTGCGACGACTGGAAGGCATCAACAAATATCGGCTTCGCCCTCTACGGCACCCCCGCTGAGTCCCTGTGCTACCGCTTCGCCCGCATCGACAAGGAGCGGTTCGGGACGATCCCCGACGTAACGGATAAGGGATATTATACGAACAGCTATCACGTGGACGTGCGGGAGCACATCGACGCCTTCGACAAGTTCACCTTCGAGAGCCAGTTCCAGAGGATCTCCACCGGCGGCTGCATCTCCTATGTGGAGATCCCCAATATGCGCCACAACCTGGAGGCCCTGAAGGACGTGGTCCGGTTCATCTATGACAACATCCAGTATGCCGAGTTCAACACCAAGAGCGACTACTGCCAGTGCTGCGGCTTCGACGGGGAGATCGAGATCAACGAGGAGTTCCGCTGGGAGTGCCCGGTGTGCCATAACACCGACCAGTCTAAGATGAACGTCACCCGGCGCACCTGCGGCTACCTGGGCGAAAACTTCTGGAACGTGGGCAAGACCAAGGAGATCAAGGCACGGGTGCTGCATCTTTGATCGGAGGTGACCTGTATGAAACGACTGGTAGGCGGCGGCTTTACTGCTACGATCGGCTCTGTCTGGACCGCCTTTGCTATCCTCTATACAGACGCCCGGCTGGACGAGCTGACCGGCTGGTACGAGCCACCGGGAGAGTTCATCACGGGAGCCTTTGAATGCCTGGCAATCATTCCGCTGCTCATCGGTCTGGTCATGGTGATCGTTGGCGGCTGTATCATGTACCAGGAGCTCCGAAAGCCCTGAGTTTTCCGCAAGGAGGTCCTCTCATGCGCTACGCCGATATTAAAAAGGTAGACGTGGCCAACGGCCCGGGGGTGCGGGTGTCCCTGTTCGTGTCCGGCTGCACCCACCGGTGCAAGGAGTGCTTCAACCCGGAGACCTGGGATTTTTCCTACGGCGACCCCTTTGGGGAGGCGGAGATCCAGCGGATCCTCTCCCTGCTGGACAAGGACCACATCCGGGGACTGTCCCTGCTGGGGGGCGAGCCCTTCGAGCCGGCCAACCAGGAGGCCGTCCTGGCGCTGGTCCGCCGGGTCCGGGAGGCGCTGCCCGGGAAGACCGTCTGGTGCTGGTCCGGCTTCCTCTTCGAGGAGCTGGCCGCCGGGAAGGTCGGAGACCACAGCCGGGAGCTGCTGGAACAGCTGGATGTGCTGGTGGATGGCCCCTTCGTCCTGGCGAAGAAGGATCTGGGCCTCCGGTTCCGGGGGTCCAGCAACCAGCGGATCGTGGATGTGTCCGCCTCGTTGGAGGCGGGAGAGGTCCGGTTGGCAGAGGAGTATATGCAATAAAAGACGCCCATATCTCGAACTGTCATCGAGGTATGGGCGTTTCCATATCCCCCGCAGGGCCAAGGCTCCTTTTGAAAGGAGTTGTCAGACGCGAAGCGGCTGACTGAGGATTGCGTTTTGCGAAGCAAAACATACGAAGTAGATTCAGTTTTGCAAGACCTTGCATGCTTCGCACATTTCGCCTGCGGCGAAATACGATCCTCCGCCCCAGTGTGCGCACTGGGGCACCTCCTTTCAAAAGGAGGCTTTTTTGCGCTCTGAATCAGATACAGGCCAGCGGCGGGCCGTCCAGTTCGATCACGGTGTCGGCGGCGGCGAGGACGGCCGGCTCGTGGCTGACCAGCAGGATGGGGACCGGGAGGGCGCGCAGCCGCTCCAGGATGCGCAGGGCCCGGGGCAGATCCACGCCGGCGAAGGGCTCATCCAGGAGATAGAGCTTCGCATCCAGGGCCAGACACCGGGCCAGAGCCAGCCGCCGCCCCATCCCCCCGGACAGAGCGGCGGGCCAGGTCCCCTCCTCCCCTTCCAGCTCCACCAGGGCCAGCAGGGCGGGGACCTCTCCCCAGCGCTCCTTGGGCAGGACGTCGGTCAGGTGCTGTCCTGCCGTCCGCCAGGGGAGGAGGCGGTCCTCCTGGAAGAGCAGGGCGGTCTTTTGGGGGGAGATCCCCTCGACCGAGCCGTTCTGGGGCCTCTCCAGCCCCGCCAGCACCCGGAGGAGGGTGGTCTTGCCGCACCCAGAGGGCCCGCTGAGGGCGGTGACGCCGCGCTCCGGGATGCGGAGAGAGGATCGGTCCAGGACCGCCCTGTCTCCGAAAGAGAGGCTCAGCTCCCTGCAGAGGATCAAGTCCTCCACCCCCTTCCCCACCGGGCCAGACAAGCCCGGAGCAGCCGCTCCAATACCAGGCTCAGGGCCACGGTCACCGCCGTCCAGGCAAAGAGCTCCGGGATGTCCAGATAGTATTTGGTATAGTAGATCTGCTGGCCCAGAGAGGGCTCGGGCAGACAGAGGACCTCCGCCGCCACCCCCGACTTCCAGGCCAGTCCCCCGGCGGTGGTGAGGGCGGAGAGGATATGGGGGCGCAGAGAGGGCAGGTAGATCAGGACAACAGTCTTCCGCCAGGAGAAACGATAGCATCGAGCCAGCTCCAGCAGCTTTTCGTCCACCGCCTGGATTCCCCGGGACAGGCTGTCCCACACCACAGGGACCACCATCAGGGCTGAGATCGCTGCCGGCACGGCGTCCCGCCCGGTCCACAGCAGGATCAGCAGGATGAAGGAGGCCACCGGCGCCGCCCGTACTACCCGGATGGCGGGGGAGAGGATACGGTCCGCCCAGGGGGAGGCGCAGGTGAGGCTGGCCAGCAGGGCCCCGAGCACGATCCCTGTCCCCAGCCCCAGGGCGATCCGACCCAGGGAAGCCAGCACCGTCCTCCAGAACTCCTCTGTCCCGACCAGGGCCACCAGAGCGTTCCAAACGGAGATGGGGTAGGGCAGGAGCAGTTCGTTGCCCCTCCCATCCACCCTCCGGTCCACCAAGAAGGCGCAGACCTGCCAGGTCCCCAGCCAGAAGGCGGGGGCCGGCAGGGCAGACAGGGACTTTTTCAGGGGCTCAGCCCACCCCATAGTAGAAGGAGTCGTAGGGCAGGCCGCCGCCGATGGACTCGGGGGCCGCCTGGAAGAGGATCTCATAGTAGTCCTCCAGCATGTCCTTCATCTCCGGGCCAGTGACAAAGGTGAGGGAGCACTGGGGGATGGCCTTCTCCGCCACCTTCTCGTTGGGCAGGATCCCCAGCTCCACCGCCAAGGCAGCGGCATCAGACAGGTTGCCCTCCCCCGACACGAAGGAGATGGAGTCGCCGTACAGGTCGAGGAAAGCCTCGATCAGGGCGGGATCGCTCTTCTCGATGAACTCGGTGCGGGCCACCAGACAGCCCATGGGCAGCTCGGTGCCCTCCAGGTCCTTCCAGGCGTCGGACAGGGAGATCGCCTCCCGGACGCCGCTGTCCTGGACCATCAGGGCGGTGGCGGCGGGGACGGGGAGCATGCAGATCCCCGCATCAGAGGAGGTCATCTTGGCGGTGATCTCCTGGGGGGTGAGCCATTCAATGTTGACCTCAGCCAGGTCCATGTTGGTGCTGGCCAGCAGATGATCCAGGATGTGCTCCGGGTTGGCTCCCTTGGTGTTGGAAGGGCAGTACAGCGTCCTGCCCGCCAGGTCGGCGATGGAGTGGACGGTGTCCCCCTTCTCCAGGATATAGAGCACCCCCAGGGTGTTGACGGCCAGCACCTGGATCGCCCCGTCGCTCTTGGCGTACAGGTTGGCGGCCACGTTGGTGGCCACGGCGGCGATGTCGGCGTCGCCATTGATCAGGGCGTTGGTGACCTCCTGGTTGTCGGTGACGATGGTGCTGTCCAGGACGAAGGGCATATCGGGATAGGCGTTCTCGGCGGAGTAGTACTCCATCAGCCAGGAGGCGCCCACCCCGGTGGGCCCGGAGAGAGCCATGAACTTGATGACAGGGGCGTCCGTCTCGGGAACGGACGAGTCGGCGGAGCTGTCCTGCCCGGAGCCGTCCGGCTGGCTGGAGCTGGGACCGGGTACAGAGGAGCCGGAGCTCCCCTCGGGTGCCTTCTTGGGCCCGCAGCCCGCCAGCAGGGACAGGGCCAAGGCGGCAGTGAGGAGCAGAGAGAGGGTGCGTTTCATAACGATCTTCCTTTCAGAGTATGGTTTGCAGGTTTAGGACAAAAGCCTCCTTTGGAAAGGAGGTGGCATCCGCGAAGCGGATGACGGAGGATCGTGTTTCGCGAAGCGAAACATACGAAGTATACAAGCTCCAAAACAAGGTTTATTTCATACATTTTGCTTCGCAAAATACAATCCCCACCGGCTTCGCCGGGAGCCCCTTTCAAAAGGGGCCTTGGCCCTGCGGGGGACAGGGTCACAGCACCATCTCCAGGCCTGTGGGATCGGCGATTGTGATGGTCTTGCCCTTCCGGGTGATGAGGCCGCTGTCCTCTAGGGCGGAGAAGGCCCGGTAGAGGGAGGCCCGGCTCACCCCCAGCCGCTGGGAGAGCTGGGTGGCGGAGCAGGTGAGCTCTCCCGCTCCGCTGGAGAGCAGGTAGCGGGCCAGCTTGCCCTCCGCTCCCGGCTGGGCCAGGGTCTGGAGCCGCCCGGAGAGGAACCGGATCCGCCCGGTGAGGTAACGCAGATAGTTTTCCCGAATCTGACCGTATCCAGCCAGCAGACGGTCGATCAGTCCCTGCTCCAGCATGAGGCACCGGCCGGGCCCTTTGGCGGTGATGGTGGCGGCGAACTCGGGCTCGTCGCTGTACAGGGCAGCGGCGCCAAACAGGTCCCCCGGCCCCAGCACGCTGACGGACAGCGTCCCCTTCGTCACCTGGAGCTGGCCCGACAGCACCACCCCCAGACAGCGGCGGAAGTGGATGGGGTCGTAGACCACCTGGCCGGGCTGGAGCTCCGCACGTCCAGCCTCCTGGATCAGGCGGCACAGCAGTTCCTCCTCCACGCCCCGGAAGAGGGGACAGGCGGACAGCAGAGCGGTCTCCTCTTTCGTAAGCGGCAAGGGCATCACCTCAAAACTGTCTTATTTGAGACGTTTTAAATTATACAGCAGCGGGTAAAAAATGTCAACCCCGGCGACAGAAACATCGCCGGGGGCGATCATCATATCGGTTTATTCGTAGTACTCCACCAGCTCAAAAGCTCCGATGGCCTGGCAGGTATCGCAGATGTCGGGCCGCTCCTCAAACACCGCGCCGCAGAACTGGCAGCGGTAGCCGGTCTTCTTCTGCCGGGGGCTGGGCTCCGCCCGGGTGGGGGCATGGGCCTGCTCGGGGGAGGTCTGAGCCAGCTTCGCCAGCAGGGTCATGAAGCGGCCCTCGTGGTCTCGCTCGATGGCGGCCACCTTTTCGAACATGACGGCGATATCCTCCAGCCCTTCTTCCCGGGCCTGGGCGGCAAAGTCTGGATACATATCGTGCCACTCGCTGTATTCCCCCATGGCAGCCTGGGTCAGACACTCCTTGGTGTCAGCAGGCTTGCCATAGAGCTGCTCGAACCAGAACTTGGCGTGCATCATCTCGTTTTTTGCCATCTGCTCAAAGGCGGCGGCGATCTCCTCGTCTCCGTTGGCCCGGGCGGCCATAGCAAAATAGGTGTACTTGTTGCGGGCGATGGATTCCCCCGCCAGGGCCTTGCGGAGGTTCTCCGCAGTTTTGGTATCCTTGATGTCCATGTCTGCTTCCTCCTGTTCAGTTTAAAAATAGATGGAATAAAAAAGGTGTGAGGCAGATCACGATCGCACCTGCGATGCAAACGGTGAACACATATATGACTTTCTTGCGTTCCTCTTCATTCATTTCGTTCCTCCCTTGATGGAATATGTAAGATCGTGTCAGTCATCCTCATACAGCTCGGGCCGGAACACTCCGTCCTCCCCCCGGCTCCAGGCGGTGCCGGGCTCGGAGTCCAGCAGGGGGATCACGTCCGGGTCGTAGTTGCAGATGGTGTTCAGGGCGTAGACGCCGGAGCGGTCCGGGTCGTCCATGTAGGTGCCGCTCTCATCCCCGGCGGTGAAGCGCCAGCCGCTGTCCCAGGCCTCATCCCCGGCGTCGGGCTCCTCCCGGTAGCAGTAGCCCACGGGGGCCCCGTCCACCACGATGCGGTCGGTGGCGATGCAGCCCTGGGGGCCGTCGCCCTGATAGACCTCCTTCAGCTCGGTCTGGGGGATGGCGAACCGCTTTTGGGGCAGGTCGGCGCAGACGCTCTCCCGGTGGACATCTACCACCGCCAGCTGCTGGGGGGTGAACCGGTCCAGCAGCTCCTGAGCGTCATGGGCCAGCTTGAACTGCATCTCCTCGAAGGTGAGGGGGATCATCTGGTAGAAGTTCACCTCGTCCCCGCCGGGGAGGGGGCAGCACACCGCCTCGTCGTCGAAGCCCTGGGGCTGGGTGAGGACCAGGCCGCACAGTCTGGTGTTGTCCGCGAAGGGGGCGTCGTCGGGGTTGGCCACAGTGTGGCCCCAGCCCAGCCAGCCGTCCTCGTTGATAGGCAGGCGGGCCAGAATCTTCAGCCAGCGGATGGGCCAGTACCACTCCTCGCCCTCCTGGCCGATTTTCCAGTCGGGGGGCAGGGTGACGATGATCTCCGCCCGCTCCAGCTTTCGATCAGCCAGCTCCTCGGGCACGTTCATCCGGTGGGCCCCCATGCCGAAGGTGGACAGGACGTAGTAATTCCGCTCCGGCGTGGGCTTCATGATGTAGATATCCACGTGGATATCGGGGGACATGATCTCGTGAAACACGTTGTCGCAGGGGCCGAAATACCGCTCCAGGTGGGCCTCCACCGCCTCCCAGTCCTCCTGGGCGTACATCTCTGGGTGGCACTCCCTGGCGGCGATGTACTTCTCGCACTCTTTGATAAAAAACTCCGTGTCCGCGTCCTCGGGGTCCAGCTCCCTGGCCCGCTGGAAGCAGGACAGGGCCTCCTTCTCACGGTCCTGGTAGAACAGGGAGTAGCCCAGGCGGTAGTGCCACAGGGGGTCGTCCTGGCCCTCATCCGCCACGGAGCGCAGCAGCTCCTCCGCCCGCTCCAGCTGGGACTTGCCCTCCTCCTTGTCCAGGTCGGCGATGTTGTTGTAGGCCCGGGCCAGCTGGCAGGTGAGGGTATAGTCCAGTTTTTGGGTGTTGGACAGCTCCTCCAGACAGTTGATGATCTTCTGATATTCGTCATCCTGGTGCCATTTGTCCAGGGCAGATAATAGATCGTTCATTTTGGAACACCTTCTTGATATTTGTGGGGCGCGACGACCTCGGCGCGCCGGTACATATTTTGATGCGGCGTGCCCGGTGGTCACGCCCTACGCAGGGAGATACGTTTGATCAAAACCCGATCTTCAGGGACATGCCCTCCACGTTGACCCCCTCGGACCGGGTGATGTGGAGCTTCTGCTCGGCGGTGTAGCCCAAAGTCTCTCCGTCCTGGAGGGTGACGTCCTCCTCAATCAGATAGCCGGAGACATTCAGCAGCAGCTCGTGGACGTCCCTGGGGGACTGCTGGCTGTCCCGAATCTCCAGCTCGTCCTTGCCGAAGGCCCGCAGGCCGTTGGTCCAGCCGCAGATACCCTTCTCGTACTGGACCAGCCCCACGAAGACCAGGTCCAGCAGGGGCAGATGGCCCTCCTTCAGGTCCTCAGAGACCCGGATGAAGTAGTCGGGCAGCCAGACGGTGCCGTTGGTGTACACACCCAGGGCGTTGGGGGCCTTGAGCAGGGTGGACACCAGCTTCACATACAGCTCCCCCCGGGCTCTGGGCGGGTGCTCCTTGTCGATCACCGCGATCATCACGTGGGCCGTGTGGTCCCGGGCGGCGGCGAGGGCGTTCTCCTTGTCCATAAAATTGCTGTTGGCCCAGTACTCCGCCTCGCCGTCGGGGACGGGGGCCTCCATCAGGGAGGCTGCCACAGTCATGCCGTCCACATCGAAGACCGCCACGGTCTTGTCGTCGTTCTCTTCGGCCTGTTCCCCGTCTGTGGGGGGATAGTCGATGTCCCAGTCGGCTTTCAGCTGCTGCTTGAAGGCCTCCAGGTCCCACTCCGGAGTGGACAGGAGCACAAAGCCGGCGAAGGGCCCGGCGGACGCCTCCTCCTTGGCCCGGTCCATCCAGTACTGGCGGATCATCTCCACCATGGCCTCACACTTCTTTTGGGCGTTGGCAGGGTCGTAGGGCTCCATCTCGCTGAAGGTGTGGCCGCAGGTCTCCAGGGTCTCGGTGTCCTCAAAGCCGCACACCCCCACCAGCCACTTGCCCAGCAGGGACTTTTTGTATTTGAGGATATAATAGTGGCAGTCGTGGAGGTCGAACTCCCCCGCGATCTCGATCTTGGCCGGGGCCTTGCCCAGTTCCTGGGGATGGGCCAGCCACTCCGTCATGGCGGCCACTGCCGCCTGCTGCTGATTTGTCATATCGTCGATCCTCCTGTTTTCGATATAGGGGCGGATATCCTCCGCCCATCCATACATGGTCTGTTCCATGAGGGCGGATGATATCCGCCCCTACGGCTGGGCCTGGATGGTCTGTTTCTCCACATCCTGGGTCTGGACGGTGATCTTTTCCATCAGTTCCACGATGCCGGGGCGCTCCTCCGCCTCCAGATAGGTCGCGGTGATGACGAAGAGGGAGGGGCCGGTGATGACCTCCGCCCGGACCTGGAAGTAGGGCCACTCCTTGTCGTCCATCTCCCGCCAGCCGTACCGGATGGCGCCCCCCTTGATCTCATGCTCGGTCAGGTCGTTGTCGTCCTTGAGTATCGGGGTGAAGACGGCCTCGCCCTGGCCCATCCGGTAGCCGTTCACCCGCCAGATGGGGCTGTGGCTGGAGATATCCGCCCACTTGTCACAGCCCTTTCCGTCCTTCCACTGCTCCCGCTCATAGCGGTAGCTGCCGGGGAGGGTGAGGCGCAGCGCGCCGATGGGGCAGGTGACCAGCCCCTTCCGGTAGCCGGGTGCAAACTCCTCCTCCAGCTCCGGTCCCTTGGGCAGGGCGGGAGCCCGGCGGGCCAGCTGGCAGATCTCCTCGTAGGCCCTCCGGGGCAGGGGGAGGGACGGGTCCAGCTGCGCAGCCATCTCCAGGTTTTTGCAGATGTCCTCATTGATGCCGGCGTCCTCCTCATGCCGGGAGGAGGGGGCGAAGTAACACAGCTCCCACAGAAGGTTCAGGGCGACCTGCCGGTCATAGAGGGCGTCCCGCCTGCCGGGGTGATACCACAGGAAGAACCGCTCTGCCAGGGCCTGGATGCCCTGGTCTTCCACCGTCTCCTTCATCCACTTGGCGGAGAAGCGGCCCACTGGGGTGACCACCGTGCCGGGCACGTCCTCGGGCATATAGGAGTCGATGTCCCAGCACATACACACGCTGGAGTGGTCCTCCCCGAACTGACCGGTCAGCACGTCCACCATGGTGTTCAGCCAGGGATGGAAGTGCTCTCGGAGCATCCGGTCAAAATCCCGGTGCTGGTAATACTCCGTCTCGTCCTCTACGGTCAGGTTTTTCAGTCCCAGACTGTCCAGCACCTCCACCGCGGCCTTGTGCAGACCGGGGCCGGCGGGGGTGGAGACGCACTCCCCCGCTACAGTCCACTGTCCAAACAGGCCGCTCTCCTTCTTCCAGGTCATGTATACCCGGCCGTCCAGGGGACACAGGCTGATGCTCAGCCCGTCCTCCCGATGATAGAGGCCGTAATACCGCTCGTCCGCCAGCTTTTGGGCTGCGGCGATCAGGGCCTCCGGTTTTTTCACCCTTCCGGTGAAGGTGAATCCGATGCTCATATCTCAACGCTCCTTGTCATCATTTCTGGGCCTGGACCGTCTCCTTCCGGGCGGCGGTGCTGACCACCTGGATGCGGCCGATCAGCTCCGCCGCTGGGCCCAGCTGGCTGGGGTCGGTGCAGGCCGCGGTGAGGAAATAGAGGCAGGGCCCGGCGATCGCCTCACACTCCGCCAGATAAAGGGTCTGACCATCCTCACGGACGTCCCGCCAGCCCCACCGCAGGGCGCCGCCCTTCAGGGCCCGGCCCTCCACGCCGTGGAGGGCGTCCAGGCGGCCGGAGAACTGGGCCTCTCCCTCCCGCGCCCGGTAGGCGCTCACCCGCCAGACCGGGCTGTCAGAGGAGGCGTCGCTCCAGCGGTGGGCGCCGCCTCCCGTCTCCCAGGGCTCCCAGTCGTAGCGGTATATGCCGGGCAGGACGAGGCGCAGGGCCCCCACCGCATGGGTGACCAGGCCCTTCCGATAGCCGGGGGAGAACTCCTCCTGGAGCTCAGGGCCCTGGGGCAGCGCGGGCTCCCGTCCTGCCAGGGCGCACACCTCCTCATAGGCTGCCCGGGGCAGGGGGAGGGAGGGGCTCATCTGGGCCGCCCGCTCCAGGTCGTCCAGGATGGCGGAGTTGACGGCGGCGTCCTCCGCGCTGCGGCAGGAGGGGGCAAAACAGCACCGCTCCCACAGGGCGTTGATGGCTCGGTTGCGGTAGAAGCGGGCATCCCGGACCCGGCCGTCCCAGAGGAAGAAGCGGCTGGCCAGGGCCTGGATCCCCTCCTGCTCCACCAGGTCCGCCAGCTCCCCCAGGCGGAACCGGCCCATGGGGGTGACCACCGTGTCCGGGATATCCTCCGGGGCGTACTGCTCCAGATCCCAGCACAGCTGCATCCCGGAAGCCCCCTTGCCCTGCTCCCGGCGGCACACCTCCACCAGGGTCCTCAGCCAGGGGTAGAAGTGTTCCTCCTTCATCCGCTGGAAGTCCCGGTGCTGGAAGAACCCCGTCTCATCCTCCACGGTCAGGGCCCGGATGGGCAGGCGGTCCAGCAGCTCCACCGCCGCCCGGTGGAGCCCCGCCCCGGCGGGGGTGGACACACAGCTCCCCCGGACCAGCCAGGGGCCCGCCGGGTCCCCTTCGGGGCGCCAGAGGATATCCACCTCGCCCCCCAGGGAACACAGGACCGCCTTCAGCCCCGTCTCCCCCGCGCCCAGGCGGTAGTCCCGCTCCTGGGCCAGGGCCTTTGCCGCCTCCAGCAGAGCCTGGGGGCTGTCTATCTTTCCGGTGAATGTTAAGCCGATGCTCATGGCGATCTCCTCCTTGGTGTGTCCTTTCCTTTTTTCAAAAAAGGAAAGGACCAAAGGAAAAAATATCTGGAAAAACTTCGGTTTCCCCCTCTACTCCTCGTCCGGCTGCTTCAGTCCGATTCCATTCACATCAAAGCGGAAGGTGTGGAAAGCGGCCCATTCCACCGGGGCCCCGGCGAAGACCTCCACCGCCGCGTCCAGCAGGGTCCTCAGGTCCCAGGCGATGAAGTCCAGATAGCCGTAGCAGGTGCCGGTGGCTCCGCCGGTGAAGGTGACGATCCCCTCGCCGCACCGGGCCTCGATGGCCTGTTCCAGCTGGTCCCGCAGGTCCAGGATCTCCTTCCGGTCCACCCCGTCCAGGGGATAGTAGAAGAAGCCGGGCACCACCCCGTCCCGGTGAAGGCGGTCCATAAAGTAGTCGTCTCTTTGGAAATAGTACTTGAGCAGGGGCACGCAGCAGGTCACCCCCACATACACATCGGCCCGCAGGGGCCAGTCCTCCTCCTCGCTGGGCTTGCCCTTATAGGCGGTGTACCGCTCTCCGGCCAGCTCCGGGTCGTTGGCCTGGGGCCAGCCCTCCGGGTCCACCTCTGTGGACACAAAGTCGGCCAGCTGGTCCAGAGTCATGGCCGGCCCCTCCGCCGGGGCGGCCAGGATGTCCAGATAGTCCACATACCGCATGGCGGCCAGCTCCCCCAGGGACTGGTCCAGCAGGATGTAGATCATGTGATAGACCTGGTCCTGGTCCTCCTTCCACAGGGGGGCCAGCTTTTCGCAGTACAGCCGCAGGCCCACGCCGTTGTCCTCGGTCTTCTCCGCCCACACCTGGACGTCCTCGGGGGTGATATCCTGGCCGTTCATCCGCAGGCCGAAGCCGCTGCTCTGGGCGCGGCCCACCAGGATATTCCACTTGTCCAGCAGCTCTTTTGGGGCGCGCTTCTGGAAGTAGGCCAGCTGGAACAGCCGGGTCCGGTCCCCCTCGGGGACCAGGATCAGCTCGTATTTCTCCCCGTTGTGGCCCAGCTCAAAGGCCACGTCGGCGAAGGCGGGGGAGAGCAGCTCGGTACACCGGTCCACCAGCTCCCGGCCCACCGCCTCCCGGTCCTCCTGGTCCATCAGGGCCCGCAGTTCCCCCTCACCGGCCAGGAAGGAGCTCCAGCCCTCCTCGGTCCGTACCCGGAAGGGCTTCACCCCCAAAGGCGCGGCCAGGCTCCGCTGGCAGCGGTCGATCATCTCCAGGGTGTCCTCGTCGCCGGGGCGGCCCTCCAGGGCCTTCTCGAAGTAAGGCAGGGCCAGATTCTCCTGGTCCAGGTAGAAGTAGGCATAGGCCAGCCGGAAGTTCCAGGTGTGGGCCACGTCCGGGTCACGCTCCACCGCCTCCTCCAGCTGGTCCTCCAGGGAGAGGAGCAGGTCCACCGCCCGCTGATACAGGGGCCGGTCCTCCGGCGGCATCAGATCGATAGCCAGGTTGTTGTAGGCCCGGGCCAGGGCGCTGATGAGGCCGAAGTCCAGTGCCTCCTCGGGCAGGGCCTCGATGGCGTCGATGATCTCCTGGTATTTGTCCTCCTCGTTCCACTGCTCCAGCTGGTTTAAAAGATCCTGATTCATAAGTCGTTCTCCTTCCAGGTCGAGTGTGTGTATTCTATCACAGGTGCTGTCCTATAAAACGGACTTTTTCACTCTGTGCCAAGGGCGTTCCGCTCCCGGAAATAGCCCTCGGCGCAGTAGATGGCGGCGGCGGGGTTGTGGCCCGTGGCCCGGTCCTTTGCCACCAGGGTAGTGACCGGGGCATCACAGTATTTGTAGAAGAGGGAGTCGTGGCCCACGCACAGCCCCAGGCAGATGTTGAACTGGGTCTGGGCCCGGTTCAGCAGCTTGGCCTGGGCGATGGGGTCGCACATGACCTCCCGGGTGCCCGGGCGCAGGTGGAGCTCCTCCGGCACCCCCGCCCTAGCCTTGGGGATGGAGCCCGTCTTGCAGGCCACCGACACCACCTGAAAGCCCTGGTCCCGGAGGATCCGGTCCACGACGGCGGCCTCTTTCCGCAGGCCCACGCAGAAGCCCATCCCCAGACGGACATATCCCATCCGGCGGGCGAACTCGGCCACCTCCCGCAGGCGGGGCCAGCGGCAGTAGCCCAGGGCCTTGATGGCGGTGCTGGTGAGGAAAAAGTCGTGATTCTCCGGTGCCAGATACTCCTGGAAGACCTCCTCGAAGAAGTCCGGATCGTGCATGGGACAGTTCTTAGGCATCTTGTCCAGCTCGCCGGACTTGCAGGCCAGAACGGCACATTGGGCGCAGGTGAACATGGGGACAGCTCCTTTCTTACAGACTGTTCAGGTAGGCGGCGGGGCCGCTCTCGTAGAGGTCGCCGCCGTGGGCGTCCAGGATGACGGTGAGGGGCATATCCTCCACCACCAGGCGGCGCACCGCCTCACAGCCCAGGTCCTCCCAGCAGATGATCTCCAGCTCCTTCACGCTGGCGGCCATCAGAGCTCCGGCGCCCCCCAGAGCGGCCAGGTAGACCGCGCCGTTGCGGACCACCGCCTCCTTGACGGCCCTGTTCCGGGCTCCCTTGCCGATCATGACCGCCTGCCCCAGGTCCAGCAACCGGGGGGAGCAGGCGTCCATCCGGCCGCTGGTGGTGGGCCCGGCGGAGCCGATCGTCTCCCCTGGCCGCTCCGGGGTGGGGCCCACGTAATACAAAGCGGAGCCCTCCACCGGGAAGGGCAGGGCCTCCCCCCGGTCCAGCAGTTCCATCATCCGCCCGTGGGCGGCGTCCCGGGCGGTGTACACTACCCCGGACAGCAGCACCGTGTCCCCCGCCCTCAGGGGGGCCAGATCCTCCCGGGTGACGGGAGCGGTCAGCCGATATCGCATCTACATTACCTCCGTTGCTCTCCGGGTGACGTGACAGCTCACGTTCACCGCCACGGGCAGGCCGGCCACATGGGTGGGGGCGGTCTCGATGGCCAGGCCCAGGCAGGTGGTCCTGCCGCCGAAGCCCTGGGGACCGATGCCCAAGGCGTTGATCTCCTCCAGCAGCTCGTCCTCCAGCTTTTCATAGAAGGGGTCGGGGTTGGGCTCGTCCAGGGGACGGAGGAGGGCGTGCTTGGCCAGGGCGGCCACCTTGTCGAAGGATCCGCCGATCCCGATGCCCAGCACCACCGGCGGACAGGGGTCGGGCCCGGCCAGCCGGACCGTCTCCACCACGAACTCCTTCACGCCCTCTGCCCCGTCGGCGGGCTTGAGCATGGCCAGACGGCTCTTGTTCTCCGATCCGAAGCCCTTAGGGACCACAGTGATGGCGCACCTGTCCCCGGGGACGATACGCACGGTGATCGAGGCCGGGGCATTATCCCCTGTGTTGACCCTCCGGAGGGGGTCGGCTACGATGGACTTGCGCAGATAGCCCTCCCCGTAGCCTTGGCGGACCCCCGCATGGATGGCCTCTTCAAGATCTCCATCGATGTGGACCTCCTGGCCCAGCTCCACGAAGACGCAGGCCATGCCCGTGTCCTGACAGATGGGCAGGCCCCTCTCCCAGGCCAGATCCTGGTTCTGCCGGAGCAGGCTCAGCGTCTCCTCAGCCAGAGGCCAGGGCTCGGTGTGCTGGGCCAGTTCCAGGGCGCGGTCCACGTCCTCGGGCAGGAGGGTGTTGGCCCGGATGCACAGCCGGGCCACGGCGGCGGCGATCTCAGGGGCAGGGATGGTCCTCATGGCGGGTCTTCCTTTCTCTCATCATGATCTCCCTTATTCTACCACAGCTACAGGGCGCTTTCAACAAAAAAACGCCTGTGTCCAGTTCCGGACACAGGCGTTTGGGCGCAGTGCGCCCCCATTCCCATTAAATGTATGGGAACGTCCCCCTTTCCCCTCTTGCCCGCCAGGGACAGAGGGCGCATCCCCTCGATAAAAAGGAGGAACTACTATGGAAAAAACGAAATACTACCAGCTGAACCAGTGGGCGGCGGGGGACAAGGTCCAGCGCATCGACTTCAACGCCGACAACGCCAAGATCGACGCCGCGCTCCGCACCAACGCCAACGCCATCGCCGCAGAGGTCTCCGCCCGGACGGCGGCGGTCTCTGCGGAGGTCACCGCACGGGAAAAGGCCGTCTCTGCGGAGGTCACCGCCCGGACGGCGGCGGTCGCCGCTCTGGAGGACAAGACCAAGCTCCACACCATCCTCACCCACTACGTCCGGTCGTCTTCCGCACAGCAGTCCATCGACCTCTCCAGCGTGCGCTGGAGCCAGTGGCGGCAGATCTATCTGCTGGTCCAGCTGAGCGGCACCGGTGTGTGCGAATGCGGCTTCAACAGCATGAAGAACTTTTTCAGCGTCACTCTGGATGGGGAAAAATACTGCATCGCCCTGACGCCCCTGTATGACACGTCTATGAAGATCTGCGGCCTGCTCAGCGGCCCGAGATACGAGCTGGTGAAGAGCTCCCAGACCTATGGCGATATCCAGTCTTTGCTCCTGTACCCCCCCTCCGGCAGCTCCATCTCCTCCGGGACCATCACCCTCAAGGGCGTTAAGTGATAAGGATGCCCCCGGGCCTTACGGCCCGGGGGCGTTGTGCGTAGTGTCTAGATCTCGATACCTTCTGGGCTTAGGTGCTGGGCACCTCAGCCAGCAGAGTGAAGCTAGTCACGTCGGCAACCACAGAGGCGGGATCAGCGTCAGCCAGAGCGATGGTGATCTTGACTGCGATGCTCCCGTCACTCGTGCCGTCCACCGCAGTGTACGCAGGAGTGTCAGCCTGAGCAACGGTCGCAGTGAGGCCGGTCACGCCCTTCACGCCGGTGAGGTCATCGACCAGAGCCTGGATGACAGTGATCACGTCATTCGCGGTATCGCTGCTCGTAAAGGCAGTATCCGCAGCCTTCAGGATCGTGGTCTCCATAGCCTCGATCGCGGTCTTCGCGGCGGCGACCTTGGCGTTCTGGACCTCGGCCCAAGTCTTCTGGGCGACAGTGAACACGATCTCAACAGACTCCTTAGCCACCTCGCCCACAGTCAGGGTGTAAGTGACAGTGTAGGTGCCAGCAGTACCAGCATTAGAGGCGCTGGAGGCATCCACGGGGGCGACCCAAGCGCCAGCCGCCTTCTCGGCCACGGTCACGCCAGCGCCGGCCAGGCCCTCGACGACCGCCTTGGCCTTGGCAGCGGCGGTGGTCGCGTCAGTGACCTGCGCAGGATCCAGAGTCTTCTGCGTGGTGGTGATCGCATCGACCTTAGTCTTGGCAGCAGTGGCCTTCTGCTCGTCGGTCTCACCGGCCGACTCAAAAGCCTTAGCCTTGACGGTGACGTTAGTCATCTCGATCAGGCCCTTGGCCTCGCCCTTCTTGATCTGGACCTTGACGCTGGCGAACTTGCCGTCAGTGCCAGCGGCGGAATCCTCAGTGCCGTTAGTGGGGGCAGTAAACGCACCGAACTCCCAGCCGTCCGTAAAGGCGCGGGCGGCGGTGCGGTCGGAGGTATCCACCTCCACACCGGCGGGCAGAGCGGCAGTCACAGCGGCCTTGACAGCGGTCTTGGCGGCGTCCTCAGTGCTCAGGTCCTGAGTGGTGTCGCCCACACCACCGGCGGCGGTGATAGCGGCGGGCACGCTGGTCTGAGCGCCAGTGACGACCTCAGCGTCGGTCTGCGTCTTCGCCGCGATAGTGATCGCGCCGATGGTGGCGGTAGCGGTCTGGGTGGAGTCGTTCTTGCTGGTCAGCACGACGGTAGTGCCAGTGGCGATACTGCCGGGAGTGCCGCCAGTGGCAGGAGTGATAGTGCCCCAGGTGATGGTCCCGACCTTCACGTTGGGACCGGCAGCGGCCTCGATCAGCTTCTTGACCTCAGCCTTGATCTGGGCCTCGGTGTAATCAGAGCCGGTGGCGGGGGCGGGGAGGGTGGTGATCGCCTCGACATTGGTCTTGGCATTGCTGATGTCCACCGCATTGGCGTCGGTGTCGCCCTCGACATACAGGAACAGGTACTTCAGCTCGGTGTTGCCGTTGCCGCCATCGTAGGCGTCCTTGGTCACGATGTAGTAGTAGCCGTCGTCGATGTCGTAGCCGTTCAGCACGCTGGCGATGGTGCTGGCGGTGGTGCCGCAGTAAGCCTCATAGTCGGCGTCCTTATCGGTGGTAGCGCCGGCGCCCTTCATGATGACCAGGTTCAGCTGGCTGTCCTTGCCGGTGATGAAGCTGTTGTCGCCGATGGTCATGCCCTCGTTCTTGGCGGTGACGCGGGTGGCAGCGCCGATGTCGAACTTCTTCCAGTCGTCGTCGGTGGTGAAGTTGCTGTCGTTGCCGCTGTTCACGTTGGTGTCGCCGGTGCCGATGACTTCCTTCATGCTGGTGATGCGGTCGGTCTTGGAGTCCCGCTTCACCTTGGTGTACATGGTGTACTCAGGATACTGGTCGTCGGTCTCGATGGAGGTCTTCTTGCCGTCCACGATAGCGTTGTAGATGTAGTAGGTGTCGTCGCCGGTGCCCTTGGTGGCGTCCTTATCCAGCAGGATGTAGAACACGTCGTCCTCGGTGGAGGCGTCCACCTCAGTGTCGTTGTTCCCGTCCACGCTGATGAACACGTAGGTGGCGTAGTTGTTCTTGGTGTTCCAGACATAGCCGGCCTTGTAGGTGCCGCTGTTCATGCTGATATCGGGGGCGTTGGAGGTGCCGGTGTAGGTGTACACGTCGCCGTCCTTGTCCACGATGATGAACTGGGTCTTGCTGTTGGTGCGGATGCCGGAGGCGCCGGTGATGTCGGCCAGCTTGGCGTTGCCCTGGACCAGGACCTTGGTGCCGGTCACGCAGGCATCGGCATTGAGCTGGTGGGTGTCGTCATAGCTGCCGGAGATGGCGGTCAGGGTGTACTTGTCAGCGCTGTCCTTGCTGTAGGTATACCAGCCCTTGGCGGCCTTCATGGCGGTCTTGTTGGAAGAGCCGGCCACCTTCTTCAGGGTGATGGTGTCCTCGGTGCCGTCGGCGAAGTAGGCCTTGGCGATGATGTTGGAGGAGGTCAGGTTGCCCTCGTTGTTGGCCTCAGTGATGAACACGTAGTTGCCGCCCACCAGGGTGGTATCCACGGCGATCACATAGCCGTACTCGTCCAGGACCAGAGCGACCTGGCTGCCGGTGGCCTGGATCTCAGACTTCACGCCGCCGTCCTTCTTGGTCTTCAGGGAGTAGGAGTAGTCGGTGCCGTCCACGGTGATGTTGCTCTCCAGCTTGTAGCCGGTGACCTCACCAGTGACGACCTCGGCGGGCTTCACGGTGGCGACCTTATAGGTGCTGCCGCTCTTGTAAGCGGTGACCAGCAGGTAGTCGTCCTCCTTGACGTCCTCCAGGTTGAAGTCCTCACCCTTCAGGGTGTAGGTGTCCAGGTTGACAGGGAACTCGCTGGTGTCGCCGGCGGAGGCGATGCGCAGCTCGTCGTTGCTGGAGTTGTAGTCGCTGCTGGCCTGATAGACATAGGTGCTCACCACCACGATGGTGGCGTTGTCGTCCTTGTCCACATACAGCTTGGTCACGCTGCCGTTGCCGGTGTCAGCCGCGTCGTCGTTGATCTTACCGGTGTTGTTCCGGTCAGCGAACTTGGGAACATCGCCCTTGACAACACTGGTGTCACGGCCGTCCACCCAATAGTGGAATTCGGTGCCTTCCCTGTCGCCAGCACTGGCTTTCAGAGCGTCCACGGTGTTCTTGCCCATGGCCTTGTACATGGCGTCCTTGGTGACCTTGCCGGTCCAGGTCTCCACCAGGTCGGTGTCGTCCTCATAGGTGCCGATCTCGGTGTTGCGCAGCTTCCAGGTCACGGCGGGGTGGCCGAAGTCGTCGTTCTGCTCCTCCTGCTTCACCAGGTCGCCGTTGTACAGCTGCTCGCCCAGCTCCACGGTGCAGCCCTGACGGCCGTCGGTCTCGTTGCCGCCCTGGTCGGTGCTGTTGATGGCCTTGGCGAACTTCTCGGTGCTGGTGCGGACCACGTAGTCCACCTGGCCGCCGGTGATGGAGATGTTGCCGCCGGCCTCACCCGTGTTGATGTTCAGGGTGTTGTCCTTGGCGTCCACCATGGCGGTCTCCAGGGTGTTCAGGGCCAGCTGAGCCACCTGGTCGCGGGTCAGGGGGGTGTCGTTGCTGGCGTTGATGTCCTTGAACAGGCCCAGCTTGCTGGCCTGACGGACGGTAGCGATCACAAAGCCGTCCTTGTAGTCGCTGTCGTACTTGAAGTAGCCCAGAGCACGCATCATCATGGAAGCGGCCTGCACGGCGGTCACGGTGTCAGCGCCGCCGTAGGTGGTGGCGTTGTAGCCGGACACGATGCCGTTGGCGTAGCACGCGCCCACGTAGGGCTTGGCGTAGTCGGGCACGTCCCAGAAGGGGCAGTTCTCTTTGTAGTAGTTGTAGTCCAGGTTGAGCAGCTTGGCCATCACGATCGCCATCTCATTGCGGGAGACGGTGCGGTCAGGGTCGAAGTTGCCCTTATCGTCGCCCTGCATCACGCCAACGGCCTGCAGGACTTCGATCGCCTC
>RAYO01000028.1 GCA_003612335.1 bacterium 1xD42-67
CACTACGAACGATGCCAGAACCAAACTGAAACATCTTTACCCTATTATAGAGGTTTAGACTTTACAAAGCACTACAAGAGATTAGGGAGCACATTCTGACAAAACACTGACAACCTAGCTGAAGCCATTTTTTGTCCTACTCACTGAACTAAGCTGGTAAAAATTTTTAGTAGATTAACTCATGGAAAATGTATCGGGGAGGCAGGCCAATATGGTTTGCCTCCCCTTCTCTTCTTCGCTTATTTTTTTGTTTGGCACCACATAAACTCCAGCTTGTCAAGAGTTCTTCATTGTCCAGAGCACAGATTAGTGGGAATAGCCACGGGGGCGGTATCGGAAAACAGAATGTTTTTCGCTTAATCACAAAAAGCTTGATGTACCCTCCCCAGTCGTTGCTCCACTCCAACCGTTCGTTCTCCAGATAACTGATCCGCTACAGCCACTACTCTTTGAGGTAGAACAGCGCTTTGCTCAAAGCAGACTCTGGCACAGCGGAAATGGGTTCTACCTATGCCAAAGCGCGTCTAAAAACAATATTTCTTCTGGCAGAGACGAAAAGGCCTTCTTAATAATCCACATCTCATTCTCTAAGAACTACATCCCTTTCTGTGTACGCTGGCAAAATTGACGATTCTAACAAATTTTTGTGCCAATTTATGAACAGAATGCGCGCAAAAGGCAAACCTCACCGCGTTTGCTCGATGGCCTCTGCCAACAAGTTCCCGCACATCTACTACGTCACAGTGGTGAAATGCCTGGACAGGCTCGAAGCCTAACATCCATTCTCGGAGCCGTTTATCCCAAGACAGTATAAAAAATTATGGTTATCCCTTTTACTCAGCAAAACATCCCTTGCAATCAGTGGCTTTGGTGAGTAATGGGAAAATGCACTGAACAGATAAGGGATGAAAGAGTATTCCAGCGGTAAAATGATTCCCCCTATAGTATGGTCAAATCCTTGCGCTGCAACGATTTTTTGTAGGCTGAACTAAAGGGATAACCATATAAAAAATTATTAAACAGTAATGGTGCAACCCTACATCGTTTGCGCTTTGGGTAATGCCGTCTACCACCATATTAAAACACATAAGAGCATTTATGTTGCATTAGTGGCTTTTCTACCGTGTAATGAAGATATCACAGAAAGATGGGCGGTGGAGCAGTTGCTAGTAGGGTTTCAGCGGTACTTAATAGAGAATGGAAAAGCAGAAAACACAGTGAAGTCATACTGTCTCACGGTAAGAGGATTCTTTGCTTGGTATCAAGGGATTCGTGGGCAGCCCCCAGAACGGTTACTCCGACAGGAGATAATGAGCTATATAAATTATCTGCGGACGATTCGTGGTCTAACCAACCGCTCTGTAAACACAAAACTGGCTGCCCTGCAAGCATTGAACGAATTCATGATAGAAACCGGTCGCCAAACTGAGCTGGTATTAAGCAAGCGGGATTACCTGAAAGTTCAAACTGCTTATGCCAATCCAAGCACAGTCAGCAAAGATCAAGTGGAATTGCTCCGCCAGCAGATCCTATCTGAGCGAGGATTGCGTGACTATGCTATCGTCACAGTCCTAGCCTATGCTGGACTACGGATCAGTGAAGCATTGGCCTTACGATTAAGTGATGTAGATTTGGCCGCTCGGGAAATTACGGTTCAACATGGCAAAGGCGGAAAAATGCGAGTTGTCTTTATTGGGGATAAAGTGGTCAACGCCATCAGAGAGTATCTGCTAGACCGACCGGCCATTGACAGCCCGTACCTGTTTATTAGCCGCCGAGGCGGAGCCTTGAGCCGCGGACAGATGAACCGAATACTTAGTGCATATTCTGATTCCATTACTCCGCATACCCTCCGACATTTCTTCTGTTCGACCGCCATTGAGGCCGGATACAGCATCAATGAGGTTGCCAATCAGGCTGGACACTCAAACGTTCATACGACCTTACGCTACACCAATCCCACCCGTGAAAAGATGAAAGAAAAGGCCAACCTACTGTAAAACAACTTACAGATAGTCAGTTATGCACATAGCATAAAATTAAACACAAAAACTTTGCTCTAAAGTGTCCAAAATTCGTTGTCTCGTACGTTATATATAATGAAGGGGGGGACCGGGGGCGATAACTATATGGGCCACCTATGCTACCTATGGATGGATGCGGTAGCACTATATAAATAGTCCATCAAAAAACTTTGTATGTCTGAAAGGAGCACCACAATATGAAAACACGCATTCTGTCTCTGGTTTTATCGTTAGCAGTGGCGGTTTCTCTGCTAGGCACTGTCGCATCTGCTACAGAAGCCGTTGGTACTGGTGAAATTCCAACTCTCGAACCCGCAGTAGCCACCGCGCAAAAGGGTCATGGAGAACAAGAAGCACTGGCAGTTACATACTCGAAGTTCCAGGAACCGGTCGATTTATCCGCTGAAGCAGATAACATTATGTATTTCGGTGACATTGAACCATATAGGCCGGTTGTACTGTCTGATGAAATTGAGGATATTTGTTCTAATAATATCGTATTCCCTGACATCAAAACTCAACAGGTAGTCGGTTTAGATTCCTTTGTAACAACATTCTCCTCAAATCAGACGTTTCACACTTCAGGAACGATCTCGGAAGATGGTGGAATGTTTGTTGTCTACCCTATCACGCTAGGTACAGGTTGCAATATTCATGCAGAACTAGTTGGTCCAACAAATCCTAGCTTAAATTATATTCTTTATCTTACCACAGTTGATGACTCAGGATCAATTTCTGAAATCATTGATGCATGCGCTTATTCAAAGAGTTCTACTGGGACTACAATTCCTCAAACCGTTGCTACCATCAACACTGGCGCTGACACTCAAACATATGCTATAATTGTTAGTGCTCAAACAGGATACAGTAGCTCAGAGCCGTTTGATGTCAACATTACACTAGGAGTTGGTGGCGACCCTGCGGAGCCTAATGATAATGCCTTTTCCGCATACTCCATTGGTACAATCAGCGTACAGAATCAAAGTGTCACTTTATCGGGAACCACTTTGGACTCTCCTCTTGATGTAGATTGGTTTTCTTTTTATGTTTCCGATACTAGTGATTTTAAGTCTATCCGAATTTCTGGTTCTGGTGTGAAATATAACCTGTATCATGTCACAAATGGAACTGAAATGGTCGAGAATATTCCCGATGGAGATGTTTATCCGCTCACTGCAGGGATGAATTATTTGCGAGTGACAGATGTTGGCAATAATTACTCTAATGGTGATATAGAGTATACTACAAAGATTAGTGTAATCTTCAAGGCAGCTCAATGTAAAAATTCATTTACCATGAGCTTCGGAAGTAATGTATATAATGATATTCCAACCCAAACATATAAAGTGTGGAGTGAAGATGAAACCAGTTACTGGCCCGAAAAGAGGCGTGCACTGTTAGGCGGCTGTAGGTTAGTATGGACAGCTACGTTATATTCTGCCTCAGGCTATTTGTGTACGGATGCTGATAATCAATTGTTCATAGCTGTAAGAAATGATACATGGAGCAATCCTGTAATGCAACTGGCAACGGCATATAGCGACCCGTCCAAAAACACAAACGGTGTTGCAACCTGCACGCTGGAACGATCAGTTTCCTGCTATGGCGCTCTGGGTGGCGTTAGTGGAATGAGCTATGATACTAACTGCTACTTAACGCTTTCAGTGATAGGCGGAAATTCTCCAACCAATGGAGCATTACCGATCTTCGTAACATCAAGAATTATGACCTGACCAAAGGAAGAGGTAATTTTATGTATACTCCCCCTGTTGATTATGCTAGCAAACTACAATATTTTACACAACTTACTCAAAGGACAACAAATACAATCCCGGGTGAAACAATTCAGCAAATAGCAAATACCGATACCTGGATCGGCCGAAGTATACTTGATGGCGGCATAGTATATGATACTGATAATACGCCTATGTCTATTGAGGCTGGTCCAGGTGACCCAATTCGTGATCCGAATGCCAAGATACGAATTTATTTTAATGCCCTTTCTGGCAGGGATGATGATCTCACGCAAAAACGGGCACAGAACGGCGCAATAGCAGACTATTTCTTTGAATTACGAACGGATGATATTGTGCAACAGGCTAAAGCCATCGCCAATGGTGAGGGGTATGACCCCTATCATCCAGTCGCACAATCCTTTGTGAAAGGGCTGTGCCAATGGTTCTCAGAGGATGATTCGCAATCCGTGGCTGACACGTTTGAAGCGGTGTGCCATGAATATGCAGGCATACTAAAGACTGGTTATACGCCCACACTGTCGGATTTGAAAACAAATTTCTCCTTCTGTGGCGAAGAGATTAGTATTTCTGAACTGTTCGATATGGTGGAGGCTGGGAAAAAAATTGCAGAGCAGTCAAATAAGTACGGTAACATTGGAACCAGTATGTATGTTGGCCTTGCCGCAACTGGGATGTTGAAAGCGCAGGCGCTAAATTATGCCAAGACCCTCTCCTCTGGTGTTGGGAGGGCATTTGCGGATAATATGACCCGGCTTTTTGATAACAATGCCAAGTGTAGCATCCAAAAGTGGAACAATTTGAGTGGAACAGATGTTGGGGCGATGTTGCCGGAGGATTATCGAAGCTATGTTGCAGAGCAGGCATCCTATGCCTATCAGCTTTTCTCCCAATCAAATATGTCTGATAGCGATGTGTCAGCCAGGATTAATCAGTTCTGCCTCAAAAACCAGTATGCCTATGGTGGTATAGTCACGATGGATTTCCGTGGCATTATAAACGGGTATTACCAGCAACTTTCAAAACTACTCGCATAGCAACATATTCAATTAGTTTAGGCTTGTAAGATGTTGCACCATTATCATGCCCGTATTGATCCTAGAATTCAAGGAAATCGCAGCCAGAATTGACGTTCTGCATAACCCCCAAGTTTTAGCTATATGGATATCAAAGCATTTGTATTTTCCTGAACGACTAGTTGTAATGTCCGCAATTCAAATAAACATGCTTGATTTCCGCATCAAAAAGCTCAAGCTTGATTACGCCCCTGTCACAGTATAACGTAAAGGAATACAATTTTAAAACTCACCGCTGCTATCGAGTTGGCAGTGGTGAGTTTTATGTGGCATTCGCTTCCTCGTATCGTTGAATCCGTTTATCTACAAAGATTGGGTACAGTGGATTTTATCAGAAATCCTCAATTTATATTTCCAGAAAACATCAAGTTTTCCCTTTTAAAATCTATTTAGTTATGCTATAATTGCTCAAAAAGATATTACTGGTGTCATAGGAAGCTAATCCCGCACTCTTCTTAAAGGACGGCAGAAAATGAAGAATACGCTTTTATATCAAAGTAATGTCGGAATCCAGTTTAACAAAGTGGTCTCTAAAGGGATATGTACGGTAAAGGTTCAGTCTAAACCCGGTAAGCGTGCCTATACCCACATGCGGTATGTGTATCCTGATGTGAAGTTATCTGTATCGTCTCCGTTCTTGTCCTGGGAAAATCTGAATTGCTGTAATGGGTGGTTCTATGACACAACCTATCTCCTGACTGCGGTACAGGAGGGGAAAAAGCTTTATGCTGGCTCCACTATATTTCTTGAGTCTCCAAGCGCCCGTACAAGTGCAGAAGCACACTTAGAGGAAATTAAGGCCATACTTCCAGATACCTGCTCGGCGGGAAAAGAACAAGTGATGAACGAAAGGTTTTTCCCGTTCTATATTTGCAGACGTGGCACTCTTCAGGACTTTTTTAATCTGGAGCAGGTCCTAACTGACTATGACCGCATGGGAATCAGGCTCTCCCCCCAAGATAGAAAAAGGTTCTTTCTCCTCGGCGATGTGGATTTGGAGGAATTTGCGACCGGAAAGCCAATGTGCTATTTTTCCTGCAACACCGATGCAGAGCTAATTGCAACCGGCCTGCTTTTGGGGTATCCCATAGAGTCCACAGCCAGTTTGCTGTTAGAGGGATCAAGTTAAGCTACACACTTCTGTTCTCTTAGGTCTTAGAGGGGCATCCTATCACGAAATTATAGTGGAATCTCTTGCCCTTTCCTGAAAGACCAGCTATAATACATTTATACAGTATCCGCAACCTGCGCAAGTGGGTTTAGTTTCCGTGTCACACAGCGCCCAGAGATCAATTGGTCTTTGGGCGCTTTTTTCATGGTCACTTTGGGAATACAAACAATCTGAAATCAAATTGGTTACAAAGCGCATGAGCCGTTAGGCCCATGCGCTTTTTTATATATAACCCAGCCCTGCGGGATGCAGGGCAAAAATTTAACAGGTAGGAGGAGATCCCCATGAACCACTTGACAGACCGTTGAAAGGCAATTTGTCAGCAACAGAGGGACAGCAGAACAGATAGTCGCCATCTGCACAAGGAGGTGTTATTTTGGCTCAAAAATTTTGCTGCAGTAATTTGGGCTGCAAGTATCATCAAAAAGGCAATCTCTGCGGAACTACTGCAGAGATTGGGAGCGGAGGAAAGTGCCGGTCCTTTGAGAAAGGGCTGACCTACTATGTTGGCCTTGTATGGGCGGCCCTAGAAAACAAAAACTTCATTGACGCTATGGAGCTGAACGCTGATCTGAAAATTGGGCTGTACTGTGTGATGACAGTATATCATCTGGGCTTCAGTACTATGGAGTGGGGAACATGCCGGATGTATGCGCTCAGAGCGGGTGAAGATGGCCCTATGCTCAAAACATCTGACATCATCGCATTGCCCATGGATGAAGCCGCAGTAGCGAGGATCGTCCAAGAGCTTGAGGACGGACACCTGGCCGACATGGCCGCAAACCGACCTCAGCCGGAAAAAGGCTCTCAGCCCTATGGCTGGCTCTCTCCCACAGGGACCTTTACTGAGGGCGATTTCGGGGAACATGATGCCACCGCACGAAAAATCATTCGCAAGAATGGTTTCTGGGAGGAGTTTCGCAGATGGAGATCAGACCGGCAAAGTACCTGCCGTGACTTCCTCAGCGAGGTGAAAGGCTACTGCCTGATCCATAATCCCTCCGGAGGCGGGGGATATATTGTCGCCTATGTAAAGCCGCTTACCAAAAAGCAGAGAGACTTTTTGTATGGCTATTTCATGGAAATTGGTGATTGGTTCAAAGCGGAGCAATATGTCGGTACTGAGACATAGGGCAAAGTTAAACTGGTCCGCCTCAAGAGCGGCCATCAGAACGGAGAGTGAAAAATGCCGAAAAAGAATTTCCCCCCAAGATTGATATGCGGTAACTGCAATTATCTTTATTTTTCTCGGCTCATGTGTAGAGAGCCAGGCTGCTGCAAGGGGTTCCCACGGAACCGATACCGGATATTTCAATCTTCAGACCCCGAACATAGGGCGCCTAAGTGGTGCCCTCTCCGAAAAGCAAGAGGGAGAATAAAAAAGCGGATGCCCAAAGTGCCGATTTACCGAAGCAGACTGGGGTCAGTAGACTGGTGACGCAGCATTTGACGTTATGTAGGAGAGAACTGTGAAATTAAAGGACATTGTAATAGGAGTGAACGCAACGTGAGCAAACCCAACGGTACCACTGGTAAAATGAAGCCTTTCCGAGCTCTGGAACTGCTCAACGCCCTTATTGACCACATGATCAAGCTGGAAGGCGGCCACGCAAACCGAGTGATTCCAACACTTTTGAATGTAGGTTTCACAACTGAAGAGTTGGTAGAAGATTTTTGCTTCCCCGCTGGGGATGTGGAAGATGCTTTGAGTAGGGAGGGGAACTGCGATGGCTAAACTAAGCAAATCTTTCCCGCGGCACTGCAAAGTTTTCAACTGCGACCGGCGGCGAGGTAACTTCTGCTGTACGGACTGCGGCTACAAACGGAGTGGAAACTGTAAGAACCCCTGTTTGAATGGACCTGAGCGATGCGGTCTGGTGCTGCGGGTGGGAACACAGAGCAGCGGTAAGACCCCTTAAAAACCACAAAAACAATCCTTATAAAGGAGGTCTCAAAAACATGATCCCAAAGATAACGCAAAGCCGCCCCAATATTTTAGAGCGGTATTGGTGCGGGAAATGCAATGCCAGTCTTCCAGGACCGCATTCTGCCAACATTGAGAAGCAGGGAGTGGAGTGGAAATATTGCCCCATCTGTGGGGAGCCTATCGAATACGATAAGGCCAAGCCAGTCCAGTGGGCAGAGCAGGACTGCGAGCATTGCGGTCGTTGGCTGATAAAGGAGATGCAGAGTACGCCAAGATCCTATTTTATGGCCAGCAGCGACTATGTGGGCGCACAGCTTTGCCGCGCCTGCATGGAGGAGCACTGTGCGCAAACCAACTGCCTCCAGTGTGAGGTTGGACAACTGCCAGACTGCCCATATGCCTGGATCAAGAAAAGCGTCTTAGAACACAACAACGATACAGAATGATTTGGAGGAATCTCAGATGAATGAGCAGGAAAAAGTACATATCACCATCTTCCAGGCCCCGTTTACATCCTTGATGGATATTGGCCTCTACATGAAAATGTACGACTCCAGTCGGCCTTTCCAAGAGACGGTTCCTGCGGAATACTACCTGGCTGTCTACGATGGCGAGATCGAGTGTTCGAAACCGTTGCCAGAGGACAAGGAGCAGCGGACATATATGATTTTGGAAGAGGTGTTTTCTATCTTCAATACGAAACTTCCGGCTGGATACTGCAGCCGCAGTTTGTCGGTGGGCGATGTCGTCCAACTGGAGGGTCATCACTATCTCTGTGTTGCCGTAGGCTTTAGGCCGGTCATCTTTACGACCAGCCAGCGCTATTCCGCCAAAACAGAGCCGCGATCCTGCACACTGACTATGCCAGACGGGAGTGTGCTTCGGGCAACCGCCCACCTTGAGCGGGAATATTCCTGTATCAATGTCGATCTCATTGCGGCCGATGGCACATCTGGCCGTGTGTGCTTTGTGGAGCATAACCCGGAGAAGGAACCAGGCCACGAGTTGTGTGTTGGTGTCTACTGTGCCGGGAATGATGAAACCGTCTACTACAACAGCTATCACCCCACGAAAGAGGTTAACGACTGAACAGGAGGCTGATCCCAATGCTGCTGCCGGGCCGATATAAGGCAGAAAACACCGAGGACATTTTTCACAAATACTTTATCACCATGGATGTGAAAGAAACCGAGAAATCATACATCTTCCAGCTGGTGGAGTTTAAGAGCCGGTATAGTGCTTCGCATATAGAACACCTCTTTTCAAAATCGAGAAGGGTGGTTATCAAAAAGAATCGAGGAGGTCATGGCATTCGGGTATGGGGCGATGATAATTTCACGCTCTACCCATTCCAAGCCGGGATCCCGTTCTATTTTGAAAAGCAGGAATAATTCTGAAAGTAATTTTAGGAGTGGAGGGCCAGCTGCAAAGCGGCCCTCCACATCTATCGAAAAAGGTGGCGAACGAAATGAAGATTCTAAGCTGTGGAGCAGGAATGCAGAGTACGGCGCTGGCGTTGATCTCATGCGAGCAGGTCGAGGGTAAGATCGCATATCCGGAAGTGCCGCGTTATGATGCTATTATTTACTGCGATCTGGGCATTGAGCCGGCCTGGGTTCCTGAGCAGGTCAAATTCATTGAAGCGGCTTGCCGGAGCAGCGGCATACCATTTTATATCCTGAGAAGCGATCTTTATCGGGACTACATGAAAAACTTTGGTGTAAGCCGGGTTTCCGGTATGCCTTTCTGGACACTGGACGAGGAGGGAAAAGAAGGGTGTATTAACCGTCGAGCCTGCACTGTGGACTATAAAATCGTCATGATCCAAAAGTTTGTCAGATATGAGCTTTTAGGCTATCGGCCGTATCAGCATTTGCGTCCGGAAGATGTCGGCACTCACGAGCTGCATATTGGTTTTTCCAAGGAAGAATCCAAGCGCTCTTTCCCCAGTAAGAACCGGATGTTCAAAAATTGCTATCCGCTGATTGATATGGGGTGGGAGCGCAAGGAGTGCTACCGCTATAATCTGGAAGAATGGGGCCTGGACAGCAAGGCCAGCGCCTGCCTGATCTGTCCTTATCATAAGAACTTTTTCTTCCAGTATATCCAGCGCAATTTCCCCAGCGATTATGCCTCTGTGGTGGATTTCGATGAAATGCTGGCCAGGCGGCAGCCTGGGAGCGCATTGCGTAACCGGGTATTCTTATCTCGGTCCAGGAAACGAATCTGTGAACTGACCTCCTGTGACTGCAATGACGCACAGACCTTTGAGTATCGCGGGCGGCAGCTCTGGAACGGGTTTTGAAGATTTGAGGTGTATTATATGATAGAACGCAAAACACTGGCGCAAGAGATGGAAGATATCCTTAACCGCCTGAAAGAACTGAGCAAACTTGATTTTCCAAAGTACCGTACTTACAAGCGCCCAGACGGGACCTGGGTAGACCGTGAGCCCGTCCCGGAGTATCTGGAGCAGGAGGAGCTGATTCGAAGATGGCAGGAGCTCCAAGCAGTCGAGCAATATTTCCACAGGGAGCACAATCAGTTACTGATAGGACTTCAGTTATGGTGTCTAGCCAACGATCTGGCCGACGAGCCCAAACCAATGGATATCCCATTGCTGGTTCGCATCGCCACAACGGTTTCAGCGTCATGATCTACGCAGATAATGCCGCCACTACGAAAATGTGTGCAGCGGCGATTAGAGCCATGACAGCCTGTATGGAACAAACCTGGGGCAATCCGTCCAGCCTGCACTCGATTGGTCAAGAGGCGGCGGAGGCTATGCGGGATGCCCGAGAGCGAGCCGCAGCCTGCATCGGTGCGCAGTCCAGAGAGATTATCTTTACTTCTGGAGGGAGTGAGGCAGATAATCAGGCCATCATTTCGGCCGCTAGGTTGGGTGCGCAAGGAGGGAAAAAGCATATTATCTCCACAGCGTTTGAACATCACGCCGTCCTGCATACGCTTGACAGGCTGGAGAGCGAAGGATTTGAGGTCGAACTTCTGCCGGTGGGTGAGCTGGGGACTATCACTGCTCAGCAGGTGGCCGCTGCTATCCGCGAGGATACCGCTCTGGTCACGGTGATGTACGCTAACAACGAGATTGGATCCATTCTGCCTATCCCAGAGATTGGTAGAGTGTGCCAGGACAGAGATGTGCTTTTCCATACTGACGCGGTACAGGCGGCAGGCCATATCCCAATTGATGTACGAGCACAGCACATTGATATGCTGTCGCTGTCTGCCCATAAATTCCATGGCCCCAAAGGGGCGGGCGTGTTGTATGCCCGCAGAGGTATCCCCTTGACCAACCTGATTTCTGGCGGCGCCCAAGAGGGTGGCCGGCGGGCAGGGACAGAGGATGTTCCCGCTATCATTGGTATGGCTGCGGCATTGGAAGACGCTTGCTCCCATATAGCGGAACATCATGCAAGGGTTTCCACCCTGCGGGACCGGCTGATCAGTGGCCTGTTACAGATTCCAAATGCGGTGCTCAACGGAGATCCGGTGAACCGGTTGCCTGGTCATGTCAGTTTCTGCTTTGACGGCGTTGAAGGGGAGAGCCTGATTCTGGGGTTGGATGCGCAGGGTATCTGTGCCTCTACCGGCTCGGCTTGCGCATCCAGTTCGCTGGAACCCAGTCATGTCCTTATGGCTATAGGACGCCCCCGTGAGCTGGCGTATGGGGCCTTACGGATCACCCTGAGTAGTGAGAACACAGATGAAGATGTGGATGAAATTTTGCGGGCAGTTCGAGAAACCGTGCTGCATCTTCGCAGCAGATGCCTACAAAAAGGAGACATACCAGTGAGAATGACTGAATAACATGGAAAGCGGGGGTGAAGTTTGCACTTCACCCCCGCTTTCGGTATTTTCGGATACTATGGATGCTGTCCAGTCAGTTACCAGTTTCCATGCAAGTTGTTGTACTGCCAGAAACCCTCACCTCGGAGACATAGAGAGCACCATCCGCTTCAAGCTCCCACCGTCCGGTAAAGTCCTCCCCAACATCGGAGCAGGCAATCTGATATCCATGTTCATCAAACAAAACTGCCTCGGTCCAGGACGCCTCATCACGGCAGCCACAGCACTTGACATCCATTTCCTTACCGTCAGGAAATTTAGCTGTATACGTGATGGTATTGTCCTCTCCTTGATACTCGTCTTCTGTTGTGGCGGAAAGATATTTGTTGATCTGCTCCAGAACCACAGCGGGGATATTTAGGACCATCTGATATTCCAGGCGGTGCGCTTGGTTTTTGGGCTGTCGGGCATGACGAGCTTTTTCCTTATGCCAAATATCCCTCAACCGGGCTTTTGCCTCATTGATACACGCCAGGACCTGCGTATCCAGCCGGGCTCCGTTGTCATGGAAGTCTACCACCACATCGCCATGCTTTGTCAAAATGACATTGGCGATGACGGTTCCACCCTCGCCATCTTGCGCTGTCAGCCAGCCGTCAAGAGTGACTGCGGCCAGTATATCCCCAGACTCAGGGCATACGGCGCCGCCTTCAGCGGCCGGGCCCCAGACATAGTCGTTTCTGATTTCTGCGTACATGATGAATTCCTCCAGTTCGTCTATGTTCGATAGCGTTCGGGATTTGCTACAAAGTGATCCCAGAGCCCCAATCCATATCCAGCACTTGCACGATGGGTTCATTCAGCAATGCACCGGCTACCAGCGGCAGCTTACGGCCATAGTCCGTGCGCAGCTGACGGTAGTCCAGGCCATTGAATCGGACGCGATCCAAGCCATCCACATCTTTACAGATGTGGTATAGATGGACAGTATGTTCCTTTTCCCGTTGTGACAGACTGGGTATGGCCCGAATTGCAGCCTCGCCTTCAGCATCATCGCGACAGTGGTATTGGATCAGCAGTTCCGCAATCCGGTAATCTTTTTTACACATCCGCAGGTCCTTGATGCGGAGGCCTTTGGAATGGATCAGAGAAACCGACCGCTCTCCGTGTGCATCATCCTTGCTGTCGTCAACTCGTCCAATATCATGGAGCAAGCTGAAATAGATCAGAATTTGCCGGTCTGCCTCACTCAAAGCATCTCCTGCGTTATAGTAGTAGATAAGCGCAAGCAGCAATACCCGCAGAATGTGCTTTAAGCCGTGATAGTGGAATATATTTTCCTCCTGATACCCCAGCTTTTTCGCCTGCTTGCCATATGAGACATAATTCATGATAGCCGGGGCCAGTATGGCGGGCATATGTGCCTCTGTCGCTGGGATCATATCCTCGTAACGGTATTCCGAAATTGTGCCAGGGCGGACAATGACCTCGTTCTCGTTATAGAACTTGTCTGTATACCAAACAATTTGCTTAGGCTGAATGCGGGCAACCGCAATATGGGTGCCGCGGCCAGAGTGAATGGCAAACCAGAGCGCATTACCTGGATGTGTACTCCACGAAATGGCCTCCTCCGGAGGTGCGGACAGTTCCCCCATACCGCGATAGATTGTGATCAGGCCATCAGCGTCAGATTCTGGGTATTCTGGTACCGGTGCATGTGAAAATACATACTCCAACACCTCTGCTGGCCACATTCTATTGGAATAGTCAATCCGCTTATAAATGTCATGCCATACCAGGAAAACCTCATCTGTTGGAATATCGCGGTATCGGCGCTGAAAATCGTAGATCTGCATAGCGAGCGGCACTCGTTTGGTATAGTAGCTTTTCCATGCTCCTGCTGTCAGCTCTGGGACGGCAGCACCTTTCAGTTCATCAGCCACTTGATAAAGAGGGAACTGTTTATCAAGTATATTCCTGTGCAGGTAAAGCTCCATATACAGTCCCCGCCCGTAGTCTGCATAGTAAGTACTTAGCAGAGAACGGGATGGATCGTGGACAATATACTTAAAGTCAAGGCCGTGTTGCTCCAGAGCGGTTTGTATCTCTGCAATAGTTAAATCGACAGAGGCCTTTTCAAGTGCGGCCGCTGTCAAAGGTTCAAACCGGGTCATAACCCCCTGGACCTCTTTGTAATATGATAAGTTACTCACTGTCATCCTCCCCAATTTGACTGCTCCGTACCAAACCAAACGCCTGGATGCCGGAAAGCACAAGGGATAACTGGGTATAGGTATCTCTCAGGCCACGCCGCAAGGATTGTATCTGCGCGTCCTTCATAAGGGCGATACCCTGCAGATCGAATTGTTCATAGGTTTCGTTGTCTACATCCTTATAAGGAAGGTAAAGAACTCCCTCCTGAATGAGCAGCAGCACACAACCAGTGTAGCCATCGTGGAAGACAGGGCAAGTCCAGCACAGGTCTTTCCCAAATTTAGCCTCATACCTTTCACGAATCGGTTCCAGGGAGGTGAAACAGGGGGCACCCTCACTCAAAAGTTCTGATGCTTCACTTTCAGTAGCCAGCTCGGTGATACGGATGGAGCAGCCGTCCAGCTCAAATGACTCCGGCGGTTGAAGCCGGAAGGGAACACCGCTATGGGAGCTGCGCGTAATCAACCTTTGGCGAATGTCCTCGATTTTTTCCATAATGGCGGCAAAGATGGGGGGCAGATCTTGTAGGTTGTAGTCATAGGTTGCAGGGGTTGAGCAGTTGCCCAAAGCGTCCAGGGCATCCAGGATGCGATCCAACCGTTTCCCAGCAATTTGCTGAAAATAGTCGTGCTTATTCTGCATTGGCTTTTTTTCTTCCTTTTTCATGGTTGTACCTCGCTTTCGGAGTGATTTTTGGATATGTCCGCTGTACCGTCCTTATCAGCAGGGATAAACAGTGTTTCCGCATTGCGGATCGCATTGTAAATAGGTTCATCGTACCGTCTCAGCATCTCATCACTGGCGTAACCGCTATCCCCGAATGGCATTGGAGCACGCCAGATCCATTTCCCCAATAAATATACCGGGGTGTACCATCGGTCGCTTTCTTTCAATGTGATTGTGTTACCACAGACGACAACTGCAGGGATACCGTAAAGAGAAAGGTTGAGATAGGCCATCTGAGCGCATCGGGGATCGCAGTCAGAAGCTAAGACTACCAGTTGCGCTGATGGATTGAATCCAAGCTCTGCAATACGCTCTACACCTGCAAGAAGAATTGTGCCGCTGCCGCAGGTCGAGTCATTCAGCGTAAAGAAACCTTCTTGAGGTAACGCTGTATCTTGCCGGAATACTATGTTTGCTTTCAACTTGGCCACATCTGGCGGTGTGAAATCCTGCTTGAGTTCCTTGTTCACAGCACCGATCTTTATAAAGGTGAGGGCAAATAGGTCTATGAACCTGTCTCTTTGGACGTTTTTCACTACTTCTTTGCTCAAAGCGACAAGGCCCTCATGAAACGAGTTCCATTCCGCGTCTCTATAGGTATTCTTCAGTTGCTTCAATGTGTTGTGCCGCTTTTCTGCGTGGACTGGGTCAGTCCGAATGCTCAAAGTTAATGCACTGTACGCAATAAAGTCGGAAAATGTCTGTGTCCGGGATATTCGACCGCGGGTTATATTCGCAATTTCCACCAGCGTTTTTTCTAATTCCAATCGTAATACCTCCCGAAAATGATTATCCGGAGACACCGAAGTATCCCCGGATATAATTTTGTGACAGAGCATCCTGCGCAGATCACTTGGACGTATCATCACAGGTCAGATATATTGATATGGAAGACCTGCTGAAACAGGTCAAAATAGCGATCAACTGCATCCGGTATAAGAATGGCGTGTTTGCTGACCGATGACCACAGGATCAATTCCTCTTCTGGGACCCAGGCTTCATCGGTTTCAAAACTACCACTGTATGGGTGGTAAATCGGAGTGCTTGGTGCGCGGATCATCGCACAGTCTTTGATTGTGGTGGCTCTTTTCAATAGGCTTGTCTTTTTTTCAAAAACAGTCAGCACAAGGTCTGGGATAAAGCCCAAATCATGATAGTTGTTACAGCGACCACTGATTTCCATAAGAGCATCAAATTTTTCTACGAACAATCGCAAATCACCAGTGTTGATTATGATGTCTATCAAAGTGTCAGTTGTCATACGCTGCAGCTTCCTCTTAAACTCCATGTTCACCATCAACATCACCTCGTTTAGGTATGACAGTCCACTGAAACAAGGAGCGTCTCGTCGGGCTGTTGGGAAATGAACTCAGCAACTTCGTTAAACCAAGCTTGTGCCTTGTCCGCGCTAGATTCATGTCCCCAACCATGATCATTCCAATCGTCCGCATCTACATAGGCAAATGTATCGATGGGATAAGGATTCTGGTCAGAAATTCCCAACTTGTTTAGATGCTGTTCAAGGGTTTCCCCATTGCGGTATAAGCAGTCGCCAAAAGAGACAATGCCATCTTGAGTAAGACGTACTTTGTTGGCGTATTCCTCGGGAATTACCCCTGTAGCAAACCACTCCTCATACCGATGGAACTGTTCAGTGTACTTCTTTCGTTTAAACTCCTTCATAACCTCCCAGGCAATATCACATTTTCGCGCTCCAGCGACCCAACGGTATCCATCGGGAGCTTCTTGCTTGGATTGTTCCTTGGACGAACAGGCAGGCTCGCCAACAACTGCAGAAGCGCAGTCATTTTTCACCAAAAAGCAGAGTGGCCAACGTCCGCCAACCTGCCACCAATCCCACTGCCCATAGGGGTTAGTATAATAGCCATAGCCGCCGGTCTCTTTCTCAGCCCCACAGCCCCAATGCTCCGTCATAAAAGAATCGAATGTAGGATAGAGTTTCTGGAGCGGGTAGTTGGGCAGAGGGAGATATTTTTTGGATTTCTTGGTCCGCTTTTGATGGTGTAATACGCCAAAAGACCGTCTGTAAACTTTGCCATCATGCAATTTATAACGCCTGCTAAATTCGTAGGCATGACATGAGATGATACGACCATCTGGAGTCCTGACACAGTCAATGCAGTCCTGCTCATAGGCCTTACGGCCTTCCTCGCTTTGATCACAGAACTCTAAAAAATCGCAGTCCGTCGTGTTTTCATCATAGGGAGCCAAAAGCTTTTCAAGCAAGCCCTCCACATAACATTCCCAACGCTCCATCTCAATCAACTCAGATGACGCCTTCGGGTGGATGAGTTTCTTGTCTTCGAACAAACGCTTCATGAAGAGCTTCCTGTTTGTATAACCTGTGACAACATCCACAGGAACTGCGTTTATGACCGCAGAAACATCTTGGGGCATCGGTACAGCGCAAAGAACACTAAAATGCATTATGAAATCTCCTTTACAGTGTTTTTCAATCAATACAACTAAAAATGTGCCCCCATCCTTTGGAAACAGGGCAGGGGGCAGTTTGAGCTTGTATCAGCCTGTGCTTTCGGTATGAATCGTTTGTTCCGACCAGAGTCGGTGACCAAGGATAGCTGGTCAATTTGGCCCCGAATGAAAATCACCATTCTTCCGTGTGTGCAGTAGCGTGGCCATTTCTTTCTTTTCCAGCACATTCAACTGGCGGGAATACATACCTTCACATTCTGGCTCCCATGGATATCGTCCTGCCGGATCACAGAACAGAATGCGGAGTACGCGGTCATTGCTCCCGCTTGGCTGAATGGGTGTCGTTTCATAAAGGTAAACCGGAAGATTGAACACGTCATCCTCCCGATCACCGGAGCGGTACCGTTTGCCTTTTTCTGCGATTTCATTGGCAATCAGGTTAATAAATACCGAGCCCTGATTTGGCTCTAAGGGTAAGTTCAGTTCCAGCTCCAGACTGCCGTAAGCATTCAAGCCGTGGGTGTGATAGCTGACCTGGCCACAAGGGATGAAATGAATGATCCAAGTTGGTATCACGGCTAACCCTCCTTTAGAAAATCCATAGTGGCAGGAAACAGACCCATCATCATAAACCGAAACGCACATTGGTATCCGACCAGGAACGCATAGTCCAGGGCATTGATATTGCGCTCAGCCAGTAAATCGCTGTACCGACTAAAGCGGTCCTGTGTGTCGGGCGTCATACCCTGGCGGAGCTGGTGTTCCAATGTGCGGATCTTTGCAGTGATCTCCGCTTGTTGCTTGTTGCTGGTCTCGCAAATCTCTTGGAAAGGATCCCAGGCCCCGTCGATAAATGCTTTGAAAAAATCCGCAATGTGCGGGAGGTTCGGATTACAGCCAAGAGCATGTGCCATTTGCTGTAGCCCCTGTTCCAGCTCCGTTTGGTGCTGAGAAAAGATCTTCTTTCCAACATCCGGTCTAAATTCTTCTTTTACCATGTTATCACCTCATTTTATATTTTTTGGCAGGTATCCCCTGCCTGGGTATATATAAAAAAGCGCATGGCCAGTGTGAAATACTGTCCATACGCTTTATGACAACGGTCAGGTATGAATTTATGTAGCAAGGTCATAGAAACGCAAAAAAGCGCCCAAAGGCATACACCTTCAGACGCTTTGTAACACAGATACTTTGTTTGCCAGTGGGCAAATCGCAGATACTCTATGCTCATATTATAAAGGCTGCACAAGGAAAAATCAATAACAAATTTGGCGATTGTTATCATGCTGTTGGTGTAATCTCTTGTAGAAAGCCGTTGCTTGTGTATCCAATAAACAACAAACAACATAGCCTCCTTCGCAGTAATAGGATGCCAGGAAAAGTAATCTCGATTTTGAACATATAGAAGGGGCCGCGCCCAAAGGCTAACCACCTTGGAGCGCGGCCTTAAACGTGCAAAATTGGCGCTTAGTTTAGTGTGGACAAACACGGTAAGACACCGTGCGATCATAAGCAAGGGTCCACACTCCACCGCATTTATGACACACGGTTGCGTCATAGTAATCGTTTATGCAGCCACCGCTTGTAGTCATGGCATGGACTCTCACCTGATGGGCGTTACAGTAAGTGTGATCACAATTGGTCACAGGTGCAATTCCACTTTCGATTTGGGCCAAATTAATGCTGGGACAGCCATCCGTGCCAGTAAAGTCGATATCCGACAGAGACGAAGCACCTTCTGGCAGATTATTATTGCTCAGCGGCTTAATTTCTCCGGACTCAATCATTTTGATATACGGTGTGGGGTCAAAGGGAGTGCGCTCCACTTCATCATTGAAAGAGGTATATGCTGTACCATGTGTGCACTCTCCAACTGTAATAAGTGCCGTACCCTCAGGAAGATCCTCTTGAGAAATTCCCTCATTTCCTGTAAAATTTGCGGCCAAAGCTGTCGTCGCCAGACAACTTACACCAAGGACAACAGCAAGTACCAATCCCAGTAGGGAGCGGGACTTTTTGTTAGATTTCATCATAGTAGAAATTCTCCTTTTAAGTTTGTATCGGCATGAGGTAAAAGAAACATATAGCTTCGGTCCCACATACCGAGCGGTGGGAGCATAATTAATTAGAAGATAACCATATTCTTTTCTTTGCTCACAATTAAGGGAACTGACAACTTCCTCATCGCATGAGGTCTCCAGCCAGTACGCAAAATCTCGGTTCAGCAGATAGATAATGGGGTTGAACCAGTGGAAACATTGGATCATGTTCATCAAAAACTTCTTCCACAGGTCTCCGCGCCGAAAGTGCGTCAGCTCATGAACCAGAATAAACCGGGCATCATTGTCTGGCAGGTGCTCTGATGGCAACAGGATAGTTGGACGAAAGAACCCGACCAGCGTGGGGCTCTGCACCAGGGGAGACACCAATAGCCGAACCTTGCTGGTAACGCCTGCAAAACATGCAGCCTCCTGCGCAATCTGCTGAAGATGGCCGATTACCTCGGTACTCACCTGCTCAAACAGGCGACGGTAGTACAGGAGCCGCCAGACATTCCATAGAACAAGGCCAATGACAACCAGAACCCATAATGCTGCGGCCCTGCCAAGCACCTGCTCCCAATCAATATTGATAGTCATAGGTGCAGGCTGTATTAGCAACTCGCCAGAACCCGGGGGAGAGGCGGGCGAACCCGCTGGCTTCATATCCCCACCGACTGTGATGATGGACGGCAAGGACTTGTGTGGAATGGGAACCAGTGCCCATAGCTTATAAATCGGCAGAACATAGAGCAGGGCAACGGCCAGTACACTATGGTAACGCCAATTCTGGCTGATCCGATTTCCACTGGCCACCAGCAGCAATTTCAGCAGGATATACGCTGTGCTTCCTATGACGCTGAGGAGAACCGTAGCAAAAAGCAGGTTGACAGCCATCTCACATCTCCTTATCCAGCCACGCTTTTAGCTCCTTGCGGTCTGCGGGAGATAGTGGAGTATCGCCACAGAGTGCGGCGAAAAATTTTGTAACCGACCCCTGATACATGGTGTCAAGCACCTCCTGGGCAATGCTCTGCATATACGCTGCCCGCGTTTGAATCGGGTGGTAGTAGGGCACACGCCCTTTGCGAACTGAGTCAACCAGTCCTTTCTGGCTGAGCCGGGATAAAAACGTGGCCAGCGTTGTTGCCTTCCAAGACTTCCCATGATGCTGGGCGAAATAGTCGATCAGCTCCGCCGCAGACATGGGTATTTCAGAGTTCCACAGCACCTCCATGATCTCAGATTCAGTGTCAGTCATTTTTTTGGATCGATCCATACAGTTACCTCCTATCCCAGTGCGTCCACTGCGGATGGTGCCATTCTACTACAAGATCATAGAAATGTCAAGGCATATTTCTATAAGTTTGTAGTAGAATTAAAACGAGTTTGAAAGGGATTGCAATTCTTTTCTCTATCAGGTATAATATCTTCATACAGTATCTGCCAATTGTGTGAGCAATTAAAGTATCAGTGTTTCAAAGCGACCAAGGGCTTTCGAGTCTTTGGCCGCTTTTCTCTTTTTGAGACATATCAATGTTCCATACCATCGGTAAAATTGGCCGCAAGGCATACGAGCAGGATAGCCCGTATGCTTTTTTATATAGATGTCGCATTTCACCAAAAGTTATATGAGTTAAGGAGGAGGAAAAATGTATCTTATAACAGATCTTACAGGCAAAGTACCCTACACCACAAAAATCAATGATGCAAAAACCGTTCGGGATGTTGTTGTTGGTATCACTGGTGACGGCAGGGCAGGCGATGCTATTCTTGGCATTATCGGCTATATGAGTTTTGGTAACGAGTTCATCTGTCAGCCGCGCTTCAAAGTGAAGTGTGTCAGAGATGTTGATGCCGAGATGCCTCTAGCAAAGAGTATTGCCACAACTGCAATGCGGTTGCTGGCGACAAGTACCGATGACTACGCCGCCCGCATTTGGAACTGTATCGAAGACGCAGTAATCGCCGATGTTCTGGAATGTACGGACGATTGCGAGAATGGTTTTACAAACGGAGATGTAGCGCTCGCAATCGGGCGGGCCATCTCCGAACAATTTGGAGTCGAGGTCTGAGGAGGATTCGAATGAGTGACTTATTGGTAGAGTTCAAACAAGATAAACTCATTGTCAGTGAGTTTGGCTGCCCCACAATGGTATTCCAGTTGGTGGACAAGTTTCCACTTGGATACATGGTGTGGAACATCGGAAAACATCATATGCCTGAAGGCTACTTGCCATTGTGTAGGCTGTCGCCCCGGCAGCCGTTTCCGGGTGGAAAGAACATCGAAGTTGAAACGCTGCGGACAATGAAAGTTGATGGGGCAGATGTAATCCTTGATGCAATGGGATATGGTCCGAATACGCTCAAGGAAATGGAGGCATTCATCGAAAAGTACAATGATGCAAAACCAGGGAGTTATCTTTATAGAAGAGTCAAGCGTATAAAGAAAGCCCTGCCGTATATGCGTCAAATTCAACCAACGTAAACTCAGTGTAGCAGAAAGGAGCCCGATAATGGACAATACTGCGTATTTCCCACCCCTATATGGCAAAGTTGATTGTACCCAGTGCGAAGCTGCGCATTGTTGGTGCCGGGGTAAATACCAACGGGATCGACTCGACTTCACGTATACATCAGGCCGGTGTCCCCGGCTTCCAGATAAACGTGGTTTTGTAGAAGAGAGCGAACGTGCCTTATATGCACAGACTTTCCCTTTGGTTCATGCGGAGCGTGCAGAAGATATCGTACATCTGACCTTGACAATTCCCGGAGCAAAGCGACCAAAGAAAGTATATCACACAAGAAGCGGTTATTGGTATTTCCGTGAAAAAGATAGTTCTGGAGCATATGTCAAGCGAGGCCTTAGTTTTCAGTTCTATAACAACCCGGAAGAGATTATAAGAGATATGGAGCGCCTACGTGCAGAATACTGCGTGTTCCGTGCCACGATTGAGGACTATTATCTCTAATTCCGAAGAAGGCAGCGGCAGAAGCCCGTCTGATGAAAGGGGCCCTGCGCATAACCTTAACGACAACGCTATATACAATATCCACTATACTCTAATGAACCAAAGATTTTGAACAAAAGAAGAAACTGGCTCCCACCAAATGTTTTGGTGGGAGCCAGTTTTTTTGGCAGCTCATGTATTTTTGATAGGTCCCTCGTCCACGCGCTGGATATGATCCACGCCATAGACCATACCCAATCCTGAGCCGCAGTCCCAGCTCACAAAAACGGTACCAGTATCATCCACACCGTTTACAGTGCCCTGGTCACCCGGCACCAGTTTGCCATACGGGTCCGGCCCCATGCTGATCAATTTCACACGGCAGCCAATGGGATACATTTCTCGGACACGCCGGACCTCTTCTTCAGTAGGGAAATACATAAATAGATCCTCCTTTTATATGTTCTGTCTTTTACAGGTTTCTCCAGCATAGGGAGCTTGTCCAGCAGATAGTAGCGCATAACAGATACCGCTGCAGTTGTACATACAGTCTCTTGTGCTACATTCTGGACATATCTCTTTTAGGGTAATGGATTGTTCCATCTGCGAATCGCAGTTTTCATCCCCGCCATACAGCAAATTGACAACACCGAGGCTGTATCGTTCGTCGAACCAGTGCCAAATATCTTCGCGCTCCGTGCCGGCCGGGAAATGCAGAAACGGCGCATCCATACATTCGGTCTCCGGGTTCATGGGGACATCTGCAAATTCAGCCCAAAGCTGTTCCAGTACACGGTCAAGCTGTGCTGCAGTCAGTATTGCGGTAATAGGTCTGTGGTCATTCATCCTTGTTATCCCTCCGTTTTGATGATGGGTTAAGTCGCCCCAAGATGGTGCCGGATAGAACGCGCAATTTGTTTCATCTGGAGATTCAGTTTCAAAGAAAACTAAGTTTTGCGCATTGGACTGTGTTCTCTGACCATAAAGCTGTTGGCCTTATAGCTTCTTTCTGCAACAACCGTGGCTTGTCCATCAAGGCTGTCCAAATATTGCGCACCTGCTTTTGACGCTGAGATATAAATATCAAACCTGGTCTGTGTAAAGGTTTGATCCGGCGGGCTGTAACTCATGCTCAAAACAAGCATCGTCCCCAATTCATCCGCTTTCTTACAAGCCAGCTCAATCAGGAGTCTATGGATTTGTTCCTCGTGTGCGGGACTAACCCCACTGATATATGGGCGCTCCAAAAACAGGGTCAATTCCTCATGTGCAGCTTGTTCTTCCTGACGCATGGTATCAATATTTTCTAAGTCTACAAACGTAAAATTATCTTTCCCCTTTTTTGCCGTTGCACCTGTCAGCCGCCCTTTTGTAAGGCGAAGGAATGCCCGGGCCACAATACGTTCATTTAGAGACACATACAGTATTTTTTTGTTGGAATCAAATGCCGATAGGAGACAATGTTTATAGACGCCATTAACGTATGACAGGCAAGTATCATGTGGTTGTGTTCCCAAGAGCATGGTTGAAAAAAAGTCATCACACTCTCGTACCTCCATACGGTCCCTTGTGAGCGAGTTATTTTTGCTCCACCCAGCTTTTATTTGTTCAGTCAGCGATGCATCCAGTTCACATTGGAGATCTCCCTCAAAATACTTTAGCACATGGAGTTGTCCCATCAGTTCCGCTTTGACAACTCGGTAAAAGGATTCGCATTGGTCTCTATCCAAATCTTTGGCATAGGTTCTGGCAATATAAGCGCCATTCCGGCACAAGAAGCGGATAATCGTTTCTTGATGTTGATTTTGGAACTCCTCACTCAGCTCCATTTCTTCCGCGAGGGAGTGCCATTCAGCATCGAATTTCCTGATATTCTTTTTTAAGTCCTTGATGGAATCAATTTGGTCTAGTACAGCAAGATTTTTTAAAAGAAGAATGACATCCATTCTGCAGCGTATATCGGGCAGTAGAGGAGCAATAGCTTTATAATGAATCAGCAGTTGGGTTGTATCCTCCGCAGTGAGTTCTGGGATGTCTCCAAACTCTTGCTCTCTCCAGTCCTGTAAGGGCTTAATATTAAGTTTTTCCGCTAACCGAAGCAGATCATCTGGCCCCATAGTTGGTTTAAGTGCATTGCGTTTGCACAGTTGCCGAAAGACCTTTAAGCGATAATCTTGACTGTCCGATTGAAGTAGATGATAGCAAGAAATGTAGATGTGGGATACCCCATATAGCGCTGCCAGCTCGGGAAAGGTGTATTGTCGTCCTGGCATCAAGTTATCCAAATCAAAATTGATAACTTTCATCCACCTGCAAGCATCCATGTTTTTCTCTGTCAGCTCATTGAGGTTGAAATGATCTTCATATAACTGCTTTTGCAGCAAAATACAGTCCCTCGGCAGGCAAAGGAATTTCTCGGCGTTTGCATCTACCAATTTCAGAAAGTGCTTTTTTCTATGGATGATGGCATAAGTCAGGATATCCTCATGGTAACTTTGGACAGTGGAGAGGTCGATCTCTTTTAATTGTGTGCCATAGAGCAGATTGACATATCCACTATAGCTGAAAAACAAGGAGTCCCAATCACGATCAGAACAAACCGTTATCTGGTGTGTCAAACGTCGAAGCTCATCCAGCATAAAATGGCTTTTTTCCCAGAAGGATATAAAATTCGATGTGTTGTCCGCACCGAGGTGATCTGCTACGCTGGTCAAAAGTCTGATACGTTCATCTGTATCCTCTGTGAACCTGACATAATCCTCCAGTGTCAATTGCACCTCGATTTCTCGCGTGAAGAACAATTCGATAATATCCAAAATATCCGGGTTGTCTTGAAGGAATTGGCAGGCTTCCTCAAATTTAGCTGTCGAGAATAGCGTTACTGCTGCCAGATAGGGCTTATCTATTAATTCTTTCTGCCAATCGTCCAGTCGGAGCGGCAGTTCACTGCAATTGGACAAACTGCGGATTCTGGTCTGTTTTTGCTCCTCTGTTTGCTGTTGCAACGAAAAATTCGCAAGATAGACGAGCCGGGCTTCGGTGTCAATCGAATCCAGACCCAAAACCTCCATCAACTCACAAACTGGGAAAGTGGATATATCCAGCTCATTTGCCCAACATAGTTCCAGCAGCTCTGAAAGCCTGTGCATCAGCACAGTTCGTTGGCTGCGCCGCGCCTGGCGCACAGGAAGATGGGAGTAGCCCGAATGACCATATCCCCGAACAGAAGAAATCTTTGTGTCAGGCTCCGCAGGCGGCTCCTCTGGAAACATGGGGATCAGTTTCGCATAATAAGCAGCAAACGATGGATTTTGAATTAGTTCTCGTTGAATCTTTTGGGGTATGACTTGAGCATTGGCAAGGTAGGTAGATATTCTATTGCAACCGTTCATAATCTGTTGGAGATTAAACTCCTTGATCCACTGGATGTCGAGATTCTGTGACTTCATTGCCAGCAAAACCGCAGATCGCTCTAGCATTTTTGAAACTAGGCTATTTGTTTGTGTTATTCCCTGCATCATGTGCGGCAACCTCCTTGATTTTTGAAATATAGGTTTGCACCTCAGTAAAGTTCGCAACGTTGTTCTGGATTAATATGGTACAGATACGCAGAAGATACTCAGCTTCACGGGATTCTAAAATATAGTCTCTTTCTGTAAGCAAGTACGCCAGTTTCTCCCACGCAATTTGATATACTATGAGGGACTCTTCGGTAGTCCGGCGCCAGTTTCCCACAAACTGATAGAGTTTTTCGAGTGATCCATCTGTATCACTTTCATACTGATCCTGAATCTTCTGCTTCAGTTGTACCTGTCTTTCCTGCTCTGCTTTCTGGGCTGCCAATTTCTTAGTTTCTTCCTCCGCCTGTAGTTCTTCCTGTGTCCAATAACAGCGTTTCAGCGAAGAAACCTCATATTGTTCTAGCTTATTATGACTGAGAACCAAATTAAAAAGGTTACGCAGTTCAGGTTTCGGAAGCAGTGCCTTTGCGGTTTCATTCTGAAGGAGCTTACAGATAAAAGATATGTACGCAGAAGGCTTATATTGAAACAAATACTCTTCCAGCCAGGACAGCAGTATGGTGGTTTTGGCCACATCATCTTTCAAATAATCCCGCTCTAAAGTGATGCTGTCTACGTTTGAGTCCGCATATCTAAACTCAATAAAGCCTGCCGTAAATGAGCTATGTTCTGGTTTGAGATATTTTTCGTATCCAGCAAACCCGTACTCAGGAAGAAATTTTTCATAAAATTGAAATGCCTGAATGGTACTGCACTTGTAAATATATGATTTTACGTGTTTGAGTGCCTCCGGCCCACAAATGTTCCCAGTTCTATCGATACTGGCTTGAAACTCTGTCCATAGGTCAATGATCCCCTTTTCTACCAGCAAAGAGAAGCAGCGACAGTTGGAGTTTTTGCGATACTGATTAAGATAACTGTCACCTGTAATTGCATCAAAGCGGTCGATGTGACTTTGTATCGCAGCCTTATCCATGTCATTAGTCAGGCCAGCTTCAAACAACTTCAAGTACCGCTCTGGAGGAATAAGGTCTTTTAGATCATCCCATTTACTGTCCAGGATATCAAATGCAGCAAATGCCGGATGCGTCACCTGAGCGAAGTTGCTAAACCAAGCAAATGTGTCAACGGTTTGGATTGTTAATTGCTCATTCAATGCCTCCAACAATTTGGAATAACCATAACAACGGATAGGAAGTTTATCATACTGGATAAATAGCTCAGAGAGGAATGTGTAAGTTGCTGCAGGAAGAGGATCTTTGTGCGAAAGGACTCTTCTAAACAGGTCTATTACAATTTTCACTGTAACTATAGATCCTATGCTTAATGTACCAGGCACCACATAACACTGCACAGCCATAATGTTGGCGTATACGATCTCAAAAGGGGTATACTTGTGTTCCAATAAGATCTTATGATATCTGCTTTCTTCTTTGACAAACGAAACGGGCAGAGCACACAAGGCTCGCAAGAGTACGAATGAACTCCCGCGCAAGGTTTTTAGCACAGGCTGGAGTCTCCCAATAAACCGACTTAGAATACCCATATTGCCTTGGAGATCCATTGTACGCGCACAGCCCAACAATTGAATCAGTTGTGGCTTGAAGCGAAGTACCGCTTGCTCAAAATCTGAGAACAGGCTCATAACAAAGATCAGTTCTTCCGTTTTTTCCTGGCCTAGCCTGCATAAGCGTTCAAGCCAGCTTGTCTCTGCGCTCTGTCCCTCATTCAACAAGTACAAGGCGCCCGTCAAATAGACATCTTCATCGGCGTATCGGTGCAGTCCCTGCAAAAATGCAGTTCTTTGATTTCCAACAAACATTTCTTTGGTTGCGATGGCGCTTGTAAAGCCTAACGCCAGGGCAATGGCTCGACGATCCTGAACAGACATACCAAAGCGACTCTCATATCGCTCCAGCAACTCACCTAAATACAAAAATCCATATTTCTGCTGAAACTCGTTGCTGTGGGCATTGTAGTCCCAGAGGATACAGCGATTTATAATGGTTTCCTTTTGCGCATAATTTGCTTTTGCCGTTTCTACCACAAAAGTAGCAATGTCATTTAGTAAGGGTAAGTTAATTTGCGCCTCATAGGCTTCCATTTCCATGCTTTTTTCCATAGTCACACTCCTATAAAATGAGGGGAAGACCAGATATGTTACTGGCCTTCCCCGATTGTTTTCCGCTGTCTCTTCAGCGTTAGATGTTATTCTTTTTCACAGACATGACTTTCAAGGGTACCATCCCTCACACATGTTTGACAGTACATTGCGCCGCAATCCGCACATGTGCAGAAAAGGCCACCCTTTTCTATAGGATTTCCGCAACCATTACAGTTAAATCCGCTGCTTGGGATGGGTGCTAAATATTTGGTGTAGTCAATCATCTTGCCCGTCCTCTAATTTGTTTTTGTCATCTACTACTTGCTTCAGATGGTGTGTTTCTGCATACCGATCCAAGTCCAGTTGTGCCGCTCCGAAGTCCTTCACATATTTCAGGGAGCGGATACCGGACTCACGGCGCTGACCAGGTTTTGGCTCAGCGTAGCGGCGGAATCCCTTATAAACATTGCCTATCCCTGCTCGGACAAAATAGAGATTGCCCTGCTCGTCCACATATCGCTTGGCAGGCCGGGTTTGTACCGCATGGCTCATATCATCTAAAGCAGCCAGCAATCCTTCTGTATAGGCTTTGCACTCGCGCTGGAGCATCCGGATATTTTCGGCGCTCAACAGTTCTGCGTCACTCACTTGGTAGCGTGCACCGCTATCTTTAAACACACTGTTGTATGGCAGGAACAGAACGCCCTCATGGACAGGGATGATCGCGCCGCCACCGTACATATTGTCGGAAAACGGGTATTTCCAAATTAGTTGATTTCCAAAGCGTTCAGTATAGGTTTCACGAACCCTGTCCAAGGTACTATCAAAGCCCCCATATCTGCCGAGTATGTTTAGCAGCTCAGTCATGCTATACAGCTCACCTCTATTGACTTCAAGGCCCATATACTGAAATGCAGTAGATGCAGGATCTGCGGACATGCCTAATTGCACATCCGCATTCAGGCTGGACAACATCTGCTCCTCAATATTGGGGTCCAGCCGCAACTGCTTCACAAACGCAGCCAGTTCCTGTACAGACCAACAGACCGTACTGGGCGCCTTTTTGTACCCATATTGATCCATCAGATAATACAATTGCGGGATATCCGAAAGCGGGACCTGCTCGGTTGGGATGAAAAGCATCAGCTGCGGATCACACGCGCTGTCATAGCAAAGGCCGACCGCGGTGTGCGGATTGATTTCATGGGCCAGCTTTTCCAGGCGCTCACCGTAGCTGAACAGCATCGCATATTGTGCGTCGTGCTCAATGGGAATCCCTTGCTCCTGGCAATAATCTGAATCATACTCAGCACAAATGAGGATGCCAGGCTGTTTGTTCAGAAACACAACGTAGCAGCAAAGACCCCATTCATCCGTCCAAAAATCCTGATATGGCCGCTGGAGCAATAGCGGCAGCTCGTCCACACGGTCTAACATACGCTTCCCACACTCGTGGATCTCACCGATACTGTTGCAGTAGTATTGTAACTCTTTACTTTTGATTTCTCTCATATGCAGCCTCCACCTAATAATCTCTGGCGTAGATACTTTGTTGATAGAATGCCAGCAGAAGTCATCCACATACTTAGACTTAGCACCTTACATATGCACTCCATCTATATGGCCCGACTTCAACTCTTTCAGTCGCTTTTCAAGGGACTTCCCATTTAGTGTAGTTTCAATTTCCCAATCGTCGCCGGATTTCCATGCTTTGAAATGCTCTCCAGATGCCAAATGTGGGAAATCTTCAGGATAACAGGCATAGCCCTTCTTCTGCGCAGCCTGCGCTGGTATGGTGTTGATATAGATCACAGTTTCACCTTCTTAGCATTTTCGTTTATTGCTTCAGGTAAGACTTGCAGCCCAAGTACTCATGGTTAGATCCTGACTTCAAGTGTCATACCATCAGTCCCAATCTTTAATGAGGGTTCCGCCACTATCGCAAAGAGCATAATCACGCTCCTCGTCTCCGCTGGCAAAATCAGAGGGAGTGGCATTGGTACAAAGTTCATGAGCCATCTCCTCTGCCAGCTCATCGTTATCCGCTGTAAAACTGAGTGCTATGCGCTGGGTGCGCTCCATCGTAATTTGATATTCCACTTTCATCCCTCCATGTTCTCTTTTTGACTCGCTGTTCCGCATTTTGAGCGTGCAGCTGCTGCAATCTTCAACCGAATCTGTTCCAGAGCAGCGATCAGCTCGGCTTGCGTTTTAAAATCGGTTCTCTCTGTTGATGCATTGCAGTTGTCCAGAGGTCTTTCCGAGATATGATATGTTTCTGGAACCCCATATCCGCCGTCAGCGCAAATCCAGAACTGCAGATTCAGTATCCGGCTTTCTGCCACGATGTTCATGGGTCGAAACCTGTTAATGGAGCCGGCCTGATGAAAATCATCAAACCCAACCTGGTTGAGCTTCTTTATGACACCAAGAAACCTCATGACCCCATCTCCTCATTAAAAGATTGGCCCAGCAATTCGTCTTGGTCCACGAGGATACTAACTGCGCCACAACAAAGAAATCTATCATTGCCAGCTCTACCCGTGTTATGGGTTACACCGTAGGCAGAAAAGAAACCATCTGGAATCTCCGTTTCTACATCGCCCCAATTGAAATCGTGGCAGGTTGCCTCATAGGCCCGTTTCCCATCCTCGGTCTGAAGAAAATCACTGATAATCTTCCGCAGGTAGGTTTCACAAGCTGTCGCGCTCGGATCCGGGAGCCGATCTTGAGCAATCCGGAAGGAAGAGCAGTATAATTCCTTATTCCGGCCATCATACCGTTGACGGATAACCGTTACCGCGTATGCTGCCGCATCGCCAATAAGGCAAACACCATTTGGAACATTTGACATTAGAAGTCCTCCTTCTTATTACACTTTCGGAAAATGCGTATGGATGGTCACCGTGACAGCCTCTCGCAGATTTTCTGTATGATCGCCGCCGTGCCCGTTGTAGTGGTACCAGCGTCGTTGAATATCTGCTAAAAGGTCTTCATTATCAAGCAGAGACGACAAACTGCAACCATCAAAACAGGGGTCATCTTCGCCCAGATCACTAATTTCGTCCAGAAGGTGTTCTCTCCGGGCCTGCTCGTCCTTAATTGTGCAGATCATATTGACTTCGTCCTCACGTAGAGGAATAGATACCAGTTGGCCGCCAAACGTGCGCCGGATACAGAATGGATTAGGAGCAATAGGACTCATTACCACCACCGCGTTTGCCAAATCATCCGCCGCCTGAACGGACATCATCCGGCCTTCGACGTGTTCCGCCAATAGGCTGGCGAACAGCATGTAATCAATCCACCAAGAAGGGCTTGCCGCCCTATCAATACTCCCGTCCGGACGGGTCACAAATCCAGCAGGATCGGCATCAGCGCCATTTGTCTCACATACAAAGGCGTCCAGGCTTTCATAACCGAAGCCCTTCAGGATTTCTGTCATGGCCGGTTCGTTATATTCGGACATGAAGATGATCTGGTGTACGAACTCTGCTTGCTGGCCATGCTTATCATGAGTGACCCGTACTACTTCGTAAAGATTGCCAAAGTCCAGACATCGGACATAGCAGTAGTGGGCCACATCATCAGCATAGGCAGTCCAAGATGTGGGAAGAAGTTGCTGTCTCATAAAGAAATACCTCCAATTCATTTATTTCGCCTGCACCAGCGTAGAGAAATATATATAAAAACGCACACAGCCGAAATAGCTGTGTGCGTTATGCCTGTTATGGCGATATAGTTTGGTTTATGATACGGCGGTAGAAAAACAAAAAGTGCCATCTGCAAGAATGCAAATGGCACTTCGATACACAGACGACTATGCGCACGTTTGTAAGTGGCTCTGATACTTTATGCCTGTATTATATCATTACGGCCGTTGTACGTCAATGCCGTCTCAAAGAAAATACTTGTCAGATTGAAAGAGATGCGATATAATACTTACATACAGTATCTGCAACCAGCTATCAGCGGTTCAAGTTTCCGTGTTTCGCAGCATCCAAAAGCCTATGGGCATTTGGATGCTTTTTTTCTTGTTTTGAACAATGGTATAACTTTGCCAGTTTGGCAGTAAAGCGCACGAACAAAAGTGTTCGTGCGCTTTTTTATATAAATGGTCCCTCTTTAGCCGATGGTGAAAATTATTATGAAGGGAGTTGTAATCGACAATGAGACCAAAAACCGCGCGTTGGCACATCCATTCCATTAGGCCTGAATACCGCTATGGGGAAATGGCCTTCTATCGCCGAGGTACTTGCTATGAGTGAGGATGGATACAGGTATGGGGGCGGGCAGCCATTGCGGCCAGCGGTACCTGGACGCAGGGGGACACCGCATCTGGAGCGGATTTATCTTCCGCAACTGCTTCCCCTTGAGGAATACGACAAGATCATCGTCCTATTTTCGGGAGGGAAAGATAGTCTTGCGTGCGTTCTGGATCTTTTGGAGCGCGGGGTTCCTCGGGAGCGTATCGAGCTTTGGCACCATGATATTGACGGAGGGCACCCGGAGCGAAAAATGGACTGGCCAGTAACGCAGGCCTATGTGCGGGCTGTTTCTGAATACCTGGGGCTCACCCTGCGCACATCCTGGCGTGTGAACGGCTTTTGGGGCGAGGTGTACCGTGTGGGTGCCAGTTGGCCAATCCAATACATAGAGCCTGGCAGCGGCATCATACGGGAATGTCATCTGACGGAAAAGCAGATCCGCTCAGCGCAGCTGCGAGAAACGATTTTGAGTAGCGTGGAGCAAGCGGAATTGGATCAGATGGGACACCGCATGAAATTCCCCGCTAAAAGCGGAAATCTGGCTACGCGCTGGTGCAGCTCTATCCTCAAGATCATGGTCGCAGACTCGGTGATCCGCAATATGGAATTGGATGCGCTGAAACAGATAGGCGACTGCCGGAAGTTCCCGGCAAAGGGCGGTATTTCCAGTGGGCGCTACTGCAGCCCAAATCTCAAGCGTGAGGTGGCAGACACCCTGATCCGCGACCTGGACAGTCTTCGGGCGGATGGTGAGCGCATGAAATTTCCGGCTAAATCCGGGTGTCACCAGGGAAGATGGTGTTCCGGAACGCTCAAGGCGCAGGTGGAGGACAAGCTGTGTTCCCACATTGAGGACACCGCAAAGGATACCAGGCTGCTTATCATCTCCGGAGAACGCCGGCAAGAGAGTATCGGACGCTCCAAATATAATGAGATGGAGATCCATCGCACCAACGCAACTGCCAGAGCCCATAGGCTGGTACACCAATGGCGCAGCGTCATTGACTGGCCTGAGACACAAATATGGGAGATCATCAAGCGGTGGCGTATTGCGCCGCACCCATGCTACACCGCTGGATGGAACCGCTGCTCTTGTGCCATGTGCATTTTTAGCCTGCCCAGGCACTGGGCCGGTATCCGGGAACTGTTCCCAGATTGGGTCGGCGCTGTAGAGGAGGATGAACGGATCCTGGGCTTCACGTTGGACAATAAAATGACGCTGGCGGAGTACATTGGAGACGCGGTGAGCTGTGTATGTCATGATGACCCGAAGGCCCTTTTCCAGCTAACCAGTGGGGAATTTTCTCTGGCCGATGTTGAACAGGCCGACTGGAAAATGCCTGCCGGCGCTTTTCGTGGTTCTGAAGGAGGCCCCTGCTAGTTGGTTACATCACACAGAAAACATCTATTTTTGAACAACCGAGGAGAGTTTATGTTATGACATTAGATAATCTTTTGACTCCGTTTGAGCGCCGACGTGTTATTGAGTATGGTGCGGATGGTGCCAGAGTAGTGCGTCACTGGTATGACGTGCAGCATGTAATTGGCTCGCTGTATAAAAGTAAGGATACACTCAATGACCAGGGCGAGCTGGAATTTAAGCTGTTTGTGTTCTTCAACAACAAGAGTGATGGAATGCAATTTGAATGCATGTCACATCCGGAGCGGTACACTGTAGAAGAAGTGGCGGAAATCATGCGCCGCTGCAAAGTGAGCAGTGCAGTCCAAATGTACACTGATTTGAATGACCGCATGAAGCAGAATAAATTCATTGGTAATGTGCAAATTGAGTTTTTTCGCCAGTTTGACGCGACCGCTGCTGATCATTATACCAAGTACCGTGCGGAGTTTCTTACCCGTAGGGAAGAAAAAGAACGTGCAGAGGCTTCAATACGCCAAGCGGAGGAGGACGCAAAGCGGGAGAAAGAACAGGCTGAGATGTTGGCCGAGAAGGCCAAATACTTTGGATGGGTTGATGACATGACTCCATTGCGCTTTGGTCAGGTTTCGGCCTTCCTGAATGCCAGTATCCGTGTGGATGGTAAGATGATGACCCGGAGAGAGTTTATTATCAACTGTCTCAAGGATGGCTGGGTACCTCAAAAAAAGGATGGCGTCACTTCTTGGCACAAAAGAGGAGGAGAAATTAAAGAGAGCAAACCCAGAACTGAGTATCGCCTGCATAAAGGCGGATATGTGTATCAAATTAGCAAGACTGAGTATGATTTTGCGGTATATCTGGTAGAGCGTAATGCTATACCCAATACCTGACGGCTTCATACCCGCTAGGGCAAATTCTTTATTTCAAAAAGGAGTCCCCTTACCGGGCAGAAGACCGCCGGTGTTAACCGCCGTCTTCTGCATAGTACCAAATCATCTCGAAACGGAGGATACATTATGGAACACATTGAAGTGGCGCTCGCTGCGCAAAATCAGTATCTGCGGCACTATGGCTGTCCATCCGAAGAAGACCACTCGCTGAATGATACGAATAGAGCTTTGATCGAGGCTATGAATCAGTACTACGGCCAAGTTTACGTTGGCTCTATCAATGGGCCTTCTGCCCTGGTTCAGTACGATGGCGGAAAAATTTACAACTTCCAGTATGATTTTTGTGTAGCCAACTACGACCCTGAATTGGACAAGCTGCTTGAGCAATGGAAGAAAAATCATATCATCAACCAACTGAACGCAATTTATGCGCGGATTAAGGCGCTGGGCGGACACCTGCTGCTTTGGGTATAGCGACATAGAAAATGTTTGAAAGGGGAGCACAATGAACCAGTATATAGAACTGCGACGTAGGTGGCAACAAGATTTTGCCGCCTTACCCATAAAGTATGCTCTTTCTCAGGAGGATTTAGCAAAGGGCATGGCGGAGTGGGGCCTGGAACCTACGGATACGGACAAGATCATCAGAACAGGCGCTGGTGCTTTCTACCGCAAGGAGGATGTGCCAAGGCTTACGGAAATAAGACAACGGCATGAGCAGGAGCTGAAAGACGCTATTGCGGCAGACACTACAGGGGACGGCTTTATCTTCCAAATGTTCTATCGTGAGCTGGCTGATCATGAGTTTGGCTTTACAATGGAATATGATGAAACTCTTGCCGCGCTCGGCCTTACATGGGAGCAGGTCCAGGCGGATCAACGGCTCAGCCATGGGCTGAAAAAAGCTGCGCATATGTTTGGGGTGGAATGAACTATGAGTAGACATTCTAAGAGACAGCAGAACCGCCGGTCCCCTGGAGACACAGGCCGGACTATTGCGGATATTGTAATTGTTGTCGAGGACGGCCGTGTGACCGATGTGTACGCCTCAACAGGAAGCGAAGTTCTGGTCGAGGTCATCGACCGAGACACGCAAGACCCCAAAGAAGAAAGCGAACTCAACAAGCGGATCAAATGTCTGGAGGCAGAGGCTGCCGCTGGGCGAATGATATCCGTCTACTGAGGGAGGAGAAAATCAATTGAATAAGAGAACGCTAGTCAAAGCATCTGCCGGTGAGCACTGTATCGGTTTTTGCACTGTCAGCCGCAAAAAGAAGTCTCCCAGGGAGTTTCTGGTCTGCCGGAGCGAGCTGGAAAAGCTGGAGAGCGAGAGGATCGTTATTGCTCAAGATATCCACGGATTTGTGGCCCTGTCGAGGAAAATCCCCGCTGGAACGCTCCGCATGGAGTTTACCTGGCTTCACAACAGCGGCAAAAACGAGGTCACAGGCTATAAAGAAGATGTGGTTATCCGCTACGACGAACTGATGACCTTTGTTCATGCCAGTGCCGAAAAGGGAGGCCCTACTAAGTGGGCCGCCCTTTCTGTTACGGAAAGCAGGCTGCCTAGGCTGGTGTTTTACGACACAGCAGGCCTACACAGATGCCTTGCAAATGCTCAGGTGCGCAGAAAATTGATCCGCTTCCTTCGGGATAATTTTCACTGGCCGGATGCGGAAGAGATTGGTTTCTACCCGGATTTCGATCCGTACAGCTTTTCTTTCCGAGAACTTCAATATGGAGTGCCCGGAATGGTTGGTGGGCTAATCCTGCATAATCGGGGCAATATCGAAAAAGCGTACTACGCTACACATACTTAACGGAGGTTAATGTGATGACCACAGCCAAAGAGATCGCCAAATACATAATGGAAACCGGCGTGAAGGAAACCAGTGAGGGAAACTGGTGTTTTCTGTTTAACGAACTGGACAAACTGTTTGGAACGAACCTCTCCCTCAATGTAGGATTGATTGAAGCCGTGGAAGATGTACTCTATAAGGTCTACGGAGATGCCATTTTGGATTTGTGCGTGGTGGCCCCGTCCGGGACGCCGTTGACCGAGGACAGAAAAATGCGAAACTGGTGCTGCGCCGGCGAGTGTCCCGGCTACCCGCTCCCCACAGATATGCAGTTTGACATTAATTTTGCGCTGGCCTACTGCCCCAATTATGAGTGGCATGAGGGCGACGAGAGCATGTTCGGTTCCTATGAGCAGTTCGAGCAGCGGTCGATTAAGCCACTCCCGGCGATGGAGGACCATCTGGTCTATGTAATTACGGGGGAATACAATGGTATCCAGGACGAGTGTATGGTATTCAGGCGGAAAGAGAGAGCCATCAGGAAGTTCGAGGAATTGACTGGCCTCACATGGCAGCAATACCTTGATGGGGCGTATGAGTATGAGTTCGGTACATACTTCTACCGTTTCTTCGAGTGCATCTATGAGGATCGGGTAGAACAATAAGTAAGGAGGCTGTATATGAACCAAGATCGATTGAACACCCTGTTTCACAGCACCTCAGACGAACAGTACAAAAAGTTCCTCTGTGACCGTGGATGGGAATTTGAGACTGAAACGGCGGCAAAGGCTGCCTATGAGAGGATGAAAAAAGTGTCCGCCGGTGCTGTGCTTACCGAGGAAGAATTCCTTTTGGAATTGAAACCGAAGGATGCGTCTGACTTGGACAAGCAACTCTACAATCGGCTTTCTGAACTGGTGGAGCAGGGCGCTCTGCGGGCGGTTGACCTCTATCAGTACGCACATTTCAAGTGGTGTTTCCGCCACCCGGAAGCAGTTATCGCCTGTGAGATCGGACAGAAACGCTGGGCGGTCAACAACTGTGGTACGGAAATTGCCATGGAGCGCGCTCAGCAGGTCATCCACAGTGAATGGGGATTTGAGGCTAATCTCGTTGAAATCGTTGGCACACCCTACTATGACGCGACGGACTGGAACTTCATTCAGTTCCGCTGCAAGGGTGTGGGGTGGGTCATGCGCAACGATTCCCTATACCAGATCTACCAGTAAGGCCATCACTGCTGGCTGCCAGGACTGCGCCAGAATTGAGGGCAAGGGAAACCGGGACGCTGCAAACTCCGCAGCGCCCCGGTTTCCCGAAATAAAAGTCACCATTAATAAAAGGAATCCTTGCAAAATTGATGAAAAAAGCATATAATAAAAATAACAAGGAAGGTCAGAGCATGTCAACTACGATTACGCCACTTTCACAGCTTCCTTTGTCAGATGACTTCATGTTTGGCGAGGTCATGCGGCAGCCCGATGTATGCAGGCTTTTCCTTGAGTGCTTGCTGGAAAAGGATATCGCCCGCATTGAGTATATCAGCAAGCAGGAAGATATGACGGACGATGTTTCCGGGCATGGGATCCGATTGGATGTCTATCTGAATGATGCCGCCGGCACCCATTACGATATTGAGATGCAAAAAATCAGCAGCAATGGCCTGGAGCGGCGTATCCGATACTACCAGAGTGGCATTGACCGCCGGTGCTTGGGCAAGGGACTGGACTACACCGAACTACCAGAAAGCTATGTTATTTTTATCTGTGATTTTGACTACTATCATGCAGGCTTGGCCCGTTATGAGCGAATAAGCCGTATCAATGGCCACAAAGACATTGTCTATGATGATGGTAGTCATGCAATTATTCTAAACAGCCACTACGAGGAGGGCAACGCTCCTGCGCCTATTCTGGAATTTCTGGATTATGTCCGAACGAATAATGATCAGTTACAGCCATCGAGTGAACTGGTGCAAAGAGCTAAACAGGCCGTACATACTGTGCGCAACGACCGGACAAAGGAGGTGTCTTATATGACCTGGGCGATGAAAACCAGAGACTTGCTGCGACAAGGCCGCGAGGAAGGCCGTGCAGAGGGCCGCGAGGAAGGCCGTGCCGAAATGCGTGAAGAAGGTATTAAAGCTCTTGTGGTCACGCTAAAGGGCCTTTCTCAGACGCCGAATCTGGCTGTTCAAAAGGTGATAGAACAGTTTGGTCTGTCCGCAGCGGAAGCAGAGGAAAAGACAAAGCTGTATTGGGAGCAGTGAGCTGACAAAATGACTTGGGCGATGAAAACCAGAGACTTGTTGCGACAAGGCCGCGAGGAAGGCCGCGCAGAGGGCCGCAAGGAAGGTCGCATAGAGGGCCGCGCTGAAATGCGTGAAGAAAGTATTAAAACTCTTGTGGTCACGCTAAAGGATCTTTCTCAGACACCGAATCTGGCTGTTCAAAAAGTGATAGAACAGTTTGGTTTGTCCGCAGCGGAGGCAGAGGAAAAGACGAAGCTGTATTGGGAGCAGTGATTTGCCGCCATAATAAAAAAGCTTGCAATTCTCTACACAATTGGATATAATTCTTTCATACAGTATCAATTGATTGTGTAAGCAGTCAAAGTAGCCGTGTTACAAAGCGTCCAGAGGTATTCTACCTTTGGACGCTTTTTTATTATATATAGCCCTACAGGGCACAGTTTTGGACACAGATTAGTGTCCTTTTTTCATCTTATAAAAAGGGGGGAACAGATCTGCTGTAAGCAGCACATGCAAAAGTTAAAATGTATGAAAAGAATCCGTTGGGGTAATGCCCCCACAGAACGCAACATCATTTATGAGGAGGACAATCATGGATAAAAGCCAAATGACCGAATACATCAAAATAAATTTCCCGTTGAATGAAACAGATTACTTAATGGGAAATGGCGAGGGGATGTGGCTGAAGGTTGATCCAACGACCAAGGCTGCGTATGATGCGGATGCCTCTGGCGGCCACTATGTTGGCATTTTGGACAATGACAGCGTCTACTTTCCCGGTTTGAACCATGGCGAGTGTATCCCGTTTGAAATGCGGGGAGTTTATCGGCCAGTCGCAGATTTTCCCGGCCTCTTGTCCAAACTCACTCGACTCACCCCGGAGGGTAAGGCGATCATCATAAGAGCGATTGCTTCCCGAAAAGGGGCTGGACATATGACGGACTCATCGGATCAGAGTTGTGAGGGGACAACCTGCTGCGATTGCCAGTTTTGTGGAGACAAGTATAGTTTCCCAACGCCCAATGACCTGTTATACATGGACCCGAAAGACCCGTTGATAAAGCACTTCTATTGCTGCTGTGGTGATTGTGAGCTCTATGAGAAGGATATCACTGGGCTTGGCATTCAGGAGTGCGAACATTTTGAGGAGTTGTAACCATTAAACCTGACTGCCAATACCGCAATATTCAAATGGCACCACTGCAGTCGAAAAAGTTTAGAAACAAAACGGCCATCAAAAGTGTCGAAAGGAGCATCGCTATGGCAAAATACATCCCCCCTGAACAAATGACGATCCAGCAGATTCAAGCGGAAATAGATCAGGCTTTTCAGCGGTGGAATGATATAGCCTGCAATGGATGCCAGGATCCAATTTGGCCAGATGGAATGAACATGAACATAGTCCGCAATCACATCATTTTCTGGTACGAGCTATTAGATGAAAGGCGCAGTAAGGATACGCAGATGTCTCTTTGGGGCAGCCCCGCTGTTGAAGAGCGGGATAGACCTGTCCCACCGAAAGTTTCCGACAAATATATGGTCGCTGGCTGTGAGTATTCTGACCGCCTAAATGGTAGATATGGCTCAACGCTGGTGTGGGGAGCAAAGGGCGCATACAAGGCTTAACTTTGTGCTGTTTTAGCATCCCAAATAAGATTATATTAGCATTCTGCTTCTATTTCTGGCAAAAAACTATGAAAAGAGGAGTTTATGATGGTATTAAAAGATGGAGAAACATTGCGCTGTCCTAAATGTGGGGGGATAGAATTCTGCGCCACAGCACATGTTACCCAAGATTGGGAATTGAATGAAGAGGGCACGTTTCAAAAATGCTTAAACGATTGCGTTGAAGTAACGCATTTCCCAGATGCAGAGGATATTTGGGATTGTAAAAATTGTGGGTACAGCGATTCGGGGCAAAAGTTTATTGCCAAACTTGGAAAGGAGAAAGAGGGATGAAATTTGTACTGATTGAGGTCATTGAGCGGGAAATCAGCACCCCTGCGTTCTTTGGGACCTACCAGGAAGCCTATGACGAGATGGTCTCCCGTGTCCGGGAGGCATTTGACGAAGAAGACATCACCTTCGGCGAGCCGGACGATTGCCCCGAAAATGGAGAGGCGGCTGTCATGGAGACGACCGCCTATGGCGAAAGGCATGGCAATAACTACGACTGGAAGATTTTTGAGATTTGACGGCAAATGCCCCTCCTTTTCAGCAGGGACGTTTTTTGAGATGTGGTGACTCCTTATCCGACAAAAGATGTAAGACCGGCCTACATAGCACAGCCCTTGGAGAGGGGCTCTAATAACTACTACTCTATAATACAAGGAGCCTCAAAAAATGAAGAGGAAAAATATGGAGTTTACTTGCCGCACCGAGGACTGCATCCATTGGGAAGCTGGCGGCTGTAAGCATCCGGCTGCCATTACAATTCAAAAGCATTGCTGCACAGATTATGAATTTAAGAGACACGCTCTCACCGCAGAGCTTCAAACCCGTAAGTTCGCCTCGCCGGAGCGCATGGTGGAGATCGCCAATAATGCAATTGATTCATTTGGGGAACTACTAAATGGCCGGATGCTCTATGATGCTCTAGCTGGTTCCTTGAAAATGGACGATGCAGAGATTCTCGCTGCAGGCTTTACCACCTTGCGGGAGTTCATGGGTGAAAACGATAACGACAAAGAATAGTTCTCACTCATACGGACTCTAAGGAACCAGCCATAAATTAGTGCCTGAAAAGAGTTTGAATTAGGATTGCAATATTTATGCAAGTAAGGTATAATGTCATCATAAAGTATCAGTTGATTGCAGAGCAATCAAAGTTACCGTGTTACAAAGCGCTCAGAGGTATTTATGCCTTTGAGCGCTTTTTTTTATTATATATGGCCCTCCGGGGCAAAAGTTTGGGACGCTGAAAAGCGTCCCTTTTTCATTTCACGAACAAGGAGGTGAACAAAAGTGAGCGAAGAGTTGGTCTACATTATCTCGCCCTACGCTGGGGACATCGAGGCCAATGTAAAGTTTGCAATCCGTTGCTGCCGGTTGGCTATACAGCAGGGGTACACACCCATTGCTGTCCACTTACTCTATCCGCAGATCCTGGATGACCAAAACCCGGCTGAGCGTGCAATGGGGCTTCAGTTGGGACTGAATATCCTGCGGCACTGTGCTGCGGCATGGGTTTGCGGAACCAAGATCAGCCGCGGCATGGACGGTGAGATCCAAGCGGCAAAACAATTGAACATCCCCATTCGATATGTGGAGGAAATCAAATGAAACAACTTGGAAACTTGGCGCTTGTCTGCGCAAAGCGGCCGTCTCTGCTGCTGCAAATCCATAACGGCATGGCATCCGTTTACGTGGGTGCTGGGCCAGATCGGACAGTGCTCAGCACCCGTTGGGACAATGATGTGGAAATTGAGCGCATCATCTACGAGCTCAACTTTGGGAAGTACACGGAGCAGCGATAAGGAAAGGAGGCACATATGCCTAATTATGTTAAAAACATAATCCAGTTTGGCGAAAATGTTCCACAGGACCGGATGGAGGCCCTATATAAGGCGGTACTTAACACGCACCCCGTCACAGGAGAGGACGAGTGGTTTGACTTCAACACCCTTGTTCCTATGCCAGAAGCGCTGGATATTGAATGCGGCTCCAATAATAATGTTGGGATACTGCTTTATCGTCTGGTGCAGAACAAAGCCACCGATTCCAGCTACTCCATCCAGCGCATTTTGGATGCTCAGGGCTGTGGGGATGTGTTTTCTGGGGATGATCTGAAAACTGTCACCAAAGAATATAGAGCATACAGCAAAGAGATCCATCCAGATGTGTGTAAGGATCCCAGAGCTACAGAGGCTATGGCAAAACTGAACACCCTGTACGAAATAGCCAAGGGAACGTCCGTTGGCCGGGGGTGGACACCGCAGATGGGGGACGTCGAGAAACGCTATCGGCTCTCCGGAATAGCCGATTATGTGACCAACCACCTGATCACGTGCATAAAGCGAAATGGGATCTCTCCTGCGGCCCCGGATGCACTTTCGCTGTTTATGGAAACCGAGGAAGGGAAGTCGCTCTATGAGTTGGGGCAGAGATCCGTTGAGAACCTGCGCCGCTACAAGGCCATGACATGGTACGAGTGGTGTAACAAAAACTGGGGGACAAAATGGAATAGCAGCGATAACTGCAACGACTTGGCGGCGCGCACAATTAAGTTCTCTACAGCGTGGAGTTGTCCCATCCCCATCGTTGCGGCACTGGCGGAAAAGTTCCCGGATGTGGACTTTGTCTGGAAATATACTGACGAGGATACCGGAAGCAACACTGGCAGGATCACCTATAAGGACAGGAATCTGGATATTACAGCGTTTGAGAATGGCTCAGCGGAAGCGTATGCCATGTATGTCGAGTGCTGGGGTGAAAGCGAATGTCTGTACCAGGATGAAAACGGTGTGTGGCATAGCTACGACTGTGATACCTGTCCCCATCCGTGCTGACGGCGGCAAAGTCTTTTCAAATTATCCTTGCAAATACCGCTAGGAGCGGTTATAATGCACGATAAAGTATCCGTAGATTACGCTAGTGATCAAAAGTCGCTGTGTTTCAAAGCGTCCGAAGGCCCTGTGACCTTTGGACGCTTTTTTATATATACGGCCCTCCGGGGCAAAAGTTTGGAACGCTGAGAAGCGTCCCTTTTTTCATTTCATGAAGGAGGTGAACAAGAGCAAACGAAGAATTGACCGCATTATCTCACCTTACACGGGGAGACAGCGAGGCCAACATGATATTTGCGACCCGCTGCTGCCAACTGGCCATACAGCAGAGGGACACGCCAACTGCCGTCCATCTGCGCTATCCGCAAATCTTGAATGACCAAGATTCAGTTGAGCACGCAAGGACTGTGCCTGGAAGTAAATATCCTGCGGCACTGTGCTGCCGCTGGGGGTCTGCTGAACCCAAATCAACTGTGGTATGGAAAGCAAAACCCGAGCAACCCAGCAAATGAACATCCCAATTCAATAAGGAGGAAGTCAAATGAAGCAGCTTGGTAATTTAGCAATTATCTGCGCACAGCGTCAATCGCTGTTGCTGGAAATCCAAGGCGGTATGGTATCCGTCTATGTGGGTTCCGGCCCAGACAGGGTGGTTCTCAGCACTCACTGGGATGATGATGCGGAGATCAGCCGTATTATCCATGAACTCAATTTTGGAAAATACCGATTAGATACAAGCGACAGCCTTGCAGAAACGCTGAATCACAGGGACGAAGATATGCTTTGGGACCTTTTGCTCGAACACAGAGGGCATCATGTTGCCATCGTTTCTTATGGTAGTCCCAAAGATCCGTCAGATGTTTGCCTCGAATGCGAAGATTGCAACAAGGTTATCCTTGATGCTGATCTCTATACTCTCGCTGCAAGAGGAGACAGGTAAGGGTATAAGGCATTGTTGCTTATGGAGGTCGGAGGCATAAGAAAGACCAAAAGCTGAAATTTCACAAATTGTCCTTGCAAATATCGGCCAAAACAAGTATAATAAAGCCATAAAGTATCTGTAGATTACACCAGTAATCAAAGTGACTGTGTTTCAAAGCGTCCGAAGACCATATGGTCTTTGGGCGCTTTTTTATATATATATGGCCCTTCGGGGCAAAAATTTGGGACGCTGAGAAGCGTCCCTTTTTACATTTCATGAAGGAGGTGAACAAATTGGACATACCCCAGCACGTCGAATGCGACACGCCAGACTGTATCCACTGGAAGGATGGCGCCTGCGCAAAAGAATCCTCAGTCACGATCCAGGAACACCACTGTGTGGATTACGAAGAACGCATCGCTCTGCCCGCTGCCACCGTGACCATTGAGGTTCGTGACGGTGTGGTGCAGAACGTATACACCAGCCCGGACCTGCCAGAGGTGCGCGTGGAACTTCTCGACTTCGACAATCTGAAAGCGGAGACCGAGGAGGCACTGAAACACGGTGAGCGGCTGCTGAACCTGATCGAGCAGTCCCACAATCACATTTTCTGAAGGAGGTACCTATGCTCAACAAAATGAAATCCCTGATCGCCCAGTTGCTGGCCGCAAATGAGGCCTACTACGGCAAGGATGACCCCATTATGACCGATCTGGAGTATGACCGGCTCTACAGCGAGTTGGAACAGATGGAGCAGGAGAGCGGTGTTGTCTTGGCGTCTTCGCCTACTCAGAAGGTGGCCGGCGAGGTGTTGGACAGTCTGACCTCGGTCACTCACACGAAACCCATGCTCTCAGCCGATAAGACCAAGTCCTCTGCTGAGATCTTCAAGTTCATCGGCGGGCGGAAGATGGTCATCAGCTGGAAACTGGACGGGCTTACCCTGGTACTGCGCTATGAGAACGGGAAATTGACCCAGGCCATTACCCGCGGCGACGGCCTCAAGGGCGAGGATGTCACCCATACTGTCCGGGTCATGGGGAACGTGCCTCTGACCATCCCTTGTACCGAACCTCTGGAGGTGCGCGGCGAGGGGGTGGTCAGCTGGCAGAATTTCAATGCGCTCAATGAGGCGTTGGCCGAGCCCTATTCCCATCCCCGAAACTTGGCCGCTGGCAGCATCCGAAAGCTGGACGCCAAGGAGAGCAAGAAACGCCGGCTGGAGTTTCTGGCGTTCGACCTGATCAGTGAGGATCTGGGCGGCACGACCAAGTGGGAAAATCTGCGTTTTCTGGCCCAGATGGGCTTTACGACCGTGGGCTATTCTGTCCTGGCAGCCGATGCGCCCCTGGATGCCCTGGAGCAGGCCATTGCGCTCTATCGTCCGGAGGAGTATGCCTTCCCCGTGGACGGCCTGATCTTCGAATATGACGATTTGGCCTACGGCCGCTCCCTGGGGGCGACCGGCCACCATGAAAACCGGCTGATGGCGCTCAAGTGGGCAGATACCCTCTACAATACGGTGTTCCGCTCTCTGGAGGTGGCCACCACCCGGACAGGCATGGTCAGCCTTACGGGCGTATTTGATGATGTGGAGATTGATGGCACCATTGTCAATCACGCCTACCTGCATAACCTGGATATCTTCAAGCGACTGGCGCTGGGGCCGGGGGATAAGATCTCCGTTTATAAGGCAAATATGATCATCCCCCAGATCGCAGAGAACCACACCAAGAGCGGCGGCTGCCCAATCCCCAACGTATGCCCGTGCTGCGGAAGTCTGCTGATGATCCATACCAGCACAGGCGGGACGCAGCAGCTCCATTGCGAGGATACAACCTGTCCGGCTCGGTTGGTGCGGAAGTTCGTTCATTTCTGCAGCAAGACCAGGATGGAGATCGAGGGGTTGGCAGAACAGACGCTGGAAACCTTTGTGCAGCGCGGCTGGGTCAAAAACTTCGGCGATCTCTACGAATTGGAGCGCCATAAGGATGACATCGTCGCCTGTCCCGGCTTTGGGGAAAAATCCTTTGCTCGGCTCCAGTCGGCGATCAATAAGCGGCGCACCTGCACCCTCAATCAGTTTATCGCCGCAGTGGGTATCCCGGAGGTGGGCCGCCATGCTGGACGCATCTTGAACCGCCACTTTGACGGCGATTGGAACGCTTTCGAGCAGGCCATCCAGGAGGGATACGACTTCACCCAGCTCCAGGACTTTGGCAAGGTCATGCACGACAATATCTATGCCTGGTACAACAACGCCGAGGAGGCCAAGCTGTGGCGCCCGGCGCTCAATCACATCACTTTTTTGAAGGAGGAAATTACTATGTCCGAGAATCTGAACAACAATCCCTTCGCTGGCAAGACCGTGGTCGCCACCGGCAAGCTGGAGAACTACACCCGCGACGGTATCCAGGTGAAGCTGCTGAGCTTGGGCGCCAAGCCCGCCAGCTCCGTGAGCAAGAAGACCGACTACCTGATCGTGGGTGAGAAGGCCGGCAGCAAGCTGGACAAGGCCAAAAGCCTGGGCGTGAAGGTCCTCACCGAGGAGGAGTTCGAGTATATGCTGGCACTCAGCAAGTAACAGCGCAGCTACTCTGGTCCATTATGACATAAGGGGGTGCATCCATACCGGGTGCACCCCTGTTTTTCCTTTTATGGAGGTTTGAAACGTGGATATATTCAGAATGATGAAGACTGGCGAGGGCATTGAGCAGTTGGAGGAGCATCTGCTTGACCTGGATTCCGAATTTCGGTTCAAGTGCCGCCGATGCGGAAAATGCTGCATCCACCAGGAAACGATCATCCTCAATGCCCGGGATATCTACAACATCGCCAAGAAGAAGGGGATGACGATGCAGCAGGTGATCGAGTCTTATACCGAGGTCTATATTGGCAGCGGTTCCCGCCTCCCTGTCGTCCACCTGCTCTCGAATGGTCCCAAGGGCGCCTGCCCCTTGCTGGAGGATGGTCGTTGCAGTGTGCATGACTGTAAGCCGACTGTATGTGCTCTGTATCCCATGGGACGGGTTGTGGTAGGAGAGAAGTTCGGTGAACCTGTTGACCCAGACAAATTGCGGGTCAAGTATATCCTGAACGAGTATAGCTGCGGCTCCGCCAAGCGGGTCAATACCGTTCGCAGTTGGTTAGCCAAGTTTGGGATTCCGGAGAATGACGAGTTCTATATACTCTGGAACAAAGTGCTCATAAGCCTGACACTGGCAATCGTGAAATTGGAGGAGGAAAAGGTGTCCAAGACTGTCTTGGATATGCTCTGGAGCGCGATTTACCAGGCGTTGTTTCTCGACTACGATATCACCCAGGACTTTATGCCCCAGTTCCAAGTTGCGGCGAAGAAGCTGTGCAGTTTGAGTGAAACGATCATCAAGGCGCAGCCGCCCGCCAGTCCGAGTGAAGAGGAGGCTGACTAATGGCGGAATATTCCGAGCCAAAAAGGATTGTCTGGTATGATAATGTTTCGTGTCCAGTTTGCGGTACAGAAAGGACCAATTCATGGGAAAAACGCATTTCCAGAGCTTTGGGTTACAAAGCCATCGTCTGTGAGAAATGTATTGCAAAGGAGTATGGTCTGACAGTGAAAGAACTTCGAAACACCATGGCGAACCATTGGGGTTTGGTACCCTGTCCTGGGATATGAGCGAGCTCAACGAATTGACCCGCCGCCTATTGGCTGAGGGCTATACACCAGAGGATACGCCGCCAGGGATGCAGGCATACAAGCAGCATGAGGGCGGTTGGACCTATGAACGCGAAACTTTGAAAAAGATGGTTTTTGAGACGCCTTGCGGTTTGCTGGTCGAGGGATCGCGTTTTATAACCGGGTATATGTCAACTCGGGGCGTTACCTGGCGGCCGGAGAATGATAACCCTGTGGTCACCTGTCCGCACTTTACGGCAGAACCCTGCCCGCTTAGGCATCCAAGCCTACAGCAAGAGCGGTATGCTCTCCATGAGGATGACATCATTTACCAGTGCGCCTGTCACCAGACCGACCGCCCCTTTACATTTGAGGGGAGTGTGGAGGAAGCTCATAAAAGGGTGTGGCAGGAGGCAGATGTGCTTTGGGAACAGTTTCAGGCCGCGCATAAGGGCCGTGTTTGCCGGCAGCAGAGTTATTACGGACGGACGACCAAGTCCTGGTATGCCTATTACAGTCCGATGCGATGTACCAGTTACTGGTTAGGTTGTACCCGTTGCAGCATATTGGATAAGGATCTGGTGCCGCAAAGGGGGAACGTTTTCTATGATGTGCGGAAAACTTGGATAGAAAAAGGAGACGGCCTGTTTCCTGATGAACAGCGGATCAGCATTGAGAAGGGCTGTAAGCTCCTGGACAAAACGGTGTCCCTTACAATCTGTGAGGCTATTGTTAAATATGGGAAGCACGATGCGGTGCAGCATGTTATGTCAGAATTTCATCACGACTTATTTTTCGACCGTTCTCTGAAAGTTGAGATTCTGAACCTGCGGGCTGCCCGGATCGATGCGCGGGATATACTTCAGGATTTGCAGGATGTAGCCAATGGTATCCAGGTGACCCATGCGGCAGACACACTCAAGGCTGCCAAGGAACAAAAGAAAGCCCGGCGGGCAGCCGCCAAACGTCAAAGGATACGCAAAGTTGAGCAGATGATTTTAACACACGGCTGGGCAAATCTGGACGGTCTGTGGCAGCGCCGGGCAGAAAAGCTGCTGGATGATGAACGAATTGAGGAACTGCTTCAGCAGCGGAAGGAAGCGAGCGTGCAAAAGCCGCCAGAAGAACTACAGCTCAGCCTTTTTTGAATAGGGAGGCAATGATGGAAGATCAAGTAAGAACCGTTGTTTTTATAGGAGACCAGCGTGGTCTGTGTGAGGACCTTTACCGCAGTAAAGAAACTGGCCAGGTGTATATCCGAAAGGTGTGCGATGACAGCCATGTGTGTTGGCTCACAGCCAGTTTGTGGACTGGCGGATATGAAGCCGATTGCCATATGAAGTCTGGGCTTGTCATTCGGGTGACCAACAAAGCCGGCGGCGTTCTGTTTGAGGAGAGATTGGCAGAGCAGGAAGGCGATATCGGCACATGGGCCGCTAAAAACGGCCCGTTCAGCTGGGAGGCAGTCACCGCCGTGGCAAAGGAATACGAGGAGAAGTATAAGCTCAGTACCTATGAGGACTGGAAAGCGTGGCTGATGGCCGATGCGGAACACTACGGATTTAAAGGATGCTCCGACAACTGGCTGTATGCTATGGCTGAGCGTGGAACTTTCAAGGAAATAGCCAAGGTCAGTTTTCTTGGCGTTACCGCGGTTGTCACAGTCCGAGCGGAGACACATAAAGCCTGTGGCAAAAGCTGGTTGTGTTACGAGGTCCAAGATACCGGCCTTGATACCACACTTGCCATCTGTGGCTATAAATTTCAGAGTGGGGGCCAATAAAATGTTCCAAAGGAAGTGAACATAGACCATGGAAACTCAAAATAATAATCGGGATCAGATCATCCGCAAAGACGCCAGAGGCTGCTTTGTGGAAGTCAAGAATGACTGCTTTCATTTGGATAAGATCCACCTTCAGTTTGTCGCCTACGATAAGTCCAGGCCGGCGGGCCAGCGCTACACCAGCAACATCCATATTTATATTGATGTGCCGCAGTTTTTGGCCCTAGCGCAGGAAGCCGCCAACGGCAGCCTCCACATGCGGATGCAGCAGTATAAGAATGAGCGAAAGACAGATGCCCTATTTGAGCACCTGGGCGGCACTGCGGCCAAACGTCTGGCCTACTATGGCAAGTCCCGGCCTGATGGTATGAGCTTATCCCGGGTAGTCAAACTCACTGTGGCGGAAAAAGGGGACTACTTTTTTACTGCAGATAGTGGGCCTGGAGAGGAGAATAAAACCGGCCTGATCGTACCCCGGTTTGGGAAATCACCGGAACAGCATGTATCGGTGATCCTTACCTGGCGTCAGCTCAATGAGCTGCTGTTTGCCACAGTGGTACATTATAAAGCGTGGCTGTCGGCCAAATATATGGCAGACTGGGCCGCCCTCCATGCACCCAGGCTTGAGGAGGGTGGACAGCGAAAAGGTCAAAAAAGCCAAGAATCCACACGGGCGCCCTCTCCGGGAAATTGGCCCGCTGCTGCTCCACCGCCCGCGCCGCCAGCGGCACCACCGCCACAGACCGGTTTTGGCAGTGCCTTTGGCAGTGTTTATGGCAGTGCAGGTGGCAATGTCAGCGCCGATGACAAACGGATATTTTAGTGCTATACTGGTATTGTCCATCCTTGCGCAGGCGGCTGGCCCATCAGGCCGGAAAAGAACTTGACAAGGAGTGGATCACAATGAAGTTTTGTCCCTACTGCGGCGTTTCCCTTCCGGGAAACGCCGTCTCTTTCTGCCATGAGTGCGGAAAGCAGCTGCCAACTAAAAAAACAAACGGTATGCGGCAGCAAAAAAAGCGGCCCCAGCACCAAAGCCCCAAGCAAACAGCCCAGCATAGATCAAAACCCGTTAACCCTATGGATGTCAATTATGATGGCTATTATGACGACATCCAACCCATTGATGCTGGAGTTCGGGGAGAGGGAATGGATCCCGGATTGGCCAAACGGATCGCTTTGCTCATAATTGGGGCAGTAGGAATTATTGCCCTGGCAGTTATCATGATGACACTGTTGTAATTTTGCCTGACAAAACGTGTAATCTAGGCAAATTAGCAAATTGAGGTGATTTTCATGATGTATCTCTCCAAGGGGATGTTGACGCAGTCCCGTAAGACCGGGCTTGACTATGTGACTCATTGCGGCTGCATCTATGCATTGGGTCCGGAACTGGCCGCACTCTGGAAAAGCGCGAGATTTGCCCCACAGCCAGTCCCAGAGGGCAGGGAGCAGGCCATCAGGCGTATGGAGGGCAGCGGCCTGGTTGTTACTACCGAGGAGACTGGGTCGTTAGCCGCCTATCGGCTCCTGGCCAACTGTATTATCTGTCCCAATAACCGAAAATGGACCGACCGCTTTCTATCTAAGCCTGTCCGTAAAGTTTGGATATGGCTCAACGAGGCGGGGCTGCGGCTTACTGCCAGTGAGTTGATCCGGTTGGAGGAACGGAAGATCCAGCCTACGCCTGCGCTGCTGGGCCAAGAGGGACGGCAACGGCTGACGGAAATGATCTACCTTGCCGAAACAATTCCGGACGGTATCCTGGAGTCTTTAATGGAGCATTCACCTGCACGGGATGCGGTAGTAGATATCCTGCTGAAACTGCTGCGTACCCATCGCCTGTTATTGATTTGAAGGAGGCGCGCATGAAACACTCACAGATTCCCCTGCCACTGCAAACGAAGATCCTGTGGCAGATGGCATTGGCCTTATGCTCGTTCATCGCTGCCATCGCCTGTATGCTTTGTTTCACTATCGCTGCTGCTCTCCCTTTTTTGTTTTTAAGTATATTGACTGCAGCAAATGGAGGACGGCTCTATTACATAGCTGTGCGGGGCCATTATCTAATGCTCACTGGCACTGTACTGCATGTGGAGCGTACCGCTGTCCTTCGCAGGACAAAGGCAGTATTGATTGAAGTCGAGGGGACCGCATTGCGGGTTCTACTGTATAACCACCATAAATCACCGATTGAGGGCGGACATATTGTATTATATGTACAGGATAGCGCCCCTATTTACGAATGGAGGGGAATGCATCTGCTTAGCGCCTACTTAGCGGCTGCATTTTATCCCCCTGGGCAGTCCACATAGAGGGACCCGAAAATGGTCTACCACATTTTTCAATACTATATTGATGGTGTCTGGTATCGAGATTCCCAGGTTTATTCTGATACGCAGTTTGATGCCATTATGGATCGGCTGGCATGGCAACTACCCATTGGAATGCGCGTTTTCCACTTTGGAGCTCCAGGGCCAAAACAGTATCCATTAGACAATCCTATTGTGCTGCGTCGCCCGGTCCTGTCCCTGGACCCCATGGCATTGGTCAAACAAACACCAGATAGCCGCACCTTTTTAAGTGACAGGCATACACAGCAGCGCCTGCCTGTTCTCTGCCAGATTGGACGTTTTGTAATATGCGGCCCCCCGGATAGCTGGCCCTGCTTTCGTTATGTGGATGGGGCGCGATATGCGCTTACTACAACATTGCGAATTATTCCTCTATCATTCCGGGAGGCCAAGTCATATGTCCAGCGCTATCACCGCCACAATGCGGCTCCACAAGGCCATAAATTCTCTATTGGGTTGTTTTCCCCAAGCGAAGATACATATATTGGCGTTGCTATCGCAAGCATCCCCAAAGCACGTCATCTAAACGACGGGTTCACCCTGGAAATAAACCGTGTATGTTGTGATCCCGCTTTTAGTAATGCCTGTAGTAAGCTGTATGGTGCCGCGATTAAGGCGGGGAAAGCCATGGGCTACACCCGGTTCATTACTTACACACTCCCCGAGGAAAGCGGAAGCAGCATAAAAGCGGTTGGTTTTCGTTTGGATGGGATTGTTCCAGAACGGGAAGGCGGCTGGCGCCGTGGCGGCCGGGTCCGTAGTTCTCCGTGCCGTGCGCCCGCTGGACCTAAACTCCGCTGGATTCTCAATATGGACCCGCCATAAAACTCAGGTAACTGTATCGAATAGCATATTGACCTCTGTGAATTATCATGCTATAATCAAGATAATAGTTACCGTGTTTTCTTAAGGAAACAGAGTTACCGTGTTACAGAGTGTCAAATGGCGCTAATGCGCTGTTTGGCACTTTTTTGTTTTCTGCCCGCGAAATGCGGGTTGAAATAAATTATTTAACAGCAGGGTGAGACCTGCAGAAAGGAGCATTGGACCATGTTGAAAATGATTATCACGGAAGCTGTCGTGTCCAAGGGCTATGACAACGCACCTGGGATCCGTTTCTTTGACAGCGAGGGTGGCGGTCAGATTGCCAACTTCCGCATCGGGAAACGGGTCTATGACAGCAAGGCGGCGGACAACCACCGCTGGCTCAATTTCAGCGTCAAAGCATTTGGGGACATATGCGAGCGTATTAAGCGCATGAAGCTCAAGGAGGGCTCATGCATTAATATCGTTGCCCGCTATGACGAGGAAACCTGGGATGTCAAGGGCACCGGCGAGACCCGGACGGGCACCGTCCTATACTTGGACGAGATCGAGTATGCCAGCAGCGGAAGTGGCCAGAAAAGTGGTCAGAACAATTCTGGCGGCTCCGCTCAGCAGAATGCTGGTGGTCCGCCTGCATCCCAAGGCCAGCAGCCGTACCCGCAGGGGCCGCAGCCTCAGCAGGGGCCGCAGCCTGCTGAGCCCATGCCCGGTGGATTCACTGGGTTTGAGGGCTTTGGTGGTGCGGAGAACCCCTTCTTCTAAAATAGCTTCCTGTAGAAATTCAATGAATACCAGGCGTAAAAGGCGCACAGTTCGTGGAAACACATCCGCGTTCTGTGCGCCTTTTTTTGCGTTTAAGGGGGGATGCATTTGCGAAACCAGGCATTTCAAACAAGGGCCAATACAGAAAAGGAAAGGAAGCTGGAAATTGTATTGAGGCAGCTTACTGCAGATCATCTGACAGCCCAGCAACGGCAGTTGATCCGCCAAGCAATAGGTTGCCGGGAACAGTACAGTATTCAGCTGTGCCAGGACATCGGGCCACTCTCGGATGCTGCTGTTACAGGGAATGGTCAACCCATCATTCGCTGGATTTTCGGCAATGCCGAGGCAAATGCGAGTGATCCGGCTGCCGTTCTGATCCGCACCCCTATTCAAGGAGGAATGTCGAACACAGTTTATATTTATCTACCGATGCCAAGGGAGGAAAAAAAGGATGACACCCGACAAAAAGAACCATTTGCTCAATGATGTATTTATGGTAATTATGCTTCTGGCAGTACTGCTGACCATTATCCGGCTCTGGCCAATTCTGCTGCTGTTGCTGATTGGCTTGGTTGGCTATGCGCTGTGGGTACTTTTCCAAGTGACTAAGCAGCCAGTCAAACCCGAGCTGGTTCCACTGCCTATGCTGTCTGCGCCAGTATCTGAGCAATCGATGCTGACTGCGGCATTTAGCCTATTGCAACGCCGTATTTCAGAGCAGGTGAGCGCTCAGTACCCGAATGCCCGCTGGGTATGGAACATGTCGAACGCCTTTAATCAATTTGCGACTGGGCAGGACTTGGTCATCTTATTGAATGGCGCTGGTGGGTATCGAAAAGCTACGGTGCAAATTAGGGACTTACAATTTGTGGGATTAATTTACCACACTATACCTAACACAGAGCCTCAGAGCGAACCGGCCCAAAACGATCCTTTGGGTCAAGGTGGAGGACCAGCAGAATCGGAAACTGTGGACTATGGGTTGCTGTCCTTTGAATGGGTAGAAGCCAATATGCAGCGTTTGAACGCACTGAGCAACGAGGCGATTGCTGCTGGACAAACCGGATTCCGTATCCCGGCAGAAGAATTGCCTCACGGTGACAGTTGGCCAGCACTATGTGTTGAACTGGTTCGTAATGGATTTGCGGCGGCAGAGCCAAAGGCTGACGGGATCCATACAAAAATTAAAACCATCGAATAAGGAGAGTGATTGCAATGAGCTCGAAACTATTTACATTCAACCGCAGTCTGCCTGCCCCTTTCAACAAGGTGGGCAAGAAAGTCAAGGTGTCATCCACCTACGGAGACGGTACGGAAGCCACGTTGAGCACTACAGTCGTAAAAGCGGTGTTGGCGTTCTGCGCCTGTAAAGATGGCGATAGGCCCGGCGCTGTTGGTACCTGCGGGCAAAAGGGCGTGGCGGAGTACAAATCAGCCGCTGGAGCGGATGCGTACCACCTGGCGGTCTACGATCCGACCAACGGTTCTGTGCTGGCCAGCAAGTATGACAGCAGCACGGAGATGATGGAGACGTATTCTACAGGTAAAACCGGTCAGGACGGTGCTGCCATTTTGCTGGCTATGATCCCGGCCCTCATGGCGGACAAGGAATTTAAAGAGACTTTGGATGCTTTCATGGTCGAATACCGGGATTCCTTTTCCAATTTAAGCAAGGCCACGGATCTGATGGCAATCCTTTGCGACAACGCCTACCGCCGTGTAAATGACAAAACCTGTTCAGCCCATCTGCCCGTCACTATCGACAACTCGGGCAATGTAATGCGGGTTTCCCAAACTCACTTGGATTCTGGCAGCTTTAGGCCGGATCAGGTGTTTGCGGGGGAGTTTACTATCCTGGCCCATACTGGCGCTCCGATTATTTTGGAGCACGCGGAAGCAGTTCCTCACAGTGATTTTGTCGGCAAATATACTTTGAGTCCTGGACGTGTCCTCTCCGCTCGTGAACAGGCCCTGGTTCCCGTTTTGGAGCCGTGGTATGTTCTGCCGGAGGAAGTGGTCAGTATTTGCACTCACGCACTCAAATCTACGGAAAAGGCCTTGCCCATGCGCAATTTCCTGCTCCGCGGCCCAGCCGGTACTGGCAAGACCGAAGGGGCGAAGGCGATTGCCGCAGGCTTAAACCTGCCCTATATGAAGTACACCTGCTCGGCCAATACCGAGGTGTATGACTTTATTGGCCAGGTATTCCCGGATACTGACGGCCCTTCTACCGGGGACGCTAATCTAGATCGGGAACGGCAGGAATTGACAGAGATGGGTGGTATCACCTATGAGAATGTCAAAAAGATCATGGGACTGCCCGATCTGGATGACATGGATTACGACCCGGAGGGTACTTATCAACAGTTGACCGGCCGTACCAAGCCCGGAGCTACTTCACAGGACTGCATGGCGGAGGTCATGTGCCAGGTCACAAACAAAATCCAGCAGCTGTGCAAGGTCGATCCCGAGACGGCCAGCGCTGGACAGACTTACACCTATATAGAGACGGATTTTATCCGCGCCCTGAAGTATGGCTATCTGGTGGAGATCCAAGAGCCTACAACAATCATGCAGCCCGGTGTGTTGGTAGGCCTGAACTCCCTGCTGGAGCAGAATGGTACCATCACCTTGCCTACCGGTGAGGTCATCCGGCGGCACCCAGACGCTGTGGTGGTTGTGACCACCAATGTCAGCTATGAGGGCTGCCGTGGCATGAACCAGTCGGTACTGGACCGCATGAATCTCACTCAGGACATCGAGCTGCCAACTCCGGAGATTATGGCCCAGCGGGCCATGAGTATTACAGGCTGTGAGGACGACTACCAAATCAGCCGTATGGTGCAGGTGGTAAATGATATGTCCGACTTCTGCCGCAAAAATGGGATATCTGATGGCAGCTGCGGTATGCGCAGCCTGATCGACTGGGTGATGAGCGCCGAGATCACTGGCGACCCCTATACCTCGGCTCTGTATACCATCATCAGCAAGGCTACTGCGGACGAGGAGGACAGAGAGGCCATCATCACTTCGGTTTTGGAGCCCATCTTTCCTCCAATGCAGAAAAAGGCGGTCTGATCCACACATCACAAATATAGAAGGGAGGTTCATTACTCTTGGCAAGAGTGAATCACAAAAAAATCAAGCAACTCATTGCGCAGAAACAGAAAACCATTACTGACCGTCAGTTTTTTGTGTCCCGGGCCCTGGCCGCCCACTTCGAGGACATCGCCGCCGCCCAGACCAGACGCTACGGCTACCGGCGGCGGGTCAGGGTTCGCATTGTCTGGAAACCCAAGGAACCGGACTCCGCCAAAACGAACAATGGGCTGATCTGGATCAATGCTGGCCATCCCAGTGTGACCAGGCACAAAACCCGTCAGGCCCGGTATGAGCAGGTGTGCGGTATGTTTGCCCATGAGTTGGGGCATGTCCTCTATACTGATTTCCTTGGCACACAGACCTATCACCGGTTTCAGGAGACGGGCAAATGGTATCCTGAAGCACCGGCGTTGCGTAATGCCAGTGATCGGCGCGCTGAAACGGAGTATTTAGAACTGCTTCAAAGCGATCTGAAGAGTCAGGAGGCGCTGCAGTACATCAGCCACGATATTCTCAATGTTTTGGAGGACGGCTACATCGAGCAGCGAATGATCACAGATTATCCCGGTATCCTGGGCGCAAATTTGCAAATCATGCGGGACGCCTCTTTCGAGGAACTGCCCACTGTTACTCAGATGGCAGAGCAGGAGGAGGAAGGAAGCCATATTTGGATGACCATTCTCCAGTGCATCCTCGCCTACATGAAATGGGGGAAGATCAAGTATGGGGAAACGCCGCTCACCGATGAGCGCATTCAAGTGGTTTTCTCCCTGCTTGGCGACCTGGACAAAGCCCTGGTAAGCCAGGATTTTCGGGACAGGTGCCGCATCGCGAATACCATACTGATCCGCTGTTGGCAGTATATCAAAGATTTTGTTGATCTCTGCAAGGATATGGCGGAACAAGCGGCAGCAGGCGGTGGTGAAGGCAGCACGGCAGGTATGGTCCAACAGATGCTTTCAGCTTTGGCGGGCAGCAGTACAGAGGGGGCCGGCGAAACAGCGCCAGTTCCTGCGAATGCAGCATCTGATGCAGACGGCGGCGCCCCTACGGCCAGTGCTCGTGCAGCTACAGCTCAGTTGGCAGCCGATACCGCTGAGGAGCAATCGGAAGAAGAATCTGAGTCTGGTCCTGCGGCAGACGCTGGGGAAGAAGAAAGTGGAGCCCCGCCTGAGCAGGAGGCCGCTGCCGCAGCTATGGAAGACTCAGAAACGGAGGGGATGCCTATGGAAGGGCAGGCCCCACCTGGCGCCAGTCAGCCGGTTTCTGAACAGGAGACTGGCCGCATCCCCTTAACAGACACCGACACGCTTTTTGCCCCCGAAGGCGGTACAACAGAGCGGGACGATGACTACAAAGGGACGGGATATTCAGGGGCCGCATCCGATATCCAGCGGATTTTGGAAAAAGTCGCTGAGGACAGCGTCTGCACAGAGTTGGAGCGCCAACGCACGAAGGAACTGACCGAATTGGCTCAGAGCATTTCCTACGGAAACATTCATGATGGGGTCAGTATGACAGTCCACCGGATCGCGGAAGTGGATGATGAGCTGAAGGAGCAGTATCAGGAGGTTTCCGGCGACCTGCTCCATATCTCAAAGCAGCTCCAGAAATCAGTTTTACAGCAGATGCATGACAGCCGCCGGGGCGGGAAGCAGACAGGTCTTCTTATGGGCCGCCGGCTGGATATCCACGCCTTGAGCCGCAACGATGGACGTGTCTTCTATAAAAACGCGCTGCCCAATGAGATTCCGGCCCTCTCTGTGGGGCTGCTTCTGGACGAATCAGGCAGCATGTCCAGCTGTGACCGGGCTACCTATGCCCGCGCCACCGCAATTATCCTGTATGATTTCTGCCACGCTCTGGGCATCCCCATTATGGTCTACGGACATTCCGCCAGCGGAGGTGTCGATCTCTACTCCTATGCGGAGTTTGACGCTATTGACCAGAATGACCGTTATCGCCTGATGGATATTTCCGCCCGCAGTAATAACCGGGACGGCGCCGCCTTACGTTATGTGGCGGAGCGGCTGGCTAGGCGGACTGAGGATGTAAAGCTGCTGATGACGGTATCTGATGGACAGCCGGCTGACAGTGGCTACTATGGTAGTGCTGCGGAGGAGGACCTGCGCGGCGTAAAGCAGGAGTATCAACGCAAAGGCATCCTTTTCGTGGCTGCTGCTATCGGAAACGATAAGGAGAACATTGAACGGATCTACGGTGACAGTTTTTTGGACATCAGTGATCTGAACAAGTTGCCGGTCAAACTGGCCGGTATCATCAAGCGGTTCATCCGCTTATAAGCAGTACAGGGCAAGGCCAATTTTATGGTCTTGCCCTGCCGTTTTTAAAACATCAAAAGGAGGAGCAACATGACCTTTACTGAGAGAAATGAGATCTTTATGGATAATGCAGACATGATCCGCCGGGTAATGCGGCGCAACTGGCCGCTCATCTGTGCTATGCGGCTGGACTGGGACGATGTCTATCAGGAGCTGGCTATTGCAGCACTGAACGCCATCGACACGTTCGACCCTATGCGGTCGGAGTGCATCCAGGCCCATATCTGGATGAAGCTCCAGTATGCTGTGCTGACCATCAAGCGGCAGTATCGGCCCTGTGGGCTCACTGGCTATGGCCGCCAGCCGCGGCCTGTTGTGGTATCCCTGGAACAATCGGAAGGGATGGAGCGGTTCCTTGCTACGGAACCCGCAAAGGAAAGCCAGGAACTGTCGCCAGCCATGCGTCAGGCCCTGTCCCGCCTGGATAAAGAGGAGCGCGAGGCGGTTATTCGCTATTTGAACGATCAGGAATCAAAGCGTGAGCGCACGGTTAAGACCGCGCTGGATAAGGTCAGGGTTTATTACTTGGCCGCCAGCCCCGGGCCCCAGTGTGCTGTGGGTACTTGGTAAAATACAACAATATAAACAAACAGGAGGTTATTATTATGTCGGAAACTATCGTCAATGCATCTGCGGTTTCTTTGAAAGACTATATTATTGATTTGAGCGGCGCCCAGCAAAAGCCTTCTGTGACCTATGAGGTAGTGCTGGAGAACAACACTGACTTCATCCTGCGGCGTCAGACCCAGAAAGTGTGCAGGGAACTGGTGATTTTGGTCAGCCAGGGCCTCTATTATATCCGCGACTGCAAAAGTGGGGTCATTGACCCGGTGACCACCGGGAATCTGCGTTCTTTCCTGCGAGATTTGAAGGATAACTACATTGACCTCAAACAGGTGAATTGGATCGGCGCACTGTTTAAGGAGTCTGTCGATTTTATTGCTACTGTGACGGGGGACGCGGTCCTTTCGGATATGTGCAGGCATAATGTGCCTATCAGCGTTGAGGAGCCGCAAAAGTATGTGCAGTACTGGGAGCAGAATAAGCGCCTTTTCACTCGAATAGCGCAGTTGTTCCCTGCGCAGACGACCGTCAACGGAAAGTATCAGAACTGCATTCCTGCTATTTTCTGGATCGAGAAGCAATATGGCGCAAATGAGGCGATGTATTTTGCCGAGCAACTGGTACGCTCTGGGGTGCGGGACATCAGATTTGACCCAGCTTACTGTTATCCCCCAACACAATCCCCACATTTTCTTACCAAGATCATGGAATCCGAGTACAACATCAATCTGCGCCGGTTTATCGACTATATCTGCTTTGACCTATACCGTCAGGGCTATGGAGATGTAACCGACACATTTTTCCAGGAGTACCTGGACTATCTCTCCATGCAAAAGAAGTTCTACGGAAAGGTTAAGGAGAAATATCCAGAGCATTTCAAGACCGCCCACGATGTCATGGCCCTAAAAACCAATTTGGCCAAGATCGCTGAACAATGTCAGAACTTTGCCGAACAGGCGGAGATGGTCAAGGATTTGGAGTTCAGCGCCCAGGGCTACAGCATTGTGGTGCCAACTGAACCCAGGGAATTAGCGGACGAGGGGATCAACCTCAGCCACTGCGTGGGTGACTACATTGACCGCGTCGCCTCTGGTGAGTGTCATATCCTGTTCCTGCGGCGCAGAAATGCGCCTGAACAGTCACTGGTGACACTGCAGCTGAGTGGGAGGAGCATCTGCCAGGCACAAGGCGCAAACCGCCGTGCCATTACCCAGTCTGAGCGGAAGTTCCTCACCTACTGGGCCCGCGAGAAACAAATTGAAATCGCAGTCTAAAAAAATGAAAGTGAGTTGACTCTACTATGAAAGCAATCAGTATCGGGACCCGATATGAGATCTACAATGACACCCTGAAAGCCTATGACGCGCTCCCGGCGAAAACCTACACGGTACGCTTTGCGCAGATGTCTGGGTTCTATCTGGAGGAGCGCACTGACCTGGCCGTGAGGGAGAAGGTCTATGGCGTGCATACGGAGAAGGCTGAGAAGGTGCTGAAGTCCTTTGCCCTGTTTGAGCGGAGCATGGGCGTTATCCTGAGCGGCGATAAAGGGATTGGGAAATCGCTCTTTGCCCGCTGCCTGTGTGGGCAGGCGGTTTCCGCCGGATACCCGGTCATCATTGTTGACCAGTTTATCCCTGGCATCGCTACTTATATTGAGGCCATTGAGCAGGAAGCTGTGTTCCTGTTCGATGAGTTCGACAAGACCTTCGGTGACATCCGCACTGGTGAGAATGAGGCCAACCCGCAGTCCGGACTGCTCAGCTTGTTTGATGGCACCTCCAATGGCAAAAAACTCTTTGTCATCACCTGCAACAGTCTATACCGGCTGAACGATTACCTGGTCAACAGGCCGGGAAGGTTCCACTATCACTTCCGGTTCGATTATCCGACCCCGGAGGAGGTTCGGGAATATCTCACCGATAAACTGAGCGGCCAGTATCAGGCGGAAATCGAAAAAGTGATCCTTTTTTCCAAGAAGGTATCTCTCAACTATGACTGCTTGCGGGCTATCGCATTCGAGCTCAACCTGGGGGAGCCCTTTGAGAAGGCGATTTTGGATCTGAACATCATAAACACGGAGGCGGAGAAATACAACATCACGCTGCATTTGAAAAATGGGGATACTATGACCGCCAAAAAAGAGCAACTGGATCTTTTCGACACAGAAAGCAATATTTGTATCTATCTGTGGGATGAAAAGAACCAAAACGGCATCCATGCTATGTTCAATCCTACGGACTGTATTTATGATACCAGCCGAGGTGCGTTGACTCTATCCGGGGACCGTATCACCCTGACCCCAGAGGGCACAGCCGATGAACGCAAGGCGGCAAAAGAAAATCTGGTGCCGGCATATATGGTAATTGCACGTTCGGCGATCCGGAACATTCACTATTCGACCGTCTAAAACTGATGTTTGGGGACTAAGGGCGAAAAGCCTGCTTCCTCATAATATTCAATGGTCAGTCGGTCGTTGAGCCAAAGCATTCATGATCTGACAGCATAATTAGCTGATAGCAGCGGGAAGGGGGCGAAAGCTTTCTTCCCGTTGCTCATTTAATGAGGAAGGCTAGAAAAAAATGGATACTATTCAGACGAAGCACCAGGAGAGAGATCAAGAGCTTTTTGCTAAAGCGGTGAAGGAAATTATTTATAGATCCTGTAGCAGCATCTGGTTTCATGAGGCTATGGAGTACGGACTAAACAGAATCGAAGCGGAAGAAATATGGAAAAGGGCCAAAGAGTACTGCAAGGAATATGACACGCCAAGCGGCCATTTGTGGTCGGCCCTAGATAAATTTATTTATCATTATGTGAAACTGGGGTATAAATGGGCTTTCTGTCATGATGATCTCAGAAACACAAATAACAACATCCTCTTCACGCGCGGAAAGGAGTCTCTGCTCGCAATAGCAGAATACGAAACTGTTAATGGTCAAATTACAATCGTTGGATATGGTGTCAAACCCATATCAAATGAATAAGGAGGCAGTACATATGACATTCAAAGAATTGTTCCAGACTGGCCAGTGTTCCATCAGCGCCATTGACGCATGGAGCGAGATCTGGCATGGGAGAGCAGGCATGGCGCAATCCCTTCAGGCTTTTTTAGGGCTGAGCGATGAAGAGTACCATGTTTGGCTAGTGCTTTGTAAAGTCTAAACCTCTATAATAGGGTAAAGATGTTTCAGTTTGGTTCTGGCATCGTTCGTAGTGA
>RAYO01000029.1 GCA_003612335.1 bacterium 1xD42-67
GACCCCCTCGTTTCTGCTGGGGTCATTATAACATGGCGTCCACTATTATGCAATTTTTAGATTTTATGGACCAGTAGAGACTTTAAATCTATTAGTTTTAAAGTCTCAAAGGGCACTCCCGTGCCGCCCTTCTTACCTATCTGATACTTTGGCGAAAATCTTTCTTATTGATTTTCGCCAAAGTATGATATGATATCTTGGAACGTAATTGAAGATTCCCCGTTGCCCCATCCATAAGGCTCACTAAGGTCATAAATACCCTGATTAACATTTACCAAAGTTGGAACTGTGTTTTCGTATTGGTAAAGCACAAATAAGCACGATTCGCCGACATCAATTATAGGCATTCCTTCCATTATGGGAATCCCATCTGCAGCGTCTTCGCCGAGCGCTGTGAGCTGCTCATTCACACGAGTACCCTCTTGCCCACCGAGGACTCTAACCTTGACCATATCATGGGCACTACCTTTATACGATTTTACGACATCAACATCGTATATAGTATAAAAATAACGATACTCTTCCTCTGTTTCCTCCGTCGCAGGCTCAGCCGTTCTAATGTCTAGTACTTGGTAGGATATATCGGTTACTGAGCCTATTAGAATCTCATCTCCTGCTGCAACCAATTCCTCAACGTCGTTGTATACGGGCCAGTCCGCAGACATAGTATTATAAGTAACTTCGATCATATCTTGTGGTCCACTAGCAGTTGGGGGTGGGCTTACACTCCCTGTGCTCGAACAGGATGACAGGAGAAAAAGTGTAACAAACATAGACAATATGGCTAACTTCATAATTACTCCGCCTTTCATTCTTTTATTTCTCAGTATATTCTGTTAATACTTACTTCGTACGTGGAAAATATCCACCATTTGGGGAACAAATACAATTTCACGATCTCTGTCATGTCTCATTAAACATGGGTCTGTTGTGACTGGGTTATCGTTTAACCATAAAAGATGTCCCATTTCATGTGTTACTGTACTTCGACGAAAATTTGTCGAGGCTGGAAGTTGATACATATTTATCTGAATTTTACTTGCAGTCAGTGTGCTTCCTGAAACTGTCGGGGTCATCAAACCATACCATGTCTCTGTCGGTAAAGATTCAACTGTCAATGTATGCGGTGAGGAACCTGTGGTTGTTGTAGATATATTTGTTCCAGCACCTGAGTTATTCCACGCAGTACGCGAGTCAGTAATAATTGACAACCACGGCGAACTCGTTGTTGTTGATCCGACCAAGCGTATAGAAATGGTACGTGATGATGCGCCATAAGTGAGGAAGGCTTTTGATGCTGCCGTTCTATTAGCATAGCTCACACTTAAGTATGGCTTTGTACTACCTTCGGTTGTGTTGAGAGATTTATAATATGACAGACTACTTTCGCTGGTAATATTTTTTAGAATAATTCCCTTTGCTCCGTATTCTGGTAAAGACTGCCACAGCTTCACGGCCTTAGTAATATTAAAACTTCCATTAGTGGAATTTGGATATGAATATGTATAACTCGACAACTCTTCTCCTGCACCATTCCATATAGCTGAACTATACTTGCTTGACTCAGTCCAACTGGGGCCTGTGTACATATACGCTTCTATGGTTGCAGAAGTTGATAAGCCAGATGTATCTTTCAAATAAAGTGTGGCGGAAGTTATCGTATAATTATAGTTGCTCATAAACGACTGGTTCATTAGTCCCGGGAATTTCATTAGCAGTCGTCCTGCGCCATATTGAACTCCGCTTTGCGTTCCAACATATCCTACGGTTGCGCTCGCATTTGCACCCGCCGTCATATTTGTCACGCCACTCCCGTTATATATAGGAGTATCTAAGATAGTTTTGCTTGTCCCGCTTCCCGATGCGTTTATCGTGATGGTGGGATCAACATAGACTGGATAAACCGTTTCTGGGTGATTAAGAAAGTACTCGTCTACAGTTACTGTAACAAGATAGTCACCGTTCTCAAGTTGTACAATTTCAGTATCATTACTCCATGATTCGTGCATAAACCCTTCACTTGTACCAATAAAACTGTCATAGAGGTAGACTCTTCCGAGAGTCGCAACAACTTCATTTGTTGTAGAATCAATAAGACAAACTTGATTCCCATCAACAACAGGGGTAAGGGATTCACATTTCAAGATGAAGTTAAAACAATTTTCTGTGTTATCATAAAGGATAATTTCTTCTTTAAAGCCAGAAAAAGTCGGAGTATATCGGACTGCTGTATCTTCTCCGAATACACCATCATAAAAAGTGTATTCTACATCATTAGAGCCCATGCGCTTTTGGACGAAAGCAGTATTTCCTTCATAGGGATATAGCTCAATTAGGATATCTTCATATTTGAGCATAATCCCACTGTTTTCGTTTAGAGCATCTGGAAAGTAGGTGCGAATATTATTGTCGCTATTAACGTAAGCATAATTTTCCTCGTATGCACTATATAAGGTGTTGCTTTTGTCAACAATCCGGCCCATTTCATCCACATATTTGATTGGCTCATCAAATATGTAGACGGTTTCTGTACCGTCGTAATTGGAAAAGGCAACCATTTCCAAAGAGGATTCTTTGTCATAAAGGCGTTCAATATGTCCCTTTTCGGAGATGAGCTCTGGGTCTATTGCTTCAGGTCTATCATCCGCTAACAGCAACTTGTCTTGCAACGTGGAAAGGGGATTTGATACATTTCCCAAATCCCAGGCTGCACTTGCGCTTTGGATTGTGCAACTGAAAAGCATAGCCAATGCAAGCAGTGCGCATATATGGTTTTTGTATCGGCAGATATTTTTCATAAATACTGATTCCTTTCTATTACAATAAGATTGGTTGGGTCCCTTGGTAGCAGCTGGGGGTTTCGTCCGTTTCGTGCCAAAGCTACAATAAGAGGAGCACTTGGCCGGCATTCCTTTCTTGGGCAATGAAGACATCGATATTTCAAATGCAGCAGAACAAGTCTTGATTGACAGACGCAGCGAGATCTTGAAGAGGAATTTTTTATAAAATATTATAGAAATCATTTGTACTATTCTTAACTATAAATGCAAGCTCTTAGTTCATCAAGTGGACGATTGCTCAATGCTGTCATATTTTATGTCTTCTCAAACACCTCCTATATATATAACGATTTAAGAACTGATTTTGGGACACTATTCTCAAAAGTTTTTAATAGATTTTTTGTAACAATAAGTTGAGATATTTCCTTATATATATTGCTTGCAATTTGTGTAATAATTGTAAGTCAATAAAATCATAATTAACAGAAAACTTCAGGGAAGAACCACCAACTGTTCTTCCCTGAAGTGCAGGTTCTATATCCCAGAGGCATATACTATTTTTATGTTTTATTAAATTGCAAATCTCTGCATAATACGAGTAATCATTTTGATTTCTAGCCTCTGCTTCAATTCGGGATCAATGCCTGAATAGATTAGCCCATTTTCATCATAAAAATCCCTGGTGGCCTTCAGATTTATGTATCCGCGGAAATGCTTCAGGACTGCCGAAAGGGCGTCTGGATCACCAGCTTTGGCAGCCACAATGGTTTCAAATGGTAGCAGCTGGCTTTCTGGTATTCGGGAGCGACTTTGCTTCCTCATATCTTCATCTCCTCAGTTTAGATTTTAGTTCCGCCAAAGACTGCTGGCGGCGGCGCTGAACGCTGGATCGTGCTTGACCAAGCAGGACACCAATTTCTCTGTCGCTGAACTCCAAGCAGTATGCCAGTAGCAAGATGCTGTATGTTTCAGCGCCCATATCAAGCAGGGCCTCGGCCAGCCGGTCACTCTGGATGAAAACTGGGTACCCGCATACGTTGAAACGATACTGCTCCACTGGGCAGAGGCTTTCAATCATCAAGTGCTCCAGCCAGGTTTCAGACAGGTCTGAAAAAGATATTTCCCGACTGGCCCGTCGAGTCAGTTCCCGCAGATAATCGCAGCGTTCACCATCTATGACTTTTTTGCAGAAAAACTCAAATTGGTACCGAATAGTGGTCTGTTGGGATAATGAGAGTTCCAAGATCTCACCTCCTCTCCTGCCCGCAGAGGCGGTTACTTGTCCCCTTTCCCGATATGAAAAGACTTATTTGCCCAGTTCAAACAAAAATTTTTCTGTTTTACAATAGGTTTGTACGGAGTAGATGCCCTTTTCGTATCGAACGGGGGCTTTTTTTGTCGAAAGAGAAAGGCGTGCATCCTCCGCTTGTGAGGATGCACGCCTAAATGGGCAAGATTAGGTTGTAAAAGTGATATCGTCGGAGTCTCACTGTGGGTACCATCCTTTCTCCCTTATTTAAAATAGAGCAGGTTTCAAGTACTGCTATGGGCGAAATTATAAGGGGTGAAAGGGGTGTCAGAGGGGCATGAGAGGGTGAGTATAGAGGGAATACACGACAAGAAACGACAAATGGCCAGATGCACTTTGCATCTGGCCATTTGTGCGATCTACACGATTAATTTGGAACAGAAAAACGGTAACCCACCCCACGAACATTCTGAATATAGTCCCAATTGTGGGAAATCAGCTTCTTTCGCAACGTCTTGATACACGATTTTACAGATTCATCAACGTTATAATCTGCTTCATTTTTCCAGACCGCATTGTATATCTGCTCCCGGCTGAGTACCTGGCCACTCCGGTTTGCCAAATAGTAAAGGAGATCAAATTCCCTCCTGGTAAGCTCCAGTTCTTTTCCCTTGAGGAGCACCTTTCTGTAGGATGGGTCTATTATTAGATCCATTTCAAAGGCCAGCGTATAGCATCCCTGCGCTGCGGCATTGGAGTGAAGGTAGATGTGCATGAGAGACTGCGCACTTGCTAAGCATTCCGATATATCACAGGGCTTTTCCAGGACCGTAGTTGCCCCCGCCTGTAGTAACTTCACACGATTTGCGGTATTGCTGACCGGAGACAATACCAATATTGGAATGGGCTTGGCCTGCCGCATGGTTTCCAAAAGGGTGATACCATTTATACTTGTCAAGGAGATATCCATGATGACAATGCAGAATGGCTGCCGCATATATTCCGGCAGTATCTTCTCTGTGGGTAGTGTATATTGGACATCAGTAGTTTCGTCCTGCAGAGCATCTTTGATTTCCCGACAGATATTAAGGTCATCATCAACAACCAATACCTGTTTTTTCACTGCGGCACCTCCTGCTAGTTTATCATTGGAAACTGTGGATCTATAAAAACGCATACAGGGGCAGCGATGCTGCCCCTGTATTGCTATTATCATCAGATCAAAGCAAAACGCTGTTAATAGGATACAACTTCAGGATATTTCATGAGCTATTGCTACCTACGCCTGATCGTGTGTCTCCCGCAGATTCCAGGACGCTTGATTCCTGCATCTGCATCAAGCTCTAAGCTGTCTGGAATGTGCTCCCTGTATATTCTTTGATCCTACCTTGTGTGCATGGACTGCTTGGGGGCTTATAATGCGCAAGACCATTTGGCGCATCACACAATCCATTAGATGCACATCAGAAAGGGCTCCTGGCGGAGCGCGTTCAATTTTACAGGCCAGCACATTAGATTTCATAGCATAGTAATCGGAGCCTTATCCCCTACCTACGATATAGTGGAGGCATGGGGGTAAGGACAGCAGGATTTTTGTTGATAACTACCTCATTCATTTGGGGGTGATAGTGGTTCAAACAGGGGAAATTCCATAGTGAATGCGAAGGCGCCGTTTGCCATAGCGTCAATATGAATATCCTCTGTGCAGAACAGCACAAACCAAAACAGTGATTCCTCCAAATCATAGAAATTGACAAAATGGAGACAACTCAACTGCAGGGTACATTCAAAATGATCGTAGTCTATCAGCAGGCTCGCCTTTGCAATGAACTCCTTCGCAAAGTACGCAAGAATTGAAAAGAGATGATTGCAGACGCGAAGCCGTGCTGGATTCAGAAACATGATTCGGTCATCCGCATTATGGATTGGCCGGCTCACCTTCCAACTAAAGTATGGATCGTGCTCCATACCAAGGTTCGCCCCCAAAAAACAGCAGCGTTCTCCGGGAGCCAGCGCATATTTAAGAGAGCGATAATAGTACATCAATGTAACACCTCTGTCATTGCCCAGCGTGTTGAGGTAAAACCCCTTTGTATTATATATGTCGAGGAAAGGGGATTTGGGGACACTAAATTCCCTATTTTTTTCTAACTCTCCTTCGTCCAAAACCTGAAAAAAGTAATTACAGGACAAAAATTATACAAATTGTTCCCATATCTGGCGTTTGTACTGCTTTAGTATATGGAAAGCCTCCTTATTTCTGTTAGAAAATAAAACCGTTGCTGGCAGGCTGTTCCTATTATTTCTGTCAGCATATATAATTATTGCAAGAGAAGCTATGGAGGCTAATATGAATAAGATTGATTTGCAAGTACTTGCGGGCAGGAATTTGCAAAGATGCCGCACCAATGCAAACCTCACGCAAGAGCAGGTTGCCGAGAAGGTGGGCATATCTACTTCGTTTTACACGAATTTGGAGCGGGGCAGCAGGTCGATGAGCATCCCTGTTCTGGTTGCACTGGCAGATGTCCTTCATGTAAGCACAGACTGCATACTTTATAAAGAAAGTTCCGAAATCCACATTGCAAATATCTGCAATCTATTGAACGATAAGCCGGAATCCTTTATAATAGCTGCAGAAGGAGTCCTGTGCGCTTTAGTAAAAGGCTTTTCACCCCACCAAGAAGAAATAAAGAACAGTTAATTGAATCAAGGTGGTGATACAATGGATGGCTGCAACTCGCAGAATGAACGGATTGCGCAGTTGTTTAGAGAGATGTTCGATGTTCTGTACGTGTACGCAAAGAACGCGCTGGGAGACCATTCACTCGCTGAGGATGCTACGCAGGAAACATTTTGCATTGCCTGCGCAAAGAGTGATGAATGCTTGCAGAGCGATAATCCCAAAGGCTGGCTGATGAAAACGCTCAAGAATGTGGTTCGGAATACCAAGCGCCAGCGAGCGAAATTGAGTATGCTGGCAGTCATATCTCTAAACTCTGATGAATCCGAGCTGTTGGCTACATATGACGAGATAAGTGTTGATGCCTTGTATGGAGACGAGGCGAAAAAGGAAGACTTCCAAATATTCAAGTTGATCGCGATTGAAAAGCACAGCATGAAAGATGCCGCAGAAGCATTTGGCATTTCGATTGAGGCGTGTAAAAAGCGAGTACAGCGTATCAAAAAGCATCTCAAGAAAAAACTTTCCCGAGAATAAAAAAGTTGTCCCCATTGGGGACATTTCTGACATATACATAATAGAAAGGAGGGATTACACGTGTCCGGACTCGATAGCGGGAATAGCAAGGACTATTCGAAATATGACGGAATGAGTACGGAATCTTTAGAGGAACTTCTACGCCTGGACGCTGAACTGCCCGATGGCGAGGGTCCCGATATTGACGAAATCTTATATATTTCGGAGGTGATTGCAAAACGCGAAAAAGAACACCCCACTGGCCGGTATCCAGAAATTGACGTTGATGCGGCTTGGGAGAACTTCCAGACCAAGTATCTCCCCTATATGACCGATGGCCGCTCGCTCTATGACTTCGATGACGAGGAACCCAGCCATACTGAAGAAGAAAATGCGGGCACGGATAATCCGTCCCCAACCAGCAGAAAACGCATTTCCCTGCGGGGCAGACGCCACTTGAAACGGGTGGTATCTATCGCGGCGGTTATTGCTGTGCTGCTCGGTCTTATGACTGCTACTGCGTATGCGATGGGGTATGACCTTTGGGGAGTTATAGCACAGTGGACGAAGGATACGTTCACGTTTGTCTCAGTGTCGAAAGCCAATGAACCAAGCGAGCCTGGTGAAGGCGATACCATCGGTGATGGAGAATATGCGGATTTGCAAGCCGCTCTGGACGCATATGGAATAACAGAACAACTTGCACCAAACTGGATTCCAAATGGATTTACCGTTGGCAAAGTTGTTGTCAACGATAATTCGAGTCCAGACTATGTGGTTTTTAATACTTGCTATAGAAATGACGCTAAATCCATTATGGTTCAGATTAAAATGCATCAAAATCAAGAAAATACCAGCTTTACAACATGGCAAAAGGATGATATGGATGTAGATACAGTAATAATTGCGGACTGCACCTTTTACACAATGCAAAATGCAGGCAGAGAATGTGCGGTTTGGATTAATGGCCCATTTGAATGTACAATAAACGGGAATATTTCTTCTGAGGAGCTACTTAAAATTATTGAATCAATTTTCAACTAGAAAGGGAATTTAACTATGAAAAGAAGCTTGCGATGGGTATCGCTATTTTTGGTGTGCTTTTTTGCCTTAAATACGACTGTATTTGCATCTGAATCCATGTCTCCCAGATCCAGCTTATACATATCTGGTACGGATGCAAGCATTCAAGCGGGTAATAACGGAAAAATAACCATCTATTTTTCTGTGACTGGCACAAACATGATGACACAAATTGGTGCCACAACCATTTATCTTTATGAAAATAATGGGAATACTCAAAAACTCATAAAAACTTTCCGATCCTCCAACTCGGAATATTCAAATATGATGGGTCAAAATACTAGCTTTCATGGCGACAATGTTACATACTATGACGGTATAGCTGGTTATGAATACTATGCAGAGGTATATTTGAAGGCTGCAGATAGTAGTGGTAGTGATGTTATTATGCAGCCGACCAATACTGTCACTGCCAAAAAATAATCGTCTGTGGTTTCTTCCCCTATAGAACAGCAACCTGTTCCTCGATTTCGATACAAAGAAATTCGAGGGGCGGGTTGCTGTTCTATTTTTACTCTTAGGGTTCCCATTGGCACCGCTCTGGCAATTCAATGCCAAAGTTGCTGTACCGCTCCAGGGATCGGCTCCCCTGCTTAATAAACGTCCAGGTTTCCGAATAGGTGCCCTGCACAGCGAAAGATTCATCCTTCATGAAGCGGATAAACCCATTGGGATCATCCGCGTACTTGAGGTCGAAGTCTCGGGCACACATGATTTTCTCCGCCTCGCTCAGATTATTTCTGCCATGAAGAACGTGATCGAGATTGCAGGAGAAGTAGTAAAAGCTGTATGGGATTCCCGCAATCTTGCCGATACTGGAGAGCCTGGCGATGTTCCTGCTCTTTCGCATGTTCCGGTCAATGATATTCGCCGGTTCTGGCGTCAGGATTTGGCTATCGGTATAAAAGGGATAGCGCCGCCCCTCAGTGTCCTCCATGATAACGGCATCATCAGGAATAAACACGCCGTCGGTGTCGGCTAAGTGAACGACCTTGCAAAAGTCGCTGGATTTATAAACGTTTTTGCGAAACAGCTTGATCTGCTCATTCACCGCTGCGACAATTTGATCCGGCGCCACAAAGTCCTGGGTGAGCACATCGCCATGCACGACCTGGAACTTTACGCTTTCCGATGAAAAGATACGATTCAGTACTGTGGAGAGCGCGGTTTCGTCGGTCGGCCCCTCGACAATGAAGAGCATAATTTTCTTCTTGGCCATTACGCACCCTCCACCCTGTCCATACTGGGGATGCCGATCTTGCGCATTGCGTGGGCGATTTCTATGCTGTTTGTCTCCTGGTACAGCTCTTCGCCATCGCTGCCCAGGGTGATGTCCCGGAAGTAGCGCAGGCGGAGGTTGTTGCTGGGTTTCACATTGGAGACTCGGACATAGCGGTTCTCCGGGTTTGTTGTTGTGAAGATGATGGAGCTGCTGTTCAGCATCTCCAGCGGCCGGAGATTATGGGATGTGAAAATCAACTGGCCCAGTCCGGATTTCTGCATGATCTGCAGCAGCTCCCCCAACAGGTACTCATAAATACCGGAGTCCAGTTCGTCAATGGCCAGCGTGATCCCAGGGCTGTTATAGGTGCAGATAAAGAGGTGCAGAATCGAAATGATTTTCTTGATGCCTTCGGACTCATATTTTAAAGGAAGCTGCATCACATCGTTGCTCCCAGCCTTTACCGCAGTCCGTACCAGCTGCACCCGGACCCCCAACTCACCCTTTTCTGTAAATTCGTTTCCAAGTTGGGCGAGCGCAATTTCCATTCCTGGTATTATTTCATGCAGCACCACATTAATCGTCCCGATCACCTGTCTGGCCAAGGAGAACTCAATGGCTGGAATCACCGCCGGCTGCTCCAACGGCAGCTTCAACTGGCCAAGTGAGCGATCTGTTCGGTAAATCACGGGGAGTTCAGCGCCCATAGCGTTTAATCCTGCTCCCCGGCTGTTGATTACAAACAGGCTTGCTCCGGCAAAATGGCGGAGCGCGGCCAGCATATGGTACCACACAGTGTTGCCAGAACCTTTTTGGAGGAGAACCAAGATTTCATCGGAAAAAAGGAGCGACCGGTGTTCCTTGGCACAAAGCAACTTTGTGATCCGTAATTCGTCCAAAAGCTGGGAGTCCTTTCCAAACAACTCCCGTTTCTTCGTGTCTGGGGTAATAACCGCTTTGGTATCTGCGGAGCGGCTCTCCAGAATGGCGTTCATTCTGGTCCACTCCCCCGCTTGAAGCACGGAAGCTTTTACAGACTCATTCAGATAATCCAATCCCATCTGTGCGGAATACACAGCCCGGAACTTGTGATCCTGATCATCCTCTATACTGAACTCAAAACTCAGCTCCGCCGCATCATGCCCTTTGGAGATGCAATTTTCCAGATGCTCCTTTATGGGAACACCTGACAGCAGGCATTTCAAAACCTCCAGAGCGTCAATAAATGTTGTCTTACCAGAGCCGTTTTGGCCGTATATCCCCAGCACATCAGATTTCATCGTAAAAGTATCTGATGCCAGGTTACATGGAAAACGGATCTCGCCAGTGGCGACATTCCGAAAATGCTTGATCGCTGCCGATTGAATTCGTACCCTCAAAGTTGATCCCTCCTTCTGTCCAACCAGTAACTCTATTATATCCTATTTTCTCAGGATACTCAATAGAAAATCGAAAAAGGTTATTTAATATACCAATTATATGTTTTTAGTTCTTCCATAACAAAAGTAAGTTATCCCCCAATTAAGTATAGAAAGAGCAAAAAATCCAACAGGATATATCATATTTGACACGGCTTTGACCTCGTTTATGGGTCAAGGCCGTTTTTGCTCTTAAAAAATTTTTTGAAATTTTCAAAAAACATGTCCCCAAACGCCCCTTTTTCGACATATGAATTATAGATAGGGAAATATAGGCATAGACCAGTTGCGCTATTCGATTTTAGGAGGGAGAACTCACTATGGAAGAAATTCTTGCTCGTCTGCTGGTATTTCAGATTGTCATTGACCTGATCAGCGTCACTGTTGGCGCTGGGCTATGCTTTGGCGCACTGAAATGGCGCCGTGGCCTGCTGACCACAACCGCTATCGCTTGGGGGCTCTTCCTGGGCTTTATCGCAGCCATGTTCGTTGGTGAAATGCTGGGTGAGGCCGGCGCGATTGTTTGCGTCCTGGTGGGACTGATTGGCCTTCCTATCCTGACCTACATATCCCCGACTGTAAATCGGTTTGTGCTGGGATTCCTGGTCAGCAGCAAGCTGCTTTTCATGCTTACCACGGTTCTAGCAAAAGCGGGAACCATCGGCCTGGAAGAAACCATCATGATTCCCCTGGTCGTTGGCACCATAGTCGGCATTGCCCTGATGGCTTGGACACAGATGCGTGTCAGCGCATTTGTGCTGGGATGTACCTTTGTCGGCGCCAGCCAGATCGCCCCGGTGATTTCCGAGTGGATCAATCGAATCTTCTTCGCAGCCACCGGCGATATCGGATACCTGTTTGATCCAATCGACCTGTTCTTTGCCCTGTTCAAAATTGAGCTTACAGACCATTGGATGCTGATTGCGATGATTGTATTCATGGTCTGGGGCGGTTACAAACAAATCAATAACCTGAAGAAAAACGGTATCCCTTTGGATACACCCCTGATCGGGTTTGAAAGCCCGACTGGGCCAAATGGGAGGATATATACCAAAAACGGCCACATTGATACAATGGAATAAATTGGATGGCGCTAATTGCAAAACCGGCGTTTCTTACGCTATAGCATTGGTTGAATTATGCAGAAGCATATGCTCCGCCATGAGTCGAGCATAAATTCAAAAAAATTTTTATTTTCTCCATGGCCAAGTGTCCAAAATCGACCGTCTCCAACGTTATAACTTATGAAGGCATCTTGAGGAAGAACCTGCCATCAACTTCCCGCCAGGTCTTATGACCGCGCAAACCATCTGAACAGCCCCAGGGAGGATATTGCAGTGAGAAGGAAACGTTCACATCTATATTCTTTCGTCTTAGCCTGTTTCATGCTGTTGGCCTGCATCCAGACGCAGGCCGCTGCCGCTAACCTGCCACCGGGCACATCAAAGGCTATTGTGTTCCTGCTGGACGCAAGCAACAGCATGAACAGCAACGACCGGGAGCGACTGGCAAAAGACAGCATCGCTCAGCTCATATACAGCCTGCCATCCAACTACTACGTTGGCTTTGCCGCCTACAATACCAGTGTCGTCTCCAGTATTGGGATGCAGGATAGCAGGGACCGGGAGCCGGTTATGGAGGCGGTTGACGCCGTAACCTACACCGGCTATACCAACGCCGGGGCGGGCCTGACAACGGCCATGGAGCTGCTGGACACAGTAAATGCTGCCGAGAAGACCGTAGTGATCCTTTCGGACGGCGAGATCATCATGAGCAGCGATGACGCCACAGCGGAATCCTCCCGTCAGTTTCAGGCCGCCGTGGAAAACGCCAAGACGCAGGGGGCCCGCATCCATGTGATCGGCCTGGGCGCGGACATGGCGGACAATGACAATACCATTTTCTCCGCGTCCGCCCAAACCAATGGCATCAATTACCACGCACCTCAGTCTACGGATATCCAGGCCGTGATCGACTCCATCCTGCAGGAGCAACTGGGCGTTAAGAAGACCCGGTCCGCCATTGTGGATACCGACGGCGGTACAGAAGATATCACCGTCAACATTCCCTCAGCCAATACCAGCAGGACCCGCATTCTTCTGACCAGCGGAAGCCCGATCCAGAACCTGAAGGCGGATTTCAGCGCGGTAAACGGCTGGCAGTACAGCGGTTCCCGCTACACGCTGCTGGAACTGGATCATCCGACTGACCCCGCAGTACATATTACATTCCAGGGCCGGGCAGGCAGCCAGGTAAAGGTCGATGTGATCTCAGAGTATGTACTGACTACACAGCTCCAAGTCACTTATACCGATCCTGACCAGACGGAGCCGGAGGTGGAGTACTCTGAGAGAGTGGCAGACATCGCCGCCACATTCTACGATGCGGGCGATACGGACCGGCAGATGCTGACAGACCCCGTTTTCCAGGGCCTGCTGGTTCCGGTAATGGTGGATGGTGACGCACTTCCCTGCTACTTGAAAGACGGAACCATCGCTTTCCAGCGTGCTGTTACGGCAGACGCCAAGGTTTCCATCCAGTTCGATTTTACAAAACTGGACACGAATCTGATTCTGGAGCAGCCTGTTTCCGTGGATCTGGAGGGCCCGCCCGTATTGCCGGAGCCGTCCCCGGAGGACTACCGCCCACAGATCATCGTTGGTTCCCTGATCCTGCTGGCGCTGGTAGCCATGCTGATCATCCGGCTTGCGTCCCGCAGAAAACGGCCAAAGGCTGTGCCCCCGCCGCCTGCGGCAGCGCCTGTTGCTGAAACAGCCGCACCAGCGGCCCGGGTAGAGGAAACCAGCCGGTATGGGTATGTGGGGCGCCTGAACATCTACATTACCAACACGCTCTCCGGCCACGACTTCCCGCCCCTTACCTATAATCTGTTCCGTATCCCTGGCGGTAAAAGACTCTCGTTGCAGGAGATCCTGGACAGCTGCGAGGTAGACGAGCCCTTCGAGGGAGCGGATCGGATTTTCTTTCAGCCTGGCGCGGGCCACTGTCTGCTGCTGACCAATGAGTCCGACTGCACGCTGATGCAGAACCGTGAGATCCTGATGAAAGGCCACAGTTATGAGATCAGCCTCAATTCAAAGGTGGATATTACGTTCGAGGATGAACGCAGTGAAATCGCGCTCCAATACCGGGATGTAAAGCCCAGCGACATGAGACTTCTGGCGGCGGAACCTCAATGATGCTCTGCCTGCTATGGTCTACATAATTAATTAAACAAAGGGATGTGATTACTTGAAGATCATCAGCCAGACCAACCGCACCCTTCTTCTGGAAGAGTTCAACCCGGAAAAGCTGGACCTGCTCACCATGATCGGCGATGTGAGAGGCATCGACAGCCTCAGCGACGACAAAATCAAGGAGATCAATGAGGCCCTGCTGTGCCGGAGCTATGAGGAGTTCCAGGAGAAATTTGCCCCCTGCATCTACAGTTTCTACGACGCCAACACACAGACGGTCCGCTACACCCTCAAGAAGCCGGAGAGCATCCCGGAGAATATGCTCACCGAGATCCCGCTGAACCAGCAGAACGACTTCCTGAAGATGCTGTTCTCCCTCATGGAGGCCAAGAAGTCTCAGGGCGTTCTCAATGTGGATTTCGGGTTCGAGCATCTGCTGGACATGATCTCCCCCAAGAAGGTGATGGAGGATATCCGGCAGGTCCGTAAGGAGATCCGGTACAACTACGGGAAGTACGCCGCCCTGGAAGAGGGCGACCCCGCCCGTCTGGATGTGGGCGACAAGCTGAACGTCCTGTTCGAGTCCGCCAGCGATAACTACAACAACGTCCTGGCCATGCTGCCCCTGGCCATTGAGGATATCAAGACCCGACTGCTCCTGGGGGCCGGCGATCAGGGGATCAATCCCAACCAGATCGCGCTGGGTATGCTGACCATGGGCGACAACGGCGAGCTGAAGGTTCTGGAGGCTCCCAAGCAGGAGACCACCGCCCTGGCCACCATCGACGACCATATCAACACCGGCCTGATCGAAGCTCTGGCAGAGGACTATCAGCAGGTCAACGAGTGCCCCACCGACTATGTGAAGGATCTGGTGGTACGCACCTTCTGCCCGCTGCCCTCCACCATCCAGACCCAGATCGATGTGGAGCGGGAGGTTGCCAACTACAACTCCTACCTCCAGTTCTATAAGGAGGCCAAGGACGGCTTCATCAAGGTGGTCAAGCCCCTGGTGGAGAAGATGCTGGGCGTGAAGATGTTCTTCGACCAGTACAAGTGCCGGGTGAAAGGCATGGTTCCCACCCTGCTGGTGGCCAATATCCGCCCGGAGATGCTGGCAAAGAGCACCAACCTCCCCACCCTCCACGCCTACCTGAACAGCACCAACGGGAAAAACAACTTCTCCGACACCGTCTGGTACGCCATCTTCCCCAATGTGTCCATCAATCCCAAGGAGGGCGCCAAGCTGCGCCGGGAGCGGTTTGCCGGCAACATCCACAAGCAGAATGATGAAGTGAACAGCATGGAGACCCTGGCCACCCTGCTGGATGTGCTCAAGGATTACCAGGTGGAAACCTTCTTCTCCTTTGAGGGACGGGACGACACCACCTTTGACAATGTGGCGGCCGAAGGCATCCAGAAGTACATTGACCGCTGCGAGCCGCTGGTGGGGCGTCCCTACAGCGAGTATGCTATCCCCTGCATCCCCAACTTCACGGTCATCCCCAAGAACAAGTCCGGGGTGACCTTGGATAAGCTGATGACCATCAACGATGACAACGTAGCCCAGCTCTCCGACGCCAAAGAGGACATCATGCGGCTCTGGATCGAGGGCGTCTACATCGGCGCATCCTACGTTGCCGCCGGCTTCCGGGCCGCCTGCCAGTGCCCCGATTATCTGCATGACCATTACCGGCGTAAGAAGTATGACTCCGAGCTGCCCGGTGTGCGCTATGATGTGGAGTCCGGGGATCACGCCCTTTGGACCCGCACCACCATGCCCAAGGAGATCACCGGCTTTACCAACACGATCAAGGACCAGATCAACCGCCGGAACTTCGGCTGGGTCTTTGCGTCGGAGAGCGCTGCCCTGGAAGGCAAAAACATCACAGATATTACCATCTACAAGGCCCGCAACCTGCTCTATGATCCTGAGCGTGCCACCTATGAGCCCGCTTACAAGACGCAGGTAACGACCTATATCGCACGCATCCTGCGTCACGCCACTGGGGACTTCAAGGAGGACCGGATCAAGATGTTCTTCTCGAACAATCCCGCCAGCCAGAAGAGCCTTTGGGTGGCCAAGCAGGACTGCATCAATGCTGTGTTAGATGAAGGCGACGACCTTGGCTACTCGATTGATGAATCCACCGGCATGTGCGACCTGACCATCTACTTTGATGGCAACGCACGCAATCTGGAAGTCATGATCAACCGCCTTTCTTCTAAAAAATAATAAATGATCAGGAGGTAATGTAACCATGGGATTCAGACTGGAAATTGATGGATCCGGCCCCGTCAAACTCAGCGAACGGAGCATCAAGCACGTGGAGTTCCACAGCGAGATCCCCGAGGACTCCAATGCACGTGCTACCGACAACGGCGCTTCGCTGAAGATCTGGGGGAAAATGCTCTTCTCCCTGGGCGGCGAGGAGCAGGACGCCACGCTCAACATGGCCAAGTGGAGTGTGGTGCCCAGCGAGTCTGCGGACAGCTACCGGAAGGTGAAGGTGGATGTGATCTCCGCCTCCCAGGTGGTCCGGCAGATCACCCTGCCCAACGCCTTCGTCATGGAGTACTCCGAGAGCCTGGATGACAAGACCGGCGTGGGCGAGTTCTATCTGCATGTGAAGCAGAAGAAGGACAAGACGACGGACACCGCCATCGAAGGCGGGTTCGGCGGCGAATAAACGAAAGGAGCGAATGAACGATGTCTTTGAGAGTTACAATCGAAGGCCAGGGCAGCTTCGAAGTTGCCAAGGAGTGCGTTGAAAAGGTCATCTACAAGACGGACATTCCTCTGGACTCCAACGCCCGCACCAAGGACGTGGGCTGCACCCTGGACATTTCCGGCAAGATCCTGACCGCCGTGGACGGCGATCCCGAGGATTCCACCCGCCAGATGGGCCTGTGGTCCATGGTCCCCGCCGAGACTTCCAACTGCTACCGCAAGGTGACGGTGGAGATCATCCAGGCTGGTATCGTGGAGCGGAAGTACACCTTCCCCAACGCTTTCGTGGTCAACTACACCGAGGACTTCGGCAACACTGAGGGCGTGGGCACCTTCCACCTGAATGTGAAGCAGAAGAAGGACAAGCTGGCCAACATCGCCATCGAGGGCGGCTATCCCGCCGCGTAAGCGAAGCGTACATCCAATCAAGCATAGTGCGACGCGGCAATTCGCGTAAAGCAGGGGGCGCGTCCGACTCTTAGTTGGGCGCGCCCTTTTTTGGCAAAACACCTGTTTTTATGACCGCCGCGCAAGGGCCGCTGCCGGTTCAGCGGTCTTTGCGCGAGGGCCATATGATGGGAGGATAACAGAATGAATGAATTATATAAGCGGCTGGGCGTGGCACCTACAGCCACAGACGCCGAGATAAAGAAAGCCTACCGGAAGCTTGCCAAGCAGCTGCACCCGGACCTGCACCCGGACGATCCGCAGGCGGAGGCCAAGTTCAAGGATGTCAATGAGGCCTACGAGATCCTGAGTGACCCGGATAAGCGGAAAGACTATGACGCGGCACAGAAGACGACCCAGAGGGAGCAGCCCGGTAAACGCCCAGGGGGCGCACGGACCGCCCCGCGGGCGCCGACTGGAGGACCGATAGATTTCTCTCAGATGGCCGGCGGCTTTGCCAGTTTCTTTGGGTTCGATCCCCAAACCGGTGAGATCACTGACGAATCCAAAGTGTCCGGTCAGAGCCAGAAAAAGAACCCGCTGGACATGTCCGATATGTTTGAGAAATTTATGGGGTTTAAGTAAGAGATGATGGTGAAAAACACATTCAAAGGATTTCTGAGCAGCATATGCATACATCGCAGGAGTATTTTCGTGCTTTTTGAGGCATTATGGCTGCTGCTTATATGGGTTATTAGTCCCTTCGTATCAGACGGTTTCGCTCTGGTCATCTCCCCTATTGCCGCCATTGCTGTAAGCCTGGCGATGTTGCCAGGCATCTCATACATCTACTCCATCTTGAAGAAGAAAGACTTATTTGACCTCAAGATGGCCTCGTTTGTCCTATATGGTATGAGCTATCTCTTAACCCTATATCTAACAGTCGTATTGTTGGAAAAGTTCGTATGGACATTCCATATTGATGAAATCAAGAATGTAGAATTTGCCTTACAAGCTATCCCCTTCATCTTCTACATTGTTGTATTCTGTGTTTTCCGAGACCCGCAACAACTGCAGTATGGGGCTTATGCGCTCGCATATGGCCTGTTCGTGATCTGGGAATGGGCCGAAAATTGGGGGATTGAAAATTTTCTTTCAAAAATCTTGGGGATAGACGCAGAGTTTGCCTTAAATTTTTTTATCATTCCTTTCAAAGAGGCTATGCTCCTATTTATAATTTTGGATACCTTTTTTAAAGCAAGGCATGAATCAAAAGCTGGAAAAGGGGCTGTGTAATGAAGAACAGAAGATTTGTCGATCTGCTCCTGATCTTGACTGGCGGAGCAATCGCCCTGGTCAGCTACTTCTATCTGGAAGGTGACATCCGCTGGTGGCTCGTTGCCCTGGGCTGCGCCATGATACTCATATTCCTGATTTTAGCGGTCCGGGAGAGACATTGGCATCCGCTGCAGGCCGGGGCCCCGATCCTTGATATGCCCCCCGCCGCCAAAGTCACCGAAGTCCAGCTGCTGAATGAGGAAGGCCAGACGCTGGCCACCTGGCCCCTGTATGGAAAGGTCAGCATGGTGATCGGCAGGGATGTGCGGGAAAACCAGGTGGACATCAACCTCGCCTCCTCCACCTATGCCAGTATGGTAGATGTAGAGCACGCGGTGCTAAACTACACCGGCGGCTCCTGGTATGTGGAGGATCTGGCCTCCAAAAACGGTATAAGCGTCCAGTCCAGTAAGGACGGTCGAAAATATAAATTGGCTCCTGACCAGCCCTGCAAGCTGGATGCCGGCGATATTATCTATATTGGGCTGGCACGGCTGCTGATTCGGTGACAACAAAAAATAAAGTAAAGGGAGATAGAGTTATGTCTGAATCCAATCTGATCCGTTGCCAGAACGGACATATGTTCAGCAAGCGGCGGCATGGGACGGTATGCCCCTACTGCAACATCGAAACTGCGACCAAAGAGAAGAAAGAGACCCAGCGCACGGAGGTTGAGATCGAGGAGGATCTGTTCCGCGAGGATGTGAAGCCGGTATGCGGTTGGATCGTCTGCATCGACGGCCCCCGCCAGGGCAAAGATTACCAGGTCGTCCAGGGCAAAAACTTCGTGGGCCGGGCTGATGATATGGACATCCAGATTTTGGGTGACAATGAGATTTCCCGCCGGAACCATGCGGTCATCGTATTTGACCCGAAAAAGCGTGAAACCGTCCTGTTGCCGGGGGATGCCAACGGCATCGTCTATCTCAACGGCAACGCGCTCTATGCCCCCACGCCGCTCAATCCCTATGACGAAATTGAACTGGGCAAATCCAAGTTTCTGTTTGTTCCCTTCTGCGGCGATCATTTCATGTGGGGACAAAAGACCGAGTGACACCAAATAAAAGGGGGCGAACCGCGTGACTCCTGAAACAATTTTATGGGGCCTGGGCGGATTAGCGGTGATCCTGCTGCTGATCCGGTTCATCGTTCTGAAAGCGCCCCGGATATCCGGCGGGCCGGATGTCGGCTCCTCCATGACGATTGGAAGCCGCGAGGTGCAGGAGGACCAGGTAGGTACGCTCTACACCAACTCCGGGCTGCTGACCGTCCTGGCCGACGGTATGGGGAAGGAATATGGCGGCCGGATCGCCAGCCGGGCGGCTGTGGAAACATTCCTGGACCTGTTCAAGGACTATAACGCTTTCGATAATCCGCAGTACTACTTCCGCAAGGCCTTTGCTGCCGCCAACCGTGCGATTCTGCGGATCTTGGACAACGAGCGCCGGGGCTCCGCCAGTGTAGGCGCGGCCATGGTCCGGGACGGCTGGCTGTACTATGCGGTGGTGGGGAATGTGAAAGTCTGCGTCTACCGCAACGGTGACCTGGTTCCCATGTCCGCCGGCCACACGCTGGACGTACTGGCGGAGGAAAAGTTCCGCATCGGCCGACTCTCCCGTGAGGACGCCCTGGTTCTGCTGGAGACCCACCGCTTGTACAACTATGTGGGACAGGACGGTTTTAAGGATGTAGAATTCATCGACCGGCCGGTGGCCCTGCGCAGGGGCGATATCGTTGTACTGATGAGCGACGGCGTATATGACCTCCTCCCCTGGCGGGATATTGAAGACATCCTCGCCCATGGGCAGGACTGCCAGCGGATGGCCTTTGAGATCACCGAACGGGTCAACACCACGGCGGCCGAACACAAGGACAACGCCAGCGTGATTCTGGTACGCTGGAACGGAGGCGGGCGATGAGAAAGCAAAACTCAGAATTTCTGACCGCCTTTACCTCGGAGGCCAGCCGGAAAATCAAGAACACCGATTTCTTCGGTTTTGTAGAACTTGATAAGTTCGCCTGCTATGTCATTGCGGACGGCATTGACGACGATGTGGACGCCATCAGCGCCAAACTGGCAGTGGATACCGTTGTTTCGGCGTTTATGGAATCCCCGTCCATGAGCAAGCGGGCTGTACGTCGGTACCTGCGGACCGCCAACCGCGCCCTGCTCACGGCCCGCAGTAAGATGAAGCTGAAGGCCTCCGTAACGGTGCTGGTCACCAACTATGTGAAGCTGCGTTATGGACAGGCGGGTAACACCCGGTTCCGGCTCTACCGGGACGGCTTCCTGCGGATGCAGAGCCAGGACAGCTCCCTGAGCATGGATATGGTCCGGGAGGAGAAGCTGGAGCAGGACAAGCTGGCCCAACACGAAGAGCGCCATAACCTTTTCTGCTACTTGGGTCAGGAAAAGGGGTTCTCCCCCTACATATCCAAAAAATTTAAGCTGGCCAACGCCGACGCTGTTGCCCTCTATACCAGAGGCATATGGGAGAACGTAGACGAGGGCGAGCTGAAGGACGTATTTGCGGAGGCCTCGGACGAGCCGCAGCCGATTGTGGACTCGGTGGAGGAAATGCTCCTGTCCCGCCAACCGGAGGGCCTGGAGAAATACACCTTCGCCACCATCTTCTTCAACAAGGTTTTTATTGACCCGAACCGGAAACGGAAGATCCGCAAGATTTTGATGATCGCCATCCCCATTCTCCTGGTGCTGGTGATCCTGACCGTTGTGCTGCTGGTGATGTACAACAACCGGAAAAAGGATATCGCGGCTATGGAGCAAAGTTTCTATGACGCGATAGAGTATATTCAGGCCGACAACTATCCCCGGGCCAAAACCGAGTGCCAGAACGCGCTGGATCTCGCCAACAAGCTGAAAAACAAAGAGATTCAGGATGACGCTTCCAACTACATGAAGCTGATTGAGAGTGTTATCGCTGGCGATACCGACCTCAATGACGGGGAGTACCGGGACGCGCAGCGCAACTATCTCAACGCCCAAAACCGCTCCCGCTACGCCGACAATCTCGGTCTGGACTATATTCAGGACCGCCTGGAGCAGACGGGCCAGTATATCACGGTATATGACCTGATCGCCCTTGGCGACACGCTGGTGACGAACCTCCAGTATGACAAGGCGGAGGAGCAGTATTCCGCCGCCCAACTCCTGGCCGGGAGTATCTATTTCACCGAAGGCCGGGACAGCGCTATCGCCGCCTTGGAGCGTCTGTATGAGTCCATGAAGCAGGAGCAGGCGGATAACGCGGCGGCGGCGCAGCAGACTTCCGAGGCACAGTCTGCCGCGGCAGGGGTGCTGTCTGAAGGCGACGCCGCTTTTGCCAAGGGAGATTATACCTCTGCCCTCACCTACTACACCACCGCCCTCCAAAAATATACGGAGTTGGAGGACGAAGTACAAGTGGCCGCCCTGCTGATCAAGATCGCTGCGACGGAGGAAAAGCTGGCCGCCCAGCAGGCGCTGGCTGACGAGGCGGCCGAATATATGGCCCTGGCGGAAGCCGCCTATGAGGAGAAGAACTATGTCCAGGCCAAAAAGTATTATCTGCTGGCCAAGGATGTCTATTCCAGTATGCAGAACGATGATAAGGTTGCTGAGGTCTCCCGCAAGATGGAGCTGGTGGAAATGGGTATCAGCGCTGAGGAGGAGGCCGCCCGGAAGGCTGCGGAAGAGCAGGCGCGTCTTGAGCAGGAGCGTCTGGAACAGGAGGAGGCCGCAAAGAACGCGGCGCAGGATGGGCAGGAACCGTCCCAATCTCCTCCTCCAGAATCTGTGGGCTGAGAGCAGTCCATCCCAAACAACGTTCTGGGGCAGGGATGATTCGCTTGCTGCCAAACGTAAAATTCGGCTGCCGCTTGCCGGGAAAGCGGCCGTCTCAATACTGATAAGGGCTTCTGTGGGAGGCCGCTGTTCCATGATATGAGACTTCTTGGAGGGGTTATGGCTGAAAGTGTATTTGAAGCAGGCCTGGATATGGAGGAATATCTGGCAAAGCGCGCCTTGGAGATCCCAGACCTGCATGAGCGGAAGCTGTTTAAGGATGTAGTGGAAAAGATGCTGCTGGAGCTGTACCACTACACAACGGAGGAATATGCGGCGCTGGAGTCGCGGGTGTTCGGCGAGCTCCAGTCTGTGCAAAGCGATTACGCCGTCTATATCGGCTTGACGGATCGGGCGCACTATGACGCCACAGACCCCTTCCTGCATCCCATTATCCCCTCGGATACAGAAAAACCCGTCCACTCCGTTGAAGAACTGCAGGAGAGCCTGTGTACCAACCAGTCCTATCCGCTCTACTCTGTGTTCCTTGAAACCGATTATCATACCATCCAGGAGTTTGCTGTCCCAGGCCATATTTATCATGGCACAGTCTTTACCGAGCACGGACAGTACCGGGCGAAGTGTAAGGTCCAAATGGATACGGCCTATATGAAACAGATTGAGCATCTGTATCACATTTTCACATCCAATTACCTGCCCTGGTCTACCGTGTGCGCCGCCTACCTCCATAAATTCTTTCGGGTGGAGCTGATTGCGGTGGAGGATATTGATCCAAAGGAGACCATACAGGAGATCCGGGTGGATTTTGAAGGGTATTCCTCCCATGTCCGGTATGACTGTTTCCCTCTTTGGAACCTGGCGCCGGTCTCTGAAAAGACCAGCACCTACCCGGAGCCCTGCATGGACCGGACGAATTACGACCACCGCATCTTTGCCCACCGGCTGATGCAGGACCGTCAATACCTGGTGGCCAACACTGATGTGGAAATCACCAATGTCCGGCGCCTGGAGGGTGACCTGTTCATCACCTGCCCGGAGGAAAATCCCCATCAGTGGATGCTCTACCGGGTGGATCGTCCCAGCAAGCAGTCCCGCACCTCCTATCCGGTCCTGTCCAACCTCAGCCGGGAGAGTTTCGCCGGGAACCTGTCCGACCGCTACCGGCGCGGGATCAAGACCAAAGCGGAAATTTCCCGCATTCTGGCCGCATACAGTTATGAAGAGTATGTTGTGTTCCAGAACATCACGCTGGAGCCTTCCGCCGATGTAAATGGCCAGACCTACCCCATGGACGACTTTATTTTGGACGAGCTGCGTACCGAAAAGGCGGGTATGGCCATGACCCTCACCTTCTCGTCCCGGCAGCCGGACCATTTCCTCACCATGGACATCATGAGCTTCCTGGTTTCGCAGGTGCAGAGCCTGTTCCCCGAGTATATCTGCCAGGGAAAGCTGGTATAGGGGGAGCCTATGAACTTCACTTGGGACATTGTACTAAACGCCAAACGGCATGGCACAGATGAATCGGAGCTCTTTTTCCGACCGGCAAAGGACCGCAGCCCCTGGTATGAGCAGGCATTCCCCATTCTGAACGAAACCCGGGTCGAGGGGCCGGAGATCGAATACAATCCCCTGTATCGGTTTGACGCGATGTTTCATGACCTGCTGCGGGAGGATTTTACGGAGTCTCCCCTATTCCAGGAGTACCTTTTTGACGCGGTTTCTCACTTCCTGGTCCAGGTGGACCTCCACCATGGGCTGACGAAACGCGCTTTTTATGTGCGCTGCCTGATGCGGGAAATGGAGAGCGGCGGGTTCGGCCCGTCCATCGCCGCCCACCTCCAGGCCGTTGATCTGGATAAACGGGAGCGTCTGTCCTCCCTGGCCCTGACACAGCTGCAGACTGGCTCCTCTCTGCTGCTGTTCCGCAAAGCGGCGGTTTTGCTGTTCCCGGACGCGCTGCTTTACCAGGAGCGTTACGAACCAAAGCAGATGCTTCTCTTTATCGCTGACAAAAAGGACGAGCGGCTGGAGCACCACACGCAGCTGATTGAGGAATTATTTCTCCCTATCAGCCACAGGCTGCGCGTATTCTGGGAACACCACTTCGGTGTGATTGGCGTTGAAGCCACCATGCACACCGATGATATCGAAATCTACTAGCAGGAAAGGCGGCGATCCATTTGAGCCGGTACAGCTATACGCTCAACCGCGGCGCAATCCCGAAGGAGACCCTGCACTACTACAGCCGGGAAGAACTGGAGCTGATGACCACCTACCAGCTCCGGGAGATCTGCCGCCAGGAGCGGCTGATCAACGGCATCCACGCCCCGCTGGACCAGGATGTGCTGATCCGGCAGATCATGCGGTTTCGCGGCCGGGAGGACCGGCTGTTCATCACAAAACCGGTAGACGGCGGCTGGGAGCGACTGGAGGAACTCCTCTCTTCCGCACGCCTGAATCTGCACCAGACCAACTCCCTCCGGGGCTGTGCCAAGATCACCGCCTACAACGGGATCTCCATTGAGTATTTCGACCACTTTACCATCGGCTATCTCCCAGAGCTGGCGGATACCAACGCCCTGCTGGTCAGCGGCGGCGAGCTGTGCGCCATCTTCAACCTCCGGGCCTACGGCAGCGACCCCGACAGCCTGTTCATCACCAAGGCGGCGGGGCTGGACTGTAAGGAGTCCAAGGTCAGGAACTATACCCTCTACTGTATGGACAGGACGCAGTCCGACCTCCTCTACCGGCTTTATATGGAGGATTCCGCCATTGTGCCGGAGCATCTGCGCTTCCACGCGGTTCCCGTCCTCAATTTTGAGGTGCGGCCCCTGCTGGAAAGCCGGATGCCGCTGGCCATCGACTTCGGCTCCTCCAATACCACTGCGGGCATTTACCTGGACAACACCTATTTTGAGGGGCTGAACGGCGACCCCATCACCCAGATTCTAAAGCGGGACCAGATCAACTATGTGCCGTATCTGGATGTGGAGCATAACGATGCCGAGACGCTGATCCTCCCCACGGTGGCGGCGGTCATTGGCATTGACAGCGGAGAGATCCGCTATGCGTTCGGCCATGAGGCCAACCGGCTGTTCCACCTGAGCTACATTGACGAGGGCTTCTGCGTATTCTATGACCTCAAGCGCTGGGTGGGAGACGCGGACCGGGTTGAGGAACTGGTGGACCGCCAGGGACACCGGGTATTCACCCCCCGCAAGGACATCATCAAAGCGTATCTGGAATATGTGATCGGTTGTGCCCGGCAGCGGTTCAAGTGCAACTTCAGCAGCCTGCACATCTCTGCCCCAGTGAAGCAAAAGCCGCTCTTCATCCAACTGTTCCAAGAGATCCTGCCCAATTACCAGTTGGAGAGCGACAACATGCTGGACGAGGGCGTGGCGGTCCTCTACAACACCATCTCCGAGATGATTGAGGGCAAACGGTATAAGGACGGCCAGCTCTACCAGGCGCTTATCATCGACTGCGGCGGCGGCACCACCGACCTGTCCTCCTGCCGTTTCCGTATTACTGACCGCCGGGTGGCCTATAAGATCGACATTGCCACCGCATATGAAAACGGTAATACTGACTTTGGCGGCAACAACCTGACCTATCGGGTGATGCAGCTGCTCAAGCTCACGCTGGCCCGCCAGCTGGGCGGCGACGACCTGCCCGACCCGGCAGACCTGGTTCGCTCCTTCGATGTGGATGTGTTTCGGAATGTGGATCAGGATGGTGTGGACGCGGTCTACGCCGGCCTGGACAACGCTTACGCGCAGGCAGAGCAGATTCTGCCCACCCGGTTCCGGGACTATGAGCACAGCAGCCGGGTGGATTACTATGCCGTCAAGAACAATTTCTATTTCCTGTTTGAGATTGCGGAGCGGGTCAAGAAGGCCTTCTACAGCCGAACCAATATTCTGCGCATGGCGGTTTCCAGCGTGCCGCTCAAAGAAAATGTGACGGAATGCCTTCTGGTGGACCGCTGGAAGCTCTCCTACCGGCAGGATGGGCAGATTCAGACACTGAAGGATATCCCTACAGCCTATATCAACAGCTATGAGCTGAATCTTCTGCTGCGCGCGGACATCTACGGCATTGTCCGGCAGTTTATTGAGGGCCCCTATGAAAAGGACGAGCTCCAGGACTATGCCATCCTCCGGCTTACCGGCCAATCCTGCCGGATCGACATTTTCCGCGAGGCCCTGAAGGAGTTTATCCCTGGGAAGATCATTGAGTCCTCCCGCCGGAAAGGCGCGGGCAATCAGCTGCACGAATTGAAGCTGATTTGTCTGAACGGCGCCATCAAGTACCTCAAGGACTGCAAATTTGGCTATGCGGATGTGCAAATCACCCATGACCAGGCGGCATTCCCCTATGTGGTCACGGCCTTTACCCATACCAACGAGGAAAAGACGCTGATCCACAGCCTGGACCGGGAGAATATCCGGGGCTTCATCTCCCGCAACATGGCGGATCTAACTCTGAAACTCTACCTGAAGGACCTGGAGGGGCGGCAGCGGTATGTCTACAACTGCTCCTGCGATCCGCAGAAGTTTACCAACCAACAGCCGGAAGACATTGTCGCCAAGTACAACCGGCAAATCCGGCAGGATGACCTGGATGACATCGTGGACCGGGAGCTCAAATTCTTCGTGCTGGCGGACGAGAGCCGGTGGGGATTTACCGTGGTGCCGGTGCTCCGTGAGAATGGCCAGCTGCGGCTTGGCCCCGACCAGTTCTTCCGCTTTGAGACGGAGGGCTGGGTGACCAACTTCTTTGATGGGACAAAATAGTTGGAGGAGACTGAGAGATGATTGTACGTGCATTCCCTCTTTTTGACAAGGGTGCTATTCTGCGTGCAGATATGATGGCGGAACTCGCCAGCTATGCCTATCTGTTTGGAGACATACTCTATGACGGGTATTCTGATGGCATACTCAGCGGCTGCCGGTTGACAACCACTAAGGACACAATTGTCGTGAATCCGGGCATCATTCGATATGCCGGAAAGAATTTTCTAATTAAAGACCCTATTTATGTGGCGTATTTCCCGACAAACTCTACCACTATCTTGAAGATGAATTTTCTTGGGGAGAATCGGTCTGTTCGATTCATTACATACGATGCGGAGGTTGTGCTTGACAAGGCCGCCGCAGTACGTGAGGGCCAGATTGAACTTTGCCGGTTCAAACTCCAGCCTGGCGCCCAGCTTCGATACAAATATGTAGATTTTGAGGACCGGAGCACAGAGTATGATACGTTGAACACGCTGCACGTCCCCTATTCGTCTAAAGAACGCAGTACTTTATCCCCTGAGATTACATATGATTATGCGAGGGAATTGTCTGAGGCAAATCCACAGGACAATCTGGATACCGCATTCTGCCTCCAGGCTATGGACCGCAGCCGGCCAGTGGCAGCAGACACGATTGCGCTTTACCTAGCATCCCGGCTTGGCGACCGTGCAGAGGATTTCGCCACAAATGAAGCGCTCTATGATGGCCTGAACCAGATCCTGGCTGCTGCCAAACGTGGGCAGAATGTAACACCCAGGAATAGAGAACGCAGGAGATCCAAAATACTGGTAGACTAAAGCGACAGAAGGCTTTGGCCCTGTTCAAAAATGGAGGCAGCACAGATGGACGATCAAAAATATGTTACGCGGTTGATGAGGGCGCGTTGTTCTAAAGGAACCATGGAGAACTACCTCAATGTTGATATTGACCATGGAATCGTAGTTGGAGCAGATGTGCAGCCGCTTATGAACGCCAATGATCATGTATCGGGTAGGCATGTCATTCACTTCGGATGCTGTGAGTCTGACCAAAATCCTGAGCGTATGTTTCGTAAAGCGCTGGTTGGCGGGTTTCTTGGTGGGTTTATTGCTGATGCTCTTGAAGATGTTGGTATCATGACCTGCAAGTGCAAACCAAATACACCAAATCCGTGGGAATTTGTCAATGGGGACAGCATTGTGGAGGGGGCTCCCGCTTTAATGGTGTGCAGTACCCTTACCTGCCGATATGGGGGAGTCATTGAAATCATTGATCCTGACGGCAATGGCAATATAGATATTCCGGAAACCTCAGAAGACTCTAATAAAAATGATCAAATTGACCAAGAGATGTTTAATGAGATACTCGCCACAAATCCAGAACTTGCAACAAAACTGAACCAATGGCTCCAAGATGTCGTGGCCAATGGTGTAATTGGGCAGACATATGAGTATTCATTTCCAATATCAGCCGAACCAAAAACAACATATACCATTGCGTTCACGCCAAAAGCTAAAGGCGAGAGCCTACTAACTGTCGGAACTTCTTTGAGTGAACACATTGTTACATTAAAGGGCAATAATTGGAGTATTAGCGAAACAGGAGCAATTACACTAGGTTCAGGCATGTCTTTATCGGTTTCACCTAAAGAGCTTTCTATTGGAGTCAAAGTGGGAGCAGACACACCGATAGATGATTATACAACATTAAAGGCCCCTGTGTATTCAGTTGGGATTAATATGTTTGGGCAAGGCGTAATATCGGAAAAACAGGGGATGGTAACAGATACCCCCTACTATACGTTAGGTAGTACTCTGAAAATAGAGGAAACTATTGATAGGCCCCAGTTGCAATATGAATATGCAACTCAACCAACACCAGAAAAAGAATTACAACCCGCTTTGGCAGCACCCGCTACTCCATGGTACGAAAAAGGATGGAACTGGGCTTGCGATGCAGTTACCAATACAATGAATTGGGTGAGCGACAATGGCGAAAAGATTGCAGTTGTTGGTACTGGTGTGGCCCTGGGCGTGCTTTGGGTGGGTGCATTGCTTGAACCAACCCCTACTGGCGAAGCAGGGGCTGCTGCTGCAACAGCAAAGTATCTTGAGTGGGGAAGCCGTGTATTTGTAGGGGGTTAATATATATGCTGGTGCTTTTAGCGTAACATTAGAATATAAGGAGAATGAAAGTGTTGAGGAACAAACGGTTATTAAAAATTGAGTTATTTGTAGTGTTGATTATCGTTGTTGCCATTCTTTCTGGTTGTGGACAGTTTGATACTCCAAACTCTGCATCTTCATCAAATGTTAATTCTACAACAGGAGACAATGATAATTCGGCGACTATTCAAAATACCTATGTGCCACCACTTGATGAAAATGGACACATAGTAATTAACATGCCAATAACACTTATGGGGGGGAATACTGCTGAAGAAGTAATAGAGCAGTTTAAAAACACTGAGCAGTATAACCATGAAGGAGAGGTTGCTCCGATTCAGCGTATTACAGATATTGTTGCTAATGATGACGGAACAGTAAATTATATTTTTACCCAGGAGCAATTTGAAAAGTATAAAGAAACGACTTATAACACCGGCTGTTTCAAGTATGGTTATGGCTCATTTCCTTCTATTCGGACGGCGGAATACACGCAAATAGATGAGTCAGGCATACCGTGGGAGATTGTTGTTACAGTAGACACTGACGAATATGACTCAAATCAGCCTTTGAGTTCTTTATACGCAACGGTTTGGCCTGCTACTTACTTGGGACAATATCAAATATTCAGTGGTGTTGCGGGGGATGCGTGGGCAGTTCATGTCATTGTAAAGAGTATTGAAACTGGAGATATACTTGTGGAAAGTGATTTTCCCTCCAGAGGAGAATAAAGAAAGGTGCGGTTACATATATGCAAACATGTCCGCCAATTCGCGAAGAATTTAATAACTTCAAGTTTGTGCAACGAGAATTCTTTGATACCATAATTCTGGCAATCCCAGACTTCCTTGAAGAAATACCTACCGAAGAAAAACAAACAAAACTTCCCCCTACTATGGTGGACAATGCCTACTTTTTTTCCAATAAAAGCAGGGATATGCTTTTCCAGATTCAAGTGACTGCTGATGATATCCAAATTGATGCAGAAACTTTATTAAATCAGATTGGGGCACAGATAAGTGGCAGTACAGCGGGCTTTCAACTGTTTGGAAATGGAACAAAAGTTATAAATGACATTATTGTTGCTTGTATGAACTATAAGCAAAATTCACCCTATGGTAGTAAATATGTAATTTTATTCCTTTTTTTAATTGAGGGAAAGTGTTTTACGGGGAGCTTCACGGTTCCATTTGATTATCGAGCAGAATGCACAAATGTATTTTTGCTATTGATTGACTCACTAAAGTTCAACTCCAATAGTTAGTGGCAATCAAATAAAAACCAAGGAAATATGCAACATGAGTCTGGAGGAATAATGATGGTAGGCTCTGAATATAGCGATGAGTTAATCATCAAAGCTCGTCGGAAGATGGAGGAGGCTCAAAAAAAGAGCCACTCCTCTGAAGTTGTCCAGCAGGAGATCCAACAGTCCATCTATGATGATGTCGTAACAATTTTCGAGGTCCCTGTGGTTTTCAAAGATTGGGATATCATTGATAATCGCGCAACGATTCGAATGCCAAATGATTTTGTCGCCCGAACCGATGAAGAAATCGCTAGTGTTTATGCCTTGGGATCGAAGCCTCAATATGTCTACTCCAATGGCTATCTGGGCTTTATGATTGCGTTCAACTGGACAACCAATTTGATCTCCAATGACAACATCCATGATTTTACCCAGTTTGCCAGCAGAGCAATTGAACGGACTGGGCCTCAGTGTAGAATCCTGAACACTGAGAAGTTGAATCGACCGGACTGCAATCTGTCAATTCTGCAGTTTTTGGCACAGACATTGGATTCTGTCAATATGAATGTAATGTTTTTCGCATCTATAGAGGGGCGGCTGCTAATAGGGTCTATAACCTTCAACCAGAAGGATGCCAATCGCCTGCGCCCTCTGGCTGTGGAAATGGCAAAGTCGTTCCATCTGAATAATGCGGAGGAGGAACAGGGCAAATGAGCACAATAAATCATAACAATATTACTGTTGAGGGTGTTCCCTACAGCAAGATCATTGACCTTTTTATTTCTCACGCTCCCAACGTCCATGGTCGGGCAAAAATTGTGGGAGAGATTCCGCATGAGCAAGCCGATGATTTCGTCCAACGGGTGGATGAAACCTTTGGTATCAGCATCATCACTTCCGCTGAAGGTCAGCCTCAGAGGCTGTTCTATGGCACTGTTGCGGGCACCAATCTGGAGCGGCTAACTGATTACAGCCTGCTGACCATTGATCTGGAGACTGTCAGCAGCAAGTTGGATGCACAGAAAGAGAATCGAACTTTCCAAAGCACGACCAAAACATACAGCCAGATCCTCAACAGTCTCGACACTGTTCAGCGCTCCAGCGGTTCTGTGCAGATTATGGTGACGGACAAGCCTATAGGCGCTCTCATTATGCAGTACACAGAGACAGACTGGGAATTTATCATTCGAATGGCCGCGCAGCTTGGTACCCTCGCCTTTGAGAATATCATCGCAAAAACGCCCCAAGTTTATGTTGGGCTTCCCCCCTCCAGTCAGGCCAAAACCATCCAAACTGTGCAGTATGATTATGGGCGGAGTGAAACCGCATTTCAGTCTCTCACTTCCAATACACCGTCTGCGGCATCGTCCATGCGTGAGGACTTCGCGACGGAGGTTGCTCGCTCCTATGATTACGTTTATCTTGGAGATACTGTGACTTTCAATGGTAAAACTTTGCGTGTAAAGGCAATCAATGCGCAGCTTGTGGATGGAATCCTGGAATGCACATACTACTTTGCGCTGAAGTCTGGTTTTGCGGCACCCGCCATCACAAATAAGATGGCGTCGGGCCGCATGATGACAGGCATTGTGCAGAAAGTAGAGGCAGACCGCGTCCAGGTATTTTTGAATACCATTGACGCCTCCTATGATAGTGGTGGGGACTGGTGGTTCCCCTACTCTACCGCATATTCTTCTCAGGACGGAAGTGGTTGGTACTCCATGCCGGCGGTAGGCGATCAGGTGCGGGTCTTCTTCCCTTCCGACAATGAAGGAGAGGCGTTTGCCGCAAGTTCGGTGGCCAAACATGTGCGGCCAAGAATAACGGATAAGTGTTGGCGTGGCGTCAATGGGAAGCAGCTCCTTATGACTGAGGAGGGCCTGATTATCATCTGCAAGGATGGGAAAATTTTTATCAATCTGACGGATGAAAAGGGTATTGAGATCATTTCTGATATGGACATTAATATTACCTCTGGCACGAAGGTAAAAATTCAAGCTGGGGAAGAAGTCAAAGTTGTTGCAAAGAATGAAATTATCGTTGGCACTGCTTCCTCCTACCTGGATATTCGAAACGAAGGTATTATCGCCAGCGCAGAAAAAATTATTGTCACTTAAAAGGAGCTGCTGTTATGCAAAGAGAGGAGTACATTGCCCAGTTTCAGTCTGAATGCTATCTTCCAGCCGCCAGCGCAGCAATGAACCGCTTTATGGCCTCATATGCTGACCATTCGGAAGAAATCCACAAGACGGTTATCGGACAATTCGATGCTTTCTCCAGGTGTATCGTGCGCCTGCAGGAGCGCCAGTTAATGGATTCCGTCCATTCAATAGCGATTTCATTTCCCTACTCCTCTCTTCTGTGCGGCAATCCCTGCATGATGTTTGAGCTATACCCCGACTTCCCTTTTTTTGCTCCCCATCAATTGCAGGAGATTTTTTCAGCACCTTGGGTATTCCCCGAATGGGATACATTTTATGAAGATCTGCTCGGTCGAACTCAGAAATTGGGATTGGGCACCGTTATTCGTCCTCCATACATAAAAAGCAGTTTGTGGGATGTTGCAAGATATATTCTCCACTTTGTATCCACCTTTGTCAAAACCCAATTGGTTGATGTGGAGCGTCTTTCCTCATTTTGCGCAATGAGGAAAGCTGAGACTTTCCGTATTACCTTTGGAGAATATATGGACTGGCAGCGGCTGATTTATGCCCAACTACCGTCTATCGACATATTCAACTGCGAAGAGGATGAAACGCTTTCTTTCCGTGTATTCTGCTCTGCCGTATATGAAGACAAGGTCTTTGCAAATCTGACATTGGATGATGCCCGATTTGAGTCCTGCATTTTCAGGAATTGCCTGTTTAAAGGAACAAAATTACGGGATGCGAAGTTTGAAGGCTGCGATTTTGAAAACTGCCGGTTTGAGCAAGTTCGTTTGGACGGAGCTAGGTTCAGCGGCTCGAAGCTGCAGAATGTTGAGATGTCTGAAGTCAAAACCAACTGCATGATCCCGGATCCAGATACTATTTTAGGTGGATTTACTACAACGGATTTTATAAATTGCTTCCTTGAGAATGTATCTATAACACAGAGTGACTATTCGGCCAGTCAGTTCCAGGGTTGTCAGGTTAAAAATCTTACCTCTGATACCAGTGAGCTATCCAATAGCTTGGAACTGCTTCTTGCTCAGGGATAAGGCGGTGTTATGATGGAGTATTTTGAACTGATTGTTGATCCGATGATTTCAAATCCTATCCAGATCCAACATGTGGATACCAGCACCTATAGAAACAACGCAACTAAAGAAGAATTCAATGTAGTGCCCAAGATGACGGTAGGCTATTTTGATAATTCTCCCCAAATTGAGGTCTATGATCTTTTGGGACAACCAGTGTTCCTGCTTTCGGATCATCTCAAGCGCCTTTTTGCCTTATACGATCCAAATATGCAGTTTAAAGGCATCCAAGTTTATGCGAATGATTTGGAGGACGATGAATCACCCTTGTATTGGTGGCCGTATATTCCTTTCATTGACTGTCTAAGCGACCAGACTACGAAATATCCTACAGGAATGCTGGAGCGTCTTGTGCTAGATAGGAGTGCTTTACATGGAGAGAATATTTTCCGTGTAGGCGATATATTGGAAAACAAGGTCGTGATCTCGCTTTCTGTGGCCGAGAGTATGATTCGTAGAAAGATGACCGGGTTTACACTGAAGCCAATTCTGTTTGCTGAATTAACAAATCAGGGCTTACACTGATATCTGTCTTTTCATTAGAGGGACCATCAAAACCCACAACAAAAAGGAGCACGTACCATGAATGAGCAGGAATATCTGGAGCTTGGACGGGTTATCATTGATTATCCACTGGATATCCAAGTGGTAAAAGAACTGCATGTAGAAGAAAATGCCAATGAACATGGCAAAGTTTCTCTGCGTGTGGTATCCAGGCAGCTTGTTTCGGAGGACGATGTAGTCCGCCTGTCGGATGCCCCAATCCGCATTCTGACAAGTGAAGGTGGTATCGTTTTTTCTGGCGTCACCACTTCACTCCAGGTTCATCGCCTGAACCAATATAACGAGGTGACATTGGAGGCTGCATCAGCATCCATTAAAACCGATATTGAGAATCACAGCCGGACATTCCAGGATCCCGGTAAAATGCTTAGCCAGGTATTTCAAGAGGTTCTGGCTCCTTATGGCGTTGACCTACAACTTCAACGGGATATGCAGATATCCCAGATGCTCTCCCAGCAGAATGAAACGGATTGGTGTTTTGTCCGGAGGATTGCCAACCAGTTCGGTATGCTCATTTTTACGGACAGCAAAGCCTTGGATATTCGTATCAGTATTGGAGTTGTTCCGTTTTCGCAGAAATCTTTACCTGGTAATGCAGATCTCAGTTGGGTCGAAAAAGACATTGCAAACTACTGGAAGGTCAAGCAGAACATTGCCTCCCAGGCGTCTGCCTATGAATTTTTGAAAAAGGGCTATAACGTTGCGGAATTGACTGTCGGAGCTGGGCATACTGTCGCTGCGTCTGGCCGAACTTTAGTCATTACGCAAAGCGATGTTACGGCCATTCAAGGGCTACTTATCAATCGGATCTTACTGACATATATTGATGGCGCCTATCCCCCGGTTTCCACTCTTTCTAATATGCCGGCAGAACCTGTTCATGAAGGCGTTACCGCCCAACCCCCTGCAGTTCCCATGCAGCCGTCAAACCACCCTACTGGTCCCAGCATTGTTGTTGGTGAGGTACTGGATGTCTCAGGGAATGACATTCAGGTGCTTTTCAATGTGGATGGCCCCGGTGCGGGTGTACGCTGGATTCCCTATTGCAGTTTTCTGAACAACGATTTCTATTGTATGCCGGACGTTGGCGACACCGTGTTCTGCTACTATGAGAATGAGGGCAGCGTTGCCTGCTTAGGCAGTAAGCATATCAATACCACTCGTACCGACTTTGCGAATCCCGAGGAAAAGGTCATGACAGCGAATAACCGCATGATCAAGCTGAAACGGGAGGGTATTGACATTTCTGCAAACCGCCGCAATACAGACGGTTTGGAAAGCGAACAGGTCAAAATTATTCTTTCCGATAAGACCGGAATCGAAATTTCCGCAGCAAAGGGAATCACGATTCGTGCGGATAAGAATATCGTTATCCAGGCAAATGACTTGGAGGAGGTTCAAGAGCAACTTCTGGAGTGGTTTGAAACCGGTCGGGAAGCTAAAATGACGCAGTTTGACAGCGAACAAGAGGCCGGTGAGCAGAAGTACGTTGCAGACGGCGGAAATAACAGCTACAATGCGGGCTGGGATTTGGTGAAAACGCTTTCTGGCAATTTGATTGATGGATTCGCCAATGATATTGCTGCGCCTTTCCAGTTGATTGGAACACTTGGAAATCTGTTCAGTCCCCCCGCAACTCCTCCCGGACCGGCCCCTCTCCAGTTTGATCCTATCAATGAGTATCAAATTTTCCTTACCGGCCTGCAGGTCTGTGAACTGGCGCTGGAAAATGGTCCATCTGTGCTTTTTACAGAAGAAGGCATCCAGATCGATGCCCCGAAGTTCCGCTGGTTTGGATTTACCAAGGATGCCTATCCGCAGGTATCGGAGTCCCAGCAGACATTTATGGATTCCATTATGGATGCCGTACAGCTTGCGTTGGACATTGTCGGCTGTATTCCGGTGTGCAGCGTGGTTTGTGGCGCGATCAACGCAGGTATTTCCCTGCTGCGGGGCGATTATTACGGCGCCTTGTCCGGTGTTATGGGTATGTGCTGCCCTGGCGGTGGGCTGATTACCCGAGGCATTGGCATGTTGAGCGATGCCAACAAAACGATTAAAAAGGCTGTTACCATTCTGCGGATCTTAAAAGCGGGTGCCATTGCTCTAAACGCAGCAATTCAAGGTGGCCAGCAGCTCTACGATCTGGGTATGCTGATTGCCTCTGGAGAGTTTGATATTACCAACCCCGACCACCTCTCTATGATCACCTCGACCGTGCAGTCCTTCTACACAGCCGGAAGCTCTGCTAAAAATGCTTGTGATACTTACAAAGATCTGCGGACGCAGAACAGCCCTGATGCAGAGACCAGTACACCTACAAACGAATCCAACAACGACTCTGCGGAGCAAAATACTGCTACCCAAGAACAGAACGCTAGCAATGTAGAGCCTGACAATGTCAATGGCTGCGGCGATCCGATTGACGCCGTAACAGGCAGTCAGAAAATTACACAGACAGACCTTCTCATTCGGGACATTGCTGGAGCATTCACGCTTGTGCGTACTTATGAATCTCTGCACAGCAATGAGAATGGTCTTCTTGGTAGCCGCTGGTTCCTGAATATCGGTAGCTGGATCAAAGTGCATGAGCAAGAAGCATCTATTATGATGCCCGATATGCACATTGAAAAATTTGCCTGTGAAGATGGCCGCTGGGTCAACTGCCGCGGTGGGGATAAATCTCTGCAGCTATATCATAGCGAGACCGGCTTCACCCTCAAGCTGATTAAAGAAGGAAAAACCTATAACTATGACACCCAGGGCAGACTGACCGCTATTACGGATCGAAACGGCAACTGCACATGGCTCCGCTATGTCAACAACACCTTGACCCGCATGGAGTTCGCCAGTGGCCAAGTTTTGAGCTTCACCTATGCGGCGGGGAAGCTTGCCAGTATTCAGGATGTCATTGGCCGTACTGTCAGCTATCGTTATGACCAGGACTTCCTGACAGAGGTGGAGTATCCCAATGGCGGAGTAATTCACTACAACTACACCGCTGAGGGGTATATCGCGGACATCACTGACCAGAACGGGCACCACTATCTGCACGATGAATATGACAATGAGGGCAGGGTGACTCGGCAGACGCTATCCAGCGGGCAGGAGTATATCTTACTCTATGATGATAGCAACCGCTGCAATACCTTCCTCGATCCCCTTACCGGGTATCGTACAATCTATCACTACAATCAGGACAAGCTGACCACAAAAATTGAGTATAGCGACGGCTCCTATGAGGCATTCGCCTATGATGAACGGGAGAACAAGACCTATATCCGGGACCGCCGCGGCCATGAGCTGTATCGCACTTACAATGAAAAGAGCCTGTTGGTAGAGGAAAGACTGCCCAATGGCCTCGTTACATGGTTCGTATATGACGAAAACGATAACCTGATTCATCAGTGGGATAACGCCGGCAGGGATCAGACGTTTATCTACAATGCTGGCGGGGATCCAGTGGAGATCAGCGTTGCCATTGACGCTACGCATCGGCGTGTCCTCCGCTTTGAGTATGACGCGCTGGGCCGTATGACGGCGATCATCACCCCAAATGGCGGAAAGCTGGTTTATACCTATGAAGGAAGCCAGTCCGAGCCCGTCTCCTTCTGTACTGCGGAGGGGGCGATATTCCGCTATACCTATGACGGTGCGGGCCGGCGCATGTCCATCCTCAATGACCGCGGCGAGATCCATTTTACCTATAATAACCTGGACTACCGCACACAGATTACAGATGCGCTTGGAAACATTACCAAGTACACCTTTGACATGCTCTGCAACCTGACCAAAATCGTGCGGCCTAACCAGTATAACCCGCAGCTGGGCGATGGGGATGGAACCCGGTTCGTGTACGATGAGATGGACGAGCAGGTTCAGCGCATTGACCCCCTGGGCAATGTGCTTGCCACACTGCGCGATGCTGCGGAGAATGTGGTCAAGGAGATCAACCCCAACGCCTACAATCCTGAGACTGGCGATGGTGAGGGTATCCGCAATGAATATGACGCGGATGATCGAAAAATCCGTATCATCTACCCTGACGGCGGCGTGGAGCGTATCTTCTATGACCCTGCCGGAAACATCATCAAAAAGGTACAGCCCATGGACTATGATCCAGCCACAGATGACGGCCCAGGCTATACCTATGAGTACGACGAGGTCAACCGCCTGGTTCAGATCACCGCACCCGATGGCACGGTAGAGAAGCGGTATGTCTACGACCTCCGGGGTAATATTATCAAGTTGATGGACGCCGCCGGTTATATGGCCGGGGACAACGATGAAACGCGCATTGGTTCTCTCTACCTCTACAATCAGGCCGGGTGGCTGATGGAGAAGCGGGAGCCTGTCCAGAAAGCGGAGGATACCTCCGTTCTGTACCGCCTGACAGAATACCGCTACGATGCCACTGGCAACATGGTGGAAGAGCGGCGGTATCAGGACTGCCAGACGGCGGAAAGCGCCGCCGGTCCCGTCCTCAGTATCTTCTTTGCCTACGACAAGGATGACCGGCTGGTACAGGTCAGCGACTCCACCGGCGCGGCGGTTGAGTATGGCTATGACAGTCTCAACCAGAGGGTCAAGGAAAAGCGCCGTCTGAGTGACGACCTGTATCAGGTATTCCACTGGAAGTATGATGCCGCCGGGCGCATGGTGGAGCAGTCTAGTTCCATCGACCGGGAGGACGGCAGCCGCGGCTTTGCCACCACCATCTACACCTACGATAAGAGCGGGAATATCGTCCGCATCCAGCTTCCCTCTGGCGGCGAGATTATGCGTGAGTATGACGCTGCGGATCGCCTCATTGCCGAGACCCACCGTGAGAAGGCCAGCGGCATCCACAACCGCACCCTGTTCTCCTATGACAAGGCGGGGAACCTTGTGGGAATCACTGACAGCCTGGGACGGCAGACGGTGATCGAGTACGACCTGCTCAACCGTGAGATCCGGCGCATTGAGAAAGACGGCAGCGTGACCCGCAGCTTCTACGACGGCAACGGGCGGCTCTCCAAGGTGGTGCGGCCCAACCAGTACAACGCCCAGGCCGATGATGGCGCAGGCTACCAGTACACCTATGACCACAGGGGCCAGGTGCTGACGGTGATCGGCCCGGATGGCCATGTGCTGCAGACCAACACCTACGACGCGGACGGCCGCCTGCTCCAGCAGCTGGACGGGCTCCAGAGCGGCGCGGAGTTCCGCTACGATTTGGCGGGCAACCGGGTCAAGATTAAGACCAGCGGCGGCGCTGCCCAAGAGCTGGAGTATGACGCCCGAGGCAACATTGTGGGCGTGGTGGACGGCAACCAGAACCGCACCACCTACCGCTTGGACAACTGGGGCCGGATCATCGGCATCGTCAAGGCCGACGGCTCCACCGAGTTCTACTCCTATGACTGCGCCGGGAACATGGTCAGCTCCACCGACGGCGAGGGCCACACCACGCTGTATGAGTATGGCCGGGCTGGCAAAATCACCGCCATCCAGGACCCCACCGGCGAGCGGGAGCTGTACGGCTACGACGCTGAGGGCCGCCTGGTGCGCAAGACCGACCGCAACGGCGTGACCGTGGAGTTTGGCTACAACCTCTATGGCGCTCCCCTGTTCAAAAAAGTGAAAGACGGCGCTCTGGGTGATTTTTACGAATACACTCCGGAGGGCTTACTGAAGTGCGCCATTTCTGCCGGAATGCGGTACGCCTATGAGTATGACGCGCTGGATCGGATGATCCGCAAGTCCGCCAGCGGCCGGACGCTGCTGGCCCTGGCCTATGACGGCAACGGGAACAAGATCCGCCAGACCGACGTGGCAGGGAAAGTGACGGAGTTCGTCTATTCTCCCCTTGATTTGCTGACCGAAGTGTGGGATGATGGGCACAGGCTGGCGGCGTATGAGTACAACGCCGACGGCACCATCCGCGCGGAGTCCCACGGTCCGGTCCAACGGCAGTTCCAGTACGACCTGGACAAGAATCTCACCGGCCTGCTTGTCCAGTCCGGCGGGGAGCTGCTGGCGGAGAACCAGTATCTCTATGACGGCAACGGCAACCGGACGCTGAAGCGTCAGCTTGGAGGTGATACCCTCTATCACTATGACCCGTTGAACCAACTGAAAAAGGTGGAGTATCCCTCCTACACCGAGGAGCTGTTCTATGACAAGGCGGGCAACCGCACGCGCAGGATCGCCAGCGGTGTGGAGGAGCTGTACCAGTACGACCCCCGGAACCGGCTGACCGCCTTCACCAAGGACGGCGTCACCACCATGTTCCAGTATGACCACGCTGGCAACCTGCTGGTGGACGATAAGGCCCGCTACAGCTACGACGCCTTCAACCGGACGGAGAAGGTGGAGACCTTTGACGGCCATATCCAGCTTAACCGTTATGACGCCGAGGGGCTGCGATTTGAGATGGAGGAGAACGGCAATCTGGTGCGGTTCATCTTTAACCAGAACCAGGAGGCTGTGGCGGAGGAGGACAATAGCGGACTGAACCGCCTGATCCGGGGTACGGAGCTGATTGCGGCCAGCTCCAGCGCCGACAGCGCCCGGACGTACTACCACTATGCTTCCGACGAAATGGGGTCAACCACCCATATTGTCGATGAAGCGGGTGCGGTACAGAACCAATATGAGTACGATGCATGGGGAAACATTACGGCCCAGAAGGAGGCTGTTCCCAATCGGTTCAAATTCACGGGGCAGCAGTTGGACCCTGTTACCCAGCAGTATTATCTGCGGGCGAGATTCTATAACCCGGTTGTTGCGCGGTTTACGCAGGAGGATACATATCGTAATGATGCCCTGAACTTATATGTGTACTGTGCAAATCATCCAACTTACTATTTAGATCCTAGCGGGCATACACCCAATTGTGTTAAGGATGCTTTAGAAAACTATTTAAGAGAGCACCCCAATGCAAGTCAGATGGATGCTTTACGCGCAATACAATCTTTAGAGAGCATTGCAAAGTTTAGGGATAATATTGAAGCTGAGATACGTCTACTGAATGGTGAACTTCGTCAAGATGACCACGGGTATAGAGGAGCAGATGGAAAATTTGTAAGCACGCCAGTTGAATTTCTGTCTTCGACACAACAGGTTTCAGCTACAGATGGAAAGTCTAATGTCCCGAACCCATATGGGCAAAAAGGCGGTCCATTGCATCAAGCAGCTGCTGATTCTGCTCAACCAATGCACGGGGGAACCATTGTTCCGGAGTATAGATTCCCAACCCCTGATGGACCAAAAGAATATCGGCAAGCTGATCGTGTTGAATTAGTAAATGGGAAAGTTGCTACTATTTACCAAGCGGGACGCGTAGATGCACAAGGATTTCCTGTAACTCGTGAGTCAGAAGCAATTGCCGATATAATGCGTTCACCAGATTATAATGGAGCCCCAATCTATTTCATTCCGTATAATTCGGACAATGGACCTATTATGTATTTACCATGAGGAGCGTTTATGGGAAAACAGATAACATTTTATGCCGATCCTAAACTATCAAAGAGTATTAGAGCGTGGGCTTTGTCTCTGAATCTGGTGATTGTTCAGCAAGACGCACGTAACAAGGTAGTACATTTCTTTCGCAATATTGAAGACTCACCTGAAAACTATAGCATATATTTTTGGGATGAACAGCTAGGCGGTATTACTTTCAACTCTAACACAGGGCTTATAAACGACAGCATCAGCCCTGTTATTGCAGTGAACCAAACTCGGATAGAAGATGGAGAAAAGTGTATTTATCCGGGGAGACTTTGGATTGCTTCATCCTACTTTGATGCAAATGGCATTAAAGTACTTGCCCATCCAAACCTGATGAAGAAGTACTCCCAATTGAGGACTCAAGTCAAACGCAACATGATATATCAGGAGCTTCCGCATGGCGAGAATCGAGACATATATATAAAGGGCTATGTATCTGAATCAATTTTATCTAGTACAATGTGGAAGAGTTTCAGATTTATGTAAAATGGAGGGATGTTTTGTTCTGCACGATTGGGGTCTATCGGCAATTATGAAAATTAATTTCTATCAGTAAACAATTAAAGTGATGAGCGGATTGGAGGGATATATGAGTACTAAAAGAGTAAAATTCGTTATTCTTGTAGTTGGCCTTATGCTGTTGATTTTGGCAGCCGTGATGATTTACCTGTCCGCAAAAGGACTGTTTACAATCCCCTCAGCATACAGCTACCAGGACAACGGTACCCGCACTTTTGAACCCTACCAAGTCCTCCCCATCCAGGTTCGGAACACCTCCGCCTACAGCCGCGACCGCCGCATGAACCCCACCAAGACCGTCTACATGGTCTACTACCGGGCCACAGACGGCAGCGGCTATGAGTGGTCCGACCGGGCCATCACCCGGGAGCTGGGCCAGGAAACCGTGAAGGAAGGCGTTCCCGTCACCCGCCGGGTACTCAGCATCCCCAGCGACCGCACCTACATCACCGTGGAGCCAGAGCAGACCGCCGAGAGCTACACCGCCGGGCTTCGGCAGAAATATGTGCTTGCCCTGGCGCTGTCGGCGGCGTACATACTGGTTTATCTTGTGATATGGGGCGTGATACTGTCGAAGAAACGGCGGTAACAGCTGCGAAACAGGGCAGGCCCCAGTGATGGGGTCTGCCCTTAAATACAACAAAAATGTTAGGGGGATATCAAATGGAATTTTTGGATGAACAAATCATTGAGTTGCGCCGAAAGGAAAAGGCACAGGGGGAAGACATCCACGGCGATGGCATCACCATCAACGGTGAACAGCTTGCGTTTAAGGAAACCATGCTGTTCAAGGAGAAAATGTCCATCTGGCTGCCGGGGTCCTTTGTGGACATGCCCTCCAAGATTGCCCGGATCAAATATCCCTCTGAGCAACGGCCACAGATTATCAAGACCGACCTGCTGGGCAGCACCAACTTTGCGTTCAACCTGTTTGACAAGCCTATCAAGCCCGTCCAGATGCAGTCTGCCGCCGACGGAATGAAGGCGATCCTCAAGAAGGTGAACCCGGCCAATATCTTCTATGAGTCCGCAACAGAGCCGCTGGGCGAAACCATGCTCTCCTGGTTCGAGTTCAAGGGACACGGAATCGACACGCAGATTTATTATATCGTGTTCATCACTTCCATCGGCGGCAATCTGATGCACGGAATTTTCAACTGCGCGATTGCGGATATGGAGGCATGGAAGAGCGCGGCCTTCCAGGTGATTCGCTCAATTCAGGATAAAACAACGGAGGTGTAGTCATGCGGGATTATCGTATTGTTTTGGATCCATTTCAGACGCTGGATGTGCTGTCCTGCCGGGTACATAAGAAGCTCAACGACCATGCGACCCTGCGCTTTGTCGGGCATATTCGAGCCGAGGATGAAGAGAAGTATGTGCAGACTGGCCAGAATGACATCCAGGTTAAGCTGCTTCTGATTGACGAAGGCGGAGCGGACTACACCTTCTTCTGCGGAGTCTCCACCAACGTGCAGGTCCGGGTGGAGGGAGATTTGCGGCTGCTGACTCTGGACGCTGTCAGCGGGAGCTATTATATGGATCTGGTGCCGCATACCCGGGTATTCCAGAATGACCAATCCACTTACGATGCCGTTCTGAAGTACAATGAGCAATATTATCAGGATGCAGGCCATGCTATGTCTGTCGGGGCCGGGGAGCAGATTGGCAACCTCATTGTTCAATACCATGAAACGGATTGGGAGTTTGCCAAACGCCTGGCCAGCCATTTCAACGACAACCTTGTTCCGGCCTACCGTAAGGAAGGAATGCACTTCTACTTTGGGTTCCCGGACGGGAAGAGCGGTATTGATCTGTCAAAGGACACATACACACTGAAGAAGGAAACGGATGACTATCTGCTGAAAACCAAAAACAAGGTTTTGTCGCTGATTGAATCGGATGCGCTCTGCATGGAGGCGGTCAGCCGGGAGATCTACGAAATTGGAGACAGCTTCCCCTTCCATGGGCAGACATACTATATTTTTGACGTGCAGAGCGAGCTGGATGGCCGTGAAATGGTCCACCACTATAAGCTCAAATCCAAGGCGGGATTGCAGGCTGTCAAACAGTTCAATGAGAAAGCCATTGGGGCCTCGTTGGATGCAAATATTGTCGGCATAACCCGGGATACTGTCCAAGTACAAGTTGCGGTTGATGGCATCCAGAGCAACAAGAAATGGTTTCCCTACTCCACCGTCTACTCTTCGCCTGATGGAACAGGGTGGTATTGTATGCCGGAGGAGGGCGACTCTGTGCGGCTGTATATGCCCGGTGCCCAGGAGAGTGAGGCGTACATTATCAGCGCAGTCCACCTGTCCGAGGAGTGCAGTGATGCCAGAGTGAATCCCGACCACAAATCGCTAAAAAGCAAATATAACAAGGAAGTTCTGTTCACCCCAACATCTCTGGTCTTCACCAACAACAAAGGCATGAGCATTGAAATTTTGGATGAAGAGGGCATACGCATCACCAGCGACAAATCTGTTTTCATCAAATCCGATGAAGCGATCCAGATTGCAAGCTTGGAGCAATCCGTCAGCGTAATTGCGCCTGAATCCATTGTACTAGAGCAGGGGCAAACGAAGATGACGATTCAAGATGAAATACATCTGGATGGCGCCCAGGTTCACATCGAATAGGAAGTGCAATGATGGAGCGAATGGAAGAATTAGCCTCCCTGGTGTCGGAACCCTTGCAGCAAAGATTTTTGACGGACCTGGATCAGATTGTACTCTGTATGAAGGATAATATTGAACTGTTAAGCGATGGCCTTCTCAACGCGCTACAGGAAGCAGTTGACGAAGCTGCCTGTATGCAGAGCGCAGAAAAGAAGGGCGCAATAGCATATATCAGCTTTTCTTTGCTGCAGAGTAACTTACTTCTTGAAAAATATGCTTTCCGCATTGATGTTTATGATGAACGCTTCCTGATTGATGATAGTGAGGCGGCATCTGAATGGGATTTTTCATTGCTACTGCAGAATCTTGATACCAATTTTGATGTGATTGCCTCAACTCTGAGACAATCCGTAATTCGGGTTCAGGAATATGAGTTGTGGGAGCTTAAAAAGGCATACCAGCTAAACTACTATGCCACAGCGACCGGATTGCTGCAGGGCTTGGTGCCACTTTGCTTAGATAGGCTTTCTCTGGATGGAATTGACACTATGCCAGAAGTCCAATTTACTGTTGGTCCATATATGGAAAAGCAATTGTCATTCTATCAATGGAGGCGGGAAACATGAATTACTTTTTGCTGCACAGCGACCCCCGCTATGTGGACAGCCCTGAGTTCTTGAACTGGAGCGGGAAAATCGACCCCCGAAATATACGCCCAGGATGCTCCCATAAGATTTCAAGAAGGCAAATCCTGAACATACGCCCAAATCCCCATGTTGTGTTTATTGATGCGATCTCCTCTCCATTTTTGCTTCTTTCAAAAAAGTGCATGGAAGTAGTAACACTCTATGAACCACAGATCATATCGAAGCAGATTATTTTGCTGGATATGGAAACCCCGCAGCGGGAAACCTATTATCTTCCCATACTAAAGCAAATTCCATGTTTAGCTACAGGCAGCGAGTGGAATCTTGATAAAAGTGTTTTGGTTAAGGGAGTCATTAATTTGGAGCCTGTTGGAGATACAAGCATATTTCAACTTGCGGACATGAAAAGTACCTATACTGTGATACGGATGGATATTCTGGAGAGTATGCTGAAACGAGGGGCACGCGGTATAGGAATTACGCCACTACAAACAGTGAAGGGAGAAAACAAGGATGGTTGAGTCTACTACCGGAACTGCTGCTGAACAGACTTCTGGAGTCGAAACTGAACAGCAAATGTATCAGGCTATGGCCGAAAGGATGCAGGCTGATGGGATGGATGTGACCGCCGCTGAAATTGAAAAGCTGGTTGATGATCAGCAAGCGGATGACCCTCCGGCCCCCAGCGAAAAAGAGGAAGAGATCATAGAAAAAATGGCTGAGTACCAGGCAGAGTATGATAGACAAAACCCCGCATATGTGGTGCGTGGAGCCTTGTTGCATTGCCAGTTTGGTTCGCACTGTAGGCGGTTAAACCTCCCGCTTTGCCATGGTGTTTATACGTTGAAAAAGCCCATTATGTATAAAAAGGACTGTGTTGTAGAGAAAAACATTCCTTCCTTCGGTGTATGCTCCAGTCCTGATAATCCCACAGGGGGCAGCGTGAGCTATGTAAAAGAAGCGCCGCGGAATCCTGACGGTTCCTTTACCGGCGAAGCCGCCAGTGGGACGGTTACAGGAACCCCCTGTGTGCCCATAATTGTCAATGTTTGGGACGATACCCATGATGATACCCATATTGGCAAGGAGGGCGAACCTGCGTTGACAACACGTTCTTTTCTGGTCTGTAAATACAATGGTTTAATTGAAATTGTACGCAGCGGCCAGGAGGATGAAGATTAGAGGAGGAGGCTAGACATGATAACCACCAACCACACTACTCTACGAATGAACGGAGCATTGAATATTGAACACCTGACCTCACTGAAGCTGCATGTTGGCGTGAACGCCCACGGCTGGGCCATCGTAGAGGGCGAGGCTGGGGAAAACGCTTTGGAGCAGCTCAGCGGTGCGCTGGCTGGCCGGGAGCAGAATATCCTTACCTTGGATGAGACCGGTGTAGAAAAGTGCTTATTTGCTGGAGTGATTCGGGAAGCGGAACTAGTGCGGGTTTGTGGTTATAACCGGTTCCATGTAGAGCTCCTTTCCGGGACCTGCCTGATGGATCGGGAAGTCCGCAGCCGCAGCTTTCAGGATGTGGGCCGAACCTACAGTCAGGTGGCGGGGCAGGTCTGCTCTGAGTACAGCGGCGGTGCGGCCATCTGCACCGTGGGCGAGGACAAGACTTTGGGCAAGCCTGTGATCCAATACCGGGAGACGGACTGGGAGTTTCTGATGCGCATGACCAGCCATTGCGGCGGTGTCCTGGTGCCGGAAACTCACCGTGGCCTCCCCCGGCTGTGGTTTGGGTTCCCGGAGCGTTCTTTTACCTGCGAGTTCCCGGAAGATGCCTATACCAGCGGAATCAGCCAGCGTTATTATGAGCTGGGCGGCTCTGCGGCGGGATATAGTAAGGCCGATTTCTTCTATTATGATGTGGAGAGTCCCCAACTGTGCGATTTGGGATGGTATACAGTTTTCAAAGGACAACCCTTTATCATCTCAGAAAAATCCGCTCGATTGGAATGCGGAGAATTGATTTTTACATACCGTCTTGGCCGCCCTGGGCTCGGATGGGGAAAGATGCTCTACAACGAGAAAATCAGCGGTATGACACTGCTGGGAGAAGTACTGGAGACCTCGCGAGAGACATTAAAGCTGAAGCTGGATATTGACGCGGGCTGGAATCCTGGTGGACCATACCCTTATACTTGGCGGCCGGAAACCGGGAACTTTATGTACTGTATGCCCAAAGTTGGAACCCGTGTTTCCCTCTATTGCCCCAACTATGATGAGAAGGCAGCGATTGCAGTTAACTGCGTCCGCACTAATGGCGGTGACTGCGACAGAATGAGTGATCCAGCTAAACGATCCTTTGTGACAGAACACGAGAAAGAGATGAATCTCTATCCTGATGAAATGTCTTTGATTGGTGGATCGATGGGAAATGTACTAGGCAATATTTTAGTGTCAGACGATAATGGTATTCTTTTTGCCACTGATAAAGCTATTATTATTGCTGCCATTAAAGATGTTGTACTAGAAGCTGCGACAGCTTTTGCCCAAGCAAATGTTGGTGAAGTTGTGACCGAGATATGTAACATTCAAACAGGTGATGTAAAGGCAAGTGTAATGCAATCTGGTCAATATGATTTGAGCGCACTTGCGACGAATGCGGTGGGCTGTAACTGTGTAGAATATGCTCCTTGCAATGACGAACCTCAAGAAAGTTCTTTTGATGTTGGAGGATTGTTTCTCGGAATTGTTGCTGGTTTAGCTGCCGTGGCAATTGTGGCATTGGCTTGCACAGGTATAGGACTTTTGGCTGTTGGAACTGGCCTAATGGCAGCGTCAACGGCATCTGCTATGGTTACAGGTGCTATAGTTGGAGGGTGTGTTGCAGTCGGTAGTTGCGCAATAGGTGATATACTAACTGGTGAAGTCAGTAGCGTTGGAGATTACTTCTTTTCGGGCCTTTCTGGTGCAACAACAGGTGCAATTTTTGGTGGCGTTTCGAGTAGCAAATTCTTTCTAAAAGGAATACCAAAGTTGTTCCAATCTAAGTTTTTAATCCGAGCAGCACGAGTAGGTGTAATGGGAGGAACAGGATTTGTTACAGGAGCAGGAACAAATATAGCACGCCAACTTTGGAACGGCAGTACATGGAGTGAGATAAACTGGAGCCAAGTGCTATCTACAGGTACATTTAATGGTGTAACGTCCGCACTATTTTTCTGGGGCAGTGATAAGTTGATGCAGCTTAAACCAGTGCAACAGTTTATCCATAAATTGAATGGCCTGCCTTTGATAAAACAATTAGTTAAGTGGCAAAGCGGTTTGACAAATTTCTTCCAGAATAATGGTGCAAAGATTAGCGCATTCCTTAATGGAGGTACTTCTCAAATACCCACAGTTTCTCAATTGAGCGGGAAGGCAATGCAGTGGTGGGAAGAAACTAAATCTACATATAGCTCAAATGCTCGCAAGCAAGTAAATAAGGTTTCGGTTGTTTTTGATGCCCAGAGCGGAAAATATTATTACGGGGTAAACAGAGAATATTTGGGCCTTGGAGTGAAAGATGCTCGAATTTCAACGCTATGGCCTGATGGACCATTGAATGAGTTCCTTCTTGGCAATTGTGCAGAAAACGCTGCAATATATAAGGCACTTCAAGGAGGGGCAAATCTTGATGATCTTTACCTATGTACCATAAACTTAAATAAAAACGCTAAAGATTTGCTTATAAATGCTTGTGAAAACTGCACTTATGCCTTTAAGGGGGCTGTTGCGGATGGTCTTTCGGGATGGGTCATTGATTGGCAAGGCAACCTTTTTTCGGTCATCGCTGGAGTCGAGGCTGGTACTGAGGAGGAAATTAATGAATAGCTTTTTTTGCGCCCCCAAAGGTCATAAGTTTGAGAAAGTTTCTAAGAGAGGACGCGCGGCTTATCTTAACCTATGTTTTGAAGAGTGTTTAGTCTTTTATGGAGAGAGCATTACTGACTGGACATGGGTGTTAAAAGAGCTTTGGGAAATTACATCAACTGAAGATATTGAACGATGGGTAAAACGAGTTTGCGATTTAACGCCGGAATCTGTTCTTCCATATGATTCCTATCAAGATATGATGGACAAAATACATACCATTGGTTATTGGTATGAATTGAGTGAAGATAACTTTATCTGTTTGCAACATTTATATCGCAAGAAACGCGCAAATTTCAGGGTGATTAGTGATCTAATTGATAAGATTTATGGTGTTATTGTTGATGATTGGGGACATATGGAAGAGCCGTTTACACCGTCTTGCTTGCATAATATAGACGAAGCCGAAGAGATTATGAAAAGCAATAATATTCCGCTACCATCCAATTACGTGGCCTTGAAATTCATAATGGAACATGAAGATAAGCATTATGGAAAAGCATTTGACGGGATACAGTATTCCATTATTAGGGAAACACCCTTGAACTGAAATTTGTGTATCATAATGCAATTTTTTAAGAAAAATTTCTTAATAGGGCGGGAGATGGGAATATATGATTACCACTAATCACACTACTCTGCGAATGAGTGGAGCATTAAATATTGAACACCTGACCGCACTAAAACTGTATGTCGGCGTGAACGCCCACGGCTGGGCCATCGTAGAGGGTGAGGCTGGGGAAAACGCTTTGGAGCAGCTCAGCGGTGCGCTGGCTGGCCGGGAGCAGAATATTCTTACCCTGGACGAGACCGGTACAGAAAAGTGCCTGTTTGCTGGAGTGATTCGGGAAGCGGAACTGGTGCAGGTTGGCGGTTATAACCGGTTCCATGTAGAGCTTCTTTCCGGAACCTGCCTGATGGATCGGGAGGTCCGCAGCCGCAGCTTTCAGGATGTGGGTCGAACCTACAGTCAGGTGGCGGGGCAGGTCTGCTCTGAGTACAGCGGCGGTGCGGCCATCTGCACCGTGGGCGAAGACAAGACTTTGGGCAAGCCTGTGATCCAATATCGGGAAACGGACTGGGAGTTTCTGATGCGCATGGCCAGCCATTGCGGCGGTGTTCTGGTGCCGGAAACTCACCGCGGCCTCCCCCGGCTGTGGTTTGGGTTCCCGGAGCGTTCTTTTACCTGCGAGTTTCCAGAGGACACCTATACCAGCGGAATCAGCCAGCGGTACTATGAGTTGGGCGGCTCTGCGGCGGGCTATAGTAAAACTGATTTCTTTTATTATGATGTGGAGAGCCCCCAACTGTGTGATTTGGGGTGGTATACAGTTTTCAAAGGACAACCCTTTATTATTTCTGAAAAGTATGCTATACTTGAACGTGGAGAGTTGATTTTTACATATCGCCTTGGCCGTCCTGGGCTTGGCTGGGGAAAGGTGCTCTACAACGAGAAAATCAGCGGTATGACACTGTTGGGAGAAGTGCTGGAGACCGCGCGAGAGACATTAAAGCTGAAGCTGGATATTGACGCAGGCTGGAATCCTGGTGGGCCATACCCTTATACTTGGCGACCGGAAACCGGGAACTTTATGTACTGTATGCCCAAAGTGGGAACCCGGGTGTCTCTCTACTGCCCCAACTATGATGAGAAGACTGCGATTGCAGTTAACTGCGTCCGCACTAATGGCGGAGACTGCGACAGAATGAGTGATCCAGCCAAACGGTCCTTTGTGACAGAGCATGGGAAGGAGATGAATCTTTACCCTGGTGAGATGTCTTTGCTGGGAGGTAGCAACGGACAGGTACAGATGCTCGATGAAGACGGTATCATTATTGGTTCTGAAAAACCAGTTGTTATTCGAGCAAATTTGGGAGCACATTTTAAAGCTCGTAACATCGGTTTTTCATCACCGAAGCAAGAATTGGTTATGGCTAAAATGCGCATGGCAGATAGATATGTAAAAAGCAGCTATCTACAATCCTCCCTATATAATGCCAAAGCAGGCCTCTTTTCAACAGTTGAAGGCTGGGTGCATACTGCATTTGCGAAAATTGAAGATGCCATTCAGGAGGCGAAAGAAAATGCTTTTGGTTTCTTTGCACAAGTTGTAGGTGGTCTGGTTGCTATTGCTGTGGTAGGTGCTTTAGCATTCAGTGGAGTCGGTTTTTTAGGTCTTTTCGTAATTGGTGGAGCTGTCGCAGGTGCTGTAACGACAGGGCTATTAGCGGCAAAAGATGCTTTTGACAGAGGAGAATCGTTCTTCGGGGTAGTGGCGCTGCTTTTAAAGGAGCGTTAACAGGTGGCTTTAGGGGAGGTATCGCAGGACTAGTTTCATATGGTATATTTTCACTCGGCAGTTCGGTGCTTGGTGTCTCCATTGCGCAAATGAGTTTGCTGAATGTGTTGGAGTTATCCGGATGGTCAGGATTCTTTAACAGTCTTCTGTTTCAAATGGTGGATACAGGTTCCGTCGATTTGCGTCAAGCGTTGAATGATGGTGTAAGGGCTGCGTGTTGGACATATCTTTTCAATGGTCTTGCTAGACTGCCTCAATCATCAAATTACCCACCATTAGAGGTTTACGGTGTGCCTGAATTGCCTCCAGGGACTCCTGCCCTTCCTCCCGCAGGAGGTGTTCCTGTCCTTCCTCCCACTGGAGG